>CAVGRL010000016.1:0-44420 GCA_963631715.1 Bacteroidaceae bacterium
AATTTCCGATGGCGAACTCAAGGCGGCCAACGGGAAACAACGACACGCTGCCCAATTTTTCTAATCGTATTCGTCGCAATAAAAAATACCCTCCAGCAATTGCTGGAGGGTATTCGCCTTCGATATATAGTCTGGTCAAAGACTACTTATATTAGGCGTTGAAAAGCTCGATGGTGTCGCCGTCTTTGAGCGTAACCATGGCCTTTTTCCAGGTACGGGTACGGCCGGGCTGCATGCGAACACGCTTCGGCTTCGACTTGACGTTGAGAGTGTTCACCTTCGTCACGGTCACATTGAAGATGGCTTCAACGGCCTGGCGAATCTCAACCTTGTTCGAAGATTTAGCAACTTCGAAGGTGTAGGTGTTCTTGTTCATCATGTCGTAGCTGTGCTCGGTGATAACCGGGCGAATGATGACCTCGCGGGGATCCTTCATTACACAAGCACCTCCTCGAGGCGTTCCAGGGCAGCAACGGTAAGCACGAGACGTTTGTTGTCAACAAGCTCATAGGTGTTGGCGGCCGAAACGGGAATGATGTTAACGTTTTCGAGGTTGCGGAACGACAAAAACGTATTCACGTCGTCATCGGCGATAACGACAGTGGCGCGAACCTTGTCGAAGCCCAAAGCCTCCATGGCAGCCTTCGCGTCTTTGGTGCGAGGAGCCTCGAAAGCGAACTGGTCAACAACAATGAGCTGCTCATCGGCAAGCTTGGCAGACAGCGCCGAGCGCATTGCAAGCTTGACCTCTTTGCGGTTCACGCGGAACGCATAAGAACGGGTATGGGGACCGAACACGGTGCCGCCGCCAACCCACTGAGGCGAGCGGATGGAACCCTGGCGAGCGCGACCGGTGCCCTTCTGGCGCCACGGCTTCTTACCGCCGCCGCGAACTTCGCCGCGAGTCTTCGTGTTGGCAGTGCCCTGACGCAGGCCGGCGCGATAGGCACGCACGACCGTGTGCATCACATGGATGTTCGGCTCGATGCCGAACACGGCGTCGGAAAGCTCGGCGGATTTAACCGTCTTGCCGGCGACGTCTTTGATGTCAATAGTAGCCATTGTGGTGTTTCTCCTAATCAAGCGGGGCACTAGGCCATGCGGACGCGAACGATGCCGTTCTTGCCGCCCGGCACGGCGCCCTTCACGAGAATCAGGTTCTGCTCGGCGTCAACGCGAACAACCTCAAGATTGCGCACGGTAACGGTATCGCAGCCCATGTGACCCGGAAGGCGAACGCCCTTGAAAACGCGGGAAGGCGTTGCGCACTGGCCGATGGAACCGGGAGCGCGATGGAAGTGCGCGCCGTGTCCACCAGGGCCGCCAGCAAAGCCGTGGCGCTTAATAACGCCCTGGAAGCCTTTGCCCTTAGACGTGCCGGTAACGTCGACCTTTTTCACATCGGCAAAAGCCGCGACGGTCTGCAAATCGCCGGTCTTGTACTCGGAAGCATTCTCGACGCGAACCTCGCGAAGGTAGCGAACGGGCTCGGTGCCGAGCTTCTCGAAATGGCCACCCATGGGCTTGTTCACCTTTTTGGGCTTGATGGCGCCAAAACCGAGCTGAACAGCCTCGTAGCCGTCGGTGGCAGAGGTCTTCACTTGGCAAACCTTGTTGGGTTCGGCCACGATGATGGTAACGGGCACAACCTGGTCGTCCTCATTGAAGATCTGAGTCATGCCGATCTTTTTGCCGTAGATGGCGTTGATCATCTCATACACTCCTTACAGCTTGATCTCGATGTCGACACCAGCCGGAAGGTCGAGGCGCATCAGCGAATCAACCGTATTCGGGGTGGGCTCGAGAATGTCGATCAGGCGCTTGTGCGTGCGCATTTCGAACTGCTCGCGGGAGTCTTTGTCGACATGCGGGCCACGAACGACGCAGTACAGGTTGCGCTCGGTGGGCAGAGGGATAGGTCCGGAAACCTTGGCACCGGTCTTCTGGGCGGTATCGACGATGAGCTTGGTGGACTGATCCACGATCTCATGATCGTAGCCCTTCAGGCGGATGCGAATCTTCTGATTAGCCACTTTCATTTCCTCCATGAATTAAGCGGTTCGCCGTTTAGGCGTTGCCGCCGGCCTTGCTGATAATATCCGTGGCCACGTTCTTGGGAACAGGCTCGTAGGAATCGAACTGCATGGTGTACGTCGCGCGACCCTGCGTACCAGAACGCAAGTCGGTGGCGTAGCCGAACATCATACCCAAAGGCACCTTCGCGGAAATGGCCACAGCACCGCTGCGCTGCTCTTGGCCTTGAATCATGCCGCGGCGGCTCGGGATGTCGCCCATGACAAAGCCGGTGTACTCGTCGGGAGTCTCAACCTCAACGGCCATGACGGGCTCGAGGATGACCGGATCAGATTTGCGCAGGGCATCTTTGATGGCCATGGAGCCGGCAACCTTGAAGGCGGCTTCCGAAGAGTCGACCTCGTGGTAAGAACCATCGATGAGCTCAACGCGAACGTCTTCGACGGGATAACCAGCCAAAACGCCCGTGTGCAAAGCCTCTTGGATGCCCTTGTCGATAGCAGGGATGTACTCTTTGGGAACAACACCGCCGACGATCTTGTTCTCGAACTCGTAACCCTTGCCAGCTTCCTGAGGATACATGTTGATGACCGCATGGCCGTACTGGCCGCGACCACCGGACTGACGCACGAATTTGCCCTCGGCGCCAAGAACCTCGTGGCCCGGACGCTCGCGATAGGCAACCTGCGGTTTGCCCACGTTAGCCTCGACCTTGAACTCGCGCAGCAAGCGGTCGATGATGATCTCGAGGTGCAACTCGCCCATGCCGGCGATGATGGTCTGGCCGGTCTCGTGGTTGGTAGACACGCGGAAGGTCGGGTCTTCCTCGGCGAGCTTCTGAAGGGCAAGGCTCATCTTGTCCTGCTCGGCCTTGGTCTTCGGCTCAACGGCGATGTCGATAACCGGGTCGGCGAACTGCATGGACTCAAGAATGATAGGTGCATTCTCGTCGCACAGCGTGTCGCCCGTGGTGGTGTTCTTCAAGCCAACGACGGCAACGATGTCGCCGGCGGAGCACTTGTCGATATCGACGCGCTGATTGGAGTGCATCTGCAGCAAGCGGCCGATGCGCTCGTTTTTATCCTTGGTGGCGTTGACCACGTAGGAGCCGGAATCGAGCGAACCAGAGTACACGCGCAGATAGGTGAGCTTGCCAACGAAGGGATCGGTCATGATCTTGAAGGCGAGAGCCGCAAACGGCGCCTTGGGATCGGAAGGACGCTCGTCCTCTTCGCCCGTGTCGGGGTTGGTGCCCTTGATAGCGGGAACATCGGGAGGAGCAGGCAGGTAGTCGACAACGGCGTCGAGCAGTTCCTGAACACCCTTGTTCTTGTAGGCAGAGCCAACGAAGACGGGGTTGATCTGGCAGTCGATAACGCCCTTGCGCAAAGCGGCCTTGAGCTCTTCGACAGTGAACTCCTCGTCCATGAGGACTTTCTCCATGAGTTCGTCGTCGCAGTCGGCGGCGGCGTCAACGAGTTCCTGGCGATACTTGGCAGCCTCGGCCTCGAATTCGGCCGGAATGGCGTCCATGGGCTCGGGGTAGGTCATGCCCTTTTCGTCGGCCTTGAAGTCCCATGCGGTCATGGTAACGAGGTCGATGACGCCCCAGAAGTTGTCCTCGGCGCCCATGGGGAGCTGAGCGGCAACGGCGTTGGCGCTCAAGCGATCGCGCATGGTCTGAATCGCATGCAGGAAGTCGGCACCCACGCGGTCATACTTGTTGATGAACGCGATGCGGGGAACGCCATAGCGCTCTGCCTGACGCCACACGGTCTCAGACTGAGGCTGAACGCCAGCAACAGCGTCGAAAACGGCAACGGTGCCGTCGAGAACGCGCAGAGAGCGCTCAACTTCAGCGGTGAAGTCGACGTGGCCGGGGGTGTCGATGATCTGGAAGCGATAGGTCTCGCCGTCCTTCTTCCAGAAGCAGGTCGTAGCCGCAGCGGTAATGGTAACGCCGCGCTCCTGCTCTTGAACCATCCAGTCCATGGTGGCAGCGCCATCGTGAACTTCGCCGATCTTGTGCGTCTTGCCCGTGTAGTACAGGATACGCTCGGTCGTGGTGGTCTTGCCGGCATCGATGTGGGCCATGATGCCGAAGTTGCGGGTAAGTTTGAGGTCGTTGGTCTTAGCCATGTTCTCTCACGACCTACCAGCGATAGTGCGAGAACGCACGGTTGGATTCGGCCATCTTGTAAAGATCCTCGCGCTTTTTGACAGACGCACCGGTGTTCTCGGCGGCGTCCATGATTTCAGCGGCAAGACGCTGAGCCATGGTGTGCTCTTTGCGCTTGCGAGAGAAATCGACAATCCAGCGAATAGCGAGGGTGGTAGCACGACGGGGGTTGACTTCCATCGGCACCTGGTACGTTGCGCCGCCAACACGCTTGGGCTTGACTTCGAGCGTGGGGCGAACGTTGTCCATGGCCTTCTTGAAGACGGAAAGGGCGTCCTGCTGAGTCTTCTCAGCAACGATGTCGAAGGCACCGTAAACGATGCGCTCGGCAAGGGACTTCTTGCCGTCAAGAAGGACTTTGTTGATCAGCTGCGTGACCAAACGGTTGTTGTAGACTGCGTCCGGCTGAATCTCGCGACGGACGGCTGCTGCACGACGAGGCATGTATGCTCCTTGGTGACTGTGCGCGCTTCGGGGATGTTCCCATTAGGCCCATCGGGGCCCGCGCGACTTACTCATACTTATTTCGGGCGCTTGGCGCCATAGCGGCTGCGGGCCTGCTTGCGGTTGTTCACAGCAGCGCAGTCAAGGGCGGCGCGAATGATCTTGTAACGCACGCCCGGGAGGTCCTTAACGCGGCCACCGCGAATGAGCACCATAGAGTGCTCCTGCAGGTTGTGACCTTCGCCAGGAATGTAGGCGGTAACCTCCATGCCGTTGACGAGACGAACACGGGCGACTTTACGCAGCGCCGAGTTCGGCTTTTTCGGGGTGGTGGTGTACACGCGGGTGCACACGCCACGCTTCTGGGGGTTGCCTTTGAGCGCCGGGGTCTTCTTTTTGTCGACCTGCTTGGCGCGGCCCTTGCGGACCAGCTGGTTAATAGTAGGCAAAGCTTCTCCTTAAAATCTTACGGCCTGCCGGCACTTTGCAGCGACCCGCACAAGCTCGTTCTTGCCTGGGCTGAGTGGGTCAGCCCTCCCCTGGCGGACATTTCGCGAAAGCTCAATCTCAACCCAGGAGCCTCGCTCGTGCCAGCCTTGTTTTCAGTCACGCAGCACTGCAGACGAAAACAAACGCCCCTCTCGAGACGCAAGGCGAAACTTTATCATCGCTGACGTGGGGTGTCAAACGCCACGCATCCGGGCGTATCTATATCGGAAAATACTCAAACTCCCAGTTCAGATCTGTAATCTTCCCTTAAGAGTTCAGAAATTGTGAAGAACCGTCAAAAAAATTCTTGAACGAAACGCTCCGTTGTGAAAGGACGCGAAAAAATGCAATGTATATATTGCATTTAGCGCTCATTTCACACTTTATAGTGCCTTGAACGCATACATCGCCATCGACTGAGAAGCTATAACGTCTGCATCCCAACCCTTTTCGGTATTCACGCTCGAATAGGGATCGTTTATTTTGACAGACCCGTCATCCGCCATGCCATATGCGACGAAAAAGTGGCCGCTCTCGGTAAAATCGCCAGGACCGACGTTGACGATGACAACGAATCCGTTTTCGAGATACCACTCAAGCGACGCCGCAGACGGCCAGAAGGATTGGCATGAAAGTCCCAGGGACGACGCCTCGTCAAGAAGGAAATCGCCAACGGTGCCCGAGCCGTCAACCGCATAGCCGTCTTCCGTGGCAAGCTCCGCCATATCGGCAGGCGTTTTGTCGCTCTTTCCCGTAAGGCCCATATACACCATGGAAAACGACGTTGGGCAACACCCCGTTAAGCCAAGCGCCGAGCCGCAATAATCAACGTAGCCCCAGCGCTCATCCCATTGCTTAAGATCGGGAATCGTTCCCTTTGAAACTGCTTCCGCATAGGGTTGCCCCGAAGTCGCCGGATATTTGTCAAGATAATCGGCAACATAATCGAGAGCCTGGGAATCTTTCGCCGCCAGCTTGAGCAACTTCAACTGAAGAGTTTCCCCGTCGGCCTCAAACGCCTGCGCATTGTTGACGATTTTCACAACGCGAGAATCCTCGGATTTGGCGCGCAGCGCCTCGACACTTTGAGCGTCGAGCATGGCCGGCAGATTGGAAAAATCAGCCTGCTCGACTTGCGGAACTTCTTCAGTTTGAACCTCTTCGGAGGGCTGCTCTACCTCAACGGGAACTGCCACATCTTGAGGAGCGCTGCACGATTTCGCAAACATCGATATGCCCACGAAAACGACGATCGCGGCAAACACGCAAACGAGGGCGGCGCGGGGACGTCGAAGCGCCCATGAAAAAACGACACGGACAAGACTCGCCAACCCCGAAGCGATCCAGGAGACGACCGCGTAGAGGTTCAGAAGCGCCGCCTCGAGAGCCGAGCTCGCAGCAACCGCTGACGATTGCTCGGTCGACGAACGACGCGAGCGCGGCCTGTTGGCCTCGATGACGCGCGCGTCGTCGGTATCGCGCCTACGACGCCTCGCCGTTTGATGACCAGCCAAATCAAGCGATTCCGAGTTGCCCTCTGCCGAAGAGCCATGAGAACGTTGGCGTCTCTCGAGGCGTTCGCGCGCCGCTGCGCGCGCTTCGTCTTGATCGGAGTTTTCGCTCCGCCGTTGTCTTCCGTTTGACGACACGCTCCGAAAACCTCCATTTGCCAACGAACAATCAAATCAAGAAAAATCTTAGGCCAATCACTCCGCACACGAACAATGGGTATGCGGCGTGGCCGGCAACAGCACGAACACCGTACCCGCCACGTGGCGTTGCTACGAACGAAAAGAGAACCAATCTCAAAGACGGCGGGCCTTCTCCACCGTGGCGAGCAGCCCCTCGATGACCGCCGAACGCATCCCCCGCTCTTCGAGAACGCGCACGCCTTCGATGGTCGTGCCCGCTGGCGAGCACACAGCATCTTTAAGCTGGGCCGGGTGTTGGCCCGTTTCGAGCACCATGCGTGCCGACCCCGCGACGGCTGCGGCGGCCATGCGATACGCCGAAGCGCGCGGCAAACCTTCAGCCACGGCCGCATCGGCCATAGCTTCGATAAACATATATACATACGCAGGAGAACATCCGGCGACGGCCGTAGCCGCATCGAAAAGGTGCTCCGAAAGCACCTCGCCTTCCCCGAACGATTCGACGAACGCCATGATACGGGCTTTGTCGGCATCGTCGAGACCTTCGCCAAACGCGACCGACGTCATGCCGCAGCCGATAGCCGCAGGCGTGTTCGGCATAAGACGCGCAATTTTGGCGGCACCGGTTTTTTCGGCAAGCCACGCAAGCGTTTTACCGGGCGCGATGGACACCACGATGGCGTCGGGCGAAATCGCGGGGGCCACCTCGGCAATCACCTGTTCGTACATCTGAGGCTTCACGGCAAGCACGACCATATCGGATTGTGCCGCATCGACGTTGCTTTTCGCCACGTCAACGCCAAATTCGGCCTGCACGGCGTCAAGCGTCGCCTGCGTCCGCGCCGAAACCACCACGTCGCCCGGCTCGCACAGCCCTGCATGCAAAGCGCCCGAGAGCATGGCGCGCCCCATATTTCCGCATCCGATGAACCCGATTTTGTGCATAGAAGAACCCTCTCTCCAAGATAGAGAAACAGACGCCGGTTAAGCCAAAGCCAGCGAGCATGGGCCCGGTGCGCCAGATTGCCCCGCCGCGCAGTCAAGCGTGTTTGACACGCGCAGCGCTGCGCACAAGGGGCAAATGGACGCCCCGCCCGCACGCAGCGCCGGCATTGCACGTTGACTGTTAGGCCGACGCCAAGATAGGAGCGGCAACCTGCTTTTTGCGAGAAAGAACGCCCGGCATCCATACGCTTTTGCCAGTAACATCGATGCCGAACACCTTGTTCACGAATTCGGTATCGCCCTCAACGATGAACTGGCTGCCCTCGGCCAGAATATCGGTGGCGAAGAACAGCACGAACTGATAGCCCTTTTCTGCAACGAGCGCCTTGATGGCCTCGCGAATTTCAGCCTCGCGACCAAGCACGGCCTGCAAATCGACGGTCTCGAACTGGCCGATGTAAACCTTGTTGCCATTCGAGAGTTCGAATTCCTTGGCATCGGCGTTCACGATTTTATCGACGGGCAATTCGGCCGGGTTTGAGCGGCACTTGAAAATGTTCATGCCGTATTCCACGGGATCGACACCAACAAACGCAGCCGTCTTGGCGATAATGCCACGATCGAACTCGGTCGTAGTGGGAGACTTCATGATGACGGTATCGGTGAGCATGGCGCCGAGCAACAGCGCGGCAATGCTCTTCGGCATATCGACGCCTTCGATGCCGAATTCGCGCGCAACAATGGCGCAGGTAGAGCCCACGGGCATGGCATTGTAGCGAAGCGGCTGAGCCGTGGTGAGGCCGCCCAGGCGATGGTGGTCGACGATTTCCACGATCTCGGCGTCAGCCAGGCCATCAACAGACTGCAAGGCTTCGTTATGATCGACAAGAATCACCTTGTCGCCTTCCCCCACGCCCTCGATCAGGCGCGGCGTCTCGATTCCGTTCTCGCCCAAAATCCACTCGGTTTCGGGCGGCATAGCACCCAAACGGCAAGCCTCGTAAGTGGCGTCTTCGCCATTTTTCTTGGCAAGTTCGTTTTTCAGATAGGCGTAGCCAATCGCCGCCGAGATGGCATCGTTGTCGGGATTTTTGTGTCCAAACACCAGAATCGAAGGCATGGGGTTTCCTCCTTGTATCATTTCATGCAATTCACAGTTCAAGCAGTGTACCATTGCCGAAACGCGCGCAGGCAAGCTCCGCGTACGCCCATAGAATTACCAGCAGAAGGACGCTTTATGAGGACTCTTGGCATTCGCGACATCATCGGCCCCATTATGATTGGGCCCTCATCGAGCCACACCGCAGGCGCCTTGCGCATCGCAAGCATGTGCCGCCGATTGCTTGCAGGAGAACCGCGCCAAGTTTCATTTCGCCTATATGGAAGCTTCGCGCACACCTACCAAGGGCACGGTACCGATAAGGCGCTCGTTGCGGGCCTGCTCGGCATGGCGGCCGACGACGAACGGATTCGGAACTCATTCGAGATTGCCAAAAATGCTGGCCTCAGCTTCATATTCGAACCGCGCCCCGACGAACCCATGCCCCACCCCAATACGGTGTGCATCGACGTGACCGACTCCACAGGCGCTCACGTGTCGATGCGCGGCGAGAGCGTTGGTGGCGGCGCAGCGGTCATCACCCGCATCAATGGAACAGATGTTCACATAACCGGCGAGTTCCACAGCATTGTCGTAAAACAGCGCGACGTGGCAGGCGTGCTCGCGCATATCGCCACATGCCTTTCGGTGTTCAGCGTGAACATCGCGACCACGAAGCTTTTCCGCGAGCGCAAAGGAGAGCTCGCCTACACCATCATGCAAACCGACGACGAAGTCGACGAGCAGATCGCAACGGCCATTGCGAAACACCCCGACATCTTCGACGTGCGCATCATTAGAAGCGACCGAGCGGGTGAGGCCATCGCTCCCATAAAAGGCGAAGCGGTCGGAAGCGGGTTTGCCGCAGGGCTCACGCCTCAAGAAGCCGCAGCGGCGTTCGAGACGCTCGATTTCACAAACGGCACCGAACTTTTGGATTACTGCGAGCGCGAAGGCGTAGCCATCTCTGAAGCGATGTGCCGTCGTGAACGCTGCATGCTCGCAACAGACGGCGTGGCCATCGACAACACGCGGCGCTATTTGGCGCGCGCGCTTTCGGTTATGCGAGAATCGGCAACCGCCCCCATCGATGCCCCCACAAAATCGATGGGCGGACTCATCGGGGGCGAGGCGGCCGCGCTTTCGAAACTCGAACGCAAAAACGCGTCTGCCTGGGACAACGCCTCGATCAATGATTCGTCTTGCGAAAACGTCAACGCAAACGCGCCTGCGCCGGCGAGTGTGGCCGACCCTCTGCTGGCGCGTGCGACGACCTATGCCATGGCGGTTTTGGAAACGAACGCCTCGATGGGCCGCATTGTGGCCGCGCCGACGGCGGGCTCGTCGGGCGTATTGCCCGCGATGCTTCTGGCCGCGCAAGACCTCCACAGATTTTCAGACGACGAACTCGTACGCGCTTTAGCCAATGCTGCGGCGATCGGTTACCTCATCACGCGCAACGCAACCGTCGCAGGCGCCGAAGGCGGCTGTCAAGCCGAGATTGGCGCCGCAAGCGCCATGGCGGCAAGCGCCGCATGCGAGTTGTTCGGCGGTACGCCTCGCCAATGTTTTGCCGCGGCGAGCAACGCGCTCTGTGGGCTCATGGGTCTGGTATGCGACCCTATCGCAGGCCTCGTGGAAGCACCGTGCCAGAAGAGAAACGCCACCGGAGTAGCGAACGCCATAGTCTCGGCGCAAATCGCGCTTTCGGACATTGGCAATCTCGTCAGCTTCGACGAAACCGTAGAAGCCATGCGTCGCGTGGGCAACTCACTTCCCTTCGAGCTGCGCGAAAGCGCACTCGGTGGCCTGGCAGCGACCCCCTCGGCCTGCGCCTTCTGCGAAAGCTGCATGAAGTAGCAGGACGGCCTTGACCGAAGCCGAGCCCCGAAAGGGCCCCTTCCGAAGTCGATTCGGTGGCACAAATCCCACTTGAAGCACGGTCGCCTTCTTCGAACCCACCTTTGCTGGAAAGAAATCGACTTGCAGCGCAGTTGATTCCGAAGCGATATGCCAAATTTCACGTGCTCCACATCGAAAATGCCCCAATTTCGGCGCGATTCTCTGCTTTGCGGCCAATGATGCACACTGCCGAGCGTCATTGGCCGCACTCGATGTCGATTTTTCGCCAGTGGAAATCAAATGATGTCAGGGCCAAGCACGTTTCGCCTAAGTTCGAACCGACGAGCTGCCCAATTGTAGCGTTCGGCCCTGAGTCGCACCCCAAGGACCCTCGCCACGGATCGGGCCGCGTCATCGAACAAATCGGCATCGCGCATCTGGCCCCTGGTGACGGTTATCGTTTGAATTCCGAGCGCCACCAGCGTGTTGCGCCGTTCGGCGTCGCTTGCCAAGTTCGCCGAGCCCAGATGGAATGCATCGCTATCGTATTCGACGTCAAGCTTGGCCTCAGGCCAATAAAGGTCGCAAAGGAAATAACGCCGCGATGTCATCTTTCGCGCTTCACCGCGAACCTCGATGCGATAGTTCATGTTAGGAAGCGGCAGGCCATACCCACCATGCATGCGCTTCGCGCAAAGCAGTATTGCAAGCGACGATTCCGCGGGCGAAGCGGAGCCATCGGCCACCACCGCCAAGGCGCGCCGCATGACGGTCGACCCGCGAAATGCTCCGGCCGACGCCGCAGCCGCAAGCATTTTCGAACGCGAGACAAGAGGCGCGGCCTCCCCGAACCCGCGTCCATCTGCGGAACCAAGCACATAGCCCCCGCAAAACTCGTACGCGAGCAGCGCGATCCGATCGAACGAATAGCTTCGGGAAAGCTGCATCAGGAGCGTCGCCGGCGAGAGGACATATATGCCCTCCGCGATTTTCGCCATATCGCCGGGCTCGCTCGAATTCACGCTGTGCACTTTCGCACCCGCAATGCTCCGGCGCGAGGATTGCCCTACAACGACGAAATGCGGTTCGCCCTCGAGAACTCCGGCAAGCGCATTACTTCGAAGCGCCAAGCGCACCTCGGAGGCGCGGATCTCGGAAGGAATCGCCGACTTGACCGTTTTTGGCATGCGGCCGCTTCGACGCGCGTAACGCCAGTATTGAAGAGCGCTGATATGTGCAAGGCAGATTGGCATGCGGGCATCGTAGGAGAAAAACCTTGCCGAAAGCTTGCCCGTTTCCTTTCAAATTTCCTTCAGCGCGCTCTGGTTTTTCATTCCGTTTGCTACGCAAAAGCTGGAAGAAAACCCACTTGCAGCATAGTGACACACAAAGAGTGCGAGATTCTGGCGAAGAATCGACATGGAGTATGGCATGGAGACGAGCGTCGGACGAGTATTCAACAATTTGCAGCGTGGGAGGCGGTCCTTTTCACTATCGGATGACACATGGAGCTGAACAATGAGAGCGGGCCGCGGGCGAAGCTGCGCTGCAAGTCGATTTCTTGCCAGAGATGCCAGGCGCGAGGTCTACGCGAACAGGTCGAGGAGTTCTTGGCGGCTATGCACGTCGAGTTTTTGGTAGATGTGCTTCACGTGGCTGGCGACGGTGTTTTTCGAAAGCACGAGCTCGTCGCGGATATAGGGCTGCGACCTGCCGCGGGCGAGGTAGCCGAGCACTTCGGTCTCGCGCGCCGAAAGCCCGCCGGCCGCGGCGATGCGCGCGACCTTCGCGTCGAGCGATTCCTGCACAGGCGAGACTGGCTCGTTCGCAGGGCGAAAATCTTGCGGATTGGCTTGGCCTTGCGAGCCGACCTGCGCAAGAGGCGCCGCAGGGTTTGCGGCGCGCGCAGGCGTCGCACCGCAAACGGGCGCGGCGCTCGGGGGCTGCGCGATGCGGATGGGCGCGGCGCTCGCATCGCCGCTTTCGCGAAAGCCCAAGCCGCCCATGTGGCGATCGGAGGGCGCAGCGGCCATGGCGACCGACAGCACGCAGATCGCGAACAGCGAAACGACCCACGACCCGAAAGCTCCCGCCGCAATCGCGGCTTGCGACCAGTTGCCGAAGAGGTTGCCTGCAAGCACGCCGAGCTGGATGGCGCCCTGGCCGACGCCGATGGCGAACGCCGGCGAAAACACCTTCGCGCGCACAAGGTTCACCAAGCTCAAGAACGCGATAACCTGCAGCACCGTGTCGGCCACCGAAACGGCGACGCTCACCACGAATTCAGGCGGCACGCCGGAAAACGGCATAGCGGCCATGCCGACCACCAAAAGCGGCGAAACCCACCGGAGCAGCGCGGCAACGTTCAGGCGCGGCGAGAAGAAGATGAACCAGAATGCCAGTCCAATGCCGAAAACCGACCCTATGAACGTTCCGGCGTCGAACCCGTAGGCATCTTGGAACGCGTCGGTGGCACCGCCCGTGGCCGATGTAACGCCGATCGCGAAATACGCCGCGGCAAGCACGATGGACATGCGGGCGAGAAACACATACGAACCGGCCGCCGTCGAACGCCCGGCACGGCGGCCGCGCTCGCAGGAATCGCCGACGCCGGTCGACGTGTGCGCGGGCCCCTCGGCCCCATGAACTAAGGCCGGCGCCGAAGACGCGCGTGCAGCCCCTTCGGGCGTGGGGCCTTCTTCAGGCTCATAGCGGCCCGCATCGATATCATCCCAGGTGAGAAACAGGCACAGCAGCGAAAGCAGCGGCAGCGACGTCACGCCGAGCACGCCCGGAAGCCCCTGGATATAGGGAAACACGAACACGCAGGCGAGCATCACGCCCGACGCCGCGGGAATGGCGATTTCCACGCGCTCAGTCTCGATGCGCGAAAGGGCGTCGCCCCAAAACAAGATGAGCGCCGCGCTTCCCACGCCGCTCGCGACGCCGCAAACGGCGCTTGCCCACCCGGGCAGCGAGAACGCGCCCGCTCCGAATGTGCCCGCCGCCATAAGCGCGGCCCCAACGCAGGCAAGCCCCCTAAGGCGCCCCATGCTGACGCGCCGCCACGCGAACGCGAGCGCGAGCAGGCAGCCGCTTACCGCGATGGCCGACGAAAGCCACGACGGGTCGGCGTTGATCGAAGAACCCTCGCGCCCCGCGAACAAAGCCGACGTCGAAAACGAGCAGTAAATCCAGGCCCATACGAAGCCGATGCCCACATGGCGCGGCCGCACCGATTGCTCGACCTTCGCCACGATAGTGTTCAAACTCAAAACGCAAACCCTCCATTGCGATGCGGGCAAGCCGCAAGGGCCCGCGCAACCCGAACATGCGGGCACGCCACCGTTGCGGTTCCTCCCCAAATGCGCGCCTCCCTCGCGCGCGAGCTTTCTTCATATTGCACGAAACCCCAGTTCAAAACCTCACCTATTCTAGGTGAAAACGGAGCGGGGCGCCATCAAACACAGCATTTGGGCGATGTTTCCGGCCAAGCGGCGCGCGATGATGCGGGCATCCGAACGCGGCCTGGGCCGCACGGACATTCGACTTCGCGCGGGGCACCCTCCCTCCCTTTTCGCCTTGCGCCGAAGTCGGCAAGAACCGCGCCGACAGGCGCACACGGGAAGGGATGCATCATGAAAGCAGAAATGAATCGCCGTTCGTTTTTGACGGGCGCGGCGGCCACCATGGGCCTGGCCGCGATGGCGGGCATGGCAGGCTGCGGCACGCCGAAGCAGAGCGGCTCGAAAGAGGAAGCCTCCGCGGGCAAGACCGCCGACGCGGCCGCCGACTGGCTTGGCGAGGCGCCGAAGATCGCCGATAGCGATTGCGCTGAGACGCTCGACTTCGAGGTCGTCGTCGTGGGCGCGGGCACCGCGGGCTACTTCGCCGCGGCAAGCGCCGCCGAAAACGGTGCGAAGACGCTGCTCATCGAGAAGGCCGCGTCGGGCTCGAGCGTGCGCTCTTCCGCGCTTGGCGCCGTGAACTCCAAGCTGCAGCAGGCCGAAGGCGAGAAGGCGGCCATCAACGTGATGGACATCGTCAACGACATCGACCACTACGCCATCGGGCAGATCAACACGAAGCTGTGGCGCGAATGGGCCGAGAATTCCGGCGAGGCGATCGACTGGTATTGCGACCTGCTGGCCGAAAACGGCATGGAGGTGCAACTCGAGTGGAACATGCCTTCGGGCACGCGCTACCACGAATGGCCGACCGGCCACGGCACCAACGGCGAATATCCCAGCCGTGAAGGCGACGTCGCTGATATCATGAACGCCTACATCGAGGGCTTCGGCGGCTGCGAGGTTCGCTTCAGCACGCCGATGCAGAGCCTGATTGTTGAAAACGGCACGTGCAAGGGCCTCTACGCCAAGAACGCCGACGGCAAATACATCCGCGTGAACGCCGCGAAGGGCGTCATCGTATGCACGGGCGGCTACGCGTACAACGAGGACATGTACAAGGCGCTGCAGCCCGAGCGCTATTCCACCCTGGGCACGCTCGACGCCTTCCCGAACTGCACGGGCGACGGCATCAAGGCCCTGCTGTGGGCGGGCGCCACGATGGACGCCGTGCCCAGCTCGCTGACGTTCAACCGCTGCCTTTTGACGGCCGAGCAGGAATCGGGCGACCCCTACCGCATCGGCGGCGAAGACTACGGCTACTATTTCTTCAGCTCGCAGCCGTTCCTGCGCGTCGACGTGAACGGCAAGCGCTTCCACAACGAGAGCACGCCGTACGACTTCGTGCTGGGCACCATGACGAAATACCCCGAGGGCAAGCGCTACTGGCACCAGGTATGGGACGGCAACTGGCAGGCCGACGTTGAGCGCTTCCATACCGTGGGCTGCTCGACGCTGACCTATTACGAAGGCGGCGACCACGACGCCTACCCCGGCCAGCTCAACGACGTCGCCGAAGAGATGGAAGGCCTGATCGAGGCCGGCTTCATCGTGAAAGCCGACACGCTCGAGGAACTCGCCGGCAAACTCGGCTTCGAGGGTGATGCCAAAAAGGATTTCCTGGCCGAATGCGAGAAGCAGAACGCGAACTTCGACGCGCAGGCCGACAACGACTTCGGCAAGGAAGCCTTCCGCCTGTCCGAGCTGCGCACGGCGCCGTTCTACGCGACCGTGAAGTCGTGCGGCCTTACGCTGTGCACCACGAGCGGCATCGTGTGCAACGACGACTTCCAGCCCTATGCCAAGGACGGCAGCATCATCGAGGGCGTGCGCGTTGTGGGCAACGACCTGGGCGGCAAATACGCCGGCACCTACCCCAACCAAGCCGCGGGCCTCAACGCAGGCAGCTGCGCGACGTTCGGCCGCATGGCCGGCAAGGCGCTCGCCACGGCATAAGCCGAAACGGCATCCATATCGCTAAAAGGAAAGAGCCCCGAGGGGCTCTTTCCTTTTAGTTGATCTTTACGATTGGCGCATAGTCTTTCAGCAGGGTTTTCGTTTGACCGGTGCGCGCGAATTTGATGACGAGCGAATCGCCATCGACCTTGAGCACTTTGCCGCGACCAAACGTCTTATGATCGATGGTGTCGCCCGCCGCAAATGTGTTGCGGGCGGCATCTTTCTTGCCGGCCGACGCCGGGCGTGCCGTGGTCGAGCCTCCCCAGCCGCCTTCGGGCACGTACGTGGGCACTTTGCCCGAGCCGCCGTGCGAACGCAAGCCGCTCGCCCGTCTAGACGCGCCGCTGTGGCTTGATGTGAAATCGGCGAACGACTGCCCGCTACGACTCGCCTGGCCGCTTCCGAATGTGCGCCCTCCCGGCGACGAATTGCGACGCGCAGCCACGTTCGCGCTCGACTGACCGAATACGCGTCCACCACCGGCCTCCACGCCCGAGCCGGAAATGCCGCGACGGCTGCCGCGCTTTTCCCAACCCGTGCCCGAAAAGCCCATAGAGCCTAAACCGATGGTCTGACGCAACTCCCCAGGGATCTCGCCGATGAAACGCGAGACGGGATTGGCCACCGTGTCGCCGAAAATAGTGCGCGACTGCGCACACGTAAGATAGAGCTTTTTACGAGCGCGCGTAATGGCAACATAGGCCAGGCGACGCTCTTCTTCCAAACCCGATTCATCCTGCGAGGAATTCGAGTGAGGGAACAGCGTTTCCTCCATGCCAGCCACGAAGACCACGTCGAATTCCAAACCTTTGCTGGCATGTACCGTCATCAGCGTGACGGCCGAATCGTCCTCGGCCATAGAGTCCAAGTCGGTTCGCAGGCGCACCCACTCGATGAAGTCGGCCAGCGAATCGGGCGACAACTGGCGCACGCCAGCCAAGTCTTCACCCTCGGGAACATCGGGTTCATCCTCGTCATCTTGATGAGATTGCACGTATTCCTCGACAACCGACAAGAATTCCTTGATGTTTTCCACCCGACCACGGGCCTCGTCGGTGTTCTCGTTTTCCAGAGCCGCAATAAGCCCCGATTTTTGAATAACGGCTTCGATGACTTTGCGCAGGTCACCGCCATAGCCGCGGCATTCTTCGATCAATGACACGAAACCGCCGAGCGCCGTGCGAGCTCGCATTTGCAAATTATCGTCGGCCACGCACAGCTCGGCCGCCAGCATAAACGGCATTCCTGCCATAGCCGCAGCTCGTTCGATGTATTCGACGGTAGTTTTGCCGACCCCGCGACGCGGCGTGTTGATCACGCGCTTGGCCGCGATGTCGTCGTTAGGATTCACGAGCAAGGTGAGATAGGCCATCACGTCGCGAATCTCGGCGCGATCGAAAAATCGCGTACCGCCAACGATTTTATACGGCACACCAGCGCGCAGCATCATGTCTTCGAGCGATCGCGATTGAGCATTCGTGCGATAGAACACAGCCATCTCGTCGTAGGAAAAGCCCTCGGCGCGACGTTTGTCGATCTCGCCGGCGACCCAGCGCCCCTCATCGCGCTCGTCAGAGGCAACATACACGTAAATCTTGTCGCCATCGGGTTGCGAGGTACGCAGCGTCTTGTCTTTGCGGTGCTGGTTGTGACGTACTACAGCGTTCGCCGCATTCAAAATATTACCCGTGGAGCGATAGTTTTCTTCAAGCTTCACCGTTTTGCAATTCGGGTAATCGTTTTCGAACTCCAAGATATTGCGAATATCGGCGCCGCGCCAACTGTAAATGGACTGGTCGTCGTCGCCTACCACCATGATGTTGCGGTTTTTCGCGGCCAGAAGCTTCGTTATTTCGTATTGCGCCTTATTCGTGTCTTGATATTCGTCCACCAACAAATAGCGAAATCGGTTTTGATAGGCATCCAGCACATCGGCATGGTTTTTCAAAAGCAGGTGCGTATATAAAAGCAAATCGTCAAAATCGAAGGCATTCGCGGCCTTCAAACGCTGCTGCAGTTTTTCGTACACGCGAGCAGCTATCTTCGAAGCGGGATCCCCGCTTGCCTGCTTGGCGAATTCACCGGGAGTAATCAGTTCATTTTTCGCCGACGATATGCGATTGCGGATTCCGTTTATCGGCCAGCGTTTAGGATCCAAATCGAGCTCGGCATAGATATCTTTCACCAAGCGTTTCGAATCGTCGTCGTCATAAATCGTGAAGCCCTTGTTAAAACCAAGGCGCTCGCAATCGACGCGCAGAATGCGCACGCACATGCTGTGAAACGTCGACACCCACATACCGCGCGCAGCCGGCCCCACAAGGCGTCCAAGGCGCTCGCGCATCTCGGCAGCAGCCTTGTTGGTGAATGTGATGGCGAGAATCTCCCACGGCTGCACGCCATTGTCGGCCAGCATGTGAGCAATCCGGTATGTAAGCACACGCGTTTTTCCTGATCCGGCACCTGCGAGCACGAGCAAAGGGCCTTCAGTGCACAGCACAGCCTCACGTTGCGCGGGATTGAGGGAATCGATGTCGATGCTGGTCATACTATTCCTTACGTCCGTTTGGCGGCGCCGCACCCGCCCGCGTCGGCACAACGTTTCGGGCGTGCCTTATGACGCAGGCGGAACACGACGCCGCCAAACCACAGGTCATATCATGCAAATACTACGACGCCCGCTCCGGAAAAGCGACCATCGAATTCAGAGGAAGCGCCGTTACGGCAGCATCTCCATGGTTTCGAAGGCGAAATAGCCCAAAACGAGCGCTCCCACAACGATGCGATAGACGCCGAATGCGGTGAAATCGTTCTTCTTGATGTAGCCCATAAGGAATTTAATCGAGATGACCGACATCACAAACGCCGTGACGATGCCCACAACCAGCACCACGATTTCGATTTGGGTCATGGCCACGCCGGCGAGTATGAATTTCACGACTTTCACCAAGCCCCAGCCAAGCATGACGGGAATGGCCAAGAAGAACGTGAACTCGGTCGCCGCAGTGCGCGAGCAGCCGGTAAGCATGCCGCCAATGATGGTAGCGCCCGATCGCGACGTGCCAGGAACCATGGCCAGGCATTGGAAGAAGCCGATTTTCAGCGCCGTTTTCCAGTCGATTTCGTCGACATCGGTCACTTTGAAAAGCATCTGCTCGGCTTGCTCTTCTGCGGCGCCCTCGCTTATGCGAGCGTGGCGGCCACGCGGAGCTTCCACCTGGGCCAAAGCCTCGCTAAAGCGACGACGATTGCGGCGCTCAAGCACGATGAAAACGATGCCGTACAAAATGAGCATCGCAGCAACGGTAACTTTGTTGTAGAAATGTTCGTTCATGAAATCGTCGAGCGCAAAACCAAATATGGCCGCAGGCATGCACCCCACAACGACCATGCCCCACAAACGCCACGTTCCCCGGCGTTCATCAGCGGTTTTCGTAGGAGAAAACGGGTTAAGCTTGTGGAAATACAAGATGATGACGGCCATAATCGCGCCGATCTGAATAACGACAAGAAACAGCGCGAGAAACGAATCGGACACCTGAAGCTTCACGAATTCGTCGACGAGGATCATGTGTCCCGTCGATGAAATAGGAAGCCATTCGGTAATACCTTCGACCAGGCCAATGAGCAGCGCTTTCAACGCTTCTATCAACATAAACGGCTCAACCTTCCGCATGCATGGGAATCAATTGCGAAGTGGAATTGTACCCGAGGCCACCCCCGAGCGCCCAAAAGCCCACGAAAGAACAAGAAGCAAGGCCCCGTTCGGATCGCCGGTCGCAAACCCGAAACCGATAAGCGCCCAAGAAATCAAACAATCCGCAAACCATGAACGCTTCCATGGAATCTTGAAGTTTGCAAAAGCCCCTCGCGCCAAAGGCAACACGGCGTTATTATGTCGTGCGGCGCTTGCGAAAAGACGGCAAGCCCCAAGCAGTTCGGGTCCGAAATCCTGCTTGTAAAACCTAAAACCAAAGGAGAACACATGGTACGCAACTTTCTGGAAGACTATAAAGTCCTGCTGAGGAGCATCCCGGCCCCGGTAGTCACTATCTTCATCGTGAGCGTCATCCTCATGAATCTCATGGCGAACAAAGAGCTGCTATCCACGCCATGGCTCGCACTCGATTGCGGCTTTGCCGTAAGCTGGGTTTCGTTTTTGTGCATGGACATGATTTGCAAGCGCTTTGGAGCGAAGGCATCTATCAAAATCTCTATCTTGGCGCTCGCCGTAAATCTCGCCGTATGCCTGTTCTTCTGGCTTTTGAGCCTCACCCCCGGTATGTGGGGCGCCTACTACGACACGGGCATGATAGAAGTGAACGACGCGTTGAATGCCACCATCGGCGGCACGTGGTACGTAGTTTTGGGCAGTTCACTCGCCATGCTGTGCTCATCGACCGTGAATTCGCTGCTCAACGTCGCAATCGGGCGCCTGTCTACCAGCAATACGTTCAGGGCGTTCGCCAAGCGCTCCTATATTTCCACGGGCATCGCGCAGTTCGTCGACAACTTGATTTTCGCCATCGTGGTATCGCACGTATTCTTCGGTTGGACATGGATCCAAGTGCTTACCTGCTCGTTCACCGGCGCCATCGCTGAGCTTTTGTGCGAAATCCTGTTAAGCCCCGTTGGATACAAGGTTGTATGCGGCTGGGAACGCGAAAACGTCGGAAGCGCGTACCTCAAGCGCAACGGCATTCAGAAAACCGCCCGATGATTGCGCTCATCACGGGGGCCTCAAGCGGTATCGGGCAAGCAACGGCAGAGCTTTTCCTGCAGCGAGGATGGCATGTCGTGGGATTCGATATTGCCGAAGCGAACATCCAAAACGACGAATATGAGCACTATATCGTCGACGTTAGGAACAAAAGCGCATTTCCCAGGCATATCAAGCCTCACGTTATCGTGAACAACGCAGGCGTGCAAAACGGCGAAGACATTGCCGTCAATCTGCAAGGAGCGATTAACATTGCCGAAGCGTATGCGTTCAACGGCGATTTTCCCGCCAGCAAGCCAACGAACGAAATTCGCTCGGTGATCAACGTGGGGTCGGCGGCCGGCCATACCGGTTCCGAATTCCCCGAATATGCTGCCAGCAAAGGCGGGATTCTCGCCTACACGAAAAACCTCGCGAACCGCTTAGCGCCGCAAGCGATTTGCAATAGCATCGACCCAGGCGGCGTGACCACCGAGCTCAATGGCCCCGTTATGGAAGACGAGGCCCTATGGAGCCGCATTATGGAGCTTACCCCCCTCAAACGTTGGGCTACGCCCGAAGAGATTGCCGAATGGATTTACTTCGTGGGTGTGACAAACCGTTTCATGACGGGGCAAAACTTGCTCATAGACGGCGGCGAAGCGGGTGCGGCCGAGTTCGTGTGGCCTGAAAAGTAACGCACCGAGAATTGCTGGAGAAACTTTAGAGCCCCGCACTTCGATGAGCGCGCAAACGATGGCCCGAGGAAGCGCACGAAGCCATCCCTTCGGCGTAATTTCCGGCGCATATATTCATAGTAGCCACCGCTCTATACGCGAAGGGAGCCACCCGCAGGCGGCTCCCTTCGTTTGCATTCGCACGAAAATCTAATTCCTAGAAATTCTCGGCCGTAATCTCGAAATAGGCCTGCGGGTGATTGCACACGGGACACACGTCGGGCGCCTTCGTACCAACGACGATGTGACCGCAGTTGCGGCATTCCCAGACTTTGACTTCGCTCTTTTCAAACACAGCGGCAGTTTCAACGTTGTGCAGCAGCGCACGATAGCGCTCCTCGTGGTGCTTCTCGATGGCGCCAACCTGGCGGAACTTCTCGGCAAGCTCCGAAAACCCTTCTTCCTCGGCGGTCTTTGCGAACTCATCGTACATATCGGTCCACTCGAAGTTCTCGCCATCGGCGGCAGCGGCGAGGTTTTCGGCCGTCGAACCGATGCCCTCAAGCTCGCGCAGCCACATCTTGGCGTGATATTGCTCGTTGGCCGACGTCTTGCGGAAGATTTCGGCGATTTGCTCGTAGCCCTCTTTCTTTGCGACCGAGGCGAAATACGTGTATTTGTTGGTTGCCTGCGATTCGCCAGCGAAAGCGGCCTGCAGATTTTTCTCGGTTTGAGTTCCAGCGTATTTTGACATGCGAATCCCCCTCTGGATCACACGCGAGCCCTATGCCCGCGTATCGCTGTTGCGATGATACTACGGGGTACGCACGGCAAACCATCGCGGGGCGCGGTTTATTTCCCAATTGACATAAGGACGTTGCTCGGCCGGCGCAAAGCTACGCGTACGACGCCAATCCTATTTCCCATCGATTGCAACTCTGACGAATCAAAACGACGCGCCAATGCCCAATCGCGTCCATCCGAATGCTGCTAAGGGAAGCAAAAACGCCCGTATAATCAGGCGATTCCCGATAAAAACCTGCAGATACGTTGACATCTACGAGTTCCGCCAGACTCTTTTCCGGTCCCCCTCCACACCAAGACCCCAACCCCAAACCCACGCCAATTCAGTACTTCACCCTACCTCTTCGCCCACTTCAGAAGAAACGCTGAATTCACGATGACGAACACGCTGCCGCAATTGTGCACGAGAGCTCCAGAAACCGGGTCAAGTACAGCGAGGAAGGCCAAGACAATCGCCACGAAATTAAGTGCCATTGAGAACGTGAGGTTCGCTTTAATCACGCGCATCATGTGCTGCGCGAGGGCGACGAGGTGCGGTACTTCCGATATACCCCCGCTCACGATGGCAATGTCGGCGGCCTCGATAGCAATATCGTTGCCCACACCGCCAACAGCCACGCCAACATAGGCACGCTTGAGCGCAGGCGCATCGTTGATGCCATCGCCAATCATGGCGCAACGCGCGCCCTTGGCCTCACATTGCCCAATGAACCCCATCTTGTCTTCAGGCTTGCACGAGGCCTCGAACCCCTTGATGCCAACCATATTCGCAACGGTTTGCGCGGCCGCTTCGTTGTCGCCGGTCAAAAGAACAGGCTCAACGCCCGCCTCACGCAGCTCGCGCACCGTTCGCCTCGATTCGCGCCGCACCGTATCGGACAGCGCGACAATGCCCGCAGGTTCACCGTCGACCGCAACGAACGTCACCGTGTCGCCCGAATTGCGCAAAGCCTCGATTTCGGAAGCATTCCACGACGAAGCGTCCAGCCCGATCTGCGCCATAAGCGCCTCGTTGCCGACAGTCACGCGCACACCACAAACCAGAGCCGATACACCGAGGCCAGGCTTCATATCAAATTCGGACGGCTCGCCGACCGCGACGCCGTCAGCTTTCGCACTTGACACGATAGCGCGCCCCAAGGGGTGCTCGCTGCGCGCCTCAGCCGTGGCAACCAGGGAATATAGCTCGTCGCGACCGCGAAGCGCTCCCTCGCAGGGCACAAGCGCCGCCACGCGCGGCTCGCCTTCGGTGATGGTGCCCGTCTTATCGAACGCCACGCACTTCACCTTCGCCAAACGTTCGAGCGCGTCGCCCTCTTTCACGAGGAAGCCATGCTTGGTCGCATTGCCGATGGCCGCGACAATCGCCGTGGGAGTGGCAAGCACAAGCGAGCACGGGCAGAATACGACGAGCACCGTGACCGCGCGCAAGATTTCGCCCGTGACCAGATACACCCCCACTGCCGACGCAAGCGCGCCTACCACAATCCACGTGGCCCAACGGTCGGCAAGGCGCACGATTTTCGCCTTGCCGGCATCGGCGCTTTGCACAAGGCGCGCCATGCGTTGGATGGAGCTATCTTGTCCCACGCGCGTCGCACGCACGTCGATCGCGCCGAATTGGTTCGTCGTGCCCGACGAGACCTCGCAACCCGGCTGTTTATCGACAGGCATGGGCTCACCCGTAACCGCCGACTCATCGATGCTTGTCGCACCAGACACGATCACGCCATCGACCGGCACGGCCTCGCCCGGCAGCACGCGCACTATTTGGCCGAGTTCAACATCGTCGGCGGCGACCTCTTCCTCGACTCCGTTTTCCCGCACCACCCGAGCCGTACGCGGCGTAAGCTCGACGAGTTTTTTGATCCCTCGCTGAGCGCGCGCCACGGTAAGCTCTTCGAGCAAACCGCCGAGCTGCATAATGACCGCGACCTCGCCCGCAGCAAAATATTGCCCGATGACCAGCGACGCGATAAGCGCGATGCTTACCAACAAGTCGGCTTTGACGTCGAATTCCGTCACGAGCGCAATAAATGCTTCAATCACGATGGGCGCGCCACACAGCAGCACGGCTACCCACGCAGGATCGACGGGCAAATCGGGCACGCAAAAACTCATAACAAGCGCGACGGCCGACACCGCGATAAACACCATATCTTTCTTCGCGCCACCCCATTCCAGTATTCGTTCGAGGGGCTCGAACAACGGTTTTAGGCTTTCCATAACTCTCTCTTCCGCAACATGCATTTCATTACCGAACATATAGTTCGGTATAATGCAGAGTGTTCAACATGGGCAACACACAAGCGCCGTCACTTGGCAGATACCGAACATTTCGGCGCGATTGTTCGAAAGGGAACATTCATGGACCGACGTCAGAGGAAAACGCGCAAATCGATCTACGATGCGTTCGAGAGCCTGATGGCGAGCGAACACTACAGTGCCGTAACGGTGGCAGAGATCATCGAGCGCGCCGATATCGGGCGATCGACCTTCTACGCGCACTTCGAGACGAAAGACGACCTGCTGCGCGAAATGTGCCGTGAAATGTTTGACCATATTTTCGAAGGCGTAAACGAGTATTGCGTGACGCACCCGAATCTCGTAACCGAAAGCTTGGAAGGCAAGCTGGCGCACCTGCTCTACCACATGCGCGACACGCACAGCGGCGTGTGCGGCAAGCTCGTACGTGAAGGCGAACCGTATTTCACCAGGTACTTCGAGCAGCAACTCAACGTACTGTTCGAAAAGAGCGGCCCGGCAACGCCCGAAGGTATGCCGGCCGACTTGATGCTTGTGCTATGTGTGAGTTCGTTTTCGCACACGGTTTCGTGGTGGTTCGAACGCGGAGCGAGCGAGGCGCCCGAACGGGTCGCCGCATGGTACACGCAAGGCATGGGATTCGCGAGCTAGGATTGCGGCTGAGATTCGAAGACGCAAGAAAGGGGCCCTAAGACCCCTTAAAGCGATTCTATGCAGCCTTTTCGGCTTTGTTGGCATCCTCGGCGGCGAGCAAATCGCGCGCGTGGGCAATGGCGTCATCGATATTCGGACGAAAATGTTCCTCGCCCACCAAGTCAACGAAGCCGGCACGGCGCATAGTCTTCATCGGCTGCTCATTTGCATGGCTGAAGATCAGCTTCACGCCGTTTTCCGTGCAATAGTCGTAAAGATTCTCGAGCGCGTTCATGCCCGATGAATCGAGCGACGGCACGCCGCGCATGCGGATAATCAGATATTTGGTGAACTCCTTCACCGAAATATCGGTGATGCGGTCGGTCATGCCGAAAAACATGGGGCCGTTGATTTCGTACACTCGCACGCTCTTCGGCAACTCGCGCAGATGCGTTACCTCGGAATCGGCGTCGCAGTAGTATTTCCAACCCTTCACCTCGGTTTCCTCGGAAACCATCTTCATGAACAGCACCACCGTGATGAGCATTCCAACGGCAATCGCCGTCACCAGGTCGAACACGATTGTGAGCGCGAAGGTGAGCAACAGTGCGGAAACGGCGCCTTTTGAGGCCGTGCGGCACAGATGCACGAAATTGCGCCAACCACTCATGTTGTAGGCGACCTGCAGCAAAATGGCCGCAATGGTAGGCATGGGGATAAGCGCGGCGTACGGCATAAGGAACACGAGAACCGCAAGCAACACCACAGCGTGAACCATGCCAGCAACGGGCGTGCGCCCGCCACTTTTCACGTTGGCCGCCGTGCGAGCGATAGCTCCCGTGGCCGGAATGCCGCCGAAAAGCACCGAACCCATATTGCCCACGCCCTGAGCCACAAGCTCCATGTTGCAACGATGATGGGAGCTGATCATCGAGTCCGCAACGACGCACGACAGAAGCGATTCGATGGCGGCAAGAATAGCGATTGTGATGCCGTTGGCCAGCTCATCGCGCAGCAAATCGAGCGAAAGCTGCGGCACATGGAATTCGGGCAAACCCGCATTGATGGTATACAAATCGCCGATGGTGTTCACATCCATGCCGAATAACGGCACCATAGCCATGCCGACGATGACCGCAATAAGCGAACCGGGAATCTTCGCAGCGAGACCGCCGAGGCGCGGCCATACGATAAGAATCGCCAAGCATACCGCGCCCACCACGGCTGCCTGCCAATTGAAAGTGCCAATATTGGCCGCGAGCGCGATAAGTTTGTCTGCCGTCTCCACCGTAGTAGTGCCCGCTGGATACGTAAGCCCGAAAAGGTCTTTCAGCTGGCCAATGACGATAGTCACCGCTATGCCCGCCGTGAAACCCGTGGTGATGGTATACGGCACGAAACGGATGAGCGTGCCCAATTTGAACAGCCCCATGAGCACCAGCAGCACGCCAGCGATGAGCGTTGCCGCAACCAGCCCATCAAGCCCGTCAGTCGCCACGATGCCGGCGACGATGGTCGCAAACGCCGCCGTAGGGCCAGAAATCTGCACGCGCGACCCACCGAACAGCGCAATTAGAAAACCGGCGACGATAGCGGTATAAAGCCCCTGCTCGGGCCCAACTCCCGAGGCGATCGCCAACGCAATGGAAAGCGGCAGCGCAACGATGGCCACCACGACACCCGAAACGATGTCTTTCGGCAGCTGTTCGCGCAATTCTTTCTTGCTCGAATGCTTGATAATACTGAACAGGATCGGTTTGATTTTGTCGTGCTGCATGGCCTGCGATTCTTTTCGGTGTCTGCCCATTCGCCCGCCACGCGCCCAGCCTACCCCAAGGGAGACAGAAAAATTCCACCCAGGCAACCCCGGGTGGAATGCAAATTCTTCAATTGTCGCCAAAAGGCGCATGTGGGAGGCTCGTATTGTAACGAGAAAGCAACGCACGAGTTCAGCACACACAAAATCGCCAATGAGGATGCGCAACTTCGTCGCAAGCGGAATGAATCGATAGACAGCCCCTAGCCCAGGTGTGCCCTCATGCTATTCCGCCACAAGCACGCGGCCGGGCTTACGCGGCTTGCGGCGCGGGGCTTCGCCAGCGCGATGCCCCAGAATCACGAAACACATGCATTCGTAGCTTTCAGGAACATCCCACTCGCGAGCAATGTGCACACCCTCTGGCGTGGCGAACGTTTCCGATCCGCGCGAGACGACGCACGAAGCAAGACCGAGTTCAGTCACCTGAAGCACCATATTTTCAGCCACGCAGTACGCCCAACGGCCTGCGGCTCAACTCACCGCGGTTACGCTTCCCAGTTGCCTACTTCGGAAAGCTCGATATCGGGGTTTTTCTCCACGGCCCAATTCACGTTCCACGGGCTTGTGAACAGCAGCAAACGACGCCCACGCATGTCTTCGACTTTCAGCGTGTCGCGCGTAAGGTTCAGACTCGAGAACTCGAACGTCTTTGGGTCGGTTTTGATCCAGCGCACGTCGGTGTACGGCAAACCCGTACGGCGCACTTCGACGCCGTATTCGGTTTTCAGGCGCTGCTCCAAAACCTCGAGCTGCAGCACACCGACGACACCGACGATCACGCTCTCCATGCCGAAACCCGGCTCTCGGAAAATTTGAATCGCACCTTCCTGCGCAAGTTCTTCCATGCCCTTCACGAACTGCTTGCGCTTGAGCGTGTTCACCTGTGTGATGCGGCTGAACATTTCGGGCGCGAACGTGGGAATCTCGGGAAACTGCACGCGCGTTTTGCCCGTGCACACCGTGTCGCCAATGCTGAAAATGCCCGGGTCGAACAGGCCCACGATGTCGCCCGCGTACGCCTCATCGACAATGGCGCGATCGTCGGCCATCAGCGACGTGCCCGTGGCGAGTTTGAGCCTTTTGGCGCCCTGCACATGAAATGCCTCCATGCCGCGCTCGAATTTGCCCGAGCAAATGCGCATGAACGCGATGCGATCGCGATGGTTCTTGTCCATGTTCGCTTGGATTTTGAACACGAAGCCACTGAACTCGTCGCGTTGCGGTTCAACAGGCTCGCCGGTGAGCGTGTCGGTATACGGCAGCGGGCTCGGCGCCAAGCGCAGGAATTCTTTGAGAAACGGCTCCACACCGAAGTTTGTAAGCGCCGAACCGAAAAAAACCGGCGAAAGCTTGCCGACGCGCACGGCATCCAGGTTCAGCTCATCGCCCGCGCCGTCGAGCAGCTCAATATCGTCCATCAGATTTTCGTGGTTCGCCTCGCCGATGAGCTCACCGAGCTCGGAAGCGCCGAGCTCGGCCTCAATTTCGGCGACCTTCTTCGTGGCGTTCGCATGTCCATCGCCTTCGAACGCGATCACGCGGCGCGTTTGGCGATCGAACACACCGCGGAAGTTCTGCCCGCAGCCAATCGGCCAATTCATGGGGTACGTGCCAATGCCGAGCACCGACTCAATCTCCTCCATGAGTTCGAACGGGTCGCGCGCCTCTCGATCGAGCTTGTTCACGAACGTGAAGATGGGAATATGGCGCAGCGTGCACACCTTGAAGAGCTTCTTCGTTTGCGCCTCGACGCCTTTCGCGGCATCAATCACCATGACGGCCGCGTCGGCAGCCATGAGCGTACGATACGTATCTTCCGAAAAGTCCTGGTGACCAGGGGTATCGAGGATATTCACGCAACAACCGTCGTAAGTGAACTGCAACACCGACGACGTGACCGAAATGCCGCGCTCTTTCTCGATATCCATCCAGTCTGAAACGGCGTGCTTCGAGCTGGATTTGCCCTTCACCGAGCCGGCGGTCTGGATGCTGCCGGTGTAGAGCAGCAGCTTTTCAGTAAGCGTGGTTTTGCCGGCGTCAGGGTGCGAAATAATCGCGAACGTGCGACGCGAGGCAATGTGGTCGGAAAGCGATGCCACAGGGATCCTTTCTATTGAGGCGCCGAAGTGGGACGGTTGCCTCCGAGGAAACCGTCCCACTTTCGGGATAAAAACGCGGTCGATTATATCCCAGGCGGCTTTCTATGCCGAAATACCCAATAAAATACCTGATAGGGATACTTTTTCGAACGCCTGTGCTATTTTTTCTTGCCAGCCCTTCATCCAGCGTGTTATAGTGCGAATCGCACCCGTCGGGGCGGCTAGCCCCTCTTTTTTTGAAACCCGCATGGGGGATGCAACGGCAACCCTTGCTTGTGCGGCGCTCTATGCCGCGGCGTGTTACATGCAGGTCATTTTCCTACCACAACCGAATACGAGAAATGGTATGCGAACTCTAGGGTTTCGTGCGCTCTTTTGCGCATATATCCCCAGTTCGCAATAGGTATCTGCGCTTTTTGCGCCCGTTGAAAGGACGGCTATGCCCGCTTTTGTCTATGCACCCCAAATTCTTGAAGAAACAGCACTCGGCCTTCAGCGACTCGATATCCGCGACGAAATGCTCGCCGCCCGCGAGCTCGAACTTACAGGCCCAGTCGATGCCGAATCGTGTGCAAACGTGATTCGCGGCCTGCTGCACCTGCAGCGCGCCGACGCCGAAGCGCCCGTCACGTTGTTCATAAACAGCCCAGGCGGCGAAGTGCAATCGGGCCTGGCGCTCTACGACGTGATGTGCGCCGTGAGCTGCCCCGTGCGCACCGTGTGCCTGGGGCTTGCGGCAAGCATGGCCGCACTGCTGTTCGTAGCCGGCGATACGCGCGACATGCTGCCGCACAGCCGTGTGATGATCCACGACCCACTCATCGGCGGCGGCCTTGGCGGAAGCGCCCTTTCGGTGAAGGCGCGCGCCGATGATTTGATGCGCATCCGCGACATCACCGCGCAAGTAATCGCCGAGCATACCGGCATGCCAATCGAGCGCGTGTTCGAGCTCACGGCGCGCGACACCTACTTCGAAGCCGAAGAAGCAGTGCAGGCACATTTGGCAGATCGCATAATCCGGGAACTGTAGCAGCGCGCACCGCCCGCGCGCAGGACTGCCAGCCTCTTCTTCCCCACCCGTAAGCACTTCGCATCCCAAGGAGATATTTCGTGAAAATCGCCGAATTTGAAACCCGCGTCGAATCCGCGACCACCGCAGACAGCATCCGTTCCACCGATGCCGCCGAAAACTGCGCCCTCGCCAATTACGCCGACACCTGCGACCCGCGCCGCGCTTACCGCGGGCGCACTCTGCTCACCGCCACCACGAGCTTTGAAACCGACACGTGGCAAAGCGGCCTGAACAACAACGTGCTGGTACTCGGCTGCTCGGGCGGCGGCAAAACGCGCCACCATGTGAAGCCGAACCTCATGCAGTGCCACGGCTCCTACATCGTGCTCGACTGCAAGGGCTCGCTGTACTGCGAGATGGGCCCGTTCTTGCGCGAGCAAGGTTACGAGGTCGACCGGCTCGATTTCACCACCATGAGCGGAACTTCGGGCTACAACCCACTGCGTCATGTACGCTTTAACCGCGACGGCGAGCCCATGCAGCAAGATATCATCGCCATCGCGTCGGCTATCTGTCCTATCGAGGACCACGACACCGACCCCTTCTGGCCACAAGCGGCAGCCAGCTACCTTACGGCGTACATTACCTATGTATTCGAAGCCATGCCGAGCAGCGAATGGACCATGGCTTCGGTGCTGCGCGTGTTCGAAGCAGCATGCGCTGGCAAAGCGGATTCATTATTCGCCCAACTCGAAGCAAACGAACCCGCCGCCTTCGCGCCTTCGCTCTACCGCCGCACGAAGATCACCTGCGGAGCAGAAAAAATGCACTCGAGCATTCTGGGCATCATCGCGGTAAACCTCATGCCATTCGGATTCCCCGAGGCAATCGACGTTGGCAAGCGCCAACCGCAGATTGACTTTCGCGAATTCGGCCGCACGAAGCGGGCACTGTTCGTCGCAATGAGCGACACCGACCACAGCCTAGCGAAACTCACGAACATGTTCGTGCAGCAGGCTTTCAGCACGCTCATCGATTCGGCCGACCACGATTATGCCGACCATCGCCTGCCGGTGCCCGTGCGCTTCATGCTCGACGATTTCGCAAACCTGAGCCTGCCGCATATTGACGACATGCTGTCGGTCATCCGCAGCCGCGAGATTTGCGCCACCATCATCTGCCAAACGGTAAGCCAGCTTGAGGCGCGCTACGGCGAACCCACGGCGAATTCGATCATCGGTAACTGCGATGCCCAGCTCGTGCTCGCCTTCCAAGACGAGCGCACCGCGAGTTATTTCGCAACGCGCGCAAACAAAACAGCCAGCACGCTGCTCGAAACGCCTGCTGGCCAATGGTGGGTATTCGTGCGCGGCCAACGCGGGCGCATGGAGCGAGCCTATCGCCTGGAGGAGCACCCGCGCTACCCCGAACTCACAACGCTGGCCGAAACAACGCATGCAGCGAAGAACGAGCACAAACCCGAGCCCCTTCCGACCGTTAAACTCGCCACGTCTCCCAACGCCGACGACGAGCCGGAATGGTACGACTTCGAAGAGTTCGATGAGTCCGACGAGCTCGATCTGCGTGGCCTTGACGGCGCTCAGGCAGACGAAACCCCGAAATCTCGCTCCGCAGCATAAAACGGCCCTAGGCGATGCCCCCATCCAGAGCCACAGAAAGGCTTTCCTACCAGGGCAATTCAACCGGTTCTTCGCTTTGAAGCGCATCGTCTTTCGCCCCGCGTACATATTCCAGAAAGCCGCGAATGCTGTAATGGTCGGCGCCGTCGGGGGAATCTTTCATGTTGCCGTCGGCATCGAGCGACCCCAAATAGCCCCCGTCGACGGTCCTGGATTTCTCGTCGACGACCGACGCGTACCAATGCCCGCTTTCATCGGCGGGCTCGCGCAGCTGACAGGTAATCGCGAGCTTACCGTTGCTCGTCGGCGTGAATGCGCGGGCCTCGCGCAGCTGACCCAGGTGCTCGCCATCGATCCAAAAGCATATGAACGGACTCTCGTATGCGTCGGTCAGCATACTGCCACGGTCGTCATAGACGTAGCACACAAGCGCGCGGGTCCGTGCCGCACTCAGCATGTCGATTTCGTTTTCCCTTAGCATGAACGTCACCGACGTAAAGCCGCGATGACCTTTTTGCGGCTCCTGAATGGTGGTGACGGCGGTTTTCACCTGGAACATGAATGTTTCGGGTGGCGTGGCCGGGTCTTCGAGCTGGCCCTTCAGGTTCACTGACACCACATCGACGCCCATATCTGCCGGCGGGCGCAGCGCGTCGAGCCCATTGCGGTACAGCGCGCCCATCAGCTGAAACTCACCCGTGTAACCGTTGTAAAGGTAATCGTAAAAACTGGGATCCATGGCATTCCTTATCGTGGTTTTCGATGGGCAGCATTGTACGCCATTCCCGGAATCGCGATGCGCGCAGGTGATTTCGGCTTATGACGCGGGGCAACGACGAAACGGCCCAAGTCCTGTTCATGAGCCCAGGAAAGCCTAGTCTTCGCAAAACAGGAAAACTCTCTGCGCATATCGCGGTTCGATGGGAAACATCACGCCCGCACATACCCAACACGGCATACAATCAACGGGAATGAGGAAAAGCCCGCCGAAAGGAAACCTGCCATGCCGAAAATCGTGATTACCGATTCCGATTTCGAGAACAACGACTTCGAGCGTGCGATGGCGCACGAAGCGGGGATTGATATCGAAGTGTTTGAGGAGCGCAATCCCGAAGCGATCATTCGCAACGCGGCCGACGCCGATGGCGCGGTGACGTCGTACGGCGAATACACGCCCGAAGTATTCGCAGCACTGCCGAACTTGAAAGTAGTAAGTCGCACGGGTATCGGGTTCGACACGATTGACGTGCCGGCGGCCACTGCGAACAAGACCGCCGTATGCGTGGTGCCGGGCTATGGCACTGAAGTGGTGAGTGACCATGCCATCGCGCTCGCACTGTGCGTGCTGCGACGCATAAACGAAACCGACGCCGACATGCGCGCGGGCGTTTGGGATTACGCGCGTCACCGCCCGCTCGGCCAGGTTTATGGGCGCACGTTCGGCGTAGTCGGCATGGGCGAAATCGGCCGCGCTACCGCGCGCAAAGCCGCCGGCTTGGGCTTTCGCGTGGTGTGCACGTCGCGCTCATTGAAACCAGGCCGTCGCACGCCCGAAGGCTACGAGATTCTGGAATACGAAGAGTTGCTGCGCCGCGCCGATGTGGCGAGTTTTCACACGGCGCTTACGCCCGACACGCACCACATGCTCGACGCGCAGGCGATTTCGCTCATGAAGCCGAGTGCCATCGTCGTAAATACCTCGCGCGGGGCCGTTATCGACACCGTGGCGCTCGCCGAGGCATTGCAGGCAGGCAAACTCTGGGGCGCGGGCATCGACGTGTTCGAAGGCGAGCCGGTCGATTTCGACCACCCACTACTGGCGGCCCCGCATACGGTACTCTCGCCCCATTCGGCCTACTGGTCGGAGGAATCGGGCGAAGAGCTGCGCCGCCGCGCCATGCAAGCCGCAATCGACGTGGTAAGCGGCATGCGCCCAATGGATTGCCTGAACCCCGAAGCGCTGAGATTCTAACCGAGAATGAGCTTCTACCCCATCGACCCTGGTCGATGGGGTACACCAACAATGCACAACACTCCAGCCGCGCCTTGCGATTCACCTCGCCGATTGGGGCCGCCTTTATTTGCGGAAATCGAACCGAACTCATACCCACCAGGCCATGGCGGCGGTGCCGAGCACGATAAGCGCCAAGCCGAAGGCACTTCGCCTCGAAAGTCTCTCTTTGAACACAAGCCACGCAAACGCGATCGAAACAAGAATCGACAGCTTGTCAATTTGCACGACAACGCTCACCTGACCCGAGGCGATGGCGCAGTAGTACAACAACCACGACGCGCCTGTCGCCAGACCCGATGCCACCAGAAAGCCCAGCTCGCTCAGCTTGACCATACGCACCTGCGACAACTTGCCCTTGCCGATAACGATAAGCCATGCCATAAGCAGCACCACGCACGTGCGAATGGCTGTGGCCAAATTCGACTCCACACCCTCAATACCAACCTTCGCAAGCACCGAAGTCAGCGCCGCAAACACCGCCGCACCGATGGCGTAAACAAGCCACGCCTTGCTTTGTGCAACGCCGTCGCTTTGCTTCTTTTCAATCATCAGGAACGTGCCCACGGTGATAACCGCCGTGCCCACGAGCTTCACGGCCAAGTTGCTGGTCTCGCCGAATAATACGATGGCCAGCAACACGGCAAGCACGGTACTCATCTTGTCGACGGGCACCACCTTGTTCACATCGCCCATCGACAGAGCCTTGAAATAGCAGATCCACGACCCGCCCGTAGCCAAACCGGAAAGCCCCAGGAACAGCCACGATTTCGCCGAAATATCCCCCATGGCCGAAAGCGGTCCCGCGACGGACGCCATAACCCACGCGAACACGAGCACCACGCACGTGCGCAGCGCCGTAGCCACGTCGGAATCGGTGGTTTTGATGCCGCATTTCGCCAAAATAGACGTGATGCCGGCAAAAAACGCCGACACAAACGCGGCCGTTATCCAAGACACGATGAAGCCCCTCCGCGAAAGCGCCCGCACAAGGAGGGCGTTGCCAACAACGTATTTGCTCGATTGTACAATCCGAATCGCAAAGGCGAAGCGAAATCGCAAAAGCTGGCTTCGGGGACATCGAGAAGATTCGCACGAAATGAAGTGGGGCTCATCGCAGAATCGATGCGGAAGGCTTGAATTGAGCGCCTGGAACGTTGTCAACCGGGGCATCCATGCCGGCTCATCGCTAGCGAAGTTCCGAGCTGCCCCTTTCCGCCAGCGCGACTTCCAGCACATCCTCGCTAAACAAATTTCCGCGTCCCAATTGGCCTTTCGGGTCGAGCTGCACTTTCAACCGCGCGCTTTCGGCGATATGCGTCGCCCCGTACATTTCCTCAAGAAAATGCGCCTTCAACTTGCCCACACCATGCTCGGCCGACACCGCGCCGCCCATGGCCGACACTTCGACCGCCCAACGAGCGAACAGTTCGGTGCCGCAGGCATATTCCTCGGCATTGCGCGGCAAAATGTTCACATGCAAATGGTTGCTGCCGATATGGCCCCACGTGGCACTCTCGAAGCCCTCTTCGGCAAGCGTTCGGCGATACATCGCCATCACATCGCGCAGACGCTCGTTTGGCACCGACATGTCGCTGCCAAGCTTCGTGATGCTTGGATCGGTGCGGCGGCGCTGGTCGATAAGCATATTCACGCTCTCGGGCACGGCATGGCGGAAAAAGCGCTGGCCCTCGCGCTCGGCTTCGGTGGTGGCCACCCATGCGCCATTCACATCTCCCCCGACCTGCTCGATTGCCTCTGAAAGCGCGAGCAGTTCAGCTTCGGCCGCCTCTTCGCTGTCGCAACTGAGCTCGACAAAGACGCACGTGCGCGCATCGCTATCCAATTCGGGCAGCTCGGCGAACGAGGGGTTTTCAGCCTTTTGGGCACGCAAGATATCGAGCGCTGCTTCATCGAAATACTCAATGGCCGTGGCGTGTTCCAATGCTGCACGCACCGCAATCGTGAAATCGATCGCCGCAGCCTCGCTCGGGAAAAAGCAGCTCGCGCCCCATATCTCAGCGGGCGTCGGCACAAGAGCAAGCTCCAGCTCGCAAATTACGCCCAATGTGCCGCAGGCGCCAATGAACAGGTCAATCGCATCCATGTTGTCTTCTACGAAGTACCCCGACGCGCACTTGGCCTTCGGCATGTCATAGGTAGGAAGACACAGATTGAGTTCGCGGCCGTTTTCAGTCGCGATATGCAACTCGCGTCCATGCGCCCGCAGCTCACCGCGGCGCAAGGCGATCGTGTCTCCGGCGGCAAGCGCCACACGCATCGCCGAAACGTGCGGACGCACAGCCCCATATGCGTAACTGCGCGAACCTGAAGCGTTGCAGGCAACGATACCGCCGAGCGCCGCCGAGGCTTCGGTGGGATCAGGCGGAAAAAACTGCGCAGGTGCAACCTTGAATCGCTCGAACGCCGCCAAGCTCTCGCCGCTCCAACAGGAAGTGTCGAAATTCGCTTTCTGCAGCATGCCACGCAATTCCATAAGGGAAAGCCCGGGCTGAACGCGCACGAAAAACCTGCCCTCATCGTCGCAGCGCATGCCCAAAACACTCGTCATGCGCGATGTGCTCAGAATATAGCCTCCATGGGGAACCGCCCCGGCCGCAAGTCCGGAACGAGCGCCTTGCACCGTTACGGGCGTCGAAGATTCATGCGCCGCGCGCAAAAGCTCGCATACCTCGATTTCGCTTTCGGGAAACGCGATTCCGCTTGCCCAACCGACGCTTCGCGACTCATCGCGGAGATACTCTTCGTATTCCTCGGAATAAGGGGTGAAATTCGCCACCGTTCCTCCTTCGCAACTGCACTAGGACCATTAGCTTAAACCAACAAAGACGCCAAGCCACAAGAAAACGAAGCAAGAATTAACCGGAGCAGCACGCTAGAGCATCGCAGGCACGTACATGAGCGCGGCGAAAGCCCCGACCCCAACAACGATACATGCGGCCATCGATTTGGTCTTCGCCCCAATAACCAACACGGCAAAGGCGGCGATGAGCGGAAACGCCCATTGGGAAGCATCGGCCGATGCGAATTTCGCAGGATCGAACAGATCGTTGGCAACCAAGGCGGCGAATGCGGCAGGCGGTATGAAGTTCAACGCCCGAACCATCGAAGGGGGCAGCTGCTTCCCCTTCAGCAAGAACACGGGCAAACAGCGGCATGCGAGCATCGTTAGCAAGCAGCATCCAAAAATGATGAAAAAGCTCGTGATATCCATGGGCTATTCCTCCGCAGCGGCACCTAGACCGCCCTCCGCACTTCTTGCTCTTGAAAAGACAAGCGCCGCAGCAACGCCTGCAAGGGCTCCAACGAGAATCGCCGCGCCCGAAAGCCCGACAAGCTTGCAGGCGACAACCCCGAAAACCGCCCCGAAGATGGCAACGAGGTTTGCCGGCGAAGGCTTCTGCATGCACAAAAGACAGATGAACAACGAAGTCATGGCGAACGAAGCAAGCGCCGTAGGCAGGGAAACCGCCGACCCGATAAGGGCGCCAGCCACATTCGAAAGCGTCCACGATGATAACGAGAACAGATTCACGAGCAAAGCATGCTTCACCGACCAGCCCCCGCAGGCAAAGCGGGACAGGTTCACGCCAAAGCTCTCATCGGTGACGGTGGCCCCGAAAACAAAAGAAAGCCGCTTGCCTGCGCCGCCGCAAAACTGCGAAAGAGAAGCGCCATAGAGCATCTGCCGAGTGTTCACGAGTGAAACGCTCGCCACAATCGCCGAAATGGGATTGCCGGCAAGCCACATATTCGGAATCATGTACTGGCCCGCGCCCGAATAAAACAACAGGCTCATAATGGCAATCATCCACACATTCATGCCGGCCGCCACGCACAGAATGCCGCATGGCAAACCCAGCACGATATAGCCCAGCACGATGGGCCATGCAGCCTCGAAAGCCTCTTTCAGCATAACGACAGAAACGCCGCTGCGGTCGGCGGCGTTGGTGGGCGCATTAGCTTTTGGAGCAGATGCGCCGTTTTGTTTCAAATTCATTTCAGACATAGCGACGTGATTATAAGAGCGCCCGGCAGCTTTTCCAACCGTCGGGCCCACTTTTCTGCAGAAGCGCAGGTTTAACTCGGTTGTAGCCATGGGCGCAAAGCGAAAGAGCGGCAAATCAGAAAGACCGTCCCTTCGGCTCGCCGCCAATCCCCACCAATAAAAAGAGCGGGCGCGCACCCCTCAGCACAAACGCCCGCTCCCGATTGGATTCATACCAACCGCAATCCTATTCCGTGCGAGGAAGCTTCTTCGAATTGCGCGTTGCGATAATGACGCACGTGGCAATTACGATATCGCATGCTGCACAGAACAGCCACACGGAATCGTAACCGCCCGTAGCCTGATAAATGCTCGTAAGAATAGGCACACCCATGCAGCCGAGCGCGTAACCGATGGCCGGAACGAGCGAATAGATTTTCGCGTAGTCTTTATTGCCGAACAGAAACGCCGTGAGCATGGCGATGCCCGTACCATAGCAGGCATACATCGTATCGTTGAGGCCGGCGCCAACGAAGGCGAGCGCAGGAGCATTGGCTCCAAGCGTAAGGCAAACGAACGACACGACCGTAACGGCGCACCACAAGCACACGCCCTTATCGGCACCGAATTTATCGCACGTGATGCCAATGAGGGGGTTCCACACGATATCGCAAATCATTGCCACCGAAACCATGAGGCCGCCAACGCCCGCGCCGAAACCAACCGATTCGGAGTAGCTCGTGAACAGCTGGTTGGTTACTGTCGTCATAGTAATGAGCGTCATGGCGACGAGCAGCAAAATGAAGGCGGGCGACTTCACAGCATCGCGAAATGCCACGCCGTCGGTCGGGTCTTCAACATGGATGCCTTCTTGCTTTTTATCGTAGCCATACGGAAGAAGGCCTACGATTTCCGGCTTCAGTCGAATGATGAACAGCGAGGCCGAACACATGAGGATTGCGCTCGTCACACCGAGCACCACATAGCCCGTGCGCCAACCGGACGTCGCAATGACCTCGGTGATGACGGGGCTCATGATGGCGTTCGCCAAGCTGCCGATGCCCCAAGCAACGCCAATGGCAAAGCCGGTCTTTTTGGCAAACCAGTTCTCCAAGACGATCGCCACGCCGATAGACGTATTGAAGCCCATGCAAAAGCCGATGATCGCGCCCGAGACATACCACATAATCAAATCGCCATACAGCGACATGCAAACGGCAGCCGCGGCCTCGATGGCGCAAATGATAGTCATGTGCACGGGAATGTTCATCTTTGGCACAAGCCTGCCCGCTATAGGGAAGCTGATTGCCTGGCCGATGCATACGAGCGTCATGTAAAACCCAAGGTCAGATTCAGAAACGCCCAAATCGGTGCTTACAGGAACATAGAAGTTGCCCGCCACGATGGTGAGAAACCCGATGGAGCCCGAAACCCACATGCCGCAGCCCAGCACTACAAGCCACGGATAGATCTTTTGTTTGGTAGACAATTCATTCATGGTGATTCACACCCTGTCTCACTAGCGCAAGGCGCCTGCCCCGACTCGCGTTCGGACACAGGCGCCTTGCTTTCCCCTATTGGTACGAGAACACGGTTCCCGTATTGCCAGCCAAGGCTTCTTTCGCCTTGGAGAGGCTCGTGATAATCGCGCGCTTGCTCGGATAGGCACGAACAAATTTCATGCACGCCTCCACCTTAGGAAGCATGCTGCCACTGCCGAATTGCCCCTCCTCGCAAAGCTTTGCGGCCTCGGCAAGCGAGAGGTGATCCAAATCGCGCTGCTCGGGCGTACCGAAATTCACTGCAACCTTTTCAACCTCGGTGAGAATAAGCAGCACATCGGCATCGACGTTTTCTGCGAGCAACTCTGCCCCGAAATCTTTGTCGATAACGGCCGCGGCACCCTCAAGCGTGCCATCGGGACGTTCAATAACGGGAATGCCGCCGCCGCCTGCGCATACGACCACAACGCGATCCCACAAAAGCTTGACCGCTTCGATTTCGACGATTTTGACGGGCTTGGGGCTTGCGACAACGCGTCGCCAACCACCGCGAGCCTTGTCTTCACGCATTTCGTAGCCGCGCTCCGCTTCGAGCTTTTTGGCCTCATCCTCATCGTAGAAAGGCCCGATGGGCTTGGTGGGATTTTGGAACGAGGGGTCTTTGTCGTCGACGATGGTTTGCGTGACGATGGTGACCACGGGATAATCGAGGCCATGCTTGGCAAGTTCATGCTTAAGCGCCTGCTGCACGTGATAGCCGATATAGCCCTCGCTCATCGACCCGCAAACTTCAAGCGGCATGGGCGGGACGACATCTTTGGCGGTCTCGCTCGACAGCAAAATTCGACCGACCTGGGGGCCGTTGCCGTGAACAACGGCCATCTCGTAACCTTCAGCGGAAAGCTCGGCCAAGATGGCGCACGTTTCCTTAACAACGGCCAACTGAGACTCGGCGGTGCCGTCGCTTTCTTTCGATTGGAGAGCGTTGCCGCCAAGGGCAACGACGATTTTCTCTGCCATATAGATGATCCTTTCCTGATTAAAAACCATCTGCTTCGCAGTTGTGTTTTGGGCGCGAAAACCCAAGGCCTAAAAATTTGGCCAGATGAAATAGGTTTTTGAAAACTCGATTTGATTCAGGCGGTTCCTTGCGCCGAATCGCGGAATTCCCTAAAGGGCACTACCGGCAACCTCGCCTTTCGCCTCGGTCGCTTCCGCTTTGGCATCAGCAGGCGCCTCTTTGGGAACCCAGCCGAGCTTTTTGCCGAAGAAGGCCGCGATGATGAAGACGACAATCGGATACAAGTAGCAGAAAAACGCGTATCCCATGTAGTCAACGCAGGCCACACCCAAGATGGTGACCATGTAGATGGAACACGTGTTCCACGGAACGAGCACCGAAGTGATGCCAGCCGAAGAATTCACGATATTGCCCCAGGCCGCGCGGTCGATGCCGCGACGATTGAACTCGTCGCGATACACAAGCGTTGACATGGTGATGGCCGGATATTGGTCGGGAAGCAGAACATTGAACAGAGCGCCGGAAAAGACCGTGGCGCCCGCCAAAGAGGCAAAGCTCTTCAGCTTGTTCACGATGGGCTCAACCATGGAAGCCATAAGGCCGCAATGCTGCATAATGCCGGCGTACGCCATAACGAGCAAGATGATAGAGATGGTCTCGAGCATTTCATTGATGCCGCCCGCAGAAAGCAGCGTGTCGATCATCTGGGAGCCAGTGTTCGATTCCGCGCCCTTTACCATAGATTCAATGAGGACGCTCGGATCGATGCCCTGGTAAAACACGGCTTCGATGGCGCCGAGCACGATGCCCACCAAAAACGAAGGAATCGCCGGAACTTGGAAAGCCACGCAGGCGACCATGACCACCAAGGGAATGAGCGTGACGAGACCAATCTTGTACGCGTCTTCGAGACCCACGAGGATCTGGGAAGTCGAAGCACTCGCATCGCCCGAAACATCAAGCCCAAAGCCAATGACCGCATAGATGCCCGTGCACGCGAGGCACACGATGATTACAAGCGGCAGAAAACGCTTGCAAAGAGCGAACACGTCAACATCGGCAATAGCCGCCGCCAAATTCGGGCCGTCGACCAAGGGCGAAACGATTTCGCTCACATATGCGGCGGCGATAATGGCGCCAGCAGCCATGCCCAGAGGCACATCGAGCGCCGCGGCGATTCCGATGAATGCCAGGCCAATGGTTCCCGCAGCGCCCCATGAACCGACGATAATGCCAATAACAAGCGTCGCCACGAAGCATACGGGCAAGAATAGCTGCGGCGTTACGACCTGCAAACCGAAGTGGATCATCGTTGGCACCGTGCCCGAAAGAATCCACGTTGCTACCATGATGCCGATGCAAATGAGAATCAGACACGCCTCCATGGAATCGTTGATTCCCTTTTGCATGGCGTCGAGAATCTCTTCCCAATCGTAGCCTAGATACAAGGCGATGAGCCCGGCTATCACGCAGCCGATGAGCATAGGAATTTGGGGGTCGGTCCCCAGGCCTACGACGCACCCGAACATCACGAGAGCGAGCAGGCCGAAGGCGAGCATTCCGTGGCGGAATTTCACCTCTTTTTTCGTTTTCGTCTTTTCAGCCACGACGCAAACCTTTCAAGAAGAGCCTCTTTCGAGGCTCGAAAAACTTACGCTCGAACAAATATCGGCAAGCGACAACATGGCAAGCAAGTTCGGCCGCTGAAGATATTTGCGGAATCTTCAGCGCCACCTGCGCAGCCGAACTCGTGCACCAAGCTTACCTGGATTTCGCGCGTTTCGGCACGTGCGCGAGAACAAAAGGCCACCCGAACAAGCGTTGCCAGATTGACGCGCAGTTTCAATCGGTGCGCCGCCCGAAAGAGCGGCGCAGCCTCGAACTATTTACCGATCTTAGCGAGCACAGCGTTCATGCGAGCCTCAGCGGCATCGGCAGCAGCGGCGTCCTCTTCGGTCTTCGGGCACAGGTACGCAAGAATCGCGCGGATGGAATGCTCACGATTCTCCGCCTCATCCCAGCACAGAGAGCGATCGCCGTCCATGACCTCGTCGACGACCTCTTCGCCGCGGGAAGCAGGCAGGCAGTGCATGAACTTGGAAGTGGGGCTTGCATAGTTCATCATTTCCATGGTGACCTGGTACTTCGGATAGAAGACGTCCATGTAGCTGGAGCCTTCCTCCTCGTCGTCATACAGGCCATACCACACATCGGTGTAAATGAAGTCTGCGCCCTTGATGCACTCAATGTCATCAGAGATGGTCACCGTGCCGCCGGAAGTTTCGCAGTTCTTCTTGGCAATGGCAACCAAGTCGATGTCGGTATCGACCTGAAGGCCGCCATCGGTTACCTGATGACCCTTGGGGCCGAACTGAACGAAGTCCATGCCCATCTTAGAGGCGATGAACATCAGAGATACGCATACCTGCGTGGCGTCGCCGATGAAAGCAACTTTGCAATCCTCGATCTTCTTGCCCTCGGGCAGGTTCTCGACCATGGTGAGCAGGTCGCCGAGCTCTTGGGTGGGATGGTTGTACTCAGACATGCCGTTGATAACGGGGCATGCGGCGTATTTGGCCAAATTCACGACATCCTTGTGGCGGTCGACGCGAGCCATGAGGATATCGACGAGGGAACCCATGACGCGGCCAGAGTCTTCGATGGACTCATGTCCGCCGAGCTGAATGGTGCCAGGACCATAGAACTGGGCATGGCCGCCCAAGTCGGTCATAGCGGTCTCGAAAGAGATGCGCGTACGCGTGGAAACCTGCTGGAAGATCATGCCGAGGGTCTTGTTCTTCAAAATCAAGGGATAACGGCCGGCCTTCTTCATGGCCTTCATGGAGCGAGCGAGCTCGATCATGTCGAGAAGCTCTTCTTTGGTGAAGTCGTTAGTATCGATGTAATCCTTCACTGCCATGTTTTCCTCCTTATTGAGGGTTCGTTTCCGACGCAATCGTTTTCGAAGCGTCGCTGACGAGGCAACTATGCTCCAGCACGATAAGGGTTTAGAAGACAGAAGCGAGTTTAGATGGAAAACGTTTCGGTTTAGATGCTGAGTTTAGCTCTATAATGCCTGATGAAATTGATATTTTGAAATGCTTCTAAACGCTGTTTTCCAAGGGTATTTCTAACCAAAATAAACCCGAATAAACCCGTTCGCTGAAAATATCTACCTATAAATACATCGCAGAGTTATCATGTTCGCGCTATATATCGCATAGGTTTTGCGGCATGGGAAGAAGGCTCTGTGGAAGCGGCATTCTCTTCGTACACGATTATCGTTATGTTCATTTGCGCCGTCGCTTGCACGGCCGCGGCCGCAACATACGCCATCACGAGAAACCGTGTATACCTCTTTGTGGCAAGCGCCTTCTTCCTGTACTTCTTCGATCTTTCGTTCATCTTCCAGACCGAATATCTCAACCATGGCGCCGCCATATCCTTAAGCGACCTTTACGAAATTCGCGACCCCTACCTTAAGGCGATTATCGCGGGCGGCATACTCGAATCGCTCTGGCTTGCGATATGCGGATACCTCGGCAAGCAGAATATGCTTTTGCAGGCTTTGCCAGGAATGGTTTTTGTTGCCATCGATTTCTTGATTGCATCCCTCATGCCAGACGGCCCCGTGAAGCAATGGCTGTTCTACAGCACGCGCGAAGTGTTTCTCGTGTGGTGCCTCGCCTATCTCGCATGGCTCGCGAAGGCGAAAGCGACCGATGCCCCCACAAGGGTGCTCGTAAGGCACCAAAAGAAGATTGTGATGGCGGCGGCCGTGCTCGTCGCGTGCATCATCGCCGAAAACACCTTCGTGATTCTTATTTGGCAGCCCGATCAGGCCACGATGGATTCCATGCTGCCCATCTATATCGCCGAGCGAAACTTTTCCGAGAATCTCCTCGTTATCCTATTCGCTGCGCTTACCGCCCGCCACGCGATGGATCTGTTCCGGCTGCGCCACAATGAGCCACCGACCCCCAAAGAAAGCAGCCAGAAACGCTATGTCGAATCGGCCTTGTCGCTTTATGGCGAACGGTACAACCTCACGGTGCGTGAGCGCGACGTGCTGCGCGCGATCATCGACGGCAAAGACAACCAAAACATCGCGAGCGATTTGCACTTGGCGCTTGGCACCGTGAAGACGCATACGCACAACATATTCAAGAAGACGGGAAC
>CAVGRL010000017.1:0-42713 GCA_963631715.1 Bacteroidaceae bacterium
TCGATGGCGTCCATGTGGGCGTCGGGCATCTTGGTGGAGCCATCCACCGGAATGCGCGAGAAGGCCATGGAGCCGGCGCGCTCGACGTCGAAGTGGTCGGTCTCGATGACTTCGTCGTCGCCTTCGGTGTGGCGGCGCGTGCGCGTGGCCTCAAAGGAGGCCGAACCCGCCGCTTGGGCGTCCATGAGCCAGAAGGGGACGTAGACGCCCTGAATCTCGTTGATCCTGTTGCCAGAGGCAAAGCTTTTGGGCAGCAGGACCTTGCCCTTGTAATGCTCGGCCAAGGCGCTCTTTGCGGCGTCGCGGTCAAGCTTGAAGGGCGCGACGAGCTGTGGGCGGAATTCGCCAGAAAAGCGTCCGGCCGCCACTACGGGGTTTCCGCAGTAGGGGCACTCAGAGACGGCCGTGGTCTCGTCGCACACGAGCTCGGCCGCGCAAGACGAGCAGACGTAGGCGGAGTTGAGTGCCGCGAAATCAGACGCGGCGTCGGAGCCGGCATTCTCTTCGTTGCCGGCTCCCGCTACGCCGTTCGCGGTACCCGCGACCGAGGCTGCCTTTTCCTCGGCAGTCTGCTGTTTTTCTGCGTAGAGGGACTCAATCTCGGCCATTGCGAACTGTGAGTCGCAGTGGTCGCAGGTGAGCATCGCCTTCGTCCCGTCGTAGCGCAGCGGGCCCCCGCACGCAGGACACTGGTAGTTGACACTCTCGACACCCATGGCCTTTCCTCCCTGCCTCAAAGTTTGTTTTCTGTCTTTTCCGCGCTCGCTCGGCGGGTCAACGGCAAGCGGCCGTGATCCAGCGAGTGTTACACGACCGGCCGTTACTCAATGCGTTCGTAGCCATAGCCTTCAAAGGTCCACTCGAGCCCCGTCGCCTTGCCGGAGTTGTCGTACGTAATCGTGTACTCGAAGCCCTCGGCATCCGCTGGCGCGATGTCGATACGGTCAAGAGCAGTGAAATGCCATGTGCCGGCTTTCTCCTCGTCGGAGTAAACGACCGTGCCGTCCTCCTTGAGCTCCATCGTGTAATCCTTGCTCTGCGACTTCCAGCTGGTGTTCACGATTTTTGCCAATGCTGCCTTGTAGTCGCCGCGGGAGTACCAGGTCTTGGTCACGAAGTCATAGCAGGTAAAGGGGTCGTCGAAGACGATGTCGTAGTCGGGGTCGGCCTTGCCGCTGGGAACCAGGTGGCCGTTTTCGACCTTGGCGCTCGAGTACGTGACGGTGGTGTCGTAACCGTCCTCGTCCAAGAACTTTGGCGTCATGATGGTATTGCTGTCAAAGCAGAGCGCGGGCTTTTCGTCGTTGCCCTCGGCATACCAGTAGTCGGCATAGGTGGTCACGTTCTCCTTGCCGTAGTTGCTCTGGCCCGCCGTGAGCGTGGCGGGGTCGATATTGGCTTCGGCCGTACGCGGCGTGGACGTGGACGAGCCGGAGCTGCCGCCCGAGCCGCTACATGCGCTGAGCGAGAAGCCAAGGGCGAGCGCCAGCATGCCGACCGCAAGGGGCGCGGCCGCCGTCTTAAGCCTGTTGAACGTTGCATTCATGATGAATGCCTCCCTCCTTCTGAGAACGAGACGAGGGCGCAACCGTTCGTTGCGGTAAGCCTCGCGTGTCATCTCATAGGGTAGGAGGAGGGCGTGCGCTGGGGTATTACGCTGTGTCCCAAATCGAGGGTACGCGAGCGTCCGCGCGTCCCAAAGTGGCGGCTTAGAGTGGGGGGTTGCGCCCCCGGTTTTTTTCGCTTTCTTTCTTTTCTGAAGCATTCACGTACGCTTCAAAATTAAAAATAAATAGTTTGACGAACTAAGTAATTGCGTTCTATACTCCCGAACCATGCTTTTCCGCGGGCGCCGGCGGCGTGGTTTTTGCGCGACGCGCGCGGAAGGGCGGCTCGAACGATGCCCTGCGGGGCAATCGCGTGGCAGCGTTCAGTGCGGCTTTTGGTCTTGAATGTGAGCGAGGTGTTTCGGCTCGTCGCGCAAATCGTTCATTCCTGTTCGAAATCCAAGCTGGTTGCTGCGGCTTTTGACCTAAGACCCGGCTGCGGCGCCGAATCGCATTGACCGCATCGCCCGACAACTGAAGGAGCAAATTCGTGAAAATTGCTATTGTTACCGATTCCACGTGCGATTGGGCGCTCGAGGAATACGCCGAGCATAACGTGGAAATGGTGCCGCTGAAAATCCAGGTCGATGGCGAAAGCTTCGCCGACCAAATTGAAATCTCCACCGAGCAGTTCTATGACCGCATGATTTCGGCGGAGAATCTGCCCACCACTTCGCAGCCTTCGCCGCTCGATTTCCTGCATGTTTTCGAGCGATTGGCCGCCGAAGGATACGAGGGCGCTGTATGCCTGCATGTCGCTGCGCCGCTCTCGGGCACGCCTCAATCGGCTCAAATCGCCGCCAACGATTCGCCGCTCGATGTGCGCGTGATTGACACTCGCTGCACGACCGCCGAGCTTGGTTTATTGGTTGATTATGCCTGTGAGCTGCGGAAATCTGCCAAGTCACTCGACGAGCTATGCGAGGAGCTTGTGGCATTCCGCGATGCCGAGCGCGTTGTGCTTGTTCCAGAGGATTTGTCCAATTTGGTGCGCGGCGGGCGTTTTTCCGAAGAAGCGGCCGCGCAGGCCGGCGCGCTGAACATCCGCATGCTGCTCACGCTCGACGAGGCCGAGGGCAAAGTCGCTCCCCTTGGGAAAGCGAAAGGGTCGAAGGGCGTGGTGAGAGAACTCGCGGCTTATATCGGGCGCTATGCGGCCGAGCACGGTTGCGTTCGTTTGCGATTCGTGCATTGCCGAAATATAAAGCTTATCGAAGCTTTATTGGCCGCGCTGCGCGATGCTGCGTTAGACTTCGAGGTAGTATCGATTGATTCGTGCGGTGCGGCCATCGCCACCCATTTGGGAATGGGCGCCATCGGCGTCGCTATGGCGCCGGCATCGCGCAGCGAATAGAAAGGCGCAACGCCCATGGACGCAGATCAGACGAAAGAGCGCAGGCGCGAAGTGAACGACCTTCTGGTCGAGACGTTCAATGGCATTCTGCGCGTTGAGGAAGACTCCTTGAAAAATCGCCTGACGCGCGGCCTGACGATTTCGGAAATCCACACCATTCATGCCATCGGCCTTAATGGTGCAAGCCCTATGAATGTGATCGCCGCTCGTTTGGACGTGACGCTTGCGACGCTCACCTCTTCGGTTGGCAAGCTTGTGACCAAGGGGTTCGTCGCTCGAACGCGCAGCGAGGCCGACCGTCGCCAAGTGTTGGTGTCGCTTACGAAAGACGGCCGCAAGGCGTATCGCGTGCACGAGATGTTTCATCGCGAAATGGTGGATGCGGCGCTTGACGGCTTGACAACTGAAGAAGAAGACGCGTTTGCGCGGGGCCTTGTGAAGGTGAAGACGTTTTTCGAGGAGCACGCCGGCAAATAGCTTGGTGCTGAAACAGGCAAAGAAAAGAGTTGGGCATGCGCCCTCTCTTTTTTGAGAAAAATAAGTTAGATAACCTAACAATTAGAAAGGCTAAAGAAAATGGCAACTATCGACGCTATCAAAGAAATTCTGAACGAGAACCTCGACATCGACCCTGAAACCATCGCGGCCGATTCCTCGTTCGACTCGCTCGGAATCGACTCGCTCGACATGGTGGAGTTGGTGTGCGAAGTCGAGAGCCGGTTCAATATCGAATTCGGCGAACCCGATGGACTCGATACGGTTGGCAAGCTCTGCGAGTACATCGACGGTTTGAAGTAAGGAAATTGAAAAGTGGTCGTCGCGCGGGCACCTTATGCGAGTTTCGCACGAGCCGAATGACATGCAATGAGCCGTTTGTGCGGCGAGCAGGGCTGTCTGGGCTTAGCGAGGCATCTCGCGCGACGGCCGCTTCGGCGGGGTAGCTCTGCCCGGAAGGGGGTCAATCATGAAAACTCGCATAACTGAGCTTTTGGGCATTCGCGTGCCCATAATTCAAGGCGCTATGGCGCGCATCGCTGACGGTCGCCTTGCCGGTGCGGTATCGGCCGCAGGTGGCCTAGGCATTATCGCGTGCGGTGGCGCGCCGCTTGCCTGGATTGAAGAGCAGGTGCGCATTGCGCGCGAAATCGCAGGCGAGGCCCCTCTTGGTGCGAACGTCATGTTGATGGACCCGCAGGCCGACGAAGTGGCTGAATTGTTGGTGAAATTGCGCGTCGACGTGATAACGACCGGCGCGGGAAGCCCCGCCAATTACATGGCAGCTTGGAAAGCGGCCGGCATCAAAGTGGTGCCCGTGGTGGCATCGGCGGCCCTTGCCCAGCGCATGGAGCGCCTCGGCGCCGATGCCGTGGTGGCCGAGGGCTGCGAGGCCGGCGGCCACATCGGCGAGCTTACCACGATGGCGTTGGTTCCGGCCGTGTGCGACGCCGTTCGCATTCCCGTTGTCGCTGCAGGCGGCATCGCCGATGGGCGCGGCATGGCGGCGGCGTTCGCGCTTGGGGCCGAAGGCGTGCAGGTGGGCACGCGCTTTCTCACGGTTGAGGAATGCGGCATTGCCGATGCGTACAAGCAGCGCGTGCTGAAAGCGAAAGATTCCGACACGGTGGTTACGGGTCGTGGAAACGGGCATCCCGTGCGCGGCCTGAAGAACAAATGGGCGCGCGAGATGCGCAAACTCGAAGGTGCGGCCGGCACCACGCCCGAGCAGCTTGAGGGCCTGTATGCCGGCTCGCTTCGCCGCGCGGTCGAAGGCGACGTCGACGGCGGTTCCATGATGGCCGGCCAATCGGCGGCACTCGTGCATGAGCGCAAGACTGCTGCCGAGGCGATCTTTGATCTTTTGGCTGGGGCTGAAGCGTGCGGCGCGCTCAACCTGCAGCAGCTCGCCGATGCGAGCGCCAGCCGTGCAGCAGCTGCGCCGAACATCGCCAAAGAAGGGAAGTGGCCATGGCGAGCATCGCTTTCCTGATGAGCGGCCAGGGCGCGCAAAAGCCGGGCATGGGCGCGGCGCTTATCGAATCGGGCGCGCCCGAGGTGGCAGAAACGTTCGCCGCTGCCCGCGAGGCGTTCGGTTTCGACGTGGCCGACGTGTGTTTGCATGCGAGCGCCGAAACGCTGCGCGACACCGCATACGCTCAGCCGGCTATGTGTGCGCTTTCGGTCGCGGTCGCAAAATCTTTTACGGCCCGCGGAGTTCGCCCAGCTTACGTGGCAGGCTTCTCGCTGGGGCAAATCGCGGCGCTTGCTGCAACGGGTATGACGAGTGAAGCCGATGCGTTTCGCATCGCAGCATTTCGGGCAAATGCCATGGCGAAGGCGGCCGCAGCGCGCCCAGGTTCGATGTGCGCGCTGCTTGGCGGCGATATGAACGAGGCGCGCGATGTGTGCCAGCAGGCAGCCGGCGGCGACGTATTGGTGCGGGCGAACTACAACGCGCCCGATCAAACGGTTATTTCTGGCGATACTGCGGCGGTTGAGCGCGCTGCTGCAATCTGGCGGGAAAAGCCGCGCCACAAAGCGTCGATGCTTGCGACATCGGGCGCGTTCCACAGCCCGCTTATGCAGCCGGCGGCAGATGAGCTCTCGGAGTTTCTGAAAGGCATCGAGTTTTGCGAGCCTCGCATTCCGCTGGTATGCAACACCGATGCGCGTCCGCTTTCGGCTGCGGATGCGCCTGCCCGTCTTGCCGCCCAGGTGACGTCTTCCGTGTTGTTCGAGCAAAGCGTTCGATGGCTTTCGATGCAAGGTGTAAGTGCGTTTGTCGAATGCGGCTTTGGCGGCGTGCTCTCGAAGCTCGTGCGCCGCATTGAGCCGGCCGCGTTGCGTGCGGCCCCCGTGACGCCCGAAGAAATCGACCAGGTAGCAACTGATTTTTCGAATAAGGAATAGCCTATGTCAAATGAAATGAATTGCGCTTCAGGCGCTTGCGCCGTTGTGACCGGCGGCGCGCGCGGAATCGGCGCCGCGGTATGCGGGGCTCTTGCCGCGCAAGGGCTCAACATTGCCGTGAACCACGCAAGCGATGGCAGCCGCGAAACTGCCGAGGCGCTGGCCGCAAGCTTGCGCGAGCGTTTCGGCGTGATGGCGCAGGCTTTTCAGGCCGATGTGTCGAGCTTCGAGCAGGCGACTTCGCTCGTGGAGCGTGCGTCTGAGGCGCTCGGCCCCGTGCGCGTGCTCGTGAATAACGCGGGCATTACGCGTGACGCATTGTTCTTGCGCATGAAAGAAGCCGACTTCGACCGCGTGATCGAAGTAAACCTGAAAGGCGCGTTCAATTGCTGCAAGGCAGCGTTGCCCGCCATGTGCAAGGCGCGCGCCGGACGCATCGTGAACATGTCGAGCATCTCGGGGTTGCATGGCAACGTGGGCCAGGTGAACTATGCCGCGTCGAAGGCGGGAATTGTGGGCCTTACCAAGTCGCTTGCGCGCGAGGTGGCGTCGCGCGGCGTTACGGTTAATGCGGTGGCCCCTGGGTTCATTAAGACCGATATGACCGACGCCGTTCCGCAGAAGATTCGCGATGGCGTGCTGGGCAATATCCCCTTGCGGCGTTTCGGCGAAGCATCCGAAGTGGCGGCGCTTGTGGCGTTTCTCGCAAGCGACAGCGCTTCGTATATTACGGGGCAGGTTATTGAAATTGACGGAGGTTTGGCGCTGTGACGTGCGATAACGAACGCTTTCTTAAGCATGATGGCACGCCGCGCGTAGTGATTACCGGTATGGGGGCCATCTCTCCCGCCGGCATTGGCGTGCCGGCGTTGTGGGATGCCGTGATGGGCGCTAAACAGTGCATCGGTCCTATCACGCGCTTCGATGCCAGTGAATTTCCCGGCAAGCTTGCCGCCGAGATTCCGAATTTTGATGCCGTGGCATGCGGCCTTACCAAGAAAGAGGCGCGCCGCTTTGCGCCTTTCGTGCAGTACGCCATCGTGGCGGCGGAAGAGGCGTGGGCTCAGGCCGGCATTTCCATGGATGGCGAAGACCCCACGCGCGCGGCCTGCGTGTGGGGCAGCGGCATCGGCGGGCTTCAGGAATTCCAGCGCGGTTGCGACACGCTTGCGCAGCGCGGTCCGAAGCGCGTAAACCCCTTGTTCATTCCCACGATGATCGAAAACATGGCGGCGGGGAACTTGTCCATTCGCTTCGGTTTGAAGGCCGACTGCCTCTCAATCGTCACGGCGTGCGCCACGGGAACCCACTCTATCGGCGAAGCATATCGGCTTATTCGGCACGGCTATGCCGATATTGCGCTTGCGGGCGGCAGCGAGGAATCCATTTCGCCCATTTGCTTGGCGGGGTTTGGGAATTTGGGAGCGCTGTCGAAATCGGAAGACCCGGCGACAGCATCGATGCCGTTCGATGTGAACCGCGGCGGCTTCGTGCCCGGCGAGGGCGCGGGCGCGCTGGTGCTCGAATCGATGGAACACGCCGTTTCGCGCGGGGCGAATATTCTGGCCGAGGTCGCGGGCTTCGGATCGACGGCTGACGCCTACCACATGACGGCGCCCGAGCCGTCGGGCGAAGGCGCCGTGCGCGCGATGCGCCAGGCGCTTGCCGAGGGCGGCTTTGCGCCGTGCGACCTGGGGCATTTGAACGCGCATGGGACATCGACGCATGCCAACGATGCGATGGAATCGGCGGCACTCAAGGCACTCGTCGGCGATGGGCTTGCGCAGAAGGTGCCGGTGACATCGGTGAAAGGGTCGATTGGCCATACGCTCGGCGCGGCGGGCGCGCTTGAGGCCATCGTGTGCGCTCTCTCGGTTGCAAACGACTGCGTGCCGCCGACTGCGGGTACACGCGAGATCGACCCCGAATGCGGCGTGAACGTGGCGCTTGCGCCTATCGAGGGCTATAGGCAAAAGGTTGCGCTGTCGAACTCGTTGGGCTTCGGCGGGCACAATGGCTCGCTGGCTATATCGCCGTACGCGGCAATATAGCGGTCGATGTTGCGCCGACCTCTCGCGGGCATCTTGTCGTTTGGGTCTCGCGTATGGGCGCAATGCCAATGCGCTTCGCCCTTCATGCCAATCAGTTTCGCGAGAACTCTTACTCGCTGGCTTTGACCTGTTTCTATCTGATTCGTTGCTGAAAGAAGTACACCCATGGCAATAACGTATCCGTGCGGTCGTGACGAAATCATGGCGGTTTTACCGCATCGCGACCCATTTTTGTGGCTTTCGCGCGTTGTTGAATGCGTGCCGGGCAAGCGTATTGTTGCAGAACTCGATATTGACCCAGAATTGTCGCTGTTCAAGGGACATTTTCCTGAACATCCCGTGCTGCCTGGCGTCATCATTATGGAAGCGCTCGCGCAGGCTGCAAGTTTCTGCGTGCTTGAGGCGCGCGGGGCGGAAGGCTCAATTGGCTTTCTGACGGGGGTCGATAAAGCGAAGTTCCGCCATCAGGTGCGCCCTGGCGACACGCTGCGATTGGAGGCGGTCATCGCGAAATCTACGTCTCGAATGGTGGCTGCCGAAGTCGCCGCATACGTGGGCGATGCGCTGGCCGCTTCTGCCCTCCAGAAATACGTACTGGCCTAGGGTCGGCCCCATTCCTAGGCTTGGGACACCTTCCTCAGAGGAGCTGTCCCGACGGTGGGACGGTTCCTTTGAGGGAAGTGTCTCAGCATCAGCCCCTATTCCCATGTGGGGAAAACTGAGTTGATAGGAGCGCTTTAATGCTGCGTTCGAAGAAGACAACGTATGTGACTATCGGCGAGGCGCCGGCGCCCGCTGCGCCCGATGCCGCAAGCGCCGACGCGTTTGCGTGCGGCGAATCGGCCGAGGCGGTGTACGCGCCGCTCGATTCGCCAAAAAGCTTGGTCGATCTGCATGCAGCGGGCGTCGTGCGCGTTCTTGTGGTCGATGCGGGCGCGACGGCGGAATCGGTCGTCGCGGGCTGCATGGCGGCGGGCCTTGTGCCATGCGTCGCCTATACCGAAGACGCGTCGCGTGCCGCGCATGTAAGGCTTGCGCCGAAGACCGTGTGTGTGGGCAAAAGCCGAGAAGCGGGCGCGCTCGACGATAGCTATCGCGTGCTCTCGGCGGCGGAATCGGCCGATGTCCAAGCTCTTTTGCTGGTGGAATCGCATCTTGCGGTCGACGAGCGGTTCTTATCGATGGCGGCTGACGAGGGGCGCGCAGTGTACAGTGCTCCGGCGGGGTCGTTCAATGCGGCTTTCGGCGGCATCACTCGCGTGTGGCGCGCATGCGTGGCGGCAAGCGAAGCGCATGCTTCGCGCGACTCGTGGGTTGTCTGCCCGAAATGCCGCCGTATTTCCGATGCGTCTCGCGTGCTGGTCAACCATAAAATGTGTCCCGAATGCGGCCACCATTTCCGCATGACGTCGGCCGAGCGTTTGGCCGATATTCTCGACGCTGGAAGCTTCGAATGCTGGTTCGAGACGGATGCGACCGACGTTCCCGAAACAGACCCGCTTAATTTCCCCGGGTACATGAATAAAATTGCCGGCATGCGTGCGAAGACGGGGTTGCGCGAAGGCGTGCGCTGCGGCGTGGGGCGCATCGCGGGCATGAATGCGGTGGTATGCGTGATGGACTCGACGTTTTTCATGGGCTCGATGGGCTCGGTTGTGGGCGAGCGCATCACGCGATCGGTCGAATATGCCACCGAACATGCATTGCCCCTGGTCATATTCACCTGCTCGGGTGGTGCGCGCATGCAAGAGGGTTTGGTTTCGCTTATGCAAATGGCGAAAATCTCGGCCGCGATTCAGCGACACGGCGAAGCGGGCCTGCCGTATTTTTCGGTGATAACCGACCCGACCACGGGCGGCGTTACGGCAAGTTTCGCCATGCAAGGCGATGTGGTTATTTCCGAACCCCGGGCATTAATCGGATTTGCCGGCCGTCGCGTGATCCAAGATACCATTCGCCAGGAGCTCCCCAAGGAATTCCAGACGGCCGAATTCGCGCTGCAGCATGGCTTGATCGATGCAATCGTCGAGCGCCCGCGCATTCGCGAAACGCTTGCGAATTTGTTGGCGCTGCATGCGAAGCCAGAATCGGGCGCGCCGCAGGGCTTCGACGTCGTGCTTGCCGCGCTCGCCGCGATGCCGACGAAATGCGAGCTCGAGGCAACAGGTGCTCAAGTTTCCATAGATGAAAGCGATATTCTGTCGGGCGTGCGAGCAGGAGATTCCCAGGCAATTGCGTGCGTTTCCGCAAAGGTTGCGGCTGGCGCGCATGCCGCGATCGCGCGTCGGGCCCACAAGGTCGATTTCGGCTCGAAGCCGAAGGCGATAAAGGCTGACAAAAACGAAAACCCCGCATGGGCCAGCGTGCAAATCGCGCGCGACGTGCATCGCCCTACGGCGGGGCGCTACTTGGATGCGTGCTGCGAGGGCTTCATCGAGCTGCATGGCGACCGCGCGTTTGCCGACGATTCGGCCATCGTGGCGGGCATCGGCTGGGTTGGCGGGCGTCCGGCAACGCTCATCGCGCAGGAAAAGGGTCGCGACTTAGACGATCGCATTCGTCGTAACTTCGGCTGCCCACAACCCGAGGGCTATCGTAAAAGCTTGCGCCTTATGCGCCAGGCCGAGCGTTTCGGCCGGCCGGTCGTGTGCTTCGTGGATACGCAGGGCGCGTTTTGCGGCAAAGAGGCCGAGGAGCGCGGCCAGGGCAATGCTATTGCCGATAACCTCTATGTCATGGCGGGGTTGCGCGTGCCTATTGTGAGCGTGCTCGTGGGCGAGGGTGGAAGCGGCGGGGCGCTCGCGCTCGCGCTCGCTGATCGCGTTGCCATGCAAGAACACGCCGTGTATTCGGTGCTTTCGCCCGAGGGCTTCGCATCCATCTTGTGGAAAGACCGCACGCGTGCGCCCGAAGCGGCCGCCGTCATGCGCATGAACGCTTACGACATCTTCGACATGGGCATCGTCGATGAAGTGCTTGAGGAAGGCGAGGGGTCAGCCGCCGCCAACCCCGACTTCGCCATTGCGAACGTGGCCGCTTATGTGGAGGATGCCCTCGACGAACTCGCCAGCATGCCGACCGAAGAGCTCCTCCAGCAACGCTACGAGCGTTTTCGCGCGTTCTAGGGCGCAGCGCATTCCGGTCGTCAAAACGAAGAGGTTTGTTGCCGTGCTGCGGTAAGGGGAATTTTCTGTGGAAACGAGGTGCCGCCGGCTTGCCCGTGGGCATTGGGCCAATCACGACGGTCTTTCGTTCCGTTTGCGTTCGATCGGCGATTCGTTGCGGTCGCTTTACTTCACAAGAGCTTCTGGCATTCGTGTTTTCGCGTATGCCAGACTAGCGATTCGGGAGTGCTATAGGGCGCGTTTTCGCAGGTAGAAATAGAATAGGTAATTTCGTCGCCATCGATTGTCCCGGCGCCGTTTTCGGGCGCGGCGTGTTGAAAATCACCGTATATCGCGCCCCAATCGCGCAATACGTAGAGTATCGTCGCTAGCATCGATCCTTTTTCGGTAAGGGCGTAGCTCACGCGTACGATCGCTTCGTCACTATGGATTGTACGCGTGACGATTCCGTCGTTTTCGAGTTCCCGAAGGTGCTGCGTGAGCATCTTATGCGACACGCCGCTTGGAAGTGCCGCCAAAAGCTCTCCGTATCGAATCTCGCTTCGTGGGCTGCGTCCGATGTTCCAGATGATGAACGGCTTCCATTTTCCAGAGAAGGTCGATACCGCGTAAGAAAGCGGACAAGAATAGATGCAATTAGATTTCTCGAGCATGATCCCTCCCAGCGTCGCGTCGTGCCGTTTCGCTCATCGTAGAGAGGGAAACCCCGTGGCTTCTGTGTCGTGCGTCACATTTCGGCGTATCTCATGCTCATGAAAAGGCGGCATGGCTTTCGCGCGCCATGCCGCCTTCGGTGTTCGGTCTTTGAAAGCCCTCGCCCGATTCTTCGGCCTTGCCTTCGAAAGCGTGCTCGTCAGGCCCTCTAGCCTTGCGCTTTCATGGCTTTCCAACGCTGCTGTTGCTGCACGTTTTTCATCATCTGCTCGTAAATATGGGGTACGAAATCAGGCTCGCCCGTGTTCGGGTTGGTCTTGTAAATCGGCAGCACGCCGTCGTCGGCATACGCCAGGTCGATGGCGGCGGTGTACATCGCGATCTCTTGGCCCTCTTCGCTGTAGTAGGGGTGCCCAGCATAATAGTGGGGCTTGCAGCCTTCTGCGGAGGGGCCAAGAATGCTCGAGCCGCCGAAGAAATAATCGTGCTTGTCGCGCCCGCACAAATTGGCCGAGGCAACGTAGTACCAGTTCTGCAGCACCATTCCTTCGAGCTCGGTGCGAATCAGCGGCTCGTGGCTTGCCTCGATGGAGTTCGCCGTGCAGCTGATGTGAAGGCGGGCTCCCATGGCTCGGGCGTAGCGCAGCAATTCGGGGTAGTTGAAGGTGTCGTAGCAGATCGACACGCCGAGCGGGCCCCAAGGGGTGTCGATGAGGCCGGGCGTGTGGCCCTTGGTCGCCCAGAGGTTTTCATCCCCGAAGCAGTGCATCTTCTGATACGACCCGATAACGCCATCGGGGCCAAGGATTGCGACAGAGTTGTACACGACGGAGCTATCCTCCTTGTCGCGCTCCGGCATGCCGAAGACGACGTAGACGCCGAGCCGTTTGGTGAGTTCGGCAAGGCGGTTGGTCGCAGGCCCGGGAATCGTTTCCGCCTCGACGATTTGCATCATCTCTTCTTTCGGCGTGCCAACGATGACGTCGTAGCCGGTGAGGGCCATTTCTGGAAACACGACAAGATTGCTTCCTTCGGCTGCGGCGAGCTCGATGTAATCGGCGATTTTCTGCTCGTTGGTCGCTTTGTCGCCCCATTCGGGATGGAAATTGACGACCGAGACTTTGATGATCTGTTTCATGGATGGTGTCCTTTCCCGTTCGTTTTCGCTGATCCGCTTGCGCTATTTGTCCTCGGAGCTTTTCGCTGCCGAATCGAGCTGGAATTTCGGCATGGCGACGCCTATCGCGATGCCCGCCGCGGCTCCGATGGCCGTGACGGCCATGCCGGCAAACAGCCCGGCGCTATCCATGACCGCGGCGACGACCAAAGGAGCGATGATGCCGCCCGACAAGCCGATGAGGCAGGTCATGCCGAACATTTTGTCGGCGAGGGCCGGGTTTTTAAGCAGGTCGAGGGGAAGCGCCCCGATGGAGGCATTGGCCACGGGGCCGCCGGCGCCATGCAAAAGCGAGACCGCCATGACGGCTGCAAATCCGAGGGGCGCTACGAATGGGCACAGGATGAGCGCGATGCCGACAATAAGGAATCCGCCGAATGCCATGGCGTATGCGCGCGCTTTCAGGGGCTGCGTTCCGTTCGCGATCATCCGATCAGAGAGCACGCCTCCCAAGGGGGTCATGATGAGGCCAATAAGGCCGTTCCAAAGAAGGGCTACGCCGGAATCCGACGCGCTATAGCCGAGGCTCGTCATGAATGTGGGAAGCGTGGTCTGAAAACCGCAGCACACCCAGCACACGCAGAACAGCGCCATCGTGCACAGCCATGCGGCCGGCAGACGCCATACGCTCGTGACGTTTTGCGGGGCCTGCTTCTCGCTGCTCTTTTCGTCGTCGGCGTACAGGTTGCTCGGGGCGTCTTTGGCGAAAATGAGGTAGGCGATGATGAATGCCAGCCACAGCCAGCCGCCATTTACGATGCAGGCGCGCCAGTCGCCATACATCCCCCACAGCCAGCTTGCGAAAAAGCCGCCGAAGCCGGTGCCAAGCGTAAGTCCTGCTCCGACCAGGCCGCTTGCCAGGCCGCGGTTTTTCACGGGGAACCATGCGGCGGTCATGCCAACGTTGATGCCCCAAACGATGCCCCAGCCTTGCAGGAATCGGAAGGCGAGCACCACCTCAAACGACGGCGCTATTTGCATGCCGAAGGTTCCCACAAGGAACAAGAGCAGGCCGATTGATCCGGCTTTTTTCTGGCCGAGCTTCGGCGAGACGAAACCGCCGAGCACATAGCTTCCAATGGCGTAGCCTGCAAGCAAAAGGGAGTTGCCAAGCTGGGCTTGGGTCGCTGAAACGTTGAACTCTTCGCATACCGAAGAGATGACCATCGACCAGATGCCCATGTTGGCGTAGCCGACCATCAGCGTGAGAAAACAGGTAAGGAATATCACCCAGCGATATGCGGGTTGAGCGGATGATGCCATGGGGTTTCCTTTCTGCGAGCGTTCGTTTTCAATCGTTTCGGCTATATCGCGCACCCGACGCGGCGGGCGTCGGCGAAGGCATGCTTGAAGAAGGCGTTTTCGCCGCCGAGCGTGCTTCCGACTTCGTAGGTTTCGGGCACGACGGCCTTCACGGCCTCGTAGAAAGCAGGGTCGCGGCGTTCGGGCAGCATCACCATCACCGAATCGCAGGCGACGTCTTCCACGACGCCGGTCTGCTTGTTGCGCACGCGGGCCGATTTCTTTCCGATTTCGTCGATGGTGGCGTTTTTGATCACGCGAATCTTCTGGTCGTTGAACCACGGAGCCAAGCGCTCCTTGTATTTCAGCGGAATGAGGCCGCCCAGATCGTCGCCCTCGTCGATGAGCACGATGTCTTTGCCGCGTTTGCGCATGAACTCGGCGCATTGGGCGCCTTCGGCCGACGCGCCCCAAATGACGAGCTTTTTGCCTACGGGGAAGAATTTCTCGGACATCTTGGCCAAAGCTTCGGGGCCGAACATCTTCATAGGCACGGTCGAGAGCTTCGCCATTGCGGGTATGGTGAACACGTTTTTGCGGTCGATGCCGGCGATATCGGGGATGAAATACGGCGAGCTGTTCGCGACGATTACGGCATCGGGCTGCACCTTCTTCACCATTTCGGGTGTGACCTCGCATTTCAGCTTTACGGGGATGCGAAGCTTGTCAACCATGCGCGTGAGGTAGTTGTAGATGGGCATGACGTCTTCGGGGCCGCCGTGCTTGATCATGGCCGCCAGTTTCGTGCGGCCGCCGAGCGAGCCCGATTTTTCGTAAATCGTCGGCTTGTGGCCGCGCTGCGCCAGCACGATGGCTGAATACATGCCGGCCGGCCCGCCGCCGATCACCATGACGTCTTTGGGGCTGCTGGTCGGCGTGAGCGCAAGCTGGCGCTCTTGGCCCAAGGCGGGGTTCACGCGGCAGATGCGCGGCTGGGTGACGGGATCTTCGCAGCTCGCGCATCGCGTGCAGCGCATGATTTCGTCGTTGCGCCCTTCGGCGACCTTGTTCACGAACTCGGGATCGGCCCACAGGCTGCGGCCCAGCGCGATGATGTCGGCGTCGCCGGCTTCCAGGATGCGCTCGGCCTTGTCTTCATCCATGCGGCCCGCCGCCATTACGGGCACGTTCACGGCTTGTTTGATCATTTTCGCCGGCAGATGTATTAGCCCCAGATCGTTATAGCGATCCATGTAGGGCACCATGTGCGGCTCGGGGTCGGGGTAAGAGAAATAGTCGGGGCAATAGCGAAACGACAGCGGGCCATAGCCATACATCGAAACGCTGATGTATTGCGCGCCGGCGGCTTCGAGCGCGCGGGCGTTTTCCACGGCGACCTCGGGTGTGATGCCCTGCATGGTGGGATGGAATTCCTGGCCGTTGATACGCGTGCCGATGAGGAAATTCTCGTCGGTGGCCTCGCGAATGCCCTTGAAGATGTCGCGGATGAAGCGCGTGCGGTCCTCGACTCGCGCGAAGCCGTATTCGTCGGTGCGCTTGTTCCAAATGGGGCTTAGGAAGCTGTTCAGGAAATATCCGTGAGCCGCGTGTACCTCCACGCCGTCGAAGCCGCCTTTCCAAAGGCGCACGGCCGCTTCGACCATGAGTTTCTCGCGGTCTTTGATTTCCTCGACGCTCAGCCCGCGCGTGGGGCGCCCGAACGGCGGCGGGGTGGGGATTTCGTCTTCGGTCAAATCGGACGGGCCGATGGGCAAACCGCCGTCAATGGCGCCCCAGGCCGAAGGTCCCATGTGGTGCAGCTGGCCGATAACTTTGCAGCCGTACTGGTGCATTTTGTCGGTGTATTCCTTCATGCCGGCGATGTATTTGTCGTCGGTTGCCATGAGGTAGATGCCGTTGCCGTAATCTTCCCACAGGATGGCCGCGGTGATGATGGCGGCGGCTCCGCCTTTCGCCATGCTCTCATACATGTAGATTGCGTTGGAGTCGTCGGCCGTGCCGTCTTCGTTCCAGCGCCACGAGCTTTGCGGCGCTTTCACGATGCGGTTCTTTAGCGTGAACGTCGGCGTGATTTGCAGCGGCGAGAGGAGTTTATCGTAGGTTGCCATAGGTGCCTTTCTTGGTTGATGCATACAAGAGCGCGTCGCCGAAAAGGTGGCGTTCGGCGGGCGCTACGCGGCGACCGTCGTTCCGCCGTCGGCAACAAGCTCGGCGCCGGTGACATACGACGCATCGTCGGAGATGAGGAACAGCGCGCAAGCCGCTTGCTCGTTGGCGTGGTCGATGCGACCCAAGGGGATGTTGTGGCAATACACGTCGAGCTTTGATTTGTCGGCCATGGTGGGGGCTACAAACGGCGTGTCGGTAAATCCCGGCGCCAGCACGTTGATGCGGATGTTGTAGGGGGCGAACGAAACGGCGAGCGTTTTCACCATCGTCGAAATGCCGCCCTTCGAGATGACGTAGGTGGGGTTGGCGGAAGACGCCAGATGCTCGTTCATTGACGAGAACAAAAGGATGCTTCCTTCGATGCCCAGATCGATCATCTTGCGAACCATGGCGCGCGTGGCATAGAGCACTCCGTTAAGGTTGACTTCGAGCACGTCTTTGTATTCCTGGAAATCCCAATCGGCGTCGAGCAGCGCCTTTCGATAGGTGGTGGCAGCCGAGTTCACCAGGCTGTCTATGCGCCCGTAGTGCGCGACGATTCTATCGGCCGCGGCTTCCATAGCGGCGTAATCGGTCACGTCTGCCTCGATGGAAAGGCACTTGTCGGCCCCAAGCTCGTCGACAAGCTTGGCTGCGCATTCGGCGTCGGTGTCGATGATGGCGACCTTGCCGCCTTCTGCCACGTAGCGAATCGCGGTCGCACGGCCGATGCCGTTCGCGCCTCCGGTGATGACGGCGACTTTTCCGTCGAAGCGGCCTTCGAAGATCTTCTTGTCGGCATACTGCAGGCTTTGCGTAGGAGTGTGCTTGGGCATGGGTTCCCCTTTCCTCGTGTTTCCCCGGCGGGCGCTTTTCACGCTCGCTTTCTGGGGCCATCTTAGGAAGGAGGCGCTGTTCTCGAAAAGAACGCACTATTAAGTGCCCTGCTTACGAAAAAGTGTTTGCATCTGCGGTTATGCATTGTTCAATGTAGGGCCCTACGCACTTTTTGGTGCGTAATTGCCAGGCTTGCGCCCACTGCGTTTAATGGCGTTAAGCGACGCGGCTTTGTGGGCGCGCGTCGTTTGGGGTGCCGTGCGTGCGCGGCGAAGCGCAAGAGAAAGGGAAAACATGGCAAAGACGATGGTGTTCCTCGGTTATGGGGACGGCCAGGCCGCAGGGGACTTCGAGAAGGAATACCTCGGCGGGCTCGCCGACGCGATCTGCGCTGCGCCGCAGGTGACGCGTTACGTGGCGAACATTCTTCGAGATCCCACTCCCGAAATGGTCGATGCCGGTTGGGGTTGGGGTGCCCAGGAAGACACGGGCATCAAGGCGATCGACGAGATATGGGCCGAAGACGGCTTCGACGTGATGTCTCTTTACGAAGGGCGAAGCGTCATCGCCGCCTACGAGGTCGATCAAAACAACGTGTTCCAGTGCCTTGAGCCGCAGGTCGAGCGCGGACAGAAATCGCCTTGGATTAAGCGGCTGGGCCTTCTGCGCCGCAAATCGGGCATGGCGACCGAGCAATTCCGCGATTATTGGGCCAACGTGCACGGCCCCAAGGCAACGCGCATTCACAGGGGCGCTTCCCAATACGAGCAGAACCGCTTCGATAAGACGCTCTTCGAAAAAGAGGGCCTTGGGTCGTGGGACGGCTCGATGTCGCTGTACTACTTCTGCATCGACGCGTTTCGCTATGCGCATTTCAGCTATCCCGGCGCGCAGAAGGATATCGCCGAGGATTGCGCGAATTTCCAGGACAAATTCCTCGCGCTGCCATATGGCGAGGAATACGTCATGAAGCGATAGCGCTTCTATAAAAACTGCTCTTCAGGCCGTTATGTGATTACCGTCACATAACGGTTTTTCTTTATTTGCCACAATGCCCTCGTCGCAACGCGCGGGCGGGGGAGCGGACACCTCGGACGAGCGTGCCGATCCAAGAGGGGCGCAGCTTGGAATCTCGCGCCCCTTCGATGAGAAAGGGTGGTTTCACAGATGGGCTGGAAAGAACGCTACGCATCGAAAATCATGAGTGCCGAGCAGGCCGTGAGCAACATCAAGCCGGGTGAAAACGTGATTCCCGGTGACTTTTGCGCCGAACCTGTGCACCTTATACAGGCGTTGGCCGATTATGCGCCGCAGGCGGGCGGGCGAATCAAAGTGAGCCACGGCGGCAACGTTGGCCCCGAGCCGCATATCGATTCCGGCATGGAGCAATACATCGACTTTCAGTGCTTTTGCGCGGTGCCGAAATCGCGCAAGGCGCTTGACGAGTGCCGCGCGGAATACACTCCGTGCTTCTTTTACCGTTGGCCGGAAATGATGGTCGAGGGCGGCCCCCAACAATGCGACGTGGCGCTGCTGCAGGTTTCCACGCCCGATGAGGACGGCAATGTGTCGCTTGGCTTGTCTTCCGACTTCACCTCGCTGATCCCCGACATCGCCCGTTTGGTGATCGTGCAGGTCAACAAGCAGGTTCCGTGGGTCGAAAGCAACGTTATCTCCCTCGATAAGGCCGATTGCATCGTCGAATTCGACGAGCCGCTCGTCGAGCTGCTCGATTCAGTCGCCGGCGAAAAGGAAAAGGCCATCGCGAAATACGTGCTGCCGCTGATCGAAGACGGCGCATGCCTGCAAATCGGCCGAGGCAAGCTGCCCGATTATGTGCTCGGCGAGTTGTTCGATCGCAAGCATTTGGGCGTGCATTCCGAAATGATTTCCGATGGCGTGAAAAAGCTCATGGAGGCCGGCGTCGTCGATAACTCGATGAAGCAGATCGACAAGGGCAAAACCGTGTGCTCCATGGTTGCCGGCAGCGCGGATTTGTATCGTTGGATCGATCACAACCCCGACGTGGTGCTCAAACCCGTCAACTACACCAACGACCCGCGCACCATCGCGCTCAACGACAACGTGGTTTCGCTGAATTCCGGCATCGAAGTCGACCTTTTGGGCCAGGTCGTCTGCGACATGATCGGCCCGCGCCAGTTCACGGGCATCGGCGGGTTCGCCGACTTCGTGCGCGGCGCGCAAATGAGCCGCGGCGGCAAGAGCATCATCGCGTTTTCCGCCACCTCTTCCGACGGTTTGACCTCGCGCGTCGTTCCGTTCACCACATACGGCGCCGCCGTGGCGTCTACCCGCTGGGACACCAATTACGTGGTCACCGAATACGGCGTGGCGCAGCTATGGGGCAAGACGAACCGCGAGCGTGTGGAAGAGCTCATCAACATCGCCGCACCGAATTTCCGCGAAGAGCTGCGCCGCGAGGCTATCGAGCGCAAGCTTTTGTGGTAAAGGGTGTTCAGCATGGCCGCGAAAACCGAAGGCATCAAAGTCTACCCTCTGTACTTGGGCGACATGTATTCCGATTCGTGCAACACGGCGGTGGGTGACACGCATGCGACGCCCGCCGACCCGCACGCCCCGAACCGCTTGATGCGTACGCCTTCCTCAGCGTATCTCATCAGGCACCCCAAAGCGGGCTGGATTCTCTTCGACTCTGGCATGCCCGACGACCCCGCGCACGATTGGCCGGCGCACCTCGCCGATTCGGTCGGCGTTGAAAAGCCGGAGGGCACGCGCATGGTCGACCAGCTCGCGCTTGTGGGTGTGAAGCCCGAAGACATCAGCTATGTGATCAACTCCCACCTGCACATGGACCACATAGGCAATGACAACCTGTTTCTCGATACGGCTGAGTTCATTATCAGCCGCAAAGAGATGGAAGGCGCATGCGCCCTGGTCATGCAGTCGAGCGATCCTACCAAGCATGGCTTTTACATCCGCGCCGAGGTTTTGCAGGAGCGCAAGCGGGTCCGCTACGTGGAAGACGATATAGAAAAGCTCTTCGACGGGATAACGGCCTACGTTTTCCCCGGGCACACGACCGGCACCATGGGCCTGCTCGTTGAGCTTGAGGGCGGAAACCTATTTTTGGCCGAGGACGTGCTCTATGCGCAGTGCAACCTCGACGGCGCGCTTCCGGGCATCACGTGGGATTCCGTCGGCTATCGCGAAGCCATTCGACGCGTTCGCAAGATTCGCGACGAATACCAGGCAACCGTGCTTTTTGGGCACGACGAAGAGCAGTTTGAGGAAATGAAATTCGCTCCCGACTGCTACGAATAAAACGTTCAGTCCGCAAAAGCGGTGAACCCTCCTTACAATGGAAGCGAGCGCACGGCGTTCGCTTCCATTGTTTTGAATGGGGTTTCCCTTTTCGGCGAATGCGGGGCGCGGCGCTTAAGGCCGCAAGGCCGAACGTTTGCACCCTTGATGTGGTCGCTTTGCCTTTCGGGCTGCTTCTAGTGAGCCAAGCCCGCGAGGCCAGGTGGGCTTGGCGGGCATTTTTTGGCGGATGGTGTGTGGAGGTGGAGTCGTGCTTAAGCCGAACATTCTCTCAGCGAACGATTTCGTTCAATTTGAAGACGAGATACTCAAGCGTTTCACATCGAAGCGAGCGTATCGCAAAGGCGAGCTCGTGATGGGGCTCTCTGCAAAATATGGCAACTACCGCTATTACGTGCTTTCCGGAAAGGTCTCGCGGTGCTATCTGGACCATCGCGGCGGCAGGCATACGATGGGATTTTGCGGGCAGGGCTCCATTTTCCCGCTGTTCTATTCGAAGGCGAATACGACCATCGAGCAGACTTTCGAGTTTTCCGCCATGGAAGACTCGGTGCTCGTTCCTTTGGCCCTCGGCGAGCTCGAGAATTTGCTGCGATCGGACCCCGATATGTCCATCGCTATGCTGAATGCATGGTGCGAGTATGCGACGTATTTGTCGTATCGCATAGAAACTCAGTTCGATTCGGTTGCCAAGCGTGTGTGTGGCTTTCTTTTGCTGCATTCCGCCGATACGCCGACGGTTAAGGCGACGCATTCCGATATCGCGCAGGCCATGGGTACAACGCGAGAAAATGTGACGCGCGCGCTCGCACGTCTGAAGGCCGAGGGCATCGTTGAATTGCATCGCGGGTCGGTGGTGGTCGTGTCGCGAGAGCGGCTAAGCCAGTTCGCGTCGATGGTCGCCAATTTGGAGTAGCTTTGGGGCCTTGCGCCAACCTTGCACGTTGTGTGCCGTGTGTCACAGAATAAACGCTTTGTATCGAGCATAATCGCTGGTAAACCGAGTGGTTATAACAAGGGGCGGCATATGCTGGGCACAAGAGAACAACGCATGGCGGAGCTCGAGTCGTCGTATCCCGTTTGGGAGCGCAAATCTATCTGGGGGCGTTTTCTTCGCTGCGCGCAGAGCAACGCCCGAAAAGAATTCCTGGTGACACCCGATTGCCGCATGACGTACGGCGACGTTTGCGATAAGGCTCTGTGTGTGGCCGCGGGCCTCGAATCGCTCGGCGTGCGCGAAGGCTCTGCGGTCATCGTCCATATGCGCAACCGAGTCGAGTTCATCATCGCGGCGCTCGCGCTTGCCCGGCTTGGGGCGGTGAAAGTGCTGGCGAATTCCTCGGCAGCGGAAAGCGAGATCGAACTCATTGTCGAAAAAACCGGGGCGATTGCGCTTGTCACCGACGCGCGGCTTTCGTTGGGCACTGCCGCGCATTGCCCCCTTGAACGCGCGGTTATCGTTGCCGGCGGCGCGGTGTCGGGTTTGCCCGAAACGCTGTGGGATGCCCTTTTCGATGAGGGCCGTATTGGCGATCTGGACAGCGCCGATGCGGGCTCTGTGTCTGACATCATGTTCACTTCCGGCTCGACGGGCATGCCGAAATGCGTCCCCCTTACGCACGACCAATTGCAGCGATCGGCATTTTCCAATGCTTTAAACAGGGGCTTTGAGCAGGGACGCATTATTTTGCCGCTTGTTCCGTTTTGCCATTGCTTTGGGTATGTCGAGGCATTTTTATCGGCGCTCTTCGTTGGCGGGACGCTGGTGTTTTCGGATGGCAGGCTAACGCCCGAGGCTTTTGTCGACGTTGCGCTGCGCGAGCACGTGAATGATGTTTTGGCCATGCCATACACCATGGCCGCTATAGCGGATTACCTCGATTCGGCGCCCGCCTCCTTCCCCGAGCTTCATGCGGCGTATTGCGCTGGCGAAAGAACGGGCCAGGCATTGTATGAACGCGTGGGGCGGCTGCTTGGCATATGCGATATCGTGAATGGCTACGGCATGACTGAAATATGCGGGGCTGCCATGCAGTCGGTGCCGGGCGATTCTGCCGCAACGGTGAGCTCTCGCGTCGGTCGCATCATGCCTGCTGGAAGCGCGGGCGCGTCCGAATACGGCGGTCGCCTTGTGGAATATCGGGTCATGCGCGATGACGGCACTCAGGCGGCGCTCGGCGAGGTTGGCTCGATTGAGGTGCGCGGGCTTACGCTCACGAGTGGCTATATGCATGCGCCCGAGGCGAACGAGCGTGACTTTATAGAGGGCGGGTGGTTCAAGACGGGCGATGTGGGCCGTTTTGACCCTGATGGCTATCTCGAGCTTATGGGGCGCGAGAAAGAGGCATACCGCATCAATGGGGAAAACGTGTCGCCCGCGTTCGTCGAAAGCATCATCGAAGGTTTTGGCGGCATTGTTCGCGCGATGGTCCTTGGCGTGCCCGATGAACGATTTGGCCAGGTAGGGTGCGTATTCGTCCAATTCGATCGCGTTTCGGGTGAAGATTTTTCCGCTATCCGCTCGTTTTGCGATACTCGCTTGGCCTCCTTTCAAATCCCGAAGTACTTCATCGCTATGGACGAGGGGGATTGGCCGCGCACCGAATCGGGAAAGGTGAGGCGCAAGGCCCTTCTCGACGCGTTCGAATCGGGCGAGTTCGTGGATCGCTGCGTGGTGCAATCGTTCAAAAGGAAGGCTCGCTGATCGCCACTCCCGTGTATTTTGGTGTAGTGTTTCGTGCCGGAAAAAAGTTTGGAAAGTGTGCCATTCAGCACATTTCCCGAAGTGCGCCGTAGGGCACTATTCGCATTGCGGGAGCGCAACGATCATTCGAATCCGTTTCGCTGGCCGGCATCAGATTTGTTGTTTGCCGCATGAATGCGGCACCAGCGCAAGGTTGAAAGGGGCACTGCAATGAAGAAGGAAATCAGGGTCGCCGCTGTCCAGGCGTCTACGGTCTTTTTGGACTTGGATGCCACGATCGAGAAGGGCTGCAAGCTTATTGCGGAAGCCGCCGAAAATGGCGCCGACCTCATCGTTTTCCCCGAGGCATATTTTCCGGGCTATCCGTATTTCATCTGGCTCGACCAGCCTGGCTGGCAGATGCCGTTTTGGAAGCGCTTCTACGAGAACACCTTCGAGGTTCCCGGCCCCGAGATGGCAAAGCTCGCCAAGGCGGCGCGCGACAACAACATCTTCGTGTGCGCTTCGGGCACCGAGCGCGAGGGTGGTTCGCTCTATCTGACCCAGGTGTGGTTCGACCGCTCGGGCAACATCTTGGGCAAGCATCGCAAGGTGCGCCCGACAGGCGTGGAGCGTACCGTATGGGGCAATGGCGACGGTTCGATGATGCAGGTCTACGATACCGAAATCGGCCGTTTGGGCGGCTTGCAGTGCTGGGAGCACCTCATGCCCACGAACCCCATTATCATGGACTCGATGAACGAGCAAATCCATGCCGCTTCGTGGCCGGCGTTCGCATGGGATCCGAATTCGGTGCACTACGTCGATACGCCTAACGCAGCCACCAAGTATTACTCTGTCGTCACCGGCACGTTCTGCGTGCTTGCCACCGAGACACTCTCGCAAGACGCCATCGACCAGATGTGCGGCGATCGCGATGAGCTGCGCGAGATCTACAAGGCTGGTTACGCTTGCGGCGCCAAGGTGCTCAACCCCTCGGGCAAGCAGATCAGCAAAGAGGAATTCGCGCACGACGAAGAGGGCATCGCCTACGCCGATTGCGACCTTTCCGAAATCGCCCTCGCGAAATACCACATGGATTGCGCGGGCCATTACTCGAACACCGGCGTGGCGCGCATCATCTTCGACAACACCCCGAAGCCTGTCGTGACGGCGCTCGCCGGCGAATCCGACTACAGCATGGCGTATGAGGACCTGCAAAACGCCCAGTAATTCAGCTCGTCCCATTCACTCCTTGGAAAGCCGCCCTTCAGGGGTGGCTTTTCTGTTCATTGGGGCGGTTTGCTTCGCAGTGTGCTGTCGGTCACGGCGCGCCGCGCGACGTTTTCGAAAATGGGAAGGGAAAGTAATGGCGGATGAAAGGGCGGAAGAAATGGGCACGAAAGCAAGCGCGGGCAGGCCTGGTCGCGCGGCACATCTTATAGGGGCGGCTTTCATAGCCGGACTTACGGGCACGATGTATGCGTGGAGCGTATTCAGCGGGCCTTTGGGCCAAGCGCACGGGTGGAGCTCGTCTGAGGTTTCGCTCGCATATTCGATTTATTCGCTGTGCGTGTGCTTGGCGAGCCTTCTCGCCGGGTGGTTGCAGCGAAAGGTCGATTCCCGAGCGATTGCCATCTTTGGCGGCTTGTTGCTCACGGTGGCCTGGATCGCGCTTGGCTTACTCGATTCGCTCGCGGTGCTCTATGTGTGCTTCGGCGTGTTTTCCGGCTTGGGCTGCGGCTCTATGTACAACGTCTCCATTACGTGCGCCACGAAATGGTATGCCGACAAGAAGGGCTTCGCAAACGGTCTGTGCATCGGGTTCGTTGGGCTTACCCCTTTGGCCCTCGCCCCGTTTTCCGGCTTCATGATGTCGACGTTCGGGCTGACGATTGCCTGCTTCTCGTTCGCCGGCGTGTCGCTTGCGTGCGCGTTGCTGTTCGGCTGGCTTGTGTCGATGCCGAAGACGGGCGTGCTCGACGCGGCCGATGTGCCTGAAAGCGCCGCAGGCGGAATGGCTCCGGCAGAGATGGCCAAGACGGCCTTGTTCTGGGCTATGCTTGCGGCCTTTTTCTTCATCGCCTTCGCGGGCGCCATGATTGTGGGCCATGCGGCATCCATCGGCGCGGCGCAGGCAGGCTTCGATGCGGCGCAGGGGTCGTTTTTGGTGGCCATGCTCGCCGTTGGAAACTTCGCCGGGCGTTTTGGTTTCGGCATGCTTTCCGATAAGCTCGGCCGCTGCGAAACGCTGTTTGTGTCGCTTTTCATAACGCTGGCCGTTTTACTGCTCGTTTTGCCTTCATGCACATCGGGTGTGGTGCTGGAATTGGCGCTTATGGCCATCGGGGCGAGCTATGGTGCGGTTCTCGTGGTCATGCCGTCGCTGTGCTCCGATATGTTCGGCGAGCGATATTTCGGGCAAAACTATTCGTATCTGTTCGTCGGGTTCTCCTTGGCACTGTGCGCAGGCCCCCTGGTGGGCGGCATGGTCGTCGATGCTGTGGGCACGTATGCTCCGGCGTACTTCATCTCGGCGGCTTGCGCAATCGTCGGCGCGGTTCTCGTCTTCGCGATTTCGAGGCTTTCTCGCAAGGCCGAATAGTCGTTCGCATCACCCGCCGTCTTGCGGCGGCGGGAAACCTTTCGCTCCGATTGGTCCCTCTGTGTCAGCCGGCACAGAGGGATTTTCATTTTCTGGCCACAATAGCCACATCAAACGCGCATGGGGGCCATGCGTGACCCGAAGGGAAAGGTGGCACTATGAACAACGAACGTTTCGCCGAGAAGTATTTCCTGAGCGACGAAGAGGCAATGCTGCGCGAAAGCGTGCAGGCCTTCGCCGAGACCGAGCTGCGCCCGCGCGTGCCCGAGCTCGATCGCCATGGGGCGGAGTTCCCGCAGGATCTTTATAAACAGGCCGCCGAGCTTGGCTTCACGGGCCTGACGGCCCCCGAGGAAGTCGGCGGTTCCGACATGAGCACCATCAGCCAGATGATCCTCATCGAAGAGCTCGCCAAAGTCGAGCCTGGCTTTGCCGCCATCATCCATGCCACGAGCGGCCTTGGCCTGGTGAGCTTCCTTATTGCCGGCACTCCCGAGCAGAAGCAGAAGTGGGCCACGAAGGTCATGACGGGCGAGAGCTTCTGCAGCTTCGCGCTCACCGAGCCCCAGTCGGGCTCCGATGCCGGCGGCGTGCAGGTTTCTGCCGCTCTCGACGAGGCTGCGGGCGAGTGGGTCATCAACGGCCAGAAGGCTTGGATCACGGGTATCGAGTCGGGCGGCTTCTTCGTCGTTGCGGCGCGCACCGATCCCGAATCGCACGGCGGCCACGGCATCAGCATGTTCGCCGTTCCCTCCGATGCGCCGGGCCTCACCATCGGTGAGCCCGAGAAAAAGCTTGGCGCCCGTTGCTCTTCTTCTGGCAGCCTGTTCTTCAACGATTGCCGCATTCCCGCCGAAAACCTCATCGGCAACGAGGGCGACGGTTTCAAGATCATGATGCAGGGCCTCGACATGGGCCGTTTGGGCATCGCCGCCATGTCGCTCGGCATCGCGCAAGACTGCTACGAGCAGTCCGTCGAATATGCCCAGCAGCGCGAAGCGTTCGGCAAGCCCATTGCGAAGTTCCAGGGCATTGCTTTCCCGATTGCCGACATGGGCGCCAAGATCGACGCCTGCCGTTCGATGCTCTACAACGTGGCCCGCATGAAAGATGCCGGCCAGCCCTATTCCGCCGAGGCCGCTGCCGTGAAGCTGCTTGCTTCCGAGCTGTGCGTTGCCGTTGCCGAAGAGGCCGTGCAGATCCATGGTGGCGTTGGCTACAACGAGGATTGCGACGTCACTCGCCAGTGGCGCGAGTCCAAGCTGCAGACCATCGGCGAAGGAACGTCCGAGATTCTGCGCATCGTCATTTCCCGCGCATCGTTCAAACGAGAGTTCTAGCATGCGGCGCGCGCCTGGCCGAAACTCTTCGACCAGGCGCGCGCCTTCGTTTTTCTTGCTCGCTTCGACATCGGACGTCGCCTGAAGCGAAGCGTCGCCGATGTCTGTCGAGATAGAAATTTCCTTCGAGAAAGGGGACCACTGTGAAGGAAAAGTTCATCGCTGCCGCCGTTCAGGCAGCGCCGGTCTTGTGGGATTTGGACAAGACCATCGACCATGCCGAGGGCTTTGTCGCCGAGGCGGCCGAGCACGGCGCCGAACTCGTGGCGTTTCCCGAGGCGTTTTTCCCGGGCTATTGCTACTGGGCGTGGATGGGCGAGCCGTTTCCTTATGGCGGACCGTATTACGAGAAACTCTACAAGAATTCCGTCGAGATTCCCGGCCCCGCGTGCAGCCGTTTGAGCGAAATGGCTCGCAAGAACAACGTCATTTTGTGCGCGTCGGTCACCGAGAAAGACGGCGGTTCTCTCTATCTTACCCAGCTGTGGTTCGATAAGAGCGGAAACCTCATGGGCAAGCACCGCAAATTGCGTCCCACGAGCGTCGAGCGCACCATTTGGGGCGAAGGCGATGGCTCGATGATGCCCGTTTTCGACACCGAGCTTGGTCGTTTGGGTGGCCTGCAGTGCTGGGAGCACATGATGCCTATGAACCTTCAGGCCATGGCTTCCATGAACGAGCAGGTTCACGTGGCGGCGTGGCCGTCGTTCAATGCCGATGACGACAGCATTTTCGGTATCGAATCGTCGCCGCGCATTGTGAAGTACTACGCCATGTCGACGGGCACGTACGTGATTTCGGCGACTGAGACGCTTTCGCAGGAAAACATCGACTTTTTGGTGGGCGGGGATCCCTCGAAAGAAGGCATCTACGTTAAAGGCTATGGCGCAACGCAAATCATCGGGCCGAACGGCAACACCATCAGCGAGGTCATCCCTCACGACCAAGAAGGCATCGCGTACGCCGAGATTGACCTGAGCGTTATGCCCCTCACGAAATACGCCATCGACATCGCCGGGCATTACTCCAAGCCCAACGTTGTGAGCCTGAATTTCAACAAGAACCCGCAGGGCCCTGTGCGCGTTTCTGGGCAGCCCGGCGATTACAGCATGTCCTACGAGGAATTGCACGACAAAAAGGCCGAATAGGGCTTCGCAAGGGAAACGCTTAGAAGGGCGGCCGATATGATTCAAGTGAATTTCCATCTTCCGAATTTCGTGAACATGTATGCGGCCCAGCTCAATTATTCGACGATCCTGCTTTTGCGGGAATCGCCCGAGTTGTTTCGCGAAGGCGTTCGAATCGCGTCGGTCTTCGACTCGTTTCCCCTGATATGGAATGGCGGGCGCATCGTTTCTGGCCGCGTCGACGATCAAGCGCTTGAGGCAAGCGCGCCGCGCATATTCGAGATGTTCAATGAACTAGGCGTGGCATGCAGGCTGACGTTCAGCAACCCTCTTATTGAACCGCGACATGTGCGCAATCGACGCTGCAACAGGGTGCTCGATTTGGCGGATAACGGGCTCAACGGGGCGATTGTTTGCTCAGATGCGCTGGAGCGGCATATTCGCCGAACGCATCCGAACATGCCGATAACCTCATCGACGTGCAAGCAGCTTCGCGGTTTCGATGAGATATCCGCCGAGCTTGAGCGGGATTATTCTCTGGTGGTTTTGGATTACAACGTGAACCGCGATACCGACCTGCTCAAACGCCTGCCGAACAAGCCGCGCTGCGAGCTTTTGATAAACGCGGTGTGCAACCCTGAGTGCCCGCGCCGAGGCGAGCATTACCGGTTTATCGGAAACGCGCAGTTGCAATCGTGCGGCGATAGGCCGCGCGAGGCGTGCCGCGATTGGCAATGCGAGAATTTGAGGAAGAGCGTTTTCGGGCGACGCGATTCGAAGAACTATCTTTCGCCCGAAATGCTGTACGAGACGCTTGTTCCTATGGGGTATTCCCACTTCAAGATCGAGGGTCGTGGGACTTCGATCTTGGATTTGGCGGAGCAATACGTCTATTTCATGGCGCGTCCCGAATGCCGGGACGTTGTGAGGCATCGCCTTTTGAGCGATGTGTTTTCCCTGATGAAAGCTATGCGATAGCGACGCCCTCGTTGGGCGTCGCATAAAACACAAGGAGGAACGATTATGGAAGACAAGACCGTTCGCGTCGAAAGCGTGGGCGCAAGCCCCGAAACCACGCTCGGAATGATCTTTACCGTGCTCGCGCTGCTTACCTGGGGCGTGAACACGGGCGTTGTGCAAGGCGATGCGACGCTGGGATTCGGCGTCCTTTCGCTTGCGGTGTTCCCGTCGTATTTGGTGGCGCAGCACGAGCTCCTGAAGACCGGCAATGGTTTCGCCGGCAATATCTTCGGCATCTTCTGCTGCTTCTTTTCGTGCGTGGCCGGCGTGTCCATGATTATGAACTGGGCTGCCGCTACGTATGGCATTCCGTTTCCGGCGGGCTTGGGCGGCATTATCTGGACCGTGCTCGGCCTGGAGTTGTTCTTCTTGCTGATTCCTTTGTGGAAGCAGGGAACCGTGCTTGTTTTCGTGCAAATCCTGCTTTCCGCCTGCGGCCTTACGATGGTCGGACTCGTGGGCTTCGGCATTCTTCCTGCGGAGTTTGCCAAGGTCGTCGGTTGGATGTTCTTCATCGTCGGCCTCGAGCAGCTGTATTTCGTTGGTTCGAGCCACGTTGCTTTCATGGGCGTCCAACTGCCGCAAGGCCCGCTTATGCCCGCGGCCAAGCGTGCGCAGCAATCGCAGAAATAATTGGCCGCGGCTGGGCCGCGATGGCGCAACCAAGAGCGTTTGCGACCGGGCTTGCCTGCTTGCGAACTCGATCCGCTGCACTAAGTTGGGCAATCGCCAAAAAATACAGCCAATTAAATGACGCGTGTCCGAGGGGGAGGCCCATTGGGTCTCCCCCCCTTCTATCGGATGGGTGGCCTGGTGTGTGCGGCTACGCCAGACAAATCGCACGCTATGCTGAGTGGGCGATATGCATGCGGCCTTGCGCGCGCTGGTGAGGCGTATATTCTGGGGTGGTTTCCTTAGAGAAGGCTGCCTCAGGATAGCCCAGCATACGACACGCTTTCTGGCCTGTATGCCTGATTTTCTTGAGCAAAAAATTAACCCTGCGTATCTGGGGGGTAGGCGATACGCAGGGTTCGTTTGTTGGCGGTATTCCCGCCGGCGCCTTCTTAGCCTTGCGGCCCCGAAGAAGAAAGCGCTTAAGGAAGAACCGAATGTCGAACAAGGGGGTAGGGCGTTCAACACTTGGTCTGAATTATTCTTCCTAAAGAATAATTACAAGGCTTATTATACATATCGAGAAATAATTCGCCAGAGGTTTTTAAAACTTTTTTTCGCGTCGTTTTCGCTCGCGTCCACCTGTTAAACGCTCAGAGCATTTAACAGATTAAGAGAGGAATTCTCGGGCTTGGTTGTTGTGTGCGGCTGAGCCCGAAAGCAAAAGCGAAGCGTTTGGATGAACTTGCGAATTAGGTGCCGCGAGCGGATTGCAAACAATTTTTAAACGCGAGCGTTTCGCGCTTGCCATCGGGCTTTCGGGCTATATACTTGCCTAGCTGCAAATCGAACCGTGAGTCGGATGCATCTTGCTCAAGATGGGCATTTCGCCATACAAGATGCATCCGACTCGTTGCATTGTTCGCCTGCGCTCGTTTTTCTGAAGCCATCTGAGCGAAAGGATTGAGATGCCCGAGCCCGTTTACACATTTCGCCTTGCTACGCCCGAGGACGCCGCTGCGTTGCAGGCGATCTATGCCCCCTATGTGGATACGACGATTACGTTCGAATACGCTGTTCCCACGGTCGAGGAGTTTCGCCAGCGCATCGTTGACCGAGTTGGCATGTATCCCTATATCGTGTGCGAAGAAGACGGCGTGCCCGTCGGCTATGCCTATGCGAGCCGCCTGTACGAACGCGCCGCATACGATTGGGCCGTTGAGCTGTCGGTGTACTTTGCGCCCGACCATAGGGGCAGGGGAATGGGCTCGAAGATCTATGCCATGCTCATCGAACTGCTGAAAATGCAAGGCATTCGCACCGTGCACGGCAAGGTGACCTACCCCAACCCCGCGAGCGACCGCTTGCACGAGCGCATGGGCTTCAAGCTCGCGGCTACGCTGGACAACGTCGGCTTCAAAAACGGTGCGTGGCGCTCAATCAACCATTGGCAAAAGAGCATCGGCGATTTCGAAAGCGCGCCGAGCCCCGTTATTCCGATTGCGGAGCTCGACGAATCCGAGATTCAGAAAGTGCTGAACGCGTAGCACTTAGCCGTTATACGACCAGATTTTCGGCGGCCCAGCGCGCGGCCGCCGCTCGGCGCGCCTCTTGACGAAGAAGGCATGCGTGGCCTGTTTCGAGGAACTCGCGCTTCAATTCGGCTTCGCTGCCGGGCTTCAGGCGACAGAGTGCCGCAAATTCGTCATCTTCGGTTATCTCGAGTTCTTTGCGAAGAAATACCAGATCGAGCGCGATGTCTTCCTCAAGTTTCGTGCGGGCTTCTGCTTCGAGGCCCTCTTCCACCTCGGCTGGCTTCACGCCGTGCTCGATGCGGTATTCGCGGTAGGTCTGCCCGGCGCAGGCCAGCTCTCCGCGAAACGACTCGCGTCGCTCTTTGGTTGCCGCCTCTAGAAGCGAGTTCGGCATGGCGCCGTGCAGGCGCTGCCGAAGTGCGCGTCGAACGGCATCTTCGGGGGTTTCTCCCTCGTTGGCTTCGATGGGCGCATCTAAATCCAAATCCATATCGGGGATGGGGTAGGCTCGCGCGGTGAAGGTGATGCCTTCCCGCTCGTTCCATTCGTCGGGCAGTTTGAACTGGGGTGTCAGCAGAAACGTGATGCCCAGGGTGTCGAGCGCCTGCTGCGCGGCATTCGCCATGACGATTCCTGCAAGCGCCTGCGCCTTTTCTCGGCGAGTGAACATCCGGTCGACTTTTTCTCGAACGTGCTCATCGTCGGTCTTCAGCACGCGGGCCATGCGCAGCCAGGCTCCGCGCGCGAGCGTCGCCGATTCTTGCGCGGAAACAGAAATTTCGATCTCGACCGGCGAGCGATTTTCATCGATGACTTTGATATCCATGCGGGCTCCTTTTTGGCACATGATTGCGGCTGCCGTAAAGCGGCGAAATGAACCCTAGTTTTGGCTGGGCGATTCATCTGCCGGGGGCTTTCGTGGCCGTCAAGCATGCTGGGTTTTCCCGGCGGCCAAACCGCAATTTTGCGCCATTTCGGGGATGTTTTAATCGAACGGGCAAAATCGTAGCATCGCGTTGCGCTTATCAGCGGCTTTGTTGGCATCTGCAATCATTCGGTTGCCTTTTGCGCGCGAGCTCTCATGCACATGTGCCAAATGCCGGCCTGCGAGCGCGCGTCTTTCGCGCTAGGCGTTTTCGCGCCGCCGCGCTCGCTCAAACGCGCACCGTTCGTCCGGTAACCCTGATCTGTGGTCGAAATGCGCTGTTTGCGCAGATAGGCATGTTTGTCCCTTGTTAACGCGCCGGCAACACAGTACGCTATAACGACTGCATAAATATGCCAAAAATTGCATAGAAGGCTACAAAATGACTGAACCAGTGCATACATATAGACTCGCAATCCCTGAAGACGCGCCTGCATTGCTCGAGATTTACGCGCCCTACATCGAAACGACGGTCACCAACGAAGTCGAAGTTCCCACGGTCGAGGAGTTTCGCCAGCGTATTGTGGATCGTTGCGGGGTGTATCCCTATATCGTGTGCGAAGAAGACGGCCGACCGGTGGGCTACGCCTACGGAACGCGCCTGTTCAGCCGCGAGGCATATGCCTGGTCGGCCGAGTTGTCGGTGTATTTTTCGACCGATCATCGTGGACGCGGCCTTGGCCGGGCGATTTATGCCAAACTCGCCGATTTGCTTGCGCTGCAGGGCGTTCGCACCATTGTTGGAAAAGTCGTGTGTCCCAACGACAAAAGCGACCACTTGCACGAAGCGATGGGCTTCGAGCGCGTGGGCGAGCTGAAGGCGGCGAGCTTCAAGCTTGGGCAGTGGCATAACGTGCACTTGTGGGAAAAGCACATCGGCGATATCTCTGTCGCGCCCGAACCGCTGCTCCCGCTTTCCGAGGTCGATCAAGAGCGCGTACGCGCCATTCTGGAGGCATAGGGTCGTACGCGGGAGAACTTTGATTTCCCTGGCCGGATTCTTACTTCGGCGCGCTGACCTGAGAACATCGCAGACGATGTCCGCTGGTGCTTGCGTTTGGCGCGCCGCGGCAATCGCTGCGTATTCCCTCCCTGCGCGCGGCGATGGGTAGCGGCCCCTTTTCGCGAGTCTTGCTCGGCGAGAAGGGGCCATGCTCGTTAATGGCGGGAGCCCCATTTCCTTGTGCTACACTCGCGAACGTTGCATGTGGCGCGTGTGCGCCTGCGCCGGCCTTATGGCTGGTGCGTTCGCGAAAGGAACCTTCATGGACGAACGATCCAAGGGCGCTCGCGCCCTGTTTTTCGATGAGTCGCCGGTCGAATCTGCTGCGGCGGCGAACGGCTTCACGATTGAATCGATCGAAGCGTTGCCCGAAATCGACGGCGATGCCATCGTGATGCGCCACGGCAAAAGTGGCGCTCGCCTGCTTTTTTTGCGCAACGCTGACGAAAACAAGGCGTTTTCGATCGCGTTTAAAACGCCGCCGGTCGACGATACGGGCGTGTTTCATATCCTTGAGCATTCGGTGCTGTGCGGCTCCGATAAATTCCCGGTGAAAGAGCCGTTCGTCAACTTGCTGAAGACCTCGATGCAGACGTTTTTGAACGCGCTCACGTTCCCCGATAAGACGATGTATCCGGTGGCCAGCACAAACGACCAAGACCTCGAGAACCTGACCGATGTGTACATGGACGCTGTGCTGCACCCGGCGATTTATAGCAAGCGTGCCGTGTTCGAGCAGGAGGGCTGGCACTACGAGCTCGACGATGCCGCTACCGATGGCGCTACCGAGGAACGCCTGCGTTACAACGGTGTGGTGTTCAACGAGATGAAAGGCGCGCTGTCCGACCCTGAAAGCGTGCTGTATCGTTCTATGAACACGGCGTTGTTCCCGGGGACATGCTACGCCTGCGAGTCGGGTGGCGATCCGCGAAGCATTCCCCAGCTCACCTATGAGGGCTACCTCGATACGCACGCGCGCCATTACCGCTTGGACAATTCGTACATCGTGCTGTATGGCGATATCGATGCGTCGCGCATGCTGGGCTTTCTCGATCGACGTTATCTGTCGGCCGACGATTGCGCGCCGCGCACGAGCGCCGCGCCGAACCCCATGGGCGAATGCGTTGCCACGGTTTCGCTCGACGGCGCGATTTCCATGGATACCGCGCCGGAAAATGCCTGCGTCGGCCTTGGATATGTGGTGGGACCCGCGCGCGATTTCGAGCGCGTGCTCGCTGTCGACGTGCTGATGGACGCCCTGATGGGTGGCAACGAATCACCCGTCAAGCGCGCGGTGCTCGATGCTGGCATCGGCGGCGACGCAACGGCGTTCCTCATGGATTCGCAAGCGATGCCGGTGGCGCTTTTCGAATTGAAGGGGGCAAAGCCCGCTGCCAAGTGCCGCTTCATGGAAATCGTGGAAACCGAGGCGGCCCGCTTGGTGAAAGACGGCATTCCTCGCGACGTGCTCGAAGCCTCGCTCGCGCAGCTTTCTTTCGAACTGCGCGAACGCGACCGCGGCATGGCCGACGGGGTTGTGCTCGCGATGAACTCGCTTTCCGGCTGGCTGTACGGCGACGACATGGCGACGACGTATTTGCGCTACGAAGAGGCGCTCGCGAACATGCGCGACGGGCTTGACTCGGGCTATTTCGAGCGCGTGCTCGAAGAGCTTGTTGTGAAGTCGAACCATAAGGCGCTGCTCGAAATCGTGCCGAGCGAAGGCGATGGCGAAAGCAAAGAGGAACGCGAGCTCGCCGAAAAGCTCGCTTGCCTCGACGAGGCCAGCAAGCAGGCGATTCGCGACGATGTGGCTGAACTGCGTGCTATGCAAGAAGCGCCCGATTCTCCCGAGGCGCTCGCGACCCTGCCGCGCCTGACGGTTGCCGATATCGGCGGCGCCAAACCCGACCCTGCCGCCGCGCTCGATACGAGCCTGCCGCTTCCGTGCTTGCGACACGAGCTTTCGAGCCGCCATATCAACTACCTTTACCTGTATTTCGATGCGAACGGCGTGGCGTTCGACGATGTGCCGTATCTCACGGTGCTGTGCATGCTGCTCAACAAGCTCGATACCGCCGAGCGCACGGCTGCGCAGCTCGATGTGCTCATGCGTAGGCACTTAGGCTCGATGCGTTTCTTTCCCGATTCGTATGTTTCGATTGACGACCCCGATCGTGTGTCGTTGCGCGTGACGCTTTCGGCAAGCGCGACCGCCGAAGAAGCAACGTGGCTTGCCAGCATTCCGCGCGAGGTGTGGCAATCGACGCGCTTCGACGCGAAACAGAAGATTCTCGACGTGCTTGTGCAGCGGCGAATCGGCATGGAGCAGGCGTTTGCCAATGAAGGGCATACGAGTGCGGCAAGCCGTCTGTCTGCGTCGTATTTCCGCGCGGGCGTGTTGCGTCAAAAGCTCGGCGGCGTTGATTTCTACCTATTCTTGAAAGACCTCATCGAACACTACGACGAGCGTTTCGACGAGCTTGCCGCAAAGCTCGAGTCTGTGCGTGCTGCCGTATTCGGTGCTCCCGTGTTGGCGAGCTTTACCGGTTCGGCCGAAGAATGCGATGCGTTCTGGGCGAGTGCGGGCGACATGGGGCTGGCTCGCGACGAACGCGCGGCCACGGGCGATGCGTTTCCCCAAGTGGATTGCGGTTTGGCTATCCCCGAACCACAGCCGCGCTGCGAGGCGTTCATCGTGCCGTGCGACGTGAGCTATTCGGCCAAAGGCGCGCCGACGCTCGATGTGGCGCCGCATTCGGGGGTGTGGTCGGTCATCGCAAATGCGTTGTCGTTCGACTACTTGTGGAACGAGGTGCGCGTGAAGGGCGGCGCGTACGGCGTGGGCTTCCGCCGCGGCGAGGAAGGGTTCGCTCGCTTCTATTCGTATCGCGACCCGGGCATCGACGGCACGCTGGCACGTTTCGATGCGGCTGCCGATTGGCTTGCGCGTTTCGAACCCGATGCGGCCGAGATGGAAGGCTATATCGTTGCCACGGTTGCCGCGCACGATGCGCCGGCTAAGCCGCGAGCCATTGCTCGCCGCGAAGACGGTGCGTTTTTGTGCGGGCGCGGGGCCGATTGGCGCGAAAAGCTGCGCGATGAAAAGCTCGCGGCCACGCCCGAGGCTATTCGCGCGTGCGCGCCCGTGTTGCGCAAGGTGGCTGGCGAAGGTGCCGTGTGTGTGTTCGGAAACGAGGATATCATCCGCGCGGCCAAGCAGCCTCTCGAAATCACGAAGCTGTACTAAAACGAAAACGGGCCGCCGCTCGCAAGCCGAGCGGCGGCCTTCTGGGTTTTTGCGAGAAATCAACTTGGAGCGCCCTTGCGCCTCCATCGCTTTTGTTGCGGCTTTTGGGTTGTGCTTGCGGCGGTTTTCCCCATATGGGCCCGAAAAGGCACCGGGATAGCTTTTTCGGAACGCGCTCGAAGCCGATTTCTCGCCAACTTGGGCGTGGGCTCCTCGAAAACCTCGGACGGCCTAAGGGGCCGTCCCTTTTGAGCCGTGGATGACTGCTATGCCAGCGCCGCTTTGCGCTTCGCATCGAGCCAGTCTGCGAGCGCGTCGATGCCCTCGCCGGTGCGGGCGCACGTCTCGAAAATCTCGATGTGCGGGTTGAGCGCGCGGGCTTGCTTCTTGAGCGCTTCCATGTCGAAATCGGGGTTCATGGGCAAATAATCGGTTTTCGTCACGATGAGCGCATCGACGACGGCGAACATGGGCGGGTACTTGTATACCTTGTCGTAGCCCTCGGGCACCGAGAGCAGCATCACGCGGCAATGCGCACCCGTATCGAAATCGGCGGGACACACCAGGTTGCCGATGTTTTCCAGAAACAGGTAGTCGTATGCGCGTCCACCGAAGGCATCCCATGCATGCTTTACCATGCTCATTTCCACATGGCACACGCCGCGCGTTTCGAGCTGCACGGCATCGAGGCCGGCGGCCTTAATCTTTTCGGAGTCGACGAAGCTTTCCAGGTCGGCTTCAATCACGCCCATGGTTCCGCGTTCGCGCAGCTTTTCGGAAAGCGCAAGCAAAAGCGTCGTTTTTCCTGCTCCGGGGCTCGCCATAACGTCAACGAAAAACGTGTTGAGCCCTTTGAGCTTCGCGCGGAATTCATCGGCCGCGGTATCGTTTGCAGCCAGGATGTTCTTCTTTATCTCGATCGTGCGCGTTTCGTTCACGGTTTCCTCCTTAGGGTGCGCTCATCCCTGAATTGTCACAGGCTCTCGATGCCATAGCGGTAGGCGACCCACGGGCGCGTTTTGGCGAGTTCGTCGATGGTGCTGCGGTGGTATTCGCGTCCGGTTTTGCGGTAACGGCACGCCTCGTCGATGCGGTCCCACAGCGCTGCTTCGAGCGTGGCGTCGGTGATTTTCGTCATGTATGCCAAATCCAAATCGGCGGGCGAGAGCGCCCACATGCGCAAAAGCGACAATTTCGCCGTGGTGAGGTATTCGGCGACCACATCGTATTCGAACGGCGTCATGTCGAAGGCGCGTTCTGCTTGCATGCGGAACACGGGCTTCATCGCGGCCTTGAGCTTCGCGAAAAACCGCCCCGATGTATCGCGCGCGAACAGTGTCGCGAACGTGCGCTTGCGCTCGGAAAGCGACGTCAAAAATAGGCCGGTGATTTCTTCCATACCGGCGCGTTCGCCATCGGCCAGTAAGCGCTCCATCGCTTTCGTGGGCACCGATTGGTCTTCGAGCGCTTCGTGCACCTCGTCGAGCGATTCGAAATACCGGTAAAACGTCGAGCGCGAATAGCCCGCCTTCGCGCACAGCGCGCTGACGGAGATGTCGCCCGCGCCGCTTTCCGTAAACAGTCGCAGCAGCGCCTCGATGAAATCGCCGCGCACCTCGGCATTCTCGCTCGCCCGATCGGCCATGGCCTCCCCCTAAACCACTTCGATGCTCTTGATGAGGAACTCTTTTCCGCTGTGGATGTGCAGTGCGGTGCTGCCGCAATCGGGGCATGCTAGGCTCTCGGGCCGTTTAATATCGGCGGGAAACACGAGCCGGCAACTGTCGCATTGCGCCTTGAGCGGGACTTTCTCCATGATAAGCGAAGCGTTCTCGGCGATGGTGCCGCGTGCGAGGAATTGAAAGCAGCTTTCCATGAGCTCATCGACCACGTCGCGCAGCTCGCCAACGACGAGCGTCACCGACTTCACTTCATGGGCGCTATTCTTTTCGGCGTAATCCAGCACGATGTCCATGACATTGGACAGAATCGACATCTCGTGCATCGCGTCCCCCTTGCGATCATCGCGATTCGTGCTGGAGGGGCCAATCGCGCCGGCCTCTCCAGCATTCGGTGCGTCGATTAGGCGATCATGCCTTTGGCGCGGCGGTTGTCTTCCATCACCGTATAGGCGTCCCATACCACGTTGGGCAAAGGCTCCAGACCTTCGGCCGGTTTGTGCTTCAAGATGCGCGCGCCCGGCGTGCAGGCGATGACGCACTGTCCGCAGCCGATGCAGCTCGCGTCGGTATGAGGCACGCCGTCCTCGTCCATCGTGATGGCGTTCATGCTGCAGCGCGCCGCGCAGCCGCCTTCGTGCAGGCACTTGCTCGCGTCGTATTCGATTTCGTAGCGCGAGATATTGTTCATGGCATCGCCCGGGAACATCTTCGCCGCCTGCAGAATGCCGCAGTGGCACACCTTGCAGCTGCAGATGATCTCGTTTTTCTTGGCGAACGTGGTCTGCATGGCGCAGCCGGCGTCGATATTGCGGCGCAGGATTGCCTCGGCCTCCTCAAGCGAGATTTCGCGGCCCAGATGCAGGTCGTCGAGGTAGTAGTCGGCCATCTCGTCGGTCTGGATGCACACATTGCCGTCATGGTCGCAGTTGTGGATGCCCATGATGTCGCGCGACGACTGCAGGCATGCGCACGGCGACACACAGAAGCGGCGGTGCGTCGAAAGCATGGCGAACAGGTCGTCGTCGGCTTCGAGGTCGCCGGGCTTTACGAGCTCGATGCTCGCCGGCACGCAGCGGTAAAACGGGATGCCCGCGTCATAGACCTGGGCGAGCATGCCGCCGGCCATGGTGCCGTAGAGGCCCGCTACCCAGTCTTGCGTCATGGCGTCGCCCGCGTGGAACTCATAGATGCCGTGTGCGGCGGGTTCCATGTGGTAGCGCATCGCGCCGTCGGCGGTTTTCTCGCGGTAGATATTGCCTTTCACGGCCAAACCGCGTAGAACTTCTTCGGCCTGCGCGGACTCCATGCCTTCGGCTTCGGCGAACCATGCGGCGTCGAAGAACTCGTTGCGCGGCATATCCATGCACCACAGCGCTTCTTGCGGCGTGTAGAACTTCTTCAGCATGGCCATTTCGTGGCCTCCCTCGACGGCGCAATAGCCGAAGCCGAATTTGTCGAGGTATTCCTGGAATGCGCGGTAGACCTCTTCTTCGGTCATGCCGCAGGTCGCGAAATCACTCATCGTAAGCTCCCCCTTATCTCAAGTGACATTGCGGAAACGATAGCGTGCGAAACCGCGTGTGGGCAGGGGTATGGGACATGCGGGACAAAGGTGTCTCATGTATCCCAAATGGTTTGAAGAGAGGCCTTGCAATTGCAAAAAGATTATGATTGACTTCGGCTTATAAACTTATGACTATAAGGTGACGCCTCAGGGGGGACGCGAATGCGAAAGGGGAGTGCGACGATGCTCGAGAGGGGCTTGGTCGAACGCATGTGTGCCTACAACAAGGCCATCAGCGATCCGAATCGCATGAAGATGATTAAAATCCTCGGCTCCCATTCCGACAATTCGCTGAACGTGAGCGATATCGCGAGCATCCTCGGCATTTCCCAGCCCGCCGCGACGAAGCATTTGAAGATCATGGAGTCGGTGGGGCTGTTCACACGCAAGCGCGAAGGCGCAAGCGTCTACTACGCGCTTTCGCAAGACGCGCTCGACGAGTACCGCGCGTTGCTCGACCATGCGTTCGCGCACGCCTATTCGCCATGCATCAATGGCTACGAATGCGCGACGTGCCCGTGCGCCGATACGTGTTCCTGAAGGGAAATCCGCGAAGAGGAATCTGATTCAAAACTGTCAATTCGGTTTATTATGCAGCATATATAACAATATGAGCATAAGGTTATAACTAAGTGGGAAACGTCAAAGGCAAGAAAGGGGATACCATGAAAAACCTTGACGTGAATATCGATGGCGAGCGGCTTTCGTTCGCCGCGAAGCTGGGCTATGTGGCGCTCGGCTTTTTGTTCGGCATCGTCGGCGTGCTTATCGACTGGGCGATTGGCCATCGAAAAAAGATGATGGAATGCTCGGCCGAGGCGATCTATTTGGGCATTTGGGGCGCGGCGCTCGATGTGGTGCTGCAGTTCGTGCTCGTCGCGTGCGGCGTGGGCGACCCGATGTTCTACCAATACACGCTCGTCGGCACCGAAATCACGGGCTGGTCGGTTTTCTGGTTTGTGGTTGCGATTTGCTTTCTCATCCTTTCCAGCATGTGGATTTACGGCATGGCCTACAAGCAGACGCGTGCCGAGAAGGCCATGGTGTTTCCGGGCGACGATTGGATCAAGCCTGGCGAGAAACACCTGCGCTACGATTCGGGCGTCACCATCGACGCGCCGGCCGAGCATGTGTGGAAGCTCGTGAAGCAGTCGGGCCAAACGCAGGCCGGCTGGTACAGCTTCGATTGGCTTGAGCGGCTGTTCACTTTCGATATCCACAACCACTACGACGTCCATCCCGAATGGCAAAACCTCAAGCCGGGCGATTTCCAGTGGTTCCATCAGGCGCCGCTGTCAATTGGCGAATGGGTGACGTGGGTTTCCGACGAGCCGCCGTATGGCTGGGCTTCGCATTCCGACACGCGCACCGATCCGGGCTATAAAAACCCCGGCCCTAATCAGGAAAAAGCGCTCAAGCTCTGGTTTAAGTACTTCTGCTGGACGTGGAACTGGCTTGTGGTGCCCATTGACGACAACCGCTGCCGCCTTATCTGGCGCTGCGACTGCACGTTCGCGCGTTACCACCGTCTGAACAAGTACTTCGTCGTGTTCATCCTTGGCACCGCATCCATCGTGATGGGCCGTCGCTACATGGATGTGATGAAAGCGCTCGCCGAGGGACGTTTCACCTATCCGGAAAGCAAGCGCTAAAGCGCACGAAAAAGCAGGGCGGAGCGCGCCGCCGAAGCGAGTCCTGCTGGGCTGCGCTTCGGCGAGCGTCAACGGGACAACGTTCCAGGCGTCCCTTATGACGCACGCCGAATCGCCGCCCTGCTCCCAGGTCGTAAAACGCAAGGAGGAGGACCACCCATGAACAACCACTACGAATCAATCGTGCTCGGCGCGGGAGCCGCAGGCATGAACTGCTGCCTCGAGCTGCAGAAAGAGAACCGCGAATACCTGCTCATCAGCCCGAACATCGGCGGGCGCATCTGCAACGACGAAGAACGCCACATGAACTACGGCGCCGTGTTCTATTTCGGCACCTACAAATACATGCTGGCGTCGGGCTTGCTTCAGGGCACGGTCGACGTGCTGCCGAAGCTGTCGATGGGCCAGTGCCACCACGACAACGGCAAGTCATACGAGCCGGTATCGATGACCACTGTCGCTGACGCGCCGTCGCTGTTCAGCTACATGAAATGGATGCGCGATACGTTCATCCCGCGCTATGCCGCGTTCAAAGACAACTGCCGCACGATGGAGGTTTCCGCCGCGCTCGAGCTCGACCCGATGATTAAGGAGCTCTACACCGAATCGGCCGAGCATTTCATCGAGCGCATGAAGTTCGGCCCCATCTGCCACGACCTCATCAGTATGTTCGCGCACGCGTGCACGGGCACGAAGATCCGCGACCTCACTGCGCTCGACTATCTGAACACCGTGCAGCCGCTTACCATGAAGATTGTCGGCGTGCCGCCGCTGAATTTGCTGTTCGACCTGAAGCGCTTCGACTTCGACTCCGAAGGCGTGAAGGCGCGCTTGGCGCAGGGGTCGGGCAACGTACTTATTGGCGAGGCGGGAAGCGTCGCGAAGACCGACGGCGGCTGGGCCGTGCGCGTTGGCGGCGACGTGTACACGTGCGAGAACCTCGTCATGGCCACGCCGGCGCACATCACGGCCGAGCTGCTTGCCGCGGGCACCGATTTGCCGCCGCTTGACATTCGCAAGGCATCGCAGCTCACGGGCTACCTCATCAAGGGCAAGGCTCGCCCGGAATATGCCGAGCACACGGTGCACCTTTTCGATGACACCATCCCCATCATCTACATCGCCAAGCGCCTCGATGGCGACTACGAGATTTTCACCGAGGTCGATTTTGAAGAGGGGCGCAAATTCGACGAGTATTTCGAGGAATGGGAGGTCATCGGCAAGAAGTATTGGGAATATGCCCTGTACACCGCCGCGCACGAGGCGCTGCCGCAAAACCTCGCACCTGG
>CAVGRL010000018.1:0-41734 GCA_963631715.1 Bacteroidaceae bacterium
AATTCCGTCAAGAAAACTGCCCAGTGGGCAGTTTTTAGGAATTCGCCCGAGGGCGTAAGCCCGAGGGTTTAGAGCGCGCGCAGCGCGATCGTGAGCCCCGTTGTCCGCTCCAGGAATGTCACGAGCAAGGAGGTATCCTTGCTCGTTTTTGTTTCCGTTTCTTTCATCCTCACGTTGCTCAGCCGTAGCCTTCCTGTTGACGTGCTATCATCCCATTTTGTCGCGTTTTCAATGCGATTCGTGTTCCTCAAGAGAAAGGCAGGGGCGTGGACTCTTTCTTTAAAATCTCCGAGAGAAACTCCTCGATCGGAAACGAGGTTATCGGCGGCGTCACGACGTTTCTCGCGATGTCGTATATCATCGCCGTCAATCCGCAGCTGCTTGTTGCCGCAGGCGTTCCGTTTGAGGCCGCTCTTACGGCGACATGCGTAGGCGCAGCCATCATGACCGTCGCGATGGGCATCATCGCAAACAGACCGGTTGCGTTGGCTTCGGGCATGGGAATCAACGCCATCGTGGCCTACACGCTTTGCCTTGGCGGCGTCAACGTGGATTGGCGCGTCGCCATGGCCATTGTCATGCTCGAAGGCATCGTCATCTTCATCCTGGTTGCTTGCGGTCTGCGCAAGGCGGTTATGGATGCCATTCCGGCGAGTCTACGCCATGCTATCGGCATTGGTATCGGCCTTTTCATCGCTTTCATCGGCTTGAAAGGCGGTGGCATAATCGTCTCGAGCGATTCGACCATCCTCACCCTAGGCGATCTTTCTTCGCCGGTCGCCATCGTCTCGATTGTCGCGATTTTCGTAGCGGTCGTGTTGCAGGCGCTCGATGTTAAAGGCGGCTTGCTCATATCGATTATCGTCGCGACGCTTGTCGGCATCCCTCTAGGGGTAACGCAAATGCCGACCTCTTGGAACTTCGGGCTCGATTTTTCCGCATTCGGAGCACCCTTCCAGACAGTCCCAGGAACCGACACTATGGCCATTGTGCAAGTTATCGTCCAGCCCGCTTTGCTGCTGTTCGTGTTCTCGCTGCTTATGAGTGACTTTTTCGACACGATGGGCACCGTCGTAGCCGTTGGGCAGCGTGGAGAATTCGCCGACAAGGAAGGCAATGTCGAAGACATCCAGCCCATCCTCATGGTCGACTCCGCCGCTGCGGTCGTAGGCGGCCTGTGTGGAGCGAGTTCCATCACAACATTCGTCGAATCGGCCTCTGGCGCAGCAGCGGGCGCCCGCACGGGCTTTTCGAATATCATCGTTGGCCTTCTGTTCATCGTCTTCGCATTCTTCGCTCCCGTGATTGCCATGGTCTCGTCTTCGGCCACATGCGGCGCCCTTGTAGTTGTGGGCTATCTCATGCTTTCCGACGTCGTGAATATCGATTGGGAGAAAATCGAGCATGCATTCCCCGCATTCGCCTGCATCATGGGCATCCCGATGACCTATTCAATCACCAACGGCATCGGCTTTGGGTTCATTTCATATGTCGTGATTATGATCGTGCGCGGAAAAGCATCTGAAGTTAAGCCGCTGATGTGGGTTGCCTCGTTCGCGTTCTTGCTTATGTTCATCCTTGCGTAGCAAGCATATCCGCATGCAATAAAAAATCCCCCGGATGGGGGATTTTTTATTACTGAGAATCTAGTGCAGAATACGATGCGAAAACGACCCGTTTTCGAAGACCCCAAAGCTATGCGATCCATCTTTAGGCAGCGAGACGCTCCCCGGATTGAAAAGCCATACGCCCGGATTTCGACCATCGCACTCGTTGACCTTTATATGGGTGTGCCCAAAAACAAGAGCACTGTTCTGCGGCAGCTTCGGCATATTGTCGACGCTGTTATGACACCCACTCCCAAAAACATGGCCATGAGTGCAAAACAGATAGGTCCCGAAGAAAACAGCGGCGTAGTCTGCCAAGCAGGGAAACTCCAGCATCATCTGATCAACTTCCGAATCGCAATTGCCCCGCACGGCGATAATTGGGCGGTTTTGCTCATTGAGCAAAGATGCGACGCGTTTCGGGTCGTAGCCTTCGGGCAATTCATTGCGCGGGCCGTGGTAGAGAAGGTCGCCCAATAAAACGATGGCGTCGGCGCGCTCTTCGTCAACCTGCGCGAGGAATCTCTCGCACCATGGCGCCGAACCGTGAATATCGGAAGCTATAGCGAGTTTCATGCAACCCCTTTCCAATAGGCCGCCGAGTCTTGGGGGTGGCTTACTTATCTGCTTTGAGTTTCGAAAGCGGATTGCGCGAGCCTTTGGGACTCCGCCATTCGCTCACGAATGGGTCGTCGTCGAGGCCCACCATGATGCCGTCGAGCTCCACATCAAGCTTCGGCAAATGCTTGACCTTATGCTTCACCAACTTGCCTGCCATATAGACCTGCGCGACATTGCGCAGCGCGCACAGATCATCGAGGGGGTTCACATCCAAGACAATGAAGTCGGCGCTTTTGCCAGGCTCGATGGAGCCCGTTTCGTCATCTACGCCAAGAAGCTGCGCATTCTTCAAGGTCGCGGTATGCAGCGCAAATTCGGGCGAAACTCCCGTATGTCGTTGGAAATACACAACTTCGCGCCACATGTCGTAATGTGTGACAAACGGGCAAGCCGAATCGGTTCCCAGGCCTACGGGAATGTTATTTTCAAGCGCCTGGCGAGCGGCAATGGTCACGCCTTCGTAGACAACGCGCCCATTTACCTTCTGCACATGCGTCGAGTGGGTCTTCTCGGGCGGCAAGGCCGCAAACGGAAGCGCCGGCGAAAGCGTGCACGTGAGCGACGAGGCATTACCCGCGCCATTTTTCTTGAAAAGCTTGAGCAATTCCTCGGAAAGGGGGGCGCCGTGCTCAATGGTATCCACGCCGGCCTTCAAACCCACTTCCACGCCTTCGCTGCTCTCGATATGCGCACTGGTGCGCAAGCCAAGCTTATGGGCCTCATCGCAAATCGCCTGCGCAACATCAAGAGGCATACGCAGCACACCAGGCTCGCCTTCTACTTCGGCATCGAAAACCCCGCCCGTGATGAAAAGCTTGATCTGGTCAGCGCCATGGCTGAAATGCTCGTGGACAAAAGCACGGCCTTCTTCGGGGGTAGTAGCCTGTTTCGCGAACAGGCGCGCATGGCCGCCGGGTACCGTGATGCCGCAGCCAGATGCGATCAGGCGCGGCCCTTGAAACTTGCCAGCCTTGATCTGGTCGCGCACTTGGATATCGGCATAGCCCGGATCGCCAACGCTGCGCACGGTCGTCACACCGCTCGCAAGCTGGTTTTTCAATGACCCCTTCAAGACGTGGCGCAAAATAGCCATGCCAACTGGATTGCCTACCACTTTCTCGACCGTTCCTTCGGCGTTGCTCGAGCTGCGAGGCGAGCCGTCCCCGCACAAGTGAACGTGCATGTTAATCAAGCCGGGAAGCAGATATTTTCCCTGCAAATCGACAATCTGCTCGCCACCGTGCATTTTCACTTTCGACGTAGGCCCAATTTCGACAATTTTGCCGGAATCGTCAACAAGCACCGTAGTATCGGTCTTCGGCTTCATTTTTTCGGTTCCATCGAGTACCGTGGCATGGATGAATGCGTAAGACATATGGCTCCTCCTTGAATCGCAGTGTCTAAATTGTAGCTTCGTTACATCGGCGATAGCCTTATGAAGCTTCCATTTCGACAAGAGGTAACCAAATCGAGAAGTCTTCTTCGATATAAACCTATAAACCTATTGCATTTATAGGGATTATGCCGCATAATTCGGAATCGAAAAAAGAGAGCACGCGCTTATTATCAGAAGGGGGACATCATGTCATTGGAAACCGCCGCAGCGACAATAGCGTCGCTCGCGGTACTCGCAGCGCTCATTGCATTTCTCGTCTTCTTGAAAAAGAAGGGTAAGAGCTTCACGTTCCGCGTATTTACGGCCCTGGGGCTTGGTGTGGCTCTAGGCGTTGGTATGCAGCTGACGCTGGGCCTTGGAACCGAAGCCTCGACGACGGCGCTCGACTGGATGAGCATCGTTGGGCAGGGCTACATCAATTTGCTGAAGATGCTCGTTATGCCACTCGTCTTCGTGGCCATCGTTGGCGCATTCACGAGGGCCGAGGTTGTCGACAACCTTGGGAAAATCGGCGCGGTCGTGCTCATCGTTTTGCTTGCGACGGTTGCAATCGCTGCCCTCGTCGGCTGGGGAGCCATTGCCTTTTCGGGGCTTGCCGGCGCAAGCTTTGCCGATGGCACGGTTGACGCAAGCAAGCTCGAAACGCTCCAAACGAAGCAGGACACCGTCACGGCGCTCACCATTCCCCAAGAGCTCTTGAGCTTCATTCCCACGAATGTATTCGCCGATTTCACGGGCAGCCGCTCGACTTCGACCATCGCCGTCGTCATCTTCTCGGCAATCGTCGGCGTGGCGTATCTCAAGCTTCGCGATGCCGATAGCGAGCAGGCCGAATTTTTCAAGAAGCTCATCGATGCGCTTTACGGCATCGTCATGCGCATTGTGAAAATGGTGCTCGCTCTCACTCCCTACGGCGTGTTGGCCCTCATTGCGAGCTTCATGGCAAAAAGCGACTTTTCCGCCGTGCTCGACCTCGGCAAATTCGTAATCGTGTCATATATCGCCCTGATTCTCGTTTTCCTCATCCATCTGGCGATCGTCGCCGCGAACCGCGTGAGCCCGCTCACCTATATGAAGAAGGCGTTTCCCGTCTTGAGCTTTGCTTTCGTCTCGCGAACAAGCGCCGGTGCATTGCCGATGAACATCGAGACCCAAAATCATGCGCTTGGCGTCGATTCCGCAACGGCAAACTTCGCGGCGAGCTTTGGCATGTCGATCGGTCAGAACGGCTGCGCTGGAATCTACCCGGCGATGCTGGCTACCATCATCGCTCCCACGGTCGGCATCAACGTTTTCTCTCCCGATTTCGTGATTATGCTCGTCGCGGTGATCGTAGTGAGCTCGTTCGGAATCGCCGGCGTCGGCGGCGGCGCCACGTTCGCCTCGCTCATCGTTTTGGGAACTTTGGGGCTGCCCATTGAAATCGTCGGCATCCTCGCCTCCGTCGAGCCGCTTATCGATATGGGCAGAACGGCGCTCAACGTGAGCGACTCCATGGTTGCCGGAATCACTTCTTCAAACGTCAATGGAGGGTTTGACAAAACCGTATTCAACGACCCCAAGGCACAGGTCAATACCGCAGGAAGCATCGAAGCGTAGGGGGCAGGGAAGAGGTTTTCGCCCACGATAAGACGCACACGGAAAAGTGGCGATTCACTTGAGTTCAGCCACCGCACAACGCATCTATCGCAGAAAGCCTGAGAAACCCCTGCATTCCACTGCCGATTCAGATTATTCAGACTCTTCGAACTTCAGGTGAACGTTTGTTGACGCAATAAGGCTCCGTCCTTCTTTTAAGGACGGAGCCTTATAATTTCGAAGACTGGTTCAATTGCGAAGCTTTGCGTAAGAAAGGGGCTGCCTCATCGTTATGGCGAATGTGTTTGTGGATAACGCCCTCACAAGAATCATCGCCCAATGGTGGAATCGCCTACTTGGCGCAGCGAAAGAAGGGTCCCTTTCAGAACAAGACGAAATGTACGCCTCGCACCGAACGTCGCGCGACTACCTGTGTAATTCGTTCGGCATTGCCATGTGGGGGCTCGTCTTCCCCGTGCTCACCGTCGTAATAACCCAACTCTCCGGCGCCGAGCTTGCCGGCATGTTTTCGCTCGCCTTCATTACGGCCACTTTGCTTATGACGATCGCCAACTATGGGGTTCGCACATACCAAGTATCCGATATCGATGAGCGCCATTCTTTTTCCGATTATGAGATAAACAGGTTCATGACCTGCGCAATCATGGTGCTCGTGGGAATCTTGTATTGTACCGCGCGAGGCTACGAAGGCGAGATGCTCCTTATTTCTGGGGGCGTGTATTTCTATCGCATGATCGACGGCCTTGCCGACGTCTACGAAGGAAGGCTCCAACAGCAAGACAAGTTCTATCTTGCCGGAATATCGCAGGCGTTGCGCTCGGTATGCGTCGTTGCCTTCTTCTCGCTCGCCTTGCTCATAACCCGAAGCGTGGGAATTGCAAGCATCGTCATGGGCATCGTTGCAGCGCTTACGTTCGTCTTTCTCACGTTTCCCTTGGCGCTTATCGAAACGCCGAAATCGCCGCGCTTCAATGCGGCGAGCGTGAAGATCATTTTCAAGCAATGCTTCCCGCTCTTCTTAGCCGTCTTCCTCTTCAATCTCATTGAAAGCATGCCGAAATTCGTCATGGAGGGCGTGCTGCCCTACGAAAGCCAGCTATACTTCAACGCGCTTTATTTCCCCGCGCAGGGCATCATGCTCGCGATTCAACTTGTTTACAAGCCGCTGCTCGTGCGCCTCACCAAAGAATGGGCCGACCCATCCCGCCGCAAGCGATTCGATATCGCGATTCTTTCCATGATTGGCATCATCATCGCCTTCACGGCAGCAATGGGATTCGTCATGGCGTGGATAGGAATCCCGCTGATGAGCTGGATTTATGGCCTCGATTTCGAACAATTCAGAGGGCTTGCTTACATCATGGTCGTCGCTGGTGGAGTTACAGCTGCCATCGATTTCCTCTACCAGGTCATCACCGTGCTACGCAGACAGAGCGCCGTAACGAAGCTCTACATCATCACCTTCGGGTTTTCCGTCTTCGTTCCCTTGCTGCTTATCAACTTTACGGGACTTCCGGGAGCGATTATCGGCTACCTTATCGTTATGGCCATCTTGCTTTCGCTGCTGGCCATGGAGTACATCTCTATACGAATGGAGTTCAACCACGGCAAGCCCTGGGAGGACGATTCCGCAAACGACGGCAATGCAACCTTGCCCATCAATCCATCCATGTCGGGCAGAATCGACATATCGCAAGCCGACGCCTTGCGCGTGCAGAAACGCTCGCAATCGAACCCGGGCGCCAAAAGCGAGCGCCGGGCGGCCGCGAAGGCAACCATTCCAATTGGGAAACATTCAAAGAAATCTGGGGTCGAGCACGGAGCTTCGGCTTCGGGCAGGCACGCCGCCCCCAAAAACCCGCAGGCAAAGCCGCGCGAGGAATCGCAAGAGCAAATCCTTCGCGAACGAGCTCGCAAAGCCAGACTTCGAAAACAGCTGATGGAAGAAGCTGAAAAAGAAAAGCAGCGCGCCTACGAACTCGAGCGCTATCGGCAAGACACGCAAGCGCTCGGTGGAAGGCGCCAGATTAGAAAATCAGACGACTCCAGCGCCCGAGGCAAACATCGAAAACGCTAGGGAAAACGCCAATTAGTCCGATTCTGTTGTAGGCATGCGCGGCGGGAGTTCGCCCTATCGATTCAATCCCGATTCATATAAAGCAAGAATTTCGGCCCTGTTATGCGTATCGCATTTTCGATAGATATTGCGAACGTGAGTTTTTACCGTCGCTTCCGAAATAAAAAGGTTCTCCTGGATGTATTTCAGGCCGTGGCCCGTAAGCCACATCTCGCAAACTTCAGATTCCCGGGGGGAGAGCCCGTATTTTTCGCAGAAGGCGCAGATGGCATCTTTCGAATCCGCAATGGGGGCCTGATCGACGCTCACGCTTTTCTCGTCGGCCTCTATATCGAAATCAAGCATAAACTGGCCATCCGAAAACATGAGTCCCACGGCCAAAATGATGAGCATAAGCACAATCGCAACGAAAAGCGTCGGATTGCCGGCGAAAAGCGGCGCAACGATATGGCCCGAAACATTGCCAGCGCATTCAGCAAGCCATCCGACGATGAAGACAACGAACGGCTTCACAGGGCTTTTCTTCGCCACAAGCAGCAGCATGATCCACATGAGCACGTCTGCCGTAATGAACCCGGAAAATAAAACCGACAAAGGAACGGTTTGGGAATTGGAAAAGAGGAAAACGAGCGCCGCGAACGAAGCGAGCATGACCTTGTAGAGAATCGTCATGTCGACTTTGCTGCGAAGGGTAAGGGCGCTCACCACGAAAAATGCCGTGATGCACAGAGGTATGACAAGGAAAGGCCCGCCGAAATCGAATGGCGGCTCGGTTCGCGGCATGAGCGACCCAATCGATCCAAGCGCGAAAAACGTTGTGAAAAGCCCCGCAAACGTGCGCCACTTCAGGGCTGCCTTCAAATTCTCGGCCAAGCTATGAACAGCCGCGGAAGACGAATCGCCCCGTAGTGCATCGGCGGGTTTCGAGACAAGAGAATGGGGCATGAGCGCAAACGACGCCAAAGGCAACACGGCAAGCAGAAAGGCCGAGGCAACCATAGGAAGCGATGCCACCACGACGCACATGACTGCCGCAAACAGAAACGAGCCACCGGCGAGCAAAACCACGCCGCGGGTGCTCAACAAGGCATAGTTTTCGAACCACGAAGCAACAAGCCCGATAAAACAAAAGCCCGAGAGCAGCAAACCAAAAAGAGAGATGGGCGAAGAGAGAAAACCGGGATATGCGTAAAGCAATGTGCCAACAGAGGCGCCAATGGCGAACGAAAGAGACAAGCCAAAACGCCCAGCAATGGTCTGAAGACGCAAAGAGGACAACAACAGGGCCACGGCGCAAACAGCACCCGAAAGCATCGATCCGCTCACAACGACGACGGAATCCCTCGACCCGAAAAGCGGAACGAATAGCAGCATGAACGCCCATGTAATCGTCAGGCCATAGCCAATATAACGAATGCGGTGAAGCGCATTCGACGCCGTGGTTTCTTCAATCATGAACCCTCCCATTTCCCCAAATCATTATGCCACAGCAAATGCCGACGAGCAGGGGGAGGGTGAGCCGTTTGAATTGAGCCGTCTCATACGAACCGTCAGAAAAAAGCGGCCGTAAAAGCTAGATAACGTAGTTGTCGCCCGACTGGTACGGCTCAACCAAATCGGCGACCGTAATCCCGTCGAGATAATTATTCACGACCGCATCAAGGCCACGCCAAAGCGATATCGTCCTGCAATCACTCACGCGCGGGCACGAATCGGCATTGGCTTCCAAGCAGGCAACGGGGGCAAGCGACCCTTCCGTAAGGCGCAAAATCTCGCCAACCGTATAGTTTTGCGGCTCCCGCGTAAGGCGGTAACCGCCGCCTTTGCCACGCAAACCAACGAGCATATTGCTTTTCACCAGGCCTTTAATAATGCTTTCGAGGTACTTCTCGGAAATATCTTGGCGCGCAGCGATTTCTTTCAAGGGGATATAACCCTCGGTTTGATGCTCGGCCAAATCGATCATGACACGCAAGGCATAGCGCCCCTTCGTAGAAACCATCATGACATGCTCCTTGGACTACCGGCAACGTAACGTTATTTTCAATCCTATTATATACAGGGTTGATAGGAATATAAAGAAATTGCGAAATACCAGTATGGTAAGCGATAAACGAAAAGAAATGCTTGACAGAAGGGGAGCGGATTATAAAATACCGGTATACCTACAGGAAAGGTGGGATTATGAAAAGAAAACAACGTCTTGCCGATTCGGCAAGCGCCCGCCTTGACGGGCGATGTCGAGAAATTTGATTGAACTCATTTCCCGAATTTCACGAATGCCTACCAAAGGAGATTTCCATGTCTGTCTACACCTCGATCGACCAACTCATCGGCAAAACGCCCCTTCTCGAGCTGAGCCATATCGAAAAGAACCTCGACCTCAAAGCGAAGGTCGTTGTTAAACTCGAGTACTTCAATCCGGCGGGTTCGGTCAAAGACCGCATTGCAAAAGCAATGATCGACGACGCCGAGGCTTCCGGCAAGCTCACTCCCGATTCCGTTATTATTGAGCCTACCAGCGGAAACACTGGCGTCGGCCTCGCGTCTGTCGCCGCCGCCCGCGGGTATCGCCTGATTATCACCATGCCTGAAACCATGTCGGTCGAGCGCCGCTTGCTCATGAAGGCCTATGGCGCCGAGCTGGTACTGACCGAAGGAGCCAAGGGAATGAAAGGCGCCATCGCCCGCGCCGAAGAGCTCGCGGCGGAAATTCCGAACAGCTTCATTCCCGGCCAGTTCACCAATCCGGCAAACCCCGCCGCGCACGTGGCCACCACCGGCCCCGAGATTTGGGAGGACACCGATGGCCAGGTCGATTACTTCGTCGCCGGCGTTGGCACGGGCGGCACGGTGACCGGCGTTGGCCAGTACCTGAAGTCCAAAAACCCCGATGTGAAAGTCGTTGCCGTCGAACCCGCGAGCTCTCCCGTGCTTTCCAAAGGCACCGCTGGCTCCCATAAAATCCAAGGCATCGGCGCGGGCTTCGTGCCCGATACGCTCGACACGAGCGTCTACGACGAAATCATCACGGTCGAAAATGACGATGCTTTCGAAACCGGACGCCTCGTGGGGCATTCCGAAGGCGTGCTCGTGGGCATTTCTTCTGGCGCCGCAATATGGGCTGCCATCGAGCTTGCAAAACGCCCCGAAAACGAAGGCAAGACGATTGTCGCGCTGCTGGCCGACACCGGCGAGCGCTATCTGTCCACTCCGCTGTTCACCGAGTAAAAGGCAGACAACCCTTTCCGGTTCGCCATTCATAAGTTTTGGCCGCGAACGTAGCGTCGTTCGCGGCTTTTTTATGCGCGCGTCGTGGGCAAATCATGCAAACGACGCGATAATCCAAGCAACCGCTACGATAAACAGTACGTATTTGATCGCAATTCCGAGCCATGCAAAGGAGTCCATCGTGCAAGCACCCCTCTGCAACGCATATCTCGACAACGCCGCAACCATGCCGATTCTTCCGGCAGCCGCCGATGCCATGAACGAGACCTTGCGCGAAGCATGGGGGAACCCTTCCTCGGAATACGCAATTGGACACGTTGCGAAAGATGCGCTCAATCGCGCGCGGGAGGAAATCGCTTCGTGTCTGGACGTCGACCCGGATGAGATTTATTTCACTTCGGGTTCAACGGAGTCAAACAACCTTGCCGTACGTGGCGCATGCATGGCGCGAAAGAAAGAAACGCGCCGCATCATCACCTCGTCGCTCGAACACGCATCGGTCACGCGATCGGTGCGCGGTATGCGTCGCGAAGGCTGGGAAGTCATCCATATCGAAGATGTCGGCGGGGAATTCGATATCGCGAAACTTCGCGAAGAACTCAAGGTTCCCACGACGCTCGTTTCAGTGATGCACGTGCAAAACGAACTTGGTTGGATCATGCCCATCGAAGAGGTCGTTTCCGCCCGCAACGAGCTTGCCCCTGGTACGCTCGTGCATTGCGATGCAACGCAGTCGTTTGGCAAGCTTCCCGTTAAGCCGCGCGAGTTCGGCGTCGATTTACTCACCATAGCCGCCCATAAAATAGGAGGGCCGCGAGGCATTGGAGTCCTTTACGTGAAGCGTGGAACCCTTATGTTCACGAACGCTTTCGGGGGAGGCCAGGAGCAGGGCCTTCGCTCAGGCACCGAGCCGGTATTTCTTGCCGCAGGCTTCGCGGTGGCCGCAAAGCAGGCAACGCAAAACCTCGAATCGAATCTCGCCCACGCACGCGAACTCAAAGCCCATTTGCTTGCACGCCTCGGCGAGATCACCCCCGAGGCTATCGTCAATTCACGCGAGGATGGATCGCCTTACATTGTCAGCATCTCGCTTCCGGGCGTTTTCAATCAAGACCTCGTCGATTTCCTCGGCAATCGCGGCATATTTATCTCGAAGGCTTCCGCCTGCACGAACAATCACACAACCGTGCCGAAGGGCACGTGGCGTAAAAAGCATCCACTCAGCCTGCAAGCCGCCGGTATTCCGCTGTCGCTCGGCAAATCCACCGTGAGGATCAGCTTCGCGCCCTCGACAACAATCGGCCAAATAGATATGCTTCTCGAAGGAATACGCGATTTCACATCGCAAACATCCTAGAGAAAGCCGCTGTCGGGTATCGCGACGTCAAAAGCGGCCGCGTTAAACCGAGGTTCGAACATGGCAATTCTTAATCCCGAATACGTCAAAGCGGTATCGAAGATGATTGACGAGAGCCCCTACCTGAAGCTTCTCGGCACGCATACCGAGCTGCTCGAAGCCGGCCGTTATCGGTGCAGCATGCAGCTCGACCGCAAGCACACGAATATGTTCGGCGGAGTCAATGGCGGCGTAAACGCCGGGTTACTCGATTCCGTGACCTATTGGTGCTTGCTGTGCTGCATGCCCGAAGATGTCGGTTTCACGACCATCGACCTCACTGTGAACGACATGCACGCCGCGCACAGCGGAACCATCTACGCCGAAGGCGAAGTTATCAAGCATGGGCGCACAATTAGCCTGACCGAAGGCCGCGTGACCGATGAGCGTGGCAAGTTGATTGCATACGGCACCTCGAAGCTGTTCGCATCGCCGACCATCCAACCCATGTCGCTTGCCACAGACTACCTTGGCTGCCAGCCGCTGCCGAAAAAATTTCTCGACGACTGAGGTTTTCGTCCATAGAAACCGCGCCTCTTTCAATTCCCCTAAGCTTGAAAGCGTAGTTTTTCAAACGATTCTCAACGGCGATTTGTCAGCCCTGTATAAAAATGGGCAACGCTCCCACAATTGCCGAGAACGGACCTAAGATTCCCTCGCATAACGAAAAGTCACCAGGGGAATCAGCATGCAGTCAAACATACTCGTCGAAGCCATCGCGCATACCGCGAAAACCCAGCCTGGTTCTTGCGCCCTCATAGCGCGGGGACAGGTTTTGACCTATGGTCAGCTATGGAAAGCCTCCGATGCGCTCGCAGCAAAATTGCATCGAGCCGCAACCCCAAATGCGCCGATTGTCGTATTCGGACACAAAGACTTCCACATGGTTTCAAGCTTCATCGGCTGCCTGAAAAGCGGGCACGCGTATATCCCTGTTGATGTCGAACTGCCCGCATCGCGCATAAGCGATATCCTCTCGCAACTCGACACCCCCTTCGTTATCGCGGCCGCCCCGCTTTCCGATGCCCTCATGCCGTATGTGGCAACCGATTCGATACTCGATATCTCCCATTTCGAATCGCCGGATTCGCTGATAGACCAGTGGGGGAGCGCGACCGCGCCGGATAAAAGCGAATGGGTTGCGGGCGAACAGACGCAATACATCATCTTCACCTCGGGGTCCACAGGAAAGCCGAAAGGCATCGAAGTTTCGGCGAGCAATGTTGCGAATTTCGCTCGCTGGGTGCAAACATTTCCGATTATTCGGAATGGGGCGCAAACATTTCTCGACCAGCCGCCATACTCATTCGATCTTTCTGAATACGAACTTGTTGGAGCCCTCACGACGGGAGGCTGCCTGCACTCTGTATCGCACAATCTCGTCAACAACTCACGCGCCCTCTTCGATGACCTGGCAACATCGAACATATCTGTATGGGTATCAACGCCTTCGTTCGCCGACGTATGCTTGGCCGACCCGTCGTTTAACGAGAGCCTTCTGCCAAATACGCGCCTCTTTCTTTTCTGCGGCGAAGCATTGAGCCATACAACCGCCGCCGCATTGCGCGAACGTTTCCCCAAAGCCATCGTTGCAAACACGTACGGCCCCACGGAATCGACCGTCGCCGTCACGTATTGCGAAATCGGCCAAGCCGAGATAGACGACGATGCTCCACTGCCCGCAGGCGCCGCGCGCCCCGGAACCGAAATTCGCATTTGCGATCCGGAAACGGGAGCTCGCCGAGCAACCGGCGAAACGGGCGAGATCGTCATAGTCGGCGACACCGTGGCCAAGGGCTACTATCGAAACCCCGAAAAAACAAATGCAGCCTTCTTCGAAGCAAAGCTCTCCGATGGCTCCAGTGCGCGCGCGTACCGAACGGGCGATATGGGCAACCTTGACGAACGCGGCATCCTGCATTGCAAAGGACGCCTTGATTCGTTGGTAAAATTGCACGGATTCAGAATCGAGCTTGAAGACGTGGAGGAAAACATTCGCGCTCTTAAAGGGGTAGATCAGGCCTGCGTCGTGCCCGTCGAGCGCCAAGGCCGCGTTTCTTATCTGAAGGCCTTCGTCACGCTGCGTAAGCATCGCGATGGAGTTCCCGCCTATGAAGAGCTCGAGAGCCGTTCCTTCGATTATCCAAGTAGCGGCCGCATCGAGACCCCTACGAAAATAGAGCTTGAGAAATCGCTGAAAAAAGCCCTTGGTCTGCGCATTCCCGAGTACATGGTTCCGCGCCGTTGCGTCATTTGCGATAGCATCCCGCTAACGACAAATGGAAAAATCGACCGGAAAGCGCTCGCCTCACTAAGCGGCAAGCGTTCGTAGCGGCGGCGCAACCATGTCGTTTTACGCCGATCCGAGTTTTTTCGTTTTACTGGCGCTCGCCATCGCGGGAGCGGCGGCACTAGGGCTTCGCGAAAAGCCCTTGAAGCGATATTGCCTGGCGATATCCATCGTGTTTATCGCGCTCCTGTTCATGAGCGACGCCCGCCAGCTCGCCTGCTGCACCCTCTTTCTTGCGTGTGCAAAAGCAGGATGCTCGTTGCTTTCCCACGACCCCCAAGATCGTTGGCGTTTTCGCGCAGCGCTCGCGCTTACGCTTGGCCCCTTGATAATTTGCAAGGTGAGTGGCGCTTTCGATGCAAACTTGCTTGGGTTTGCGGGCATATCGTATCTAACGTTTAAGGCCACGCAGGTCATCATAGAGATCCATGATGGAATCATTGAGCGCATAAGCCTTTCCGATTGGGCTTGCTTCATCCTTTTCTTTCCCGTATTCACATCGGGACCCATCGATCGAAGCCGACGCTTCCTGGAAGACTTGCACACAACGCCGAAAAGGGACGAATACGCAGGCCTTCTAGCCCGTGGCATTTTGCTCATCGTTGCAGGCATGGTGTACAAAATGGTTATTGCGGCGTTCATTTTCCGTATATATAGCCCTTGCGGATGGACCGGCGGACCGGTCGCAACCGAGCTATGGAATCAAATCGTCATAGCATACGAATACGGCCTGTACTTGTTCTTCGATTTTGCGGGATACAGCCTCATGGCTATGGGGGCGAGCTATTGCTTCGGGATTCGCACGCCGCGAAATTTCCGCGCCCCATTCTTAGCCACGGATATCAAAGATTTTTGGAATCGCTGGCATATCACGCTTTCGTTTTGGCTCAGGGATTTCGTCTTTATGCGCTTCTCGCGGTTCGCCCTGAAGCACAAGCTGTTCAAAAAGCGCTTGCATGTGGCCCAATGTGGCTTCTTGCTGAATATGCTCCTTATGGGAGCTTGGCACGGCCTCACGATCGATTACCTGTTGTATGGCTTATTTCACGGCGTTCTTCTGGCGGCAACCGAGGCATTCCAAAAGACGAAATTCTATAAATCGCATAAAAAGCAGCCCGCATTTAAGGCGGTCTCTTGGTTCATCACTATGCAAGCGGTGTTTTTCGGGTTTGCATTGTTCTCGGGGCAGGTGATGCGACTTGCGACAGGTTCATAGCGAAACCTGCAATCTCGAATGCGTGGGACCTTCGAGACGTCGTCCCAGAGACATTCGGTACCGCAGGCTTCCGAATAGCGATTTAACCCAACGCGAATCTGCTCGTACACCGCCTTTGGGACAACGTTTCAGACGTTCGCGCTGCGACATGCGACTAGATTCGCTGAATGATACGAAAACCGAGAAAAAGGAGTAGCCATGACCGATTTGACCCACGAAGAAATTGAAGAAAAGACCCTCGACATGCTCGAAGAAATATGCGACGACGAGGAAGTTCGCGAACATCGCGACGAGGATCTTTTCGACCTTGGATTCCTCGATTCAATGGCGGCCGTCGAACTGCTCGTGAGCATCGAAGACTCGTTCGGCGTTTCCATCGCGCCAACCGAAGTGGAGCGAGAAGAGATGAACACGGTAAACCTCATCATTGCCCAAATAGAGAAACGCCTGTAAATCTCCGAGCACCAAAGAAGCACGCACAATGAACAATTGCCACAGCAACACAGCCCACAGCATCTCGGGAGCAACGCTTCTGAAGGCGGTCTTGGTCGGCCTCGCGCTGCTTATCGCTTCGGTGATTGCTTTGACCTGCGCGCTTCCCCAGCAAACCGACAAAGCCGATTCAACGCGCCTGTACGACTATGTATACTCGGGCATAAAATCGGAAAGCGTAGGCTTTACCACGGCGAATATGAGCGATGACGGAATCTTGACGTTCGGCTCGTCGGAACTCTATATTTCCATGCCGCTTGTAAACCAATGCCCGCAAAAGGTATTTGGCGAAAGCATGAGCGGCATCAATATGACCTACGTGGGCGAAGCGTTTGACCAAAGCCTTTGGCAGGCGATCGCCGCAGGAGCCTACGCAAGTTCATCGAAGAGCAATAAAGTCGTCCTCATGCTTTCGCCACAATGGTTCTTCAAGGGTAACGGACAGCAATCTAAGCTGTCATCGAAGTTCTCATATACGCTGTATAAAGGGTTTCTCAACAACGATTCAATCAGCGATACCACAAAAAGCTACGTTCGCTCGCGCCTGGAAAACCTCGGCGTCGACGAGAAACAACTGGCGGCAGCCAACAACGACACGTTCGTCGATGCGATCAACGATGCCGCGTATCAATTCGCAAACGACTTGCGCATACGCAGTAAAATCGGCGCCCTCGTGCAAGGCTCACCGAAAAAATCTGTCGAACGCACCGCAGAAAACGCCACCGGCGAGCCGAACTGGGATGCGCTTTTATCGGAAGCCCAAGCGCAAGGCGAGCAGGCATGCACGAACAACGACTACGGCATCTATGACGCCTATTGGGAAAAGAATTCGCAATATCGCAGCGAGCAGGGGCAAGATTTCGAGCATGCAGAAGAAGAATGGTCCGATTTCGAGTGCTTCCTCGACGTTTGCAAAGAGGCCGGCCTTGAGCCACTCGTGGTGATACTGCCCATGCATGGCGAATGGTACGATACCGTAGGCCTTTCAAGCAATGTGCGCGAAACTTTCTACGATCGTGCCCGGAAATCATGCCAGCAACACGATGTTGCCTACGCAGATTTTTCAAGCTGCGAATATGAGAAATATTTCCTCTGCGACACCGTTCATCCTGGCTGGATAGGATGGGTGCGCATCGAACACGCCGTATATGACTTCGCGAACAATACCGATAACGAATTCCTTGGTGGGGCAAACTTCGGCGAAGCTGAGGGCCTAGAAGGCAAAGATGGCGAAGAGGGGAGCAGCGATTATGACGATTAATGCTCCCGATTTTTCTAAAATTTCAACCGAAATTCGTTTGTTCTTTCAACGGCATGCCATTCTGTGCGCAATAGGAGCCGGGGCTTTTGTGTTCGCCGCGGGCGCGTTCATATTTTGGTATGAAGTGTTTTCGGGATTTGCGGAACCCGTCCAGTTCATCTATTCGGCATTCTAGGGTTCGTGCATGTTGAGCAACGTAAAAAAGCCATTCCGAGCAAGAAACCTCATCGCGGCTTTAGCTGCGGCTTTGGTTGTTCTTACCGTTGCTCAAAGCAGCCAACCCATCGTCGCTTATGCACAAGAATCCCCTGATTATGAGCTTAATCTCACAGTAAACAACCTCGACGAAATCGACGCTGACGAGCTGTCTTTCGAACTTGATTCCTATTTGCAAACGAATTTCCCACGCACGCATGAGCCGGGCATAGCGGTTGCAGTCGTAACCTCGCAAGGAATCGCCTACATGAATACCTTCGGCACCTGCGACGATGCAAGTGATTCGTTCTACATCGGATCGCTCAGCAAATCCATGTGTGCCGTCGCAATCATGCAACTCGTTGAGGAAGGACGCCTCGACCTCGATGTACCTGCAATGGAATATGCGCCCGAATATCTCATATCACCCCAGGTGACTGTTCGAATGCTTCTGAATCAAACAAGCGGCTTTGGTTACTACGAATCGCTTAACCAAGCAACCGTGGGGGATAGTTTCGGCGAATTCTCATACGCGAATGCCAATTACGACCTCCTAGGACGCATAGTCGAGCATGTCTCTGGCGAAGAGTATTCCGAATACCTCACGAGACATATATTCGCGCCGCTCAATATGATTGACTCTTCGGCTCAGGGCCTGCGAACGACCGATGTACTCGGTAACCTCGATGGCAACGACGACTATGGACTCGATCCCTCCACGGCCGAATATTCGGATACGCGCGACGTCTTGGGGCATCGCAATTATTTTGGAATTTATCTCGACGACGGCTTCCAGCACGACGAAGACGACGACGCCTGGGGCGGGCCTTCATCCGGATATGTCTCGTCGAGTATTCGAGATATGGCGAACTACCTGCAAATGTATCTCGACGGCGGTAAAAACGTCCTTGATTACGGCAGCGTAGTTCAAATATTCATGAGCCGCGTACCCGACCCGGACGGCGATGCGTATTACGGCATGGGATGGACATCGTATTATTGGGACGATGAACTGGTGCTTTGCCACGACGGCGATGTCGAGACAAATGTGGCCAGCATGTGCATATTGCCAGAGCGGGGCATAGGCATTGTGGTGCTCGGCGATGGATACGATTCCGTGGCAGGCAACGGGCTTTTCTTCGAGCTGGCGAGCGGCGTACTCGACATAGCCATGGGCTACAGCCCGCAAGACTTAGATTCGAGTACTTACGAAATGGCGCATACCCAGTCGAACGAGGCCTGGTTGATCTTCTTTGCCATCTGCGCAATTCCGCTTGCCGCAAGCATGTTCTGGGCAAAATTCGCAAGTATGCTCATCAAACGCCGTTCAAAAGGCATGCTTACGGCAACGGTATGTTTCGATGTGGCATTCTTCGCGCTTATCGGTGCCTGGATTGTGCAAGCCCCAAGGCGAATGGGAATCCCATGGCGAGACATCTCGACATTCGATCCGACGATTTCATGCGGCCTCACGATAGGGGTTTCGCTGGTCGCAGTAGCAATTATCGTGCGCATAGCGATCGCGCTGCACATATTCGCGCGAAGCAGGAGCATATCTCGGCAAAGCCCAGAAACCTAAAACCGTCAAACTGAAACCCGCTGCTTGACTGCTTTTGGCTGAAGCAGGTGCAAGTTTCTCGGGGTTTACGAAAGCGCATGTAAATGCTCACTGCTTTTCATGCTTTTTGCCACATGCGACATTACTTCGCATTATTCAATGCTGCATTTCAGCTGATGGGGGTCTTTTTTGTAACTGAGGGATAGCGCAGCGCATCGCTGTCGCATAATACTCAGCTTTACATAACATGTATTATCGATAAATCTTACCTAAATATCGACCAGCCGAGAAGCTAACTCGCGGCTCATTGCCGGGTGATATAGACAGTCGGATGTTCGTCGATTCAAGCCGCAATCAAGCGTAGCCGGGATTGGGTTTTCGAAATGACAAGAATCGCCTAGAACACCGACGAAGAACTCGTGGCGACACCCGCCATTTGCTCGTAGAGCACGGGCGCTAGAAAAACCGCCGTCAAAAGATTCGCGATGAATGCGACAAGCGACACGACGATTGCAATTTTCGCGAGTTTGTAAGCGTTCTCCACGTAAGGATCGCCCGAGGTGGCTCCGCCCATCTTTTTTGAATTCGAAAAAGAAAGGAACCCCAAAACGAAACCGACGATATCAAGAAGAGCTCCGCCGATGACAAGGCTTATACCTGCGCACACGATACCCGCTATAGCAAGATTGCGACATGTCGATTTATTCATTTTCATACCAGAATCCTCCGTTCGGCTCCTCTATAAAAACGAACATTTGTATCTAATTAATCTGAATTGGACACTTTCATGATACCATTGCATTCGTATGAAAGATTGAAACGAAAGCCCTGTTGACATGATGTGAGATTGCCAGTGAATACCGACAGCGACCAGACATATCTTCCATGGAACGGAAAGGCCATTCTTCTTGTTGATTTGGATGCCTTTTTCGCCTCGGTTGAACAGCTCGATCATCCCGCATGGCGAGGCAAGCCGGTCGTTGTCGGGGGCGATGCCGATAAGCACGGGGTTGTTTCCACGGCGAGTTACGAAGCTCGAAAATACGGAATCCATTCGGCGATGGCCTCTTCTGCGGCAAAAGAGCTTTGTCCCCACGCCATCTGGACGCATGGTCATTTCGACCGCTATCGCGAAATGTCGAGCAAGGTCATGGCGATTCTTGGTGACGAAAGCCCGCATGTACAGCAGGTAAGCATCGACGAAGCCTTTGTCGACATCTCCCCCACGCATGTTAATCAAGAACACCCCATACAAATAGCGCAACGCATCCAGGCGCGCGTTTCTGACCTGGGCGTAACATGCTCAATTGGCGTCGGAACGAGCAAAACCGTCGCGAAAATCGCCTCCGATCGCGATAAACCAAGAGGCCTCACCGTTGTTTACCCGGGGTCGGAATTGGAATTCCTTGGACCTCTGCCCATACGATGCATGTCCGGTGTTGGAAAGCGAGCAGAAGAAACACTGCGCAAGCATGGCATACATACGCTCGCCGCGATGTCCCATGCGCCAGAAAGCCTTCTTCGTTCGATATACGGCAAGAATGCCGAGATGATGAGACGCCGATGTTTGGGTCTCGATGAAACCGAAGTGGAGCAAGATCGTTCGGTGAAGTCAGTTTCAAACGAGATGACGTTTTCCGAAGACCTCACGACTTATGAAGAGATAGCCCGAGCAACCGACATGCTCGCAACGAAAGTCGCTCGTCGATTGAGGTCAAAGGGCCTGAAGGGGTCGACCGTTTCTTTAAAAGTCCGTTTTGCCGACAGGACCACGAAAAGCGCCCAAACGCAACTCGATTCGCCAGAAGACAACGAGCATGTCTTCATGCCCGAATTGCACCGCATGATCGAAAACCTCTGGTCGCCAGGAGTGCGCGTTCGTCTTATAGGAGTTGCTGTCACTCATTTCGAAAAAGATAGACCGATTCAACAATCGCTTTTCGACACGAACGAGTTTTCGTGCGACCCATGGCAAGAGCAAAGACAAGGAATCGACCCCGAAATAGGAAAAAGCCTATCGAAGGCGACGGATAAAGTTAAAGATCGCTTCGGGGAAAACGCCGTCTTTTTCGGAAGGGACCTGCGATTCAAAGACAAGACAACGGGTACAGCGGCCAAAAATCCCGCTGATTATCTTAAATAGTTCCCGATAGGAACACCGCTCCGTTAATTGAATTTGAAGATCTTCTGAGCAATCCTATAAGCCACCAAGCCAAACTGGCGCCCCGCTTCCCCGGGAATATTCATTCCGCCGTTAAGGACGCTGTACCTGATTTTTTTATACAGATCGGGGTTTTTCTCTTCGAGGTAATCCCAGATGGCGGCACGATCGCTTTCATTCTGATCGTTTTTCTCCATGCGGAGAAAAACCGAACAGATGCACATCATCATCGAGAGGTAGTTCAACATATAGCGCTCAAGCTTCGGTGAGTCGATATCGGCCCCATCCATCGCATCAATCATAATGCGCGTTACACGAAGCTGCTGATCGCGACGGGAATACATGACTTTCTCGTTCACACTTTGATCTTCGCGGCCAATGAAATAGCGATACATGTCGACGTCGAGGTAGTACATAGTTTCCACGCTCGGCAAAGGCACGAAAACAAAGATATTATCGACATAAAACGTATGCTCGGGCAGTTTCAAGCCAAGATCTTGCAGGAGCTCAGTTCGGTAAATCACCGAATGCATCAGCAAATACTGCGATTGCTTGAAATGCTTGACATCATCCCAGCCAAATTCTTCGCCGACGGGAAAAACGTTTTTGTAGCCCATGACGCTGCGAGTTCCCTCGTGGACTTTCTCGTAAACGTAATTCGCGATAACCATATCGGTTGGCTGGGCAAGTTCCGCCTGGGAGCGCAAATACCCCATAACGTCATGCATGGCATCTTTATCGAGCCAATCGTCGGAGTCGACCACTTTGAAGTAACGACCCTCAGCATTGGCCAAACCGGTATTCACAGCAGCACCATGCCCGCCATTCGGCTGGTGAATCGCACGGATTGTATCGGGATATTTTTCCTGCCAAGCATCGGCGATTTCCGCAGTGTTGTCTTTCGTCGAGCCATCATCGACAATGATGATTTCGATATCGCCACGGCCTTCGTCGCACACAAGAAGCGACTCTATGCAGGCGTCCATGTAGGCCGCCGAGTTGTAGCACGGAACGGCGAAAGAGATTGTCTTCATGCGAACTTTCCTCCCAAACCGCCAAAGCGGCCGCACTGCACACATATCGACCATGCGAAACGCGAATGCTCCATACGAGCTTCGCATCGGCGATACCTCTTACGAGTAATCATTATATGGAAGACGTTTGGCAATAAAGCAAACCCCTTAATTGCGCTATGAAATGGCTACGAAATAACCAAAACGAGAAAGCCGGCCGTAAACGCCCATATTCGGCCGAATCCCAGAAGATGGCAAACCGAAGAGGCGCGGTGCATTATCATAGCCGAATCAGGTTCAAGAGAAAGGACGCTGCATGGCAACGTTTCTAGACACTATGATCGAACGAGCTAAGTCCGACAAAAAGCGAATCGTTTTGCCGGAAGGCGCTGACGATCGCGTTCTTGGCGCGGCGGAAAAAGCCCTTCACGAAGGAATCGCCGACATCATCATCGTTGGAAAGCCCGAAGAAATCGCCTCTCGGGGCTACGCTCTCGATGGCGCGACGGTAATCGACAATTCCACTGGCGACTTGCGCCAAGAGATGGCGAATGCCTTCTATGAGCTGCGCAAATCGAAGGGCGTTACCGAGCAAGAAGCCCTTGACCAAATGGACGACGTGATGTATTTCGGCACGATGCTGCTGAAAACCGGCCACGCCGACGGATTGGTGGGCGGAGCATGCCATGCTACCAAAGACGTGCTCCATCCCGCATTGCGCATTATCAAGACGGCGCCCGGCAGCAAATTGGTGAGCTCGTTTTTCGTGATGGAAGTTCCCAACTGCGAATATGGAGACGCCGGCACGTTCATGTTCAGCGATTGCGCCGTTTGTATCCAGCCAAATGCCGAAGACCTTTCCGAAATTGCCGTGGCAACGGCGAAATCGTACGAAAAACTCCTTGGAGCAGAGCCGCGCGTAGCCATGCTTTCGCACTCTAGCTACGGATCGGTGAAAGACGACGATACGCAAAAAGTCATCGAAGCGCTCGCGCTCGCGAAACAGAAGGCTCCCGAGTATTCTATCGACGGCGAGCTGCAGGCCGACGCCGCGCTTGTGCCGAGCGTCGCCGCCAGCAAAGCTCCCGACTCCCCCGTCGCCGGGAAGGCGAACGTGCTCGTCTTCCCCGACCTCGACGCAGCGAACATCGGCTACAAGCTCGTACAGCGCCTTGCGAAGGCCGAGGCATACGGTCCCATCACTCAAGGGCTTGGCGCACCGATGAACGACTTGTCACGCGGCTGCTCGGTTGACGACGTGTTCGGCGTTATCGCCATCACGGCCGTTCAAGCACAGCAAGCGTAACGCGCCGGTTCGCCTCTAGCGCAAGAAGCCATTTCATGGTCCTCTGGGACACTTTCCTCCGAGGCAAGTGTCCCAGAGGATAAAACGAGGCCCCGTATTCCTTGGTTCGGGCGCCTAAAACGCCGAACGATCAAGGGATACGGGGCCTCGTGCTTGGAGCGTGAGCGGCAAAGGCTACTTCTTCAACTCCGAGACAATCTGCAGTGTGTCTTGCGCAATCATGAATTCCTCATTCGTTGGAATGACGATAATCTTCACGGGGGAATCGTCGCGCGAGATAAAGCGCTCTTTGCCGTGATAATCACGACGATTCTTTTCCTGGTCGAGAATAATGCCGAGAGGCTGCAGTCCCGCGAAAACGATGCGACGCATGCGATCGCAGTTCTCGCCAACGCCGGCGGTAAGCACGATAGCGTCACAGCCGGCCATTTCGATAAGATATTGGCCGAGGTATTTCCTGATGGAATGGGCATACATATCGTAGGCGAGCATTGCGCGCTCGTTGCCCGATTCTGCCCCCTTGCGAACATCGCGCATATCGTTGCTGATGCCCGAAACGCCAAGCAGGCCCGATTTCTTATTCATGAGCTCATTGATCTGCGCCGCTGTGAGGTTTTCCGCCTCTTCGAGAAACGGAATAATGGCCGGGTCGATAGCGCCGCATCGCGTACCCATCATCAATCCGTCAAGCGGCGTGAACCCCATCGACGTGTCAACCGCTATGCCATGGTCAACCGCTGAAATGGAGCACCCATTGCCCAGATGGCACGTGATGATTTTCAAGTCTTCAATGGGCTGTTCCATAAGCGCAGCGCAGCGTTGCGCGATATAGCGGTGCGAAGTCCCATGCGCTCCATACTTGCGAATCTGATGCTTCTCGCACAATTCGTATGGCAGCGGATACATGTACGCCGACGGCGGCAACGACTGGAAAAACGAAGTGTCGAAAACAGCCACCTGCGGCATGGAGGGTGCCATAGACTGGCATACATTGATGCACTTCAGGGCAGGCGGATTATGCAGGGGCGCAAGCGTGCAGAGGCTTTCGATCTTCCCAATGACCTCCGGCGTAATGAGCACCGAAGAATCGAAATGGTTGCCACCGTGCACGATTCGATGCCCAATGGCATCGATCTCGTCGATAGAACGGATGGTCGAGCGCTCGCTATGGCACAGCGCGTCGAACACAACAGCGAGCGCCTCTTCGTGGTCGGCCATGTATTGCGCGAAGATTCGCTCGTCTTTATCGGCGCCATGCTTGATGTAGGAATCTTTGCTGCCGACTCGCTCGCAAAGCCCCTTCGCGAGCATCTTATTATTTTCGGTATCGATGAGCTGGTATTTCAGCGATGACGAACCGGCATTGATTACGAGAATTTTCACGTGGTTCCCCCGTGTACGTAAAACTTAAAGAGCTGGAGAGCCAGAATTCATGGGAGCGCCGCCCAAAACGTGAACATGGATATGGTGCACGGACTGCTGCGCGTCTTCGCCCGTATTGACAATGACGCGATACCCCGATTTATCGATTCCCTTAATCTCGGCCACTTTTTTCACCGTATTGAAGAGGTGTCCCATGAGGTCGTCGGGCAGCCCATCGCCGATATTGGCGAAATGCTGCTTAGGAATGATAAGCGTATGCACGGGCATCTGCGGCGAAAGATCGTCGAATGCAATAACCTGGTCGTCTTCACAAACGACGGTCGACGGAATTTCGCCAGCGGCAATTTTGCAGAATACGCAGTCGGTCATAAGACATGCTGCCTTTCTCGCGCGGCATGCGCGCGGCTTCGGATTACGCTTTCAGTGTAGCGCGAAAATCGCCCGGGCCTACGAAAGAGTTGTGTCAGTGGTCGCATCATCGGCGGGAACGTCGAGTTCGCCCATCAAAACATCAACTTTCTGCTGGGCCTGCGTAAGACGTGCTTGCAAATCGGCGAGCAATGCGACGCCGCGCTCATAAGCCTTCAAACTGTCCTCAAGTTCGAGCGAATTGCTTTCAAGCGTGCCCACCGTGCGGTCGAGTTCCGCCATCGCCTCTCGAAATGACAGTTCCGAAATGTCTTTCTGCTGCTCGGCCATCGCTAGCCCCTTTCAATGATCTTTACAGAATCGACGGTTGCACGAATTTCGCCATCGGCAACCAAAACTTCAAGCGTATCGCCAACGGAAACCGAAGCGGCATGTTTAACGATTCCGCCTCGCTCATTGCGGACCACCGCGTAGCCACGGGCAAGAATCGCCAAGGGCGATAAATCGTTCAGACGGCCCGCACGCAACGCCGCATCGTGTTTGAATCCGACAAGAAGCTTCGATGAAACCTCGCGCAAGCGATCGCGTTGCGCATCAAGAAGCAACCTGTCGTGGCCGAGCGCGGAGCTAGACGCCCGCAACCGCGAATTCAGCGCATCGAGGCGCGTCTGAAAACCAGCGAACATCGCAGGGCGCACGGCCAGACGAGACGCATACGCCGCCAAACGAACGCGATCGCGCTCAAAGCTTGCAGGCAACGCTCGCGACAGACGATCGCGGTAGATGTCAAGCGACATAAAGTCGGTCGAAAGCATCGTACGGGGATCTTTGAACACCGGACGCGTTGCATAGCGCTCTAATTGCAGCAAAGCGTTTTCGATACGCTGAGACTGGCGCCGCGCCATATATTCGCCCTGGCTGCGCAAATAATCCAACAGTTGCGACGCTTGCACCGTGACCGCCTCGGCCGCGCCTGTAGGCGTAGACGCACGCATATCACCCACCAAGTCGGCGATAGTGGTATCGGGCTCATGTCCTATGCCCGTCACCACAGGAATGGGGCATTTCACGATGGCGCGAGCGAGGCCTTCGTCGTTAAACGGCATAAGGTCTTCATAGCTTCCGCCGCCGCGAACGAGCAAAATCACATCAACGCGCGCTCGGTAGCACGCCCGCATGCCTTCTATCATGTGTTGCGGTGCGGTAGCCCCTTCAACGGGTACGCCCGCCACATATATATGGGCCAAGGGAAATCGACGGCGCGTGGTTCGCAACACATCATGAATGGCATCGCCTCGCGGCGAGGTGACCACGCCGATTTTCATCGGATAAAGAGGAACGGCAACCTTGCGAGCAGGATCCATAAGCCCCTCGGCCGCAAGCTTGCGTTCGAGCATGGCTACCTGCTGGCGCAGCATGCCCTCGCCCGCCACCGAAATCGCAAACGCCTGAAAATGCATGCGCCCCTTTTTCGGATAGAGGGAAAATCGACCGACGAGCTCGACCACCATGCCAACCTCAAGGGTAATTCCCATTTTGGCGTAGCGATCGTGCCACGTCTGGCATGGCAAGGTGCCCGTCTCGTCCTTCAAAGTGAAATACGCGTTCGCGTACCCTTTTTTCACATTGACCTCGGAAACTTCGCCTATCACGCGAAGCTTGAGCTTTTCAAGTGAACCCTTCGCAAGCTCTAAAGCCGCCGAAATACTCAGCGGCTTACTAACATCATCGCTTTCCGATCGCTCAACTTGGGACGCCAGCATGCGACGTTATTCTTCCGAACGCGTGGAAAGCACCATGTAAATCAGCTGCAAAAGCGAAGTAAGCGCCGCCGCCACATACGTAAGCGCGCAGGCGCGAAGCACGTTGGACGCGCCGGTAAGTTCGGCCCCATTCATGCCCGAAGCCCTCAAATATTGCAGGCCACGACGAGAGGCATCGAATTCAACCGGCAGCGTAACCAGCTGAAACAGCAAGGTGGCCGCAAACATGATGATGGCAATCCGAATAAAAACGCCGCCCATAGCGCCAGCGAACAAGCCGATCATGAAAATGACGATCCATGCATTCGAGCAGAAATTCACAACGGGAACAAGGGCGCTGCGGAATTTCATGAACCCGTAGCCTTCGGCATGCTGACACGCATGGCCCATTTCATGCACGGCGGTAGCAACAGCCGTAATGGAGGTTGTTCCATAGGCATCGGGGTCGAGCGTCACGGAGTTGGTTCGCGGATCGAAGAAATCTTGGCTGGCTCCGCCACGCTGCACCTCGACGTTCGAGATTCCTTTGTCGATGCTCATCCTGCGGGCCATCTGCGACCCCGTGATGTTCCATGAGCAGGGAATTTTTTGGTATTTGTGGAGCTGAGTTGTCACATACCACTGAGCACCGCCGCCGATGATAAGGGTCAATACCATGACGGCGATATAGAGACCCATGTCGTTTCCGACCATAATCATAATTAGCACCATTCCTTTGAGCATCGCGCCAGCAAGCGCGGGATACGTCGGCTTAAAACCGACCTCGTTCTGAAAGAAGTGTAACTAACGCGCGCCTATAGAGCCGAGGGCTGTGAAGCGTTCGTTACCTTCATCATGCCATCTTCAATGGTGAGCGCGATTTTTCCCTGCGAAAGGGCAAGCAAATCGTTGCCGACAAGATCGCGGCGCCAACCTTTAAGCACGTCAGTCTCGTCGTAGTGGCCCCGCGCAATTTTCGTGAGGTCGTCATGGGACGCCAAAACCCCAAACGCCACGTCGTTTTCCTTAGCTCGCATTTTCACGAGGGACATGAGCAAATCGACCTGGGCATCGACATTCTGCTCATTTTTGGAGGGCTTCGACAAATCGGGCCACTCCTCGCTCGGAGCGTCAAGACCAGCAATGCAGGCTTTCAGCACAGATCGCGCATCGTCGATTTTCAAAGTACCGCGAATGCCGCGCACCATGAATAAATCGTCAAGCGTTCGCGGCTCCCGTTTGCACGCCTCGACGATTTGTTCATCAGAGCAAATCCACTTGCGAGGAATGTCTCGCTTCATGGCGGTTTTTTCGCGCCAGGCCGCAATTTCGCAAGCCGCAGAAAGCTGACGACGCGAAAGCTGATTCACGCGCCTCAAGCGCCGCCAACGACTATAGGGATCGATTTCGTATTTGGAAGGGTTGGAAAGCTCGGCAAAATCGTTGTCGAGCCAGTGAAGGCGCCCGAGCTTTTCAAGCTCGGCGACCATGGAGTGATACATGGGCGGAAGGTAGCGAACATCGTCGAGCGCGTACTCTATTTGAGAATCGGCCAAAGGACGCCGACTCCAATCGGTAAAAGAATCGGCCTTCTTCAGCTTCACCCCGCATTCGCTCATGACAAGCGCGCCATAGCCCATTTGCAGCGTGCCACCCAAAAGCGAGGCGGCTATCTGCGTGTCGAAAACGGGTTCTGGCAAAACGCCGAGCTCGTGATGAATAATCTCCAGGTCTTGGGAAGCCGCATGGAAAAGCTTCGTGATCTTCTTGTTCGTGAAAAGCTCTTTCAGCGGAGAAAGGTCGTCGAATGCGAACGGGTCGATTGCGACGCATTCCTTTTCGGTTGCCATTTGAATAAGGCACAGCTTGGGCCAGTAGGTTTTCTCGCGAAGGAATTCGGTATCGATCGCCAACAACTCGCTCACACGAGCACGGTCGATGAATTGCTCCAGCTGCCTTCGGGTGGTGATGTACAACGGTTTTCCTTCAGCCAATCATTTCGTAAGTAAGTATGTAGTACCATCTTAACGGTAGTAAGGGGGAATGCGCGATGAAAGCACTCATCATCAACAATCTCGCATCTGGATACCGCGATGGATCGGTCTACGATTTCGTGCGCGCGTTCACGCAAGACGGCGACGAAGTATGCATGCGTTCGACCGACGGCACGACGCCCATAGCCGGCCTGCTAAGCGATGCGCGCGAATTTGACCTGGTAGTCGCCTCGGGCGGCGACGGAACAGTTGCCACCGTGGCATACGCGCTGGCCAACACGGGCGTGCCGCTTTTGCCCTACCCCTCGGGCACGGCGAACCTGCTGTCGCTAAACCTCGCCGAACCCAACGAGCCCCACGCGTTGGCCAAGCTCGCCCGTCGGTGCGAAACCCTCGATTTCGATGTGGCGGAACTGGAGGCCGATGAAGAAAAGCACGGTTTCATGATTATGGCGGGCGCGGGCTACGACGCCACCATCATGGAAAGCGCCGCACCGAACAAGAGGCTGTTCGGACCCATGGCCTATTTTCTGGCCGCCGGGGCAAACATTGCGCCGCAGGTCTCGAAGATTGCGGTCACGATCGATGGCGTGCGGCACGAGACCGAAGGGCTCGGCGTGCTGGTAATCAATTTCTCGAAAATCCAATTCGACATATCATTCACCCATACCAACCAACCCCGCGACGGCAAGCTCGACGTTGCGGTGCTGAAGGCGAAAAACGCCGTCGAGCTGCTGCCGGCCATGCTGGCCGCGATGCTCGACCGCGACGGAGAGTTTCCCGAGCGCGGCGATTCACTTGAGCTTTACCAGGGCACCGAGGTTGTGGTGGAAGCCGAACCCGCTTTCGAGATGCAATACGACGGCGAAGTGATGAAGAAATGCACGCCGTTCACTGCACGCATCCTGCCTGGCGCCTGCCGCATGGTCATAAGCGACGAGGGCCGCGCGCTGTTTGAATAGGCGCAGACACGTTCCCGAAAGAGCCTCGACAGCCTGAGGCCCTTAGCTTATGCGGATGCTGACGTACTGCGACGTTTCCGGCAAACCCGAAATGCTATAGACGCCATCGAGGTCGCAAACAGAAATACGCCAGCTGTACGTTCCGCTGCCTGTTTCGATGGTTCCCTCGCGATACGTATTGTTAAACGAATCCACGCCTTCGGCCGAAACGGCCACGCTCGCGTTATCGGCCCAGCCTTCGGCCGCCATTGCCTTTTCGAGTGCGTCCTGGGAATTTTCCGCTGAAAGGTCGCAATAGCGAACCTTCATTTCCGTTCCGTTCGTATGCGAAACCACGAAGCGCCACGACCCAACGAGGTATTTCGAGGCCGTTGTTGCGCTCATGCTCGAAATGCCGCGAGCAAACGCAACCTCTGCTTCGGCAAGCGTCACGTCGCTTGGCATTTTCATAACGTCAATACCCTCGTCGCCTTCTTCGGAGAGGTCATAGACAGTGAAACCAGCATCGGCAAACGCGGCAAGAATGCTCGCGTCGTCGAGCGCTATATAGTTCTCCATAATAGGTAGATCGTAAGACACCTCGCGCGCGATGTTCAACTGGACGGCCGCCGCTTCGCGTTCCGATTCGTGGAGGATCGTGTCGATGGAATTCCACGCCCACACGCCGCCGATGATGGCCGCCGCAGCAGCAGCTATCGTCATAATCGTCAAAACGGGCTTCGGTGGGTCGAACGGACGCGCCAGGGAAGACCCGTCGAGGTGGCGTATGGGGCCATCGCAAACTTCTTTGGGTTTATGGAACGATAGTTTCGTGAAATCCATAGCAATCCTGTTCTTGGTTGCAAAAAACTAGGCCATTATATCACTCGCGTTCGAGCGGGCTCATGCCGCCGATCGTTGTCTAAGGGGGAGTAGTTGGCACCAGCGGTTTGTCCCGCGGTGTGGCACGTCAACAGACCCGGCATAAAGCCTGGCGTGTCTTAAACAATGAGACTCTTGGCGCTACTGCAAGCTAGATATGGCTTGGGCGCTGAGGTCACTCCTTCGGCGCGAAGCCGAAAGGAGCATCATTGGATCTATCGATTTTTGCCGCCCCGGAAACCTGGATTTCCCTCATCACGCTCGTATTCCTTGAAATCGTGCTCGGCGTTGACAACATCGTGTTCATCTCTCTCACGTCAAGCAGGCTTCCCGTCGAGCAACAACATATAGGCCGAAAGCTCGGGCTTCTAGGCGCATTGATGTCGCGCTGCCTGTTTTTGACCTTCGCAAGCTTCCTCGTGCATATGACCACTCCGCTGTTCACTCTCGATTTCGGATTCTGGTCGCATGGCTTTGGGGTCCGCGATTTAGTGCTGTTCTTGGGCGGCGCCTACCTCATCTATAAGGGCATCGACGAGCTGCGCGACGTTTTGGCCCTGACCGAAGAAAAAGCCGAGCACTGCGAAGAGCACAAATCCCTGCGCCAAATCGGGCTCGTCCAAGCAATCGCGACCATCATGGTGATGGATATCGTCTTCTCCATCGATTCGGTTATTACTGCGGTGGGCCTGGCCGAATACCTCATCGTGATGATTTTGGCGGTCATGATCGCCATCGTGATGATGATGGTGTTCATCGACCCCATATCGGATTTCATCAACGCGCATGTCGAAATGAAGATTTTGGCGCTCGTGTTTATTTCCATTATCGGCGTGTTGCTGTTCTTGGACGGCCTAGGAATCAATTCCGGCATCGAAGTGCTCGATATGCATATGGAAAAACTGATGGTTTATTTCGCCATGGTGTTCGCCGTTGTGCTTGAGCTCATCCAAATGCGCCATGGCACAAATCTGGCGAAATGGAATAGGGAGCGCTGGGAAGCAATGCCTGCAGAAAGCGTGAAAGCAGAACTGCTGAAGAGCAAGCAGGAAGAAACCGAAAACGGCGAAAAACAAGCCAATACTCAATGTGCATGACAAAATACGCATGATTGACCTGGTGTTTCATAAAGCTGCATGATAGCTGCCTTATGCGGTGCGGTTGTATTCTGCGAGCCGTCGAACAGCACAACGCAACTACAACCGCACCGATTTGGAGGCATTGGAATGAAGATTTTTGGTCTCGGCATGCCGGAGCTGCTCATCATCTTGGCCTTGGCGCTTTTGATATTCGGACCTAAGCATTTGCCGAAGCTTGGCAAGTCGCTCGGTCGCACCATCAAAGGATTCCGCGACGGGCTCGGGAGCGACAAAGACGTTGTGAAAGAAGTTGAAACCGAAGAACAGCCCAAGCGTAAAAAGAAAGCCGCAGCCAAAAAACTTGAGGCCCCTAAAGACGCGGAGTCCGAAAAGGCCGAAGCAACAGACGAAAACGAGCCTGCGGACGATTCTGCCAAAGAGTCCGAAAAGGCCGAAGCCTCAGCTTAATTAACCCCTCCCTTTCCATAACAGAAGCAAGCTGCCAAAACCTTCCCTCCCTTCATCTGGTGGCTTGCGAAACTGAAGACGGCTCCCTTATGGGAGCCGTCTTCAGTTTCGCAAAGATAGAAAGGTGGACTTTTTGATTCACATGCTCACTAGCTGTCGAAGCGATAAAGATCGTATTCGTCCATGAGGGCTATGAGCGCATTGGCGTAGTTGCTATCGGTCGCCCATCCTGCATCTTGCAAGCCTTGGGCCATAAGCTTCGAATCGCAACGCGCGATAGCCTGTTGAATAAGGGAATTGTCTGCATACGTCGACGCCTGCAGAAATACGGCCGAACGAAAGCGAATGCAAGCGCTATCGCTTTCGAACTCGACGAACGCATCGTTAATTTGGACGTATTGGCCGTCGTATTCCTCGTTGGTGTCCCAATTCGCAGGACCCACCACCCCATCGCAATCGGCAAACGAACTCGCCCACTTCATACCGAAGAGATTGTGGTCTTCTTCGGCAAGCTGCGAAAGGCGATCGCCAGAGCCGCTTTCCTGAATGATTTGTGCGATGGTGCACCCAGCAGGGTGGCCATAGCGCGCTTGCATGGAGCGCGCCTCGAGCACCATGTCTTCGGTTATGTAGCTCGGAAGACCATTGAGGTCGACTTCAACGCGCGCCTCCGATGTCGCAAACGCGCCGATAAGCCCAACAGCGAGCACAAGAGCAATGCCACCCATGACAAGTGCCCTTTTCGACGCGTGGCCAAGAAGCGTTGCGATTGCGCAGAATGCATCGTATGCGCGAGCAAAAAAAGACCGCTGCCGCTTTTCTGCCGTTCGTTTGCCGAATTGGGCGGGCGCACGGCGCTTCGATGATTCGCGCCCCTTAGCACGCGATTCGGAGGCGCTTTTCGGGTTCGTCGCGACACTCGGCCGTCGCGCGCGACCCGACGGAGTCGCTGCCTTTTCAACTGTGGCTTTTGAGGAAGCAGGCGATTTTTTGCCCGAGGAGCGCTTCGCGCCCGCCTGTTTCGCTGAAGAGCGGCTGTTCAGGCTCGCTTTGCTTCGCGGCGCCGAGGAAGACAGCCCCTTCGATTCGGCCTTCTTCTTCAGAGACGCCTTGTTCGCAGACTGTTTCGAAGTCGTCATCCCCGCCGCCTTCGCATGGTTCCGTTCGACGCGGGACGTCCGTCGGGCGCCACAGCGGGCCTATTGGGCGCAAACGGCATGGGACGGCCATCGCCCGCCGCTGGCGCCGACGGGTTTTTCGGCGGCGTGGGAATATTCAGTTTCACTTTTGGCTTTCGCGTAGTGCGCACGCCACCCACATACGTGTTCGTGGCTTTGGGCTTTCCTGCCGGGCGAGCAGTTGAAGCAGGTTTCGCCGCGTCTGAATCGCGCTTCGCCGATGCTGTCGATTTTGAGCCACGCAATGAAGGCCGCGAAGCTACTTTAGCAACTGGCGCGCTACCGCCTGCGGCTTTCCCGACCAGCGTTGGCTCAATTTCCAAAGGCAATCCGGCCGCATCGATTGGTTTCAGACCGAACAGGAGCTCCCATATCGCAGCCATCAGGCCCTCGGGGCCAACATCGCCGAAGTGCTTCATGGGCACCTGCAATTTCCTCGATTGGGCAACATAGCGCGCACCCTCGCGTCGCAACGGTGTCATAATCGAATCGGGCACGCGAATCGGCTCCACGTTTAATTTGCCGCCCACAACGCTCACGACCTTCACGCCAACCTCGTTCGCCCAAGCACGAATCTTCGAGCGAACGAAGAGGTTTTCGCAAGCTTCCGGCATATCGGGATGCGACGCCTTCGTCGCCTCGCGCAGATCATCGACCGCCCCAAGCGTGTCGGCGCAAGCGAGCCGGCGATACAGCAGCACGCGCTCATCGGTGTCGGGGATGTATTCCTCCGCGACATAGGCGTGCACGGGCACATTCACCGTGATGTCGGAAAGCGCCGCCGGCAAACCGTCTTGCGCGCCATCGCCAACGCGAGCAGCATCAACAGCGCTCGCTATCATCTGCGCGAATAAGTCAAAGCCAACGGCCGACATATTGCCGCTTTGCTCGGCGCCCAAAAGATCGCCCGCGCCACGAATTTCCAGATCGCGCATGGCGACACGCATTCCGCTTCCCAAGTCGGCATGCTCGTTAATGGCTTCCAAGCGCTGCTGGGCCTCTTCGGTAAGCGTCACACGCTCGGGGAACATGAAATACGCATACGCTTGCTTGCTGGAACGGCCGACACGGCCTTTCAGCTGATACATCTGCGCCAGGCCAAGGCGCTGGGAGTCTTCGATAATCAACGTATTCGTATGTGGGTTGTCGATGCCGCTCTCGATGATGGTAGTGGCCACCAACACGTCGATTTCGCCGGCGCTGAAGTCTTCCATCACGCGCTCGAGCTCTTCTCTGCCCATCTGGCCATGTGCTACACCGATGCGTGCCTCGCCCGCCGCCTCGCGCACGCGAGCAACCGCTTCATCGATGGTACGCACGCGATTGCTCACATAATACACCTGGCCCCCACGCTGCAGCTCTAAGCGAATCGCCGCGCTCACCACGTCAACGTCCCACTCCCCCACATGCACCTCAACTGGGCGCCTGTTGCCCGGAGGGGTGAGAATTAGGCTCATGTCGCGCACACCCGACAAGCTCATCTGCATGGTTCGTGGGATAGGCGTGGCAGAAAGCGTGAGCACGTCGATCTGCTCACGCAGGTTTTTCAGCTGCTCTTTATGCTGCACGCCGAAGCGTTGCTCTTCGTCGATAATCACCAGGCCCAAATCATGCGGGTTCACATCGCGAGAAAGCAGCCGATGCGTACCTACAAGCACCTGCACCGCGCCCTTCTCGAAGCCCTCGAGCGCTGCTTTCACCTCGGCCGGCGAACGGAAGCGTGAAAGCACTTCCACCGCTACGCCGAACTCGTCGAAGCGATCTTTGAACGTTTGGTAATGCTGCTGAGCCAAGATGGTCGTAGGACACAGCACCATAACTTGCTTGTTGTCTTGGGTTGCCTTGAAAGCCGCACGAAGCGCCACCTCGGTTTTTCCGAAGCCAACATCGCCGCAGATCAAACGGTCCATCGGCTTGGGGGATTGCATATCGGCCTTCACTTCCGCGATAGCGGAAAGCTGATCGGCGGTTTCGGTATATGGGAACGCCTCTTCCATTTCGCGTTGCCAAGGCGTATCGGGCGAATAGCGAAATCCCTGCGCACTCGCTCGACGCGTATACACATCCACCAGGTCAAACGCGAGTTTCTTCGCAGCCTTCTTCGCTTTGCTCAGCTGGCGCGACCAGTCGCTCGTATTCAGGCGCGTCAGGCGCGGACTGGCGCCTTCGGGCCCAACGTAGCGCGTCACGCGATCGAGCTGCTCCACTGGCACATACAGCGCATCGCCTTCGGCATATTGCAGCAGTAAGTAGTCACGCACGACGCCCGAGACCTCTTGGCGCACGATTTCTTTGAACAGCGCCACGCCGTGCACCGCATGCACCACGTAATCGCCCGGTTTGAACGGGAACGTGACTTCGGTTATATCGACACGGCGTCGATTGCGCACGCTAGAACCGCGACCTTGCGTATCGTGAATAGAAATCATGCCGATTTTCGCGGCCGGGATGATCATGCCGAGCGGAATATCGACATCCACCACATTCACCACGCCTTTTTTCAGCAGGCGAACATCGCGGTGCCACCACGGGTGGTCAGAGAGGCTTTTCGCGCGCTTTGCCGAAGCCGGCGTCAGCGCGTCGTCGGCAGCAGGACCCTCGGGCGCGGCATCGAGGATTTCATGCATAGGCAGCGAATTGTCCACGAGGAACAACTTCATGTCTTCGCGCGCACGAAAGTTCGGCACCGAAAACACCACCGTGTAGTGCTGCTCGACCAGCGAACGCAGACGCCCGAGCAACTTGTCGGAATCGCCCGCAACCTCGGTACGCTTCACGGGCAGCTCGGCATCCATCATGCCGCCGACGCGCATGATGGATGCCAGCGTAAGCCGCTGCGTACTGCCAAAATCCAATTTCGCAGCGGGAACATACAGCCCCTCGACAGACACATGGCTGCCGTTCGCGCGCGAAACGGCATCGTCAAAGGCGCGCAGGGCATCATCGATCAGACTGCGCGGCTCATTGAGCACAGTAAGCACGCCTTGCGCCGCATAATCGGCCAGCGTTTCCAAATTTTCATACATCAACGGCAACGCCGCATCGATCCCATCGTGATCGTTGCCCGAGTTCAGCCATTCGAATATCTCGCGCCACACCGGATCGGTCTCTGCGCGCTTCGCAGCAGCCTTCGTCGCCCTATGCAGCGAAGCGCCCACCAAACAGTATTCGCGCACAGGAAAGATTTCCGCCTCAGAAAGCGAGGCGATGGTCTGCCCCGTCGAGGGCACGATGCGACGAATGTCATCTACTTCGTCGCCAAAAAAATCAAGCCGAATGGGAAAACCCGTGTTGCCCGGAAATACATCAATCACGCCACCGCGCGAGCAAAACGTGCCGGGACCCTCTATAGCATCGCCCGTATTTTGAAAGCCGCGCGCCACCAAAGCACGCTCCACGTCATCGAACGACAGCAACTCGCCCGTGGACGCATCCACGGGCTCTTGTTCGCGCCGCGCAACGATGGGTGCAAACACTCGCTCATCATGCGGCGGCAACGTGCGCACAAGAGAAGCGCCACTCGCCACCACGATTTTCTCTTCGCCTTGCTGAAGCGCCCAAGCAGCAGCCGTGCGGCGCGCCACCTCGCGTGCGTCGGGTAGTTTCGGCGCAAAGGGGTAATCGGTGCGCGCGGGAAAATGAAGCACAACGTCATCGCCCACGTAGGCCGCCAACGAACGCGCGAAATTAGCGGCCGATTCCTCGCCAGGCACAATAACCAACATAGGCTGAGGCGTATCGGCGAAACGGGCGGCCACGGCGAAGGCGCGCGCCGACGATGCGACGCCAAGCGCGGCGTCTTGCCCCGCATCGAGTTTGTCATACACCGCAGAAAGCGCGCCGCTTTCGCGAACTGCGCGCGTGAGTGCGTCAATGAGCATAGAACCGCCTTATCATCAAACACCAAAAGCCGCATTGCGCGGCGATGGGGCGAGTATAGCAAAGCGAAGTGAAGGGGCCATGCGCCCGAGTTTTGCGGACATGCATGCGTTTTTCCTCGATATGCCGAATAAAAATCGTCCCCCAATGCGCGACCCAGGGTTATTGCGAGAACTCAGTAGGCATGCACCGAGAAACACACGCATAACCGCACGTTTTTGCCACCGCAAAACTCAAGGCGTGCAACATTTTGTTCTGAAGAATCGTGTTGCAAGCGCCGGCGGAAAAAATGCAATGAATCGCGCAATAGACAAGGAACCCTATGCATGATGAAAACGAACAACGACGAATGAGATGCACCAAGGCAATGGCGATGCACGGTGATGCGGTGTATCGGCTCGCGTTCGCGCGGTGCCGCAACAAGGCCGATGCCGAAGACATTTTCCAAACGACCTTTTTGCGCTACTTCGCAATAAACCGTTCGTTCAACGATGCGGAGCATGAGAAGGCATGGCTGTTGCGCGTATGCGTGAACGCCTGCAAAGACCTGCAGAAAAGCGCCTGGCGAACGAAGGTCGGCGCGATACCCGAGGGCTTCGACGCGCCCGACAAGAGCATCACTGAAGTATCACCACGGGAAGAGGTCATTGGCCGCGCGATGCGGGCGCTTTCACCCGACCAGCGCACCGTGGTACACCTGCACTATTTCGAGGGCATGCCCACAAGCGAAATCGCACAGGTGCTCGGCATGCGTTCGGCAACCGTGCGCAGCCACCTGCATCGGGCGCGCATCGCGATGCGAAACGCCCTCGAAGATGCAGGGTTCGCTCGCGGGGCGACCTCGACGGGCCGGGCCGAGCCAGCACCGGAAGCGTCACCGACGCGCGGCGGAGGTTGCAAACCCAAGCGCGCCGCGGAACGCCCCAGCCATTTCAACAACGCCGCTCCCGAACAAGGAGGACCACGATGAACGAAAATACCGATACCGACCTGCGCGCGCTGTATGCCGCGTCGCAGGAACACGTGCACGCGCCCGACGATTTAGCGGCGCGCACGCTCGAACTGCTGGGCGACGAGAACGCCGTTGCGACGGCGGCCACAGCCGAAAACGCAGCAGCACGCAAGCCGAGGCTTTCGGCGTTCGGGCGCAAGCCAATGTATGCGGCTGCGGCCTGTTTGGCACTCGCGGCGCTCGGCTTCGGAGCCATGCAGGTTGTCCAACACGCGAATGAAGGCGCAACGGGTTCGAACGCCGTCTCGACCGCAGGGCTCGATTTCACGCTGAAAGCCTACGCGGCCGGCACGCAAGCGCCGCTCGCCGCCGGCGACAACGGCATGATCGTCTTCGAGCACGCAAGCGATGTGGCGCAATACTCTGCCGGATGGGACGACAACGGCACCTATACTGGCTGCCTGTTCAAAGTCGAAGCCGAAGGCGTGAAAACCGTGCAGGCGCATCTCTCGAAGGGCATGCTCTACCGCTACGACGTTCAGAATGCGACCCCCGCGAGCGACCCCGACCTGCTGCGTGAAGCGCTCACCTGGAAGCCGCTCGCGCGCGGCCTGGGTGAACGACTCGGCAGCTACGATGAAGTGGCGGTCGGCATTGCCTCCGACGGCCTCGACAAAGATGACCCGAACAAGGCCTACCAGGTGCAAACCTCGAAGCGACTCGGGCAAACCGCCCAGCTCGATTATGACGACGGCGATGCGGGAGCGTATTTCGGCCTGTGGACCGACGAGGTCGTCGACGCCGGCAGCTCGGGCGACCCCGCGCTCGACCAGTTCGGCGCTGTCGCGAACGCTTTCGAGGGGGCCGAACTCACCGTAACGGTCACCTTCGAAGATGGACGCACGTCGACCCAGATCATCGAGCTGCACGCGGGAAATTTCCTCGCGAACTGGAGCAATGCCGGCGAAGACGGCATGGAAACCCTCGATATTGACCCGACGTTGCTCGCGAATGATGCCAAGACGCCCGATGAGGGCCTCATCATCCGCACGGTCTACGGCGAAGTCGCCTCGTCGAGCAGCGAGCCGTTCCCCTATGCGAACGAAGCCATCAACGAATTCGAAAACGTCACCGACGAGCCGATGAATCTGCCCGATAGCGGCGAGGGCGATTTCTCTGATGAGGCGACAAGTGTCGAAATCGCTGGGGGCGAAACAACGCTCGCATGCGCGAATATCGATGACGCAACCCTAGCCGACCCGCACTCGGGACGCGAGAGCGACCCCTCTCTCGAAGTTTCCGATTTCACGGCAGAGGCGGTTTCGAGCCTGCCGCAAGGCACGCCCGTTGAGCAGACCGAAATCATCCGTATGGGCTCGCTGAAATATTGGAATAGAATCATCGAGCAGCGCTGCGGATTCACGCTGAGCGATGAATGGCAGGCAAGCGAGGGCGCCACAATCTTGCATGCGACCGCGACATTGACCAATACGTCCGCCGAGGTCAAATACCTTCGGGTTGAAAGCTTCACAACGCTTGGCTGCATCCAGCAGACCGGCGAATTCCACCAGGCCACCGGCAAAGCAGTCGCCCCATTGCTCTACCGCGCAACGGCAAGCGACGGTGCGCCCCTGAGCAGCGACGACGATGGCGTCATAGAGATTCAACCAGGTGAAACCCTGAATTACGAAGCCTACTGGGAACTGAACAATTCCTTGCCCAACCGCGACGACCTCGCAATCGGCTTCGGAGCAAACGGCCTGCCGAATACCGCAATCCGAATTTCGCTCTAAACGCAAAACTGGGTCAAAGGGGCAGTCCCTTTGACCCAAGCCACGACTGCGACAAAACAAGTAGCAGCGGTATGAGTATCGCTGGAGCTTATTTCCGCATGTTGAAATGCCCAGTGGCATTTCAATTCCAAACTTCTGCGCCCGAGCGGGCGCATTGCCACCCGGCGAAGCCGAGGCGGCAACTTAGCGGGCTGTTATGCGAGGCGTGACTTTAAGCGTAAGCGATGCCCCGACCCTTGCAGGCGAGCTTGGTGCCTAACGGCCTTCGACCATATTCAAAAACAACTGGTGAATAGCATTCTCGGCATCGAGCTCAGGATGGAACGAAAGCGCAAGCTGGCTACCCTGACGCACGGCAACGATATCGTCATTGACGCGAGCGAGCACCTCAACATCATCGCCAACTTCCTCGACCAGGGGTCCGCGGATAAACGTCATCGGAATTCTCCCCAAGCCCCCGAATTCCTCGATAGCGCGGAAGCTGCCCAGTTGGCGCCCGTAGGCATTGCGCCGGACCTTGATATCCATCGTCGCGAAATACGGTGGCGCGGCCGGGTCGGCGGTGCCGTCGGCCACCTGCAACGTCGAGCCCGCAACCGATTCCGCGAACGTCGAAAGCGACTTCGCGCCCGTACCTTTGCCCTGCGAGACATCGCTCGCAAGCAAAATCATGCCCGCACAGGTCGCAAGCACCGGAACGCCCGAATCGATGCGATTCCGCAAATCATCGAACATGCCAAGCTCGCGAAGCAGCTTGCCCTGCACCGTCGATTCGCCGCCAGGAAGCACAAGTCCATCGAAGTCGCGCGCCAAATCGGACGCCTGCCGCAACTCAACGCATTCGGCCCCAAGCGCCCTCAACTTATGTTCATGCTCAATAAAAGCACCCTGAACAGCCAAAACGCCAATCAAAGGTTTGCTCACCCCAACGCTCCTTCCACCTGAAAGCGCAATTCCCTGGGAAAAGAATCGGACCTTTTGTCCCAAAGATATTCAACGATGTAAACAAAGCTGCCGCTATGTGGTGTCCGTTTGCTCATTTTCCACACGAGCCGAGGCCACTTAATGTGGCCTCCGTGCGAGCCGGGACTTTGAGCTAACGGATTCCGCATAGCGGCAGCGAACAGGTCAATGAGTTTCCGAAAGCAGAAATTACTTTCCGCGCTCAGCCATCAGTAAGGCAATTTCGCTTTCATTAATACCCACCATGGCTTCGCCCAAATCCTCAGAAAGCTCGGCAATAAGCTTGGCGTCGGTGTAGTTTGCCACGGCTTTCACGATGGCGGCCGCGCGCTTGGCGGGGTTGCCGCTCTTGAAGATGCCCGAGCCCACAAACACGCCCTCGGCACCGAGCTGCATCATGAGCGCGGCGTCGGCCGGAGTCGCCACGCCGCCGGCAGCGAAGTTCACCACAGGGAGCTTACCGTTATTGTGCACCTCTTTGAGCAGGGCATACGGCACGCCGAGTTGCTTAGCAGCCTCGAACAGCTCATCTTCGGCCATGCCCGCAACGCGGCGAATCTCGCTTTGCATGGCGCGTATGTGCGTCACGGCCTGCACAACATCTCCCGTGCCCGGCTCGCCCTTGGTGCGGATCATCGACGCGCCCTCGGCGATGCGGCGCAGGGCCTCGCCCAAATCGCGCGCGCCGCAGA
>CAVGRL010000019.1:0-41384 GCA_963631715.1 Bacteroidaceae bacterium
GACCAACCTGCAGCAGAAGACCGACATGGCCAACCGCGTGCAGAAGTTCATCGATTGCCGCTCGAAAGACAAAGATCGCCGCGAGATTTATATCGTCGAGGGCGATTCGGCGGCGGGCGCAATCCGCACGTCGCGCGATGCTGAATTCCAGGGCGTTATGCCTGTTCGCGGCAAGATTCTCAACTGCTTGAAAGAAGACTATCCGCGCATCTTCAAGTCGGATATCATCATGGACCTTCTGCGCGTGCTCGGTTGCGGCGTCGAGGTCAAAGACAAACGCATGAAAAACCTCGGCACGTTCGATTTGGCCAACCTCAACTGGAGCAAGGTCATCATCTGCACCGACGCCGACGTGGACGGCTATCATATTCGCACGCTCATCCTCACCATGCTCTACCGCCTGGTGCCAACGCTCATCAACGAGGGCTACGTGTACATCGCCGAATCGCCGCTGTACGAGATCAACTGCAAAGAGAAGACGTATTTCGCCTACACCGACCTTGAGAAGAACAACATTCTGAAAGAGATCGGCGACCAGAAGTGCAACATCAACCGCTCGAAAGGTCTTGGTGAAAACGACCCCGACATGATGTGGCTCACCACGATGAACCCCGAAACGCGCAGGCTCATCAAGGTGGAGCCCGAAGACGTTTCGACCATGGAAGCCATGTTCAATTTGCTGCTCGGCAACGACGACGAGGGACGCAAACGGCATATAGCCGAGCATGGCAAAGAGTACCTTGACCAGCTCGACTTGCAATAGCGAACTCTAGCGAGCGCATACGAACCGCCTGTTTGCGCAGGCCCAAGAAACCCACCCAACGCACCGAGGGGAAACCGTGGCAAAGAAGACGAAAAAAGAAGCGAAGAAAAAGCACGTAGACAATCCCAACGTGATCGGCCTTCATTCCGAGGTTATGGAGCAGCCCATCACGCAGACGCTTGAGTCGAACTACATGCCCTACGCCATGAGCACCAACGTCTCGCGCGCGTTTCCGGAAATCGATGGCTTCAAGCCGTCGCACCGCAAGCTGCTCTACACCATGTACAAAATGGGGCTGCTCAATGGCGCGCGCCAGAAGAGCGCGAACATCGTCGGCCAAACCATGAAGCTCAACCCGCACGGCGATTCCGCCATCTATGAAACCATGGTGCGTTTGGCCACGGGCAACGAGGCCCTGCTTACCCCGTTCGTCGAATCGAAGGGCAACTTCGGCAAGTATTACTCCGGCGACTTGAGCTATGCCGCCAGCCGCTACACCGAAGCCAAGCTTTCGCCCATCTGCGCCGAGATTTTCAAAGACATCGACAAAGACCCGGTGGATTTCATGGACAGCTACGACGGCGCCATGAAGGAGCCGCGCCTTCTGCCCACGACGTTTCCCAACATCCTCGTGTCGGCCAACAAGGGCATCGGCGTGGCCATGGCATCGGATATCTGCGGCTTCAATCTGAACGAAGTCTGCACGGCTACCATGCATTTCCTCGACGATCCTACCTGCGACCTGCTTGAATACATGCCGGCGCCCGATTTTTCCACCGGCGGCGAAATCATCTACCGCCGCGAAGAGATGGAGCGCATCTGCGACACGGGCACGGGCGGCTTTCAGATTCGCTCGCGTTGGCGCTATTTGCCCGATGAGCGCATCATCGAGGTGTACGAGATTCCCTACACCACCAAGACCGATATCATCATCGAGCGCATCGTGAAGCTTTCGAAGGAAGGCAAGGTGCGCGAGATAGCCGACATCCGCGACGAGACCGACCTTTCCGGTTTGCGCATCGCCATCGACTTGAAGCGCGGCGTCGACCCCGAGCAGCTGATGGCGAAGCTGTTTCGCTCAACCACGCTGCAAGACACGTTCTCGTGCAACTTCAACGTGCTGGTGGACGGCTACCCGCGCGTGATGGGCGTGCGCCAGATTCTTCAAGAGTGGGTCGCATGGCGTGTGGAATCGACGCGCCGCCGCATCACCTTCGATTTGCAGAAGAAAACCGACCGGTTGCATCTGCTGCATGGCCTTGAGGCGATTCTGCTCGATATCGACAAGGCAATCGCCATTATCCGCAACACCAAGCTGGAAGTCGACGTGGTGCCCAACCTTATGGAAGGCTTCGGCATCGACCAGGTGCAGGCGGAATTCGTGGCCGAGATCAAGCTGCGCAACATCAACGAGGAATATATCCTCAATCGCACGAAAGACATTGCCAAGCTCACCGACGATATCGCCGAACTCAACGGCATTTTGGCCAGCGAGAAAAAGATCAAGGGCGTTATTTGCGACGAACTTGCGGCGGTGAACAAGAAATACGTCATGCCGCGCAAGACCGGGCTCGTGTCGCCCGGCGACATCGTTGAGGTGAGCCTTGAGCCCGAGGTAGAGGAATACCCGGTCACCATCATGCTTTCGCGCCACGGCTACCTGAAGAAGATGACCGACCGCGTACTGCGCAAGGCCGCCACGTTGAAATACAAGGATGGCGACGAGCCGTTCATCGAATTCGCCTCTTCCAACACGCACGATCTGCTGGTGTTCACCGACCAATGCCAGGTCTACAAGTGCAAAGTGGCGCAGTTCGAAGACACCAAGTCGGCCCAGCTCGGCTCGTTTTTGGCGACCGATTTGGAAATGGACCCCGACGAGAGCGTGACCTGGGTTATCGACCCCGAAGATTACAAGGCCGACGCGCTGTTCGTATTCGAGAACGGCCGCGCGGCGCGTGTGGCGCTTTCGGGCTATGCCACCAAAACGAACCGCAAGCGCCTGAAGAATGCCATCTATGGCGGCAGCAAGCTGCTGTTCGCGACGGTGCTCAAAGAGGATCGCGATGTCGCGCTGGTGTCAAGCGATGGGCGCCTGGTGAATTTCAACACGGCTTTGCTCAAGACCAAGACCACGAACAGCACCCAAGGTGTTCAGGCGCTTACCATCAAGGGCAGCCGCACGGTAACCATGGTTGGCCAGGCTGAGGAATTTTTGGGTGGCGAGGCTTCTGTCGAGAAATTCCGGGCCGAAAAGCTGCCCTCGGCTGGCGCTCCCATGAAGGAAACCGATATGAAGAGCCTTTTCGACCTGGACGATTAAGCCTGGCGGCGGTTCGGTCGAATAGCTTGCAAAAGTCCAATCGGGACTGCGGATGGGCATGAAAAAGGGCGATGCCTGAACTCGCACGAAAGGCCACTGGCGCTTTCGGCTCGTGCGGAAGCCTTTTCATGCCCATCCGCAGCCCTGACGAAACGTTATCGAATTGCCACGAGTTTCTGACTTGTCTGAAAAAAGTGGCAGCGTTGCGATTCTGGCGGAATCTTGCGAGAGATCGGCGATTTTCGCTCAGATTTTCGGCGACTTTCGTGTGCTGCCGAATAAGGAATCGGCAAGGTTTGCGAGGTATGCTGCCGTCGAGAAAACGCCGAACAGCTCTTTTGGCGCGGCTTGGCCGCTCGTGAAGGTTCGCGCAGGGGTTGGCGCCGTCAAAGTGATTCGTGCACATTTCGCCGCCGTTTTCATAGTGGCGCCGCGCTTTCTCGCGTGCCAAGCATGTCTTGGCCGTCGTTTCGTCGGGAAGGGCGGTGTACCGTGTGCATTGCGCAATGGTGCGCGCGCTGCGTGTTTGCCTGCGCGCTTTTGTGGGCGAGCATCGTGGACGTGCGTTCGCGAATCATTCCGAATAAAACCGTGCTCCTGGGCGTTGCCGCATGGCTCGTTCAGCCAGCGGCGCTTTGGTTGGCGCTTGTCGTGCTCGGTGATGCCGGCGCGGCCGTTTCTTTTGAAACGGGCTTTTTCGCCAACGCTTCCGAATGCTTGCTGGCGGGTTTGCTCGTGCCCGCCTTTGCCGCCGCGTGCGCTGCTGCGGTGGGGCGCGTCTGCGGCCGTGCGGCGCTTGGCGCAGGCGACGTTAAGCTCATGTGCCCCATAGGGCTTTTCATGGGCATGTTCGGCGGCCTTGCAACGCTTGGCATTGCGTGCGCGTTGGCGGCCGCCTTCTGCGCCATCTCGGCGATTTTCCGGCGCCCTGTGAGCGATTTTCCTTTCGCGCCATTTCTCACGGCGGCTTGTATTTGCGTTGCTCTTCTCTCTTGTTCGAAGACCGCTTGGTGTTGGCCTGGTGTTTGTATTTAGGGATATTGTTTCATCTGGCAAACTGCTCATGACCGCTGTCTTGTGGATGCAATATTCAAGGTTAGAAAAATCCTGCGCTATTTCTGCGCCGTATAATTTTCTCCACTGTGGAACCCAACAGGAGACACCAGGCATGCAACAGCTTTTGCTCGACAATATGCGCCCCTTTTCGGCCTTTGTTTTTTGGCGCTGCTCAACGCACGCAGCAAAACCTTCACGCAGCTCGTATATGGGCACTGGCCTGGGCATGCCCATTGTCAAGAACCTGACGGAACTCATGGGGGGGCACCATCGGACGGTTCGCGACGCTCGGTCTCTCATCGATTGAGCACCGCTTCGCGAATAGCGACTCCACCCCGCGATTCTTGGCTTCGGCGGCCTACTCGAAGCGTTCGGCTGCTTTTTCGAGCTGGCTGATGATGTCAATCTTTTGCGGGCACATGTCTTCGCATGCACCGCACTTGATGCATGCGCTCGCGGGCTCTTTGGCCTGCCACGAGTATTGCTGCTTGGCGAACTCGCGGTTGTCGGTGTATGCCTCCAGGTTCAAAAGCCCCATGATGTTCGGGATGGCCACGCCTTGCGGGCAGTCTTTCACGCAGTAGCGGCAGTTCGTGCACGGCACCGTGGGAACGGCGTGCAGGGCCTCTATGGCGGCGTCGAAAGCCGCTTGCTCGCTTTCCGAGAAAGGCTCCACGCCGTGTTTGTGGTAATCGGCCATGTTTTCGCGAACCTGGTCGGGGGTGCTCATGCCCGAAAGCACGGCGACGACGTTGGGCTGCGTATAGCAGAAACGGTATGCCCACGAGGCCAGGCTCTCTTCGGGCGCCGCCTGCTTGAAGACGCGCGCCACGCGCTCGGGCAAATTCACGAGCTGTCCGCCGCGAGCCGGCTCCATGATGATCACGGGCACGTCGTGTTTCTGCGCAACCTTCATGAGCTTGCGCGACTGCACCACAGGGTCGTCCCAATCGAGGTAATTCACCTGGATCTGGACGAAATCGACGTCGGGGTGCTCGGCGAGCAGAGCGTCGAGGGTCTTGGCATCGTCGTGCATAGAGAAGCCGACGTTTTTGATCTTGCCCTGGGCTTTCATCTCTTTCACGAAATCCCACATGCCGAATTTGTCGAAAACGGCCGTTCGCGGCCCACCGACGTTGTGCAATAGGTAGAAATCGACGTAATCGATTCCCATGCGGTCAAGCGACGTTTGCAGGTTCGATTTGGCGGTTTGCTCGTCGGGTGCCGCCCAAGCGAGGCATTTCGTGGCGATGGTGTACGCGTCGCGCGGGTAGCGGCTGGTGAGCGCCTCTTTCAAAGCGGTTTCCGAAGCTCCCTCGTGGTACACGAAAGCTGTATCGAAATATGTTCCGCCTCCGGCGATGAACTCGTCCACCATGGTTTTGAATTGCTCGATGTCGATGCTCTTTTGGTCGTTGGCGTCGAGCAGCGGCAAGCGCATGCAGCCAAAGCCGAGCTTGCAGGTGTTCGCGAAGTCTTCTCGCATAAAATCCCCCTTTACGGATTGTATGAGGAAACCTTAAACGTTGGAGTCGGCTTCAAGTCAAGCTTGTTTCGGAATATCCGCCGCGAACGCGATGCGTCTCCACGGTTTCGGCACTCGAGTGCTTTCGCGATGAAGGCGGGTGTCGGCGCGATCGCTGTTTTCTTGGCCAGGGGGTGGGCAGGGGCAGAAGGCCGTTCGCGGGCGCCCGATCGGCAGCCCATTCGGACGCGCTGCAATCGTAATCCCGACAATCAACTATGTTTCGGATCGCAGGGCTAGCAACAACTAGACTGTAATGGTCGGGCTCTTGGAGCGGCCCGCGCCCGCCGCCGCCATTGCGTGCGCGGTGGGCGATGCCACCGTGTCTCTGGGTCGCATCTTGTGTATATTAGTGCAGTTCAGATGGTTGCGATTGGGCCAATGGGCCTGTGCTTTTTTGCGAGGAGGGTTCAAATGGATTCGATGTCGACAAGTTGCGGCGCGCCGGAGCCGTGCACGCTCGAAACGCTGAAATACGCCAGCGCCGATGGCGTGTCGAACATACGCGCCTTGCTTTGGCGCTCGGGGGCCGAAGGGAAGGCCGTCCGGGGCATCGTGCAGATTGTGCATGGAATGTCGGAACACGTCGAGCGCTATACACCGTTTGCGAAATTCCTCGTGGAGCGCGGATTCGTGGTGTGCGCGAACGACCATGTGGGTCATGGGAAAAGCGCGGCGCATCCAGACGAGCTCGGCCATATTCCCGCGAACAACGGCGCCGATGTGCTCGTGTCCGACGTCCATACCTTGCGCTCGATGGTTGCTTCGCGCTATTCGGCAGCCACCCCGTACGTGATTTTCGGGCATTCCATGGGAAGCTTCGTTGCGCGCAAATACCTTGCCGCCCATGCGGACGGGCTTGCAGCGGCGATCATCTGTGGCACGGGCCAGCAGCCGAGAGCCTTGTCTTTGGCGGGCAATGCGTTGGCGAGGTGTCTCGCGCGAGCGAAAGGCGAGCGGTATAAAAGCGCGCTGCTGCATTCCATGGCCGATGGAGCGTATTCGAAAGCGGTGCCGAACGCCCGCACCGATTTCGATTGGCTTTCAACCGATTCGTCCCAGGTCGATGCTTATATAGCCGACCCCGAATGCGGGTGCATGTTCACGGCGGGCGGCTACGCGACGCTCACGGCACTCACAAGCGAAGTGGTGAGCCGAAAAAGCGCTGCCAAGGTGCCCGAAGGGTTGCCCCTGCTCTTCATTGCCGGCGGGCAAGACCCGGTGGGGGACTGCGGTCGCGGCGTGCAGAAGGCGGTTGCCGAATACCGCGATGCCGGTGTGAAAACGGTTGACTTGCGCTTGTATCCCGGCATGCGCCACGAGATTCTCAACGAGCCCGGTCGCGACCAGGTGATGGGCGATATCGACGCATGGCTCGCGAAGCAGGGAGTATAGCCCCCTAGCTCGCTGCGTTGGTGGCGGGTCATAGAAATGCGAGAGCAGCCGTTGGCATGCGGCCTTCGCGTTACAATGGCTCCGTTCGAAAAACTGTCCGCATCAAGCGATGGGCGCATTCCAATGCGAGGAAAGGGAGACACATGCACCGTTTGACCGAGGTTTCCGCTGCTGGTGATATTGAGGTTCAGCCGCGCTATCAGGAGGCGGCGATTCGCCGTTTGGCTGCTTACGAAGATATGCATCAAGATCTTGAAAATCAGCTAGAGAACGTCAACGAGAAGCTTGCCGATATCGAAGCGAGTGGCTCTGCCGACCCTCAAGCCAACCAGCTGTTCGCGCAGCAGGTCGCCATCAAGGCGACGTTGGCGATGTATGAGGCCTACGGAATCTCGTAATTCTATCGGCTCGTATCCCGCTGCGCGCGCCGATAGAGGCTACGGCCCACTACCGTTTTGTCGCGCGTTTGTCTGGTTGCGTTTTATATTGAACTGATTCAAGTTTGAGCGCAGACGGCCTTTGTTGGCGCGACGGCGGGATGTGAACCTTCTTAGTTTGCCTTTGAACCCCGGAGGACTCATGTCGAAGAAATACATTCTTGCGCTTGACCAGGGAACAACGTCGTCGCGAGCGATTCTTTTCGATCACGACGGCAACCCTTGCGGCATAGCGCAGCATCCATTTCGCCAGATTTACCCGAAGCCGGGTTGGGTCGAGCACGATGCGCTCGAGATAGCATCCTCCCAGCTTGGCGTGATGACCGAAGTGCTCGTTTCCGTGGGGGCGACCCCCGACGAGATCGATTCGATCGGCATTACGAACCAGCGCGAGACCACCATCGTATGGAATCGCGAGACCGGCCTCCCCATTGCCAACGCCATTGTGTGGCAATGCCGCCGCACGACCGAAATCGTCGAGTCTTTGTGCTCGGACACCGGTGTGCGCGACCTCATTCGGCAAAAGACGGGTCTTATCCCCGATGCGTATTTCTCGGCGAGCAAGATTAAGTGGATCCTCGATACCGTGCCAGGCGCGCGCCAGGCGGCCGAGGCGGGCGAGCTTGCTTTCGGCACGGTTGATTCGTGGCTCATCTGGCAGCTTACGGGCGGCTCGGTGCACGCGACCGATGTGACCAATGCCAGCCGCACCATGCTTTTCAACATTCATACGGGGGAGTGGGACGAAGAGCTCCTCGGCCTTTTCGGCATTCCCGCCGCCATGCTTCCCGAAGTGCGCCCCAGTTCTGGCGATTTTGGCGTGACGGCTCGCCCGGGACTTCCGGCGGGCATTCCCATTCGCGGCGTTGCGGGCGATCAGCAGGCGGCGCTCTTCGGACAGTGCTGCTTTGCGCCGGGCCGCGCGAAAAACACGTACGGAACGGGCGGCTTCATGCTGCTGCATACGGGAAACAACGCGGTCGAATCCCGAAATGGGCTGGTTACGACCATCGCTGCGAGCGCTCCGGGCGCATCGGGGCTTGAATATGCGCTGGAAGGCAGCATTTTCGTATGCGGCGCCATCGTGCAATGGTTGCGCGATGAGCTGGGAATTATCAAAAACTCCGCCGAAACCGAAAGCCTCGCCCGAAGCGTGCCCGACACGGCCGGCGTGGTGATCGTTCCTGCGTTTACCGGGCTTGGTGCGCCTTATTGGGACGCCGAGGCGCGCGGTGCGATATTCGGGCTTACCCGCGGAGCCAACAAGGCTCACCTTGCCCGCGCGGCGCTCGAATCCATGGCCTACCAGGTGGCCGACGTGGCGCGCACCATGGAGAAAGATTCGGGATGCAAAATCGAGCAGCTTAACGTAGACGGGGGAGCGTCGGCCAACGATTTCCTTATGCAATTCCAGGCCGACATCCTGAATGCCCAGCTCAATCGTCCAAAAGTGCTTGAAAGCACGGGCCTTGGCGCCGCGTTTTTGGCAGGGCTTTCAACGGGCTTTTGGCGCGATACGGCCGAGCTTCGCCGTTTGCGCGAGCGCGATGAGCATTTTTTGCCCCAGATGATCGAATCGGATCGCATCGGGAAGCTTTCGAAGTGGCATACGGCCGTCGAAAAAGTGCTCGTACATTAAGCGCTGGTGTAAGCCGTTGCGCGAATGACGCCAACCTTAGCCGGCGAGCACGATGAAACGCGTTTCGCCGGCTAGGCGGATTTCGTCGCCGGGGTTGAGCTTTTGGGGAAGCCCGGGCGTGCATTCGACCTCTTCGCCGCTGCCCCCGCCTACCAAAATGGTGCCGTTGGTCGATCCGAGGTCTTCAAGCGTCCATGCCCCATCTTGTTCGCAAGAGATTTTCGCATGCCGCGCCGATACGTGCGGCCCAACGTCGGTGATGTCGCTTTCGCCGAACGCCATCGACCCTATTTCTATCGAGCCTTCTTCGGGGCTAATCCATATGGGAATCCCGGTGGTGTAGCCGCCATCGAGCCTCATCAGCCCAATGGGGCGAAGAAGGCTTGCCGGTTCGTTTTTGGCGACGGGCAGGGCTTCGGCAAGGGGAGTGCAGTCGGCCACGGCGCCCCATGCTTTCTTCGAGTAGGCCAACGTGTAATCGACCGCCCGACGCGCGTTTCCGAAAACGGCCGCTGCCACGAGCAAGATCATCGTGACCTCTTCGCGTTCGGAATGCGACAATCCCTCTGTGGCCGCAAAGCGGGCGAGCATGTTGGTGCAGATTTGAGAGTTTTGCCCGCACCGTTCAAGGGCGGCCGCCATCATTGGGAATGCCGACGATTCCAAAATCTCCAGGATATTCTTGGGCTTGTCGCCCTTTGTCTTCGACAGTTTCAGCCGTGCGATAAGGCGCATGGCCGAAAGGCTCGGTGTCGCGAAATATTGCGGTTGGACGGTCTCTATGGGCGCATGCACGATATAGCGCGAAAGCCACGTTGGGTCTTCATTCGCTCGGTTTATGGCGCTGCGGCCATCGGCCAAGGGCCGTCCCGACAAAATAAGGGCGGCGGTTTCTGAGTGGCTGACGCTTCCGAAGCGCTTCATCGCGTCGAAGAGCGCCCCGCAGGGAGTAAGGTCTTTCTCGGCCATGGTCATCGCTCCTCGTTTTCGTTACGTTCGTCGTTCGTTGTTGGCGGTTCTTGCGCCTGTGCCGGCAGCTGCTCGCGTTTGGGCGGCGCGGCGGCGGGAAGGCCTTTTCGTTTTATGCGCCTTGCTAGCGGGACGACTACGGCAAACGCGTAATCCATAACGAGCGCGCACCATGCCGAAGCCGACGATGCGAACAAGGCAGACAACAAGCCGCGGTTTATTGCATCGGAGGAAAGCGCGAGACTCTCGAAGCCGTAGCCCACGCAGGCTGCGGCGGCGATGAGCGCGATGCTTGCCCGAAGGAAGCCGAAAAGCGTCTCGCGGCTACGGCCTCGCGCGGCGAACCCGGCGAGGGCTGGCAGGGCCAGGCATGCAGAAACGTCGAAGCCTGCAAGCGATGTAAGCCAGTCGAGCCCCGGCAGGCTCGATGTGGCATCGACGCCTGCGACAAGCACTCCGCTCGATGCAATCACGACCGCGAACAGCCCAAGCGATGCGGCTTTAATCGTGGTTTTCACGGTGTTGCGCAGCGCGATGAGATATTCGGCATTGCCTTCTGGCATGCCGTCAAGAATGCAGGGGATCAGCGGCTCTCCCGCATACGAGCTATGCAGATTGCGCTCATAATTGCGGGCGAACGATGAAAGCGCGCCCGACATCTCTTGCGCCGTGGGGCGAAGGCTCTGGCTTGCCGAAAGGCACGGCATGATCAGCTCGGCGAGCTGCGCGTCGACAAATGCGATGGCGTCCCAAAGCTCGTCGTCGTCAAGGGAGCCTCCCTCGCTGCGGCGCAAGCCTTCAAGCATGACCGAAAGCTCGGGGTCTCGCGCGAGGGAGGGCTCGCCGAGCGCCTTGCTTTGATGGGCGAAAATGGGCGCGCGGGGCACTCGTTCGGTTTTCACGCGATAGAAAGAGACGTCTTTCGGCGCGTCCGAGAAATCGAAGGGCACGACGCCTGTTGCCAGCTCATAGACGACGCTTGCCGCCGCATAAACATCGACCTGCGGCGATTGCCTTAGGTCGGCAATGCCGGCGATATCGTTGGTGAGCATTTCCGGCGGGGCATAATTCGCCGTTGCTTTGCGCACCACGCCGGTCGCGGCCGTAAAAGTTGGGTCGCCTTCGGCCACGGCGAGGGCCGAGCCGAAGTCGATGAGGAACAAGTCGAAGCGTCCGTCGTCTATTTGCTCCTGCAACGAGACGCGTGAGGTTCGTATCATGATGTTGGAAGGCGAGATATCGCGATGCACGACTCCCTCGCCCACGAAATCCATGCGTTCTACCAGCGCGAACAGGTCGCGGCCGATGCGCGCCGCCATAAGGGGCGAGAGCATGCCGGCATCGTTGAGCGCCATGTGGGCCGCAGCTTCGCGCAGGCTCACCCCCGAAATCCATTCCATGACCATGGCGGCATCGCCATCGACGGTGCCCTTCCCATAGAGCTTCGGAAAGCCTTTGGTTCCTTGGACGATTTGATGGCAGCGGTATTCCTCTTCGAAAGCCCGCTCGTCGGCCGCGGTCGTGGCGGCGCCATCGCCTTCTGGGTTGGAATGCAGAATCTTCAGCGCAAATTGCTCACCGAAGGCGTTTTCCACTCGGTAGACCGTGCCTACGCCGCCCTTGCGCATCGAGCCCTCGTCGACGAATAGGGTGCAGAATCGCCGGTAATAGGTGTCGCGTTCCTTTTCGCTTAACGCCGCATTGGCGACGAAATCGCGCAGCACAATCACGCGCAACCGAGCATGCTCAACCGCGCCGCTTCCGTCTTGGGCAGCGATTTCGCCAGCATAATCGCTGTTCTCTTCGGGGCTTTCGTAGATCCCGCCATCGTGGTTCATCATGCCGGGCACCCCTGGGGGTAATAAGTCGCGAATTCGTCGAGGTATGCCTGCTGTCCTGCAAGCGCGGCGTTGAATTCGTCGCCATGGCCGGTCGGGTCGGTGTAACCGAGGTTAATATCCCACGCGGCGATTATGCAATCGAGCGCGCAGATCAGGTCGCGGTGCGCGATTATCTGGGCCTCGAGGTACGGCAGGTAGCGCGATTCGTTGGGGATTCCCGAATTGACCAGGTGCGCATAGCCGCTATAAAGGCTTTGCTCAAGTGAGCTGCAGCGCTTGGAGGCCGCCTGGCGCTCATTGTAGGAAGCGTAGCACAGCGAGCCGAATTCATTTGCGCGCAGGTTGTATTCGGTGAGCAAGGAGCCAAGGTTGTTGTAGCTGTCGACCATATAGTTGCGCCAGTAGAGCTCGGTCTCTTCATCGAGGCCGGGCTCGGGTTCGGGGTTTGGCTCGGGCGTGGGCGTTGAATCGGGGGAAGTTTGGGTTGGGGTGGAACCTGCGCTGCTTGCAGAAGAGTTGGAATTATCCTGGGCCTGGTTTTCGGAACCCTGCGCCGCCTGCGCAGATGTCGCCTGCGCGGTTGCGACAGAGGTCGGCGATATTGCCGTGGTGGCTGCCTGCGAGTTTCCCCCTGCTTGTGCCCCCGTGTTCGCGGCTGTGCCCGAAACGCTTTCGACGAGGCCGCTGGCGGCCTGCTGCACGACGTGCGCGGCCTCGATGCTGGCGTCGGCGACCGCTGTGGCGACGGGCGAGCGCTCCATAAGGGCGGGAACGGCCGAAAGATAGACCACGGCACTCAATGCAAGGCATGCGGTAGAAGAGCTCACGAGCGCTGCCATGCGCGGCGCCAGCCCCAGTCCCCGTTTCCCAAGTCGTTTTTTCCGGGAAGGTTGCGCTCCTTCCTTCTTCGCGAAAAACCTCGGATTCATGCCCTTTTGTTGCTTCCTTGCCCTTGCCTTGAAACCCTGCAATATGACCGATTAAACACGATGTGACTTTCTGTGACAACCGTCGTTTTGATAAGGGGGCCTAATTGGCTTCATGCATTGATGAACGGCGTCGCCGCCCGGGCATTTCTCTTCGGCGAAGCTACCGGCGATTTGCACGAATGGCGTCGATGAGCTTTTGCGCGTCAATCGGCTTGGAGACATGGCCGTTCATGCCGGCCGCAATGCTGCGCTCCCTATCGTCGGAAAATGCGTTCGCGGTAACGGCGATGATGGGCACCGTTTGCGAATCGGGGCGATTGAGCAAGCGTATCGCGCGCGCTGCATCGAAGCCGTTCATGACGGGCATCATGGCATCCATCAAAATCACGTCGTAGTACCCTTGCGGTGAGTGCTCGAAGAGCCTCAGCGCCTCTTGTCCGTTTTTGGCGGTGTCCACCACGATTTCCTCTTGCTCGAGCACGAAAGAGGCGATTTCGGTGTTGAGGTCGTTGTCTTCGGCCAAAAGGGCGCGCATTCCTTTCAGGGAGGCGTTGCTCGTGAGCCTATCGGCGCTGTTCGCCCCATCGCCTTGAGGGGTGATATCGAAAACGAGGTCGATGGTGAAAACGCTGCCTTCATCTTTGGCGCTCTCAAGTTGGATGGTTCCGCCCATCTGCTCGACGATTTCCTTTGCTATGGCAAGCCCCAGGCCCGTTCCTCGGGAAGCTGCGTGCGAGTTTGAATTTTCTTGCGCGAATGCGTCGAAGGCGCGCTTTTGAAACGCCTTGCTCATGCCGATGCCGGTGTCTGCGCATACGAAGCGGATGCTGGCGCGGCCGTCTGCGGCGCCGAGCTCTCGGCATTCGAGGTGGACGGTGCCGCCATTGTGGTTATATTTGATGGCGTTGCTTCCGAGGTTTTGGAGCACTTGGCGCACATGCAGGGAGCTGCCGGTGAGGTTGCTATGCTCAACGCTGATTCGCGACGTGAGCTCGATGCCTGCGTTGTCTGCCTGAACTTGAAGCAGGTCAACGACCGATTCTACCGTCTTTCGCAGGTCGAATGGCTTGTTCTCGAAGCGCATTTCTCCGCTTTCGAGCTTGTTCATGTCGAGCGCGCTGTTCACGAGTTCCAGCAAAAAGCTCGATGCCTCCCACATCTTGCCGCGGCATTCCGCTTGTTTTTGCATGTCGTCGGCGTAGTGGTCGCCAATGGCGAGCATGCCGCGGATGCCGTTGATGGGCGTGCGCACGTCGTGGCTCATGCGGCGCAGGAAGTCGGTCTTGGCCGCGTTGGCGCGCTCGAGGCTCTCCATGTATTCGCGCTCGCGGCGCAGTTTGGAGTTTTGAACGCTGGCGTGAATGGCGAGTGCGGCAAGGACAATCGCCAGGTACAAGATGACGCCGATGCCGAGAAGCGCATTGCGCTGCGCCATTACTTGATCTTCGGGGAACAGCACGAATAGATCGTAGCCATTGGTGGTGGTGGAAAGCCCATAGCAGGGGTTTCCGTCGAAGGAGCCTTTTGTAAGCCCGCCCGATGCGTGGTCGATCGCGAGGTCGAGCATTTCGTCGAAGGTGCTGCGCGCGTAGCTCGATGCGTCGGAAACATTCGTTGCGAGCACTTCGTCTTCATCTGCAACCACCACGGCGCCGTTCATGTTGAAGACGTAATTGTCGAACATGGACCTGAACATCGACTGGCCGTCGTTCACATCGCCTTGCTCCACATGCTTGACGGCGACGATGATGCCGCCTTCAAGGGAAGGGGAGCTGCATGCCGCGTAGTCGTAGTACTCATCCGATGCCGTTTCGCGCGATAGATAGCTTTTCTCTGGGTATGCGGCCAGGTCGTCGAGGCTCTCGTTTTTCGCTATCGCGCTTGCGATGGCGTCGATGACTTGTTCATCGCCCGCGGTGCGCACGATGGCGCGGTTGGCGTCCAGCAGAAATACTGCGTCCAGGTTCATGTAGTCAAGGTATTGCTCGATGGCCGGCGTGTCTGCATCGTTGGTGAAATCGAAACGGTTTTCCAGCTCTTCGAGCTTTTCCCAGACGGCGGTGACGCTCTTGGTTTTCGAGCTTGAGATGTTTTCCTCATTGCGCTGGACGCTCTGCCGCGCGAATGCGATGGTGTTTTGGGCAACGTCTGATGCCTCGTCTACGGCGCGATCGGTTAGGGCGAGGTATGCGACGGCGAACAAGGCGATGCCAACGATAAGACAGATGGCCCCTGCGGCGGGGCTGCTCAGGCCTTTTTTGGCCGGGGCGGCGTTGCCAGCCTCGGCCGTGGTATCGGTGTCGTTTGGGGCGGAAGCGGGGGCTTCCATGTCGGCCGGGGCGGCCGTTTCGGGGTTATTGCTCATGATGTACCCCCTCCACGACCATTTCGGGATCAAGTCCGTAGTTTTCGACGATGCGCGCCACGGTGCCGTCGGCGATCAGCTCGTCGAGCGTTGCATCAAGCGTTTCGACAAGCTCGGTGTTCGCGTAATTCTTATCGAAGGCCACGCCGATTTGCGTGGCATAGAAGCCTTCGGGCAAAAGCGAGAGCATGCCGTTGGATTTTTCGACGAGCGCGCTCATGGGGCCAACGTGTCCGCTGGTCGCCTCGACGCTGCCCAAGCGCAGGGCGGAAACGGTTTCGTCCATCGACGAGAAGGTCAGCACGTCCGACGCTTGCGGGACGACGTCGCCTGCGTGGCGGACCCAGGCCTCCTCGCTTTTAGTGGTGGCTTCCACGGCGACGCGCTTGCCGGCGAGCTGGGCAAGCGATGTGATGCCGCTATCAGAGCGCACGACCGCCGCCTGGTAGCTGTTCATGTATGGGCCGGCCCAGAGATATTTGTCCGTGCGGCCTGTCATGCTGTAGCACGACCAGACGCAGTCGATTTCGCCTGACGCGAGCAAATCGTTTTTCTTTTCCCAAGAGATTCCGATGAATTCGGGCGTGTAGCCCAGGCGTTTGCATGCTTCAACCGCGATTTCGTAATCGGCGCCGGTTATCTGGCCGTTGTCGTCGTAATAGGTGTACGGCTCGTAGATGTCGATGCCGATTTTGAGAATCGGCTTATTTGAAGAGCCTTCGTTCTGTTTGGAGGCGTCGGCGGAACAGCCGAGGGCAAACAGGCCGAAAGAAACAATGCACAAAATGGTCAGCAAACGCTTCAAAGTCGAATGCGCTCCATAGGTCGGGGGGGGGGTAATGGCGGTAATTTCGCAAGAATTTTACTATATGTTTATTTCTTTCAGGTTGGAAAGCGCCAACCAAGCTCACCTTGGTTGGCGCTTGTAGCGTCGAAGGCTCGCCGGCGTTAACCAATCGGCGCCCATTCAAGATAGGTCGGCGTTTCTCGCCAGGCAATCTCGCGGGCAATGTAGGGTGCCATCTCGCCGAAAAGCGCAGCGCAGGCGCCGATGGCCGCACCCCATGCAAGGCCGATGAACATGCGCCGCGCCATGTCGTCTTCATCCGGCTCGGCAACAAGGTACGATAGAAGGCCCAAGGCTGCGCCCGCCACCCCGCACCCAACGCTCCAATTTCCGATGCTGATATACGCGTCGGCGTCAAGGCCGCGAACGGCGCAGACGGCGACGATTTCGATAATCGTGGGCAACCATGCGATGCACAGGGCGGCAATCGGGTTCGCCGGGCATTTCTCAGATACGGCGAACGCCGCCAGTACGCCTACCGCTATGAGAAAGGCTACGGCGTTGAGCTCGCCGAGAAAACTCGCGTCAATGAACTGCGCTGAAATCACTTTCGCGGCCATAAGGCCCATCGCGCCTGTGACAAGGAAGTTGAATTCGCCCATCGATCGCGACATGAACCCACCGAAAAGGGCCTCCAAAGTTCGCGAGACGCTCCTTTTCACGACGCGCATCTTCGAGCAGTACTCTTCGAAATCGTCGTCGAAGGGGTCGTAGCCATCTTCGTCGTAATCCGCCTCGGCATCTTTTCGGCCGTCTTTCTCGTCGGCGTCGTGCATCACAAACCCTGTGTCGGTCCCAAGCCCGCCGTATTTTTTCGTCATGGCGTATCCTTTCTCTGCCTATTGGCGTCGCGTGGGGTTAAGGGGGCCGCTTCCACGCATGCCGCCCATCTTGTGTGCGAAATCGTTCATCTCGAGCTCCTTTCTGGCTGCCTGCCCTCTACATGGAAGCGGGGGCCGTATGTTTCCGGAAAGTTGGCGGGGCGAAAACGCGGCGAAAGGCGCTGCTTGCGGACGGTGTGCGCTCATTTGGGATGCGGTGCCCAGGCGTGCTTGGTCTTCTATAATGTGCGTCATGGTTGGAAAAACGCCGGCCAGGCCGTTTTGCCTGCGCGTATGGCGCGGACGGCGGCGCGATTCCCGGGGCGAGAGCTGCGCGAGGGGGCTTTCCTGTGGCGAACGACGATTTCGAAGAAAACCGAAGCGAGCAAGCGAATCTTGCGCCCGATGCGAAGGCCGCTCGCCTCGCGCGGCGCGCCGCAATGCGCCAGGCAGCGAAAGGCCAACAGGCCTCGATGCGCGAATGGGAAGGATCCCGTTATGCCAGGGCTTTGGCAGAGGGCTCCCGGCGAGCTGAATCCATCGCGCAAAAACGGCGTTCTGGCATCGATCGCACGGGCGACGATTGGATCGACAAAAGCGACGAAGCGGTGCTGGCCTTTCTATCGAAAGCGGGCGAGCAAGCGAAAGAATGCCTGGTGGAGGCCCATCTCGATGCCGCATATGCCGCAACGAAGGGCTGGCGGGGAATATATCGGTCCTATGGCCTCGACGAAGCCTATTCGGAAAACGTGCGGCGTGCGATAGAGGCGGCAATCAAAACGTTCGACCCGAGCGCGGGAACGCTCAACGCCTGGGTTTCGCTGAACGCCAAAAAGCCCTTGGGGGAATGGTTCTATCAGTGGTACGCCGATCGAACCGGCCTTGCCACCAAGCACGAGGCCCATCAATATCACGAGATTATCCAGGCATATCGCAGGCTCGATGCGGCTTTGGCCGGCGTTCGTCGTCCGACTGAAGAGGAGTTGCTCGCGGCGCTTGCCGAAAAGACGATTACGAAGGGAATCTCTCGCGAAACTCTGCGCGATATTCTCGATCGTGGTTCCGATGGCCGCTGCGAAGTGGCGCTTTCGTCATCGTGTGCGTCTGCGATGCCCGCTTCGCCAATCGTGCCCGACGTGCTTGCCGCTGTGCCTTCGACGCCCGATGCGCCCGCGCCCGATGCGCTTGTGTTTCGAAACCGTCTTGAAGGCAGTATGACCCCTGTGGAAAGGGCGGTATATGAGGCTCGCATCGCGCCCGTTGTAGACGGCGCTGCGTTGCCGATGACGCTCGATAAGACCGCGAGCAAGATTCGCGAATCCTTCGGCATCGCGCTGTATGCCGATCGCGTTCGTCGCATTGAACTGCGCTTGCGGCGGCGGTTCGTTGCGGGCGGCGAAGCGGGCGTGTATGCGGGAGCCCCGGAAACCTCAACGTGGTTGAGCTCGAAAAACTCAAGCCCGCATTCTGAGTACTGGCTGCTCGATTTGCTTGCTTTGCGCCTGGCCGAAATTCAGCCGCGGGCGAAAAGGAAGGCGAAAGGGGCGAAACCTTCAAGTGGCGGTGGAGCGTCTGTGGGAGTTTCTCGTGACGGCTGCTATTCCGCGCTCGTGCCATTCGAAATCGCGATCGACGATTTATCGGGAAATAGTTCGGCCGGCCTTGTGAAGCCGCTGTGGGAAATAAGCAAGCTTGCCAAGCCCAAAATCGGCCGCGCGGAGCAAGGTGCGTCGCGCGCATCTGCCAAAGGGGCGCCCGACGCGCTGGAGCGCTACGAGCGCTATTGCGAAGGCCCCCTGGAATTCGCCAAGGGACAACCAGCGGGGCTCGTGCTTTCCGATGAAAGCATGCTGTGGCATTTCTTTTTCGACGAGGGCACGCCTGAAGAAGTGGATGAGTTTTGCAGCGAGCTCGCTTCAGCCCTCGCGCATGATTCCTTGGCTGCCGGCAAACATGGGCATGGGGAATCGGAAGCGCGCGCATATGTGGTCGAAAAGCTGCTTCGTGCTGCCATGCGACGGGGCGACGGCTGCTCTTCTTATTTGGAGCGCGCCTTGAGCCTCATGCTTTCGTGGATGTTCAACCTTGCCCTCGCCGATGACGAATCTGCTTTGCTCGCAAGCGACGGCCTTGCGACCGGCGGCGGCATGCATGCGGTCGAAGCGGCCGAGCTGGGCGGGGGGTCTGCCGAGCCTTCTCCCGTGCTTGCGTTCGACGCGAGCTTTATGGCGCATGGCACGCGCACCTATCTTGAAGCGGGCGGCATCGTGCGCGTGCATCCCTGGATGCGGCCGCGTATTGGCATAGGGCACCTGTTTGAAAAAGACGTGCTTCGCACGGTGGGGGCCAGGCGCGATGAGTTCGCGGGCATCGATGCGTGGGGCGCAATCGATTTGCCGGGGCAGAAGGAAAACTCTTTGGAGTTTGGTGATGATTTTGCCGGCGCGCGGGCGCAAGACCCCATTTCGCGGGAGCACGCGCTTTTCGAATATAGCGCTGGCACGGGTTGGAAGGTGTTCGATCTGGCCTCGTCGAATGGGACATTGGTCGTGAAGCCCGACCCTCAGGGAAGCGGAAGCTTCTCGTATATCATCGCGGGTTTTGGCGACAACAACTACGCCGATGTTCGCGCGATGGCATTTGCCGCCAGTTGCGAAACCGATGAGCGGGCGCTTTTCGAGGTGGCGAGGCGCACGGGGGCTTCCACCGCGACGAAGGCGGGCGTTTCGTGGTACGACCGGGGCGTTGCCGTTCGCCCGGGCGACACGATTATTCTGGGGTTTTGCGTCGCCGAGCAACCCGATGGCTCCATCGCGTTTGCCGAGCGAAACGGCAGCTGCCGCATTCGCGTGCGCGAAAGCTAGGTGGCCTGCGTTCGTCAGGCATTCCGCTTGGCGCATCGCTCGCCTGTGCCGGCGCTTGGCGCCCATCGGCAGGCTGCGGGGTTTCTCGCTATCGGCATGCCACGTTGACCCAGGGCGAATTCGGCGAGGTGGCAAGGCGGCTGCCTTCGACCAAGGCAATCGCGCATCCGGGATTCACCCGATGAATTGCGGTGTCGGTGAATGCGGGGTGCTGCACGAAAAGCGGGTGCGCGCTTCGGTTCGTCATGATCCAGCGGCGCCGGTCGCTTTCATCGGGCTCGATATCGAAGCGGCCGCCGGCCTTTTCGCAGGGGTGCGCGCGGGCCTCTTCGGCATCGATTCGCATCGCGCGCTCGTCGGTGTAGAAGATGACGCAGCGCTGGCGCTCGGCATCGGCCTGCCCGCCGTTTGTGCTGTTCGTTCCCATGCGGTGTCCTTGTTCTTCGCGGTTGGTCGTTTCGGCGCTGGCTTTCGTGATGTGCTCTCAAACCCATTGGCCGCAGTTGAGCGCCGTGCTGCGTTCGGCCGTTGAGTTTTGCCGCCTGCGCCAGCGCTTGCGCGCCGCTTTCGCCTTTCGGAAGATTTGCCGCGCGTGTTTGCAACGAAGGTTGCTCCATCTGGTGTTTTCTAGCTCAGGGCATGCTCTTTCAGCCAGGCCTTGGCGGGCGGAAAGCCCTGCTTGCCCGTTTCGGCGTTATCTTCGGCAGCCTTTCGAATGTAGGCAAGGCCGAGCTGCGGGTTTTTCTCCATGGCGTGACGCGTTCCCTGGGCCGAATACGAACCGGCATAAAGCGCCTGGCCGAGCCAGAATTGTGCGACGATCGCGCCTTGGGCTGCGCTTTCGCCCATCATCTGCATAAGGTCGGTTTCGTTGTAAGTGCGCTCGCTGTTGCCGAGCGAATCGCGAATGCATATGGCGAGGTAGTATTTCGCGCTCGCGTTGCCCTGGCGTGCCAGCCTGTCGAAAACGTGAATCGCGCTTTCGTAGAGGCCGGCGTTGAACGCGTCGAGGGCTTGCGCGAAGGTGCCCGCGCCCTCGAATGGCGCATCGTCGCTCGAAAGCAGGCGCCCGCCGCCAAGCGCCGCATTGACGCCTAGAAGCCGCAGCTCATGGACGTAGGATCGCTCGTCGCGCGGCAGGGCGTTTTGCAGTTGCCGCATGCTCGGCCTGTCGGCCGGCTCAATGCTCAGGCATGAGCCGAGCGCCGTGCGCAGCTTCGCGTCGAAGGCATCGAAGGCCGCCTGCGTTGCGGTTTCGACGTCGCGCTTCGATGCGCGGGCGCCATACGTCTTCGAAAGCGTCTCGCCGACCTCGCGCTGTATGAGCAAAACCATTTCCTCGTCATGGGAAAACGATGCGAGTTGCGATTCGCTCAAATAGACGCCTCGGGCGCGAGCGTTTCGCACGAACCCGGGAAACGGAGCGCTCGATTGCTCCATGAGCTCGTTTTCGTAGGCGTCGGTCCAGGCGGCATCGTAGCGCAGCGTGCCGCCGTCTGCCACAACGCCATAGGCCGGCGGTTTGGGCTGCCCGGCCAGCAACGACAAAAACGTCGCCGCCACAGAGTAGGAATCGCTGCCGCGTTGTGCCTTTTCGCGCGAGAAGAACCATTCCGGGGCGGCGAATGCCTGCGTTCCCCAGGCGCAGTGGGCTTTTCCGGATGAAGATTGGCTGACCCCGAAATCGATGAGACGGGTGCGGTTTTCCCCATCGAGCATGATATTTTGCGGCTTGATATCGTGATGGACGACCGTTTCGCGAAGCGCGTCTTCGGCCGTCGCGAGAAAGGAAATCACGTCGCTTAGGGCGCGCAGCGCGCCTTCCACGGTGAATGATCCCGTGCACCGCATGCGCTCAGAGAGATGCTCGCCTTCGATCCATTCCTCCACGATGCAGGGTCGCTCGCGGGGTGCAAGCCCATCGTCTGCGCAGATGGTGCCTTGGGCGATTGCCTTCGGAAGTACTTTGAAGTCGTTGAACTTCAGCAACGTGTCCCATTCGGCCGCAGCGTCGCTCGCGTTTTCGAAAACTTTCACCGCGATGGGATATCCTCCGGGGGCTTTGGCCTTTAGGACCGTGGCCTGCCCGCCGCGATTGGCCACTTTTTCGAATGCGAGCTGCTGGATGCTCGATTCCGGGAATTCGCTGTGGCGCGCGGGAGCTGGGGTGAACACGAGGCTTGCGGAAGGCGCGCCCGCATACGCTGCGGGTGCAATTCCCGCTCCTGTGGGGAGCCCTTGTTCCATGGGGCCTTCCTTTCCTCGGATTAGCTCGGATTCGCTTGTGCTGCTCAGCGGGCGCGCGTCTTCTCTTCGGCTATTGCAAGGATAGCAGCGTGACCACGACTTTCCGGTCTGCTTTTGCCGCGGCTTCGTCGAATGCGCCGCTGAGCATGGAGGTCGCGCCCGCATCGCCAAGCCCTTCGACCTTTTCGATGGAGGCGGGGCTCACTCCTAGGGAAACGAGCGCGTCGCGAACGGCATCGGCGCGCGCCTGGCTGAGTTCGATGAGGTCGTCGCGGTCCCATTCGGGCGAAGTTGCGGTGAATCCTTCGATGCGCGTTGCGTAGCCGTTTTCGGTGATGGCCTCCGCCAAGACTGAAAGCGTGCTCATCGCTTGGTTGTGATCCGCGAATTCGGCGGAGTCGCCCAGGAAGGCGAGTTTCGTTTCGTCGAGCGTGACTTGCGCGCTTTCGCCACGCGCAAGGTGGGGAATGGAAAGGGCGTCTTCCTCGAAATCCACGATACCGACCTCGGGCAGCTCGTCATCGCAGCCCAAGGGCGCAAGCACGTCGTTTTCGATGCACGCCACGCCGCCTGTGGCTTCAACCACGGCCGCGTACAGCGTTTGAAGCTTCGACTGAACGCTCGCGGGAATCGTCTGCTCGCCCGAAGATTGACCGAGTCCGTAGAAGTGGACGGTGATGTTGCTGAAATCCGCGATCGCATTGAGGCTTTTGAGCTGGTCTACGATGGAATTTGCGTCGGCATCGACGAGGTCTTGGGTGGTGCGCAAAAGCCCCGTGTCGTTTATTCCGCTGGCCACGACGCATACAACGAGGTTCGAGCTTCCGGTGCCGGCATTGGCTCGAAGGTCGTTTGCGGCGTTGTTCAGCGAGGAGAGCAGATCGACGCCGCCCTCGCTTCGGGCCGAGCAGGCTGAAGTGAAGTAGTCGGCCTCAAACGACTCGAGCTCCTTTTGCTTGCCGGCCTCGGAATTCTTCGTCGTCGCGAAGGTTTTGCCGTGCGGCGTGGCGTTCGAATCGGCCGTGGTATAGGCGGCGTAGTTTCCCTGCTGGATGGCCGCTTTTGCATAGGCGAGCGCGTTCGTCGGAATCTTGAACGCTTGGCCCTGCGCCGCGGCGGTCACGATTGCGCAGCTTTCGGGCTGCTCGATAAACGAGGCGTCGACGGCGGCCGGGGCAACCGAATAGCTTCCCGGAATGTTGTGGGATGTTTGGGCGGAAGATTCGCCTGTGCACCCCGAGATGCACAGGGTGGCAAGCAGCGCGAGGCAGGCCGCTAGGGCAAGGGCGGCGGTGCGTTTCATTGCGGTGGTCATGGCTCGTTCCTTTCTGCAGGCTAGGCTGCTTGCGGCTGGCTTGAAATGGCGCTTGTTGGGCTGCTGGGCGTATCGCCGCGCGCCTCGTGACGCTCGGCGCGAATTTCGGGGCCCTTTGCTTCGTGCGGCGCTTCGTGGGAAGCGCCCGCGTTCTTGGAGAGGCTCTTTTCGCGGATGTGCGCTTCGAAGTCGCCTGCGATGCGCGAGATTTCCTCGAGTTCGCGCCCGCGCTCGATGCCGATTTGGTCTGCGTATCCGATGAAGGAGTTGTAGCTGTCGTCCGATTTCGCCACGAGTCCCTGGTAGACCTGCTCGCACGATTGCTTGGCCGCCGCGATGGACTGTCGGCCGGCTGAAAGGGCGACGTCTGCCGCGGAAGCGATGGCGTTATCGACATGGGCCTCCAGCGTTTTGAGGCGCTCGATCTCGGCGGCGAGCTCTTGGGCCTCGTTTTTGATCCCGATGCTCTTAATGAGGTAGGAAACAAGCGCCTCGCCAATGCCAATGCCTGCCATAATCAGGCAAAATGCAATGCCGTCCATAGAAAGGCCCGCAATGGCCTCACCCGATACGCTCGTGGTTGTGGTTGCCGCTTCGGTCGTCGCTCGCAAAAACGACCCGAAAAGCGCTACGAGCAGCGACGCGGCCATGGCAATCGCCGCCGCGCCTCTTTCGTGGCAGGCTGCCTTTTCGGCGGCGACGGCGGGCAGGGCTACGAGCAGCATCGACTGGGCCAAAGCGACGCATGCCGCGAAGAAATTGCTCGGGGTGAATTCGCCGAAGGGGTCAACGTCGAAAAAGAGGCACAGGGCCGAAAAATCAAGCGCCGCATTCGCAAGCGCGAGCAGCACGAGAAGCGAGGTGGTTGCTAGTTTGCTTTTCATGAGAGGGTGCTCCCTTCAAGGTTTTTGGGGCGGGTGGTTTGCGGGCGTGGGTTCTTCGTGGTGGGTTTGCCGCCGATGCGTGTCAGGCGATTTTGCGCTTTGAGGATTTCCGCCTGAAGCGCTGCGCGGTAGGTCGATTCCATTGCGTCGGAATAGCGCGTGAGGGCCTCGTCGATGCTGGCAAGATGCCCTTCGGCGGCATAAGCGGTCTCGTGGAAGAAGAGACCCTCGCCGGTTTTGTAAAACGTCGCATAGCCATTGGCGCATGCGAGCTGGCGTTGCTGCAAGGCGCCGTAATCGGGCATATCGGGCACGATGAAGCCGAGGCTTGCGGCGGCATCGGCGATGTCGGCCTTGCTTGCCGAAGGGTGCGATCCAATGAGGTTGCGCCCTTTGGGCAGCTTCGATTTCTTCGTGAACAGGCTCATTTAGTTCTCCTTCGCTTCGCTGGCTTGGCCGCTAGTGCCCAGCACCCCGATGAGGTTGAACGGCGGCTGCAGGTTTTTCGAACGTGCGGCCCATTTCAAATGCGATTCGCTTTGCTGCTGGTAGTTCGTTCTGATGAAGGCGCGGCGGGCGTCAAGCGCGTCGTTTGCGCGATCGACCATGCGATCGGCGCGGCCGAGCATGGCGCTCCATTCGGCGAGCTCGTTTTCGTAGTGGGCGACGGCCGCCTCGCGTTTGGCGACTTCGACGGCGATGTCGTGCTGGCGAATTGACTCGCGTTCGGCCTCGTCGAGCGCTTCGGTGTTTTTGTCGTCCACGGAAACGGGTTCGCTTGCGGCCGCGGCGGCCTTCTTGATGGAAAGCTCGATTCCGCTGCATTTCTCTGAGCACACCGAGCGCACTTCTTTGGCGGTGCTCGTCACGTTCGACAGCTCGATGAGGTTCAGCGATTCATCTGCGCGCGCCGAGCTTTCGAGTTTGGCGAGAAACGGGCTGTTGCAGACGTTGTCGCCATCTTGGGTGACCTGCTTCGACCACAGCCAGCCGGTGAGGGTCGTTGTCCAGCGCTTTGGCGAGAAGATGGCCATGCTCGTGATGCGGATCGATTTGTCGAGCTTCACGAGCTCGCGGTCGATCCATTCGAGCGCGGTCTCGCAATCTTTGATGGTTGTGATGGATGTCGGTTTGCTTTTGCCCATGGTCTGCGTCCTTTCTTTTGTCGGCACCGTTGCGCTTCGGTTTGCTTGCCACATGGAAAAGGGGAGGCGTGTTTTCCGGAAAGTTTTCACGTGCCTGCTTCGGCGAGCGCAAAGCGCGGTGGCGTTGTCGCAGGGCCGCGCTTCGTCGATCTTGCGCCGTTGGGTGCGCGCTTCCTTGGTGCGTGCCTCCCTTTCCGCGGGGTCTTTAGTACGGATATGAGCGGCCGCCGCAATACGGGCACTGTGTCCAGAGGACTTCGTCGGTATGCTCTTTCGTGAACACTTCCAGGCAATTGCTGCATTCGAATGTCTGCTCAACCATGGTTCGCTCCTTTTCGACGGTGGATGGTTTCGAGTGCGCCGCCGTTTCGCATCTCGCCCACTACATGGAAGGCGGCCGCGGAAGTTTCCGGAAAGTTGGCGAGCAGTTTGGCCCGTCTGCGAAAGACGGGAATCGAGGTGGCGCGTTTGGCGCGTACAATGGGCGCAGAAGTTTTCGCGCGGGGGAAGGTTTTGCCATGAAGACGCTGGTTGTGGGCGATTTGCATGTGAAGCAGCCGTTTGTGCTGCCGGCGATTGACGGTCTTTTGGCGACCGATGGCGAAATAGGGCGCGTCGTGTTTTTGGGCGACGCGTGCGACGATTGGGGCGCGACCGAAGCGGATGAGTTGGGAGCCCTCGGGCTGTATGCGCGGTGGGTCGCCGAGCGTCGCGAGCGGGGGCTGCAGGTCGACGTTTTGCTTGGCAACCACGATTTTTGCTACATTCGCGGCAGGCGCGGCCCCGGTTCCTTGATGTCGATCATGCGAGAGCTTCGAGCAATCCTCGAAGGCGATTTGCATGCGCGCGCCGCGTGCGCGGTTGGTCCGTATTTATGCACTCATGCGGGCGTGACGGGCGTGTGGGCGAAGCGGTTCATTCCCGATCTGGCCGATTCGAGCGCGGCTGACGCCTGCGCGATCGCACGGCGCCTTAATGGCATGCTAGATGATTCCGATAATTGGGCCAGTTTGGATAGTTGCCCGCCTTCGCGCGGCGGATGGTCGCTGCCGGGGCCTTTGTGGGCCGATGTGCGCGACATGCTCGACGATGCGCTGCCGGGAGTGCCGCAGATTGTGGGGCATACGCCTGTTGAGCGTGTCGAGAATTTCGCCGAGAGCTTTTTGGCCCGCGGTCGCGACGATTTATGGGCCTGCGACACCATGTCGCTCACGAGCGGCGGTGCGGCCATTGGCGATGGCTCGATGCTGCTGGTAAGCGAGTCGGGCGCGGCAAGCCCCGTGGCGTTTCCCGGCGGCGATTACGCGCAGGCTTGCAGGAAGTATTGGCTGGGGCGCTAGCCGGCGCCTAGAGAATTGCCAGCCAATTCTGCCGGCCTGCCCGCCTGTGGCGACCTGCTAAATGCTCAGAGCGTTTAGCAGGTTGGGGTCTTGGGTCGGCGAGGTGGGACGCTTTCTTCTGGGGAAGTGTCCCGAGGAACGTGCTCCCACCTCGCGCTTTTTTGCCTATCGCGCGTTCGGCAGCGTTTCGCACCAGTCGGCGAACTCCTTCATGGTGCCGTGCTTGTGCTGCGATGCGTCTAGCCCGCCCTCGCCTTCGATCAGGTTGTCTGTCACGAAATAGATATCGCAGCCCACGGCGGTTGCCCAGCCGTCTTCGCGCGTGTGGTTGCCAACCATGAGCACTTCGCTTCCCGAAACGCCCGCGCGCTTCAGGCATCCGTTGTAGTAGCGTTCCATGGGCTTTACCGCGTTGCATGTTTCGTAATCGGTGATGAATTCGAAATCGCTCGGGTCAAGACCGGCCCAGCGAATGCGTTCGTGCACGGCTTCGAGCGGAAACATCGGCATGGTGGTAACGGCCACGCGGTAGCCCTTCTTTTTCAGCACGTTCACGGCACGCGCGGAGTGCTCGTTTGGTCGCACCCCTTCGCCAATCTGGCAAAACGGGCCCGCATAGTAACGAGTGAACAGTTCGATCATTTCGGCGGCGTCAAAGCCTGTCGCCTTGGCGAACGTCTTCCAGAACACGTCGTGGTTCGTGGCCGTGCCATCGTTTTTCGCCATGGCTTTTACGCCGTCCATCACTGCATGCAGGCAAATTTCGGGTTCGAGGCCGTTTTCGGCTGCGAACTTGCCGAGCGAGGCGAAATACTGCTCCATGAATTCGTGCGTGTCTATGGGCAGAAGCGTGCCGTCGAGGTCGAAGAATACGGTGGTGTATGAGCGTGGCATGGAAGATCTCCCCGAATCTGTTCGAAATGAGCATTGCGCCGCGCATACGGCTGCGTGAAGAGGCGCGAAATGGTAGTATAGACGGCTTGTGAGATGGGACAATGCGCAATTGGATTCGTTGACGAGCCGTGATGGAGGTGCCGCAGGTGAAACTACTCTTGCATGCGTGCTGCTGTCCATGCACGCTCGAGCCTTTGCGGCTTTTGCTCGAAGAGGGCCACGAAATTGCCATCGCATACATGAATTCGAATATCCATCCCCGTGCCGAATATGAGCGCAGGCGTGACGTGCTGCTCGACTTCGCGCACGACGAAGGGCTCGCGGTAATCGAGGGCGTCTATGATCCTCGGGCTTGGGCTCGTACGGCTGGCGAGTTCGGTGCCGACCCATCGCGGCGGTCTGAGCGTTGCCGCGCATGCTATCGGCTTCGCTTGGACGAGGCGTGCGACTACGCTGCGGCCAACGGCTTCGACGGGGTCGCTACCACGCTCACGGTGAGCCCCTATCAATATACGGAAATTATCCGTGAGGAATTGGAGCGGGCGTGCGCTTCGCACGGATTGGCGGCGGTGTTTCGCGACTATCGCGAGCAATACCCTGAGGCCACGCGGCGCAGCAAGGCCATGGGCATGTATCGGCAAAACTATTGCGGGTGCGCGTTTTCCCAGGTGGAAGCCGAAGAAGAACGCGAAGCCCGCAAGACTGAGCGCGCAGCAGCCAAAGCGGCCAAGGAAGCGGCCGAAGCCCCTGCTCGCGCGGCGGCCGAAGCGGCCCGCCAAAAGAAGCGCGCCGAAAAGCAGGCCTACGCCAATAAACGCGCGGCTCAGCGGGCCGCGCTGAAAGCATACAAACAGGCGCATCGCGACGATGCACTCGGATGCGAATAGACGATGAGGAAGGAAACGGCGAAACGGCTCATGTCGCACCAATGAAAGCGAGCGGAGTTCCGGCGAGCGCGCTGCGCTTTCGCCGTTGTAAGAAAGGAAACGGAGCGGAATAGCTCAAGGTCAGTGAGCGGAGGCCCGGTGTTCCAGATTGGTTTAGATAGAGATAATGAAGGAGTAAACGGCGAAACGGCTCATGTCGCACCAATGAAAGCGAGCGGAGTTCCGGCGAGTGCGATTGCCTTGAACGAGGAGTGAAGCGTACTTTGGTACGTGAGCGACGAGTGAAAGGCAAGCGCGCCGTTGGAACCCCGCGCAGCGGCGAGTCGTTTCGCCGTTCGGATAGAACGGCGAAACTTATGAAAACTGACGACTTCGATTACGATTTGCCTGAACGCTGCATTGCCCAGGAGCCTGCGGCGGTGCGCGATGCATGCAAGATGCTCGTGATGGATCGAGAAACGGGCGCGTTGGCCGATCGCGTATTTCGCGACATCATCGAGTATCTGCAGCCGGGAGATGTGCTCGTGGCCAACGAGACCCGCGTGATGCCGGCGCGCCTGTTGGGCGCCAAGCGCGGCACGGGCGGGCAGGCTGAAGTCTTCCTGCTGCGCCAGCGTATGGGGGCCGCAGCCGATGCGTATATGGCGGCCGAAGGTCCCGATGGCGCGCTTGGTAGCAACCAACAGGCCATTTGGGAAGTGCTCGTGCGTCCGGGCAAGCGCCTGAAGCCGGGCGGCGGTGCTATTGTGGATTTCGTCGACGCCGAGGGCAACGTGGCCCTTTCGGCCGAGGTCGTCGATTGGGGCGCCGATTCGGGCCGCGGCGAGCGCATCGCTCGCCTCACCACCACGCGCCCTTCGCTCGACGAGGCTTTGCATGCCGTGGGCCACACGCCGCTTCCGCCTTATATCAAGCATTATGCCGGCGATGAAGAGCTCTACCAAACGGTGTATTCCCGCCGAGAGAGCTCGGCGGCCGCACCAACCGCGGGTCTGCATTTCACTCCCGAGCTCATTGAACGCCTGAAAGAGAAAGGCGTCGAATGGCACACCGTCGAGCTCGAAGTTGGTCTGGACACCTTCCGCATCGTCGATGAAGACGACCCCGAGAAGCATACCATCCACACGGAGTTTTATACGGTGTCGCAAGAAACCGTCGACGCGTGCGATGCGGCCCATGCGCGCGGCAGCCGCGTGATTGCTGTGGGCACCACAAGCGTGCGCAGTCTCGAGAGCGCCTACGATCGCGAGCTGGGAAAACTGCGCGCGCGCGACCGCGAGGCAACGAGCCTCTACATTCTGCCGGGTTACGAATTCGGCGTGGTGGATGCGCTCGTCACGAACTTCCATGTGCCGCGCTCCACGCTCATGATGCTCGTGAGCGCGTTTTCGAGTCGGGAAAACGTCATGGCCGCCTATAAGCACGCGATTGAAAACGACTATCGCCTGCTCAGTTTCGGCGACGCGATGTTTATCGAATAATGCTTTTGCCTGTCGGCAAAAGCATTATGTCGACGCTGCGCGCGAGCCGGGCACGCCATTTTGCCCCTTACTGCATGGCTCGGCGCGTATCGAAGTACGCTTGGCCATGCGGCGGGGCAACCTGGCGCACCGAGCTCGCGCTCGCTGACTTTTGGCGCGAAAGGTCCTCTTCCGTTTTTCGAGAAAGATGTCATATGCCCCTTTTCGATGTGAATATCGATGCGACGTGCGGAAACGCGCGCGCGCTTACGTTTGAAACCGCGCACGGCACGGTGCATACCCCTATGTTTATGCCCGTGGGCACGCATGCCACGGTGAAGGGCGTCACCACGCCGCAGCTGCGCGATCTGAACAGCCAGGTGGTGTTGGCGAACACGTACCATCTCTACATGCGACCGGGAGTCGATATCATTGAGGCGGCCGGCGGCGTGCAGAAGTTCATGAACTACGACGGCCCTATGCTCACCGATTCGGGCGGGTTTCAGCTGTTCAGCCTCGACCACATGATGAAGACCGACGCCGATGGCGTTACGTTCCACGCGCGCGACTACGACGGCAGCAAGCACCGCTGGACGCCCGAGATCAACATGGACATTCAGCAGCGCATTGGCGCCGACATCGTCATGCAGCTCGACCAATGCATTGGCTATCCCTCGCCGAAAGATGCCGTGGCGGCGTCAACCAAGCTTTCGTGGGAGTGGGCCGAACGCTGCTGCGCCGCCCACACGCGGCAAGACCAGGCGCTTTTCGGTATCGTTCAGGGCGGCATGCATTTGGATTTGCGCCTGGAAAGCGTGAAGCACCTGCTTGAGATTGACGCGGCAAGTCGCGCGGCCGGCCACAAGGGCTTTCAGGGCTTCGGAATCGGCGGCTATTCGGTGGGCGAGCCCCACGACGTGATGTTCGAAACGCTCGGCGACGTGTGCCAGGCGTTGCCTGCAAACAAGCCGCGCTACCTGATGGGCGTGGGCAATCCCACGACGCTCGTGCGCGCGGTGCGCGAGGGCGTCGATATGTTCGACTGCGTGCTGCCCACGCGCACGGCCCGCATGGGCACGGCGTTTTCGCATACGGGCCGCATGAACATGCGCAACGCGAAGTACAAAGACGATTTCACGCCGCTCGATCCGCAGTGCAGCTGCCCCACGTGCACGAGTTACACGCGCGCATACCTTCGTCACCTGGTAAAACAGGGCGAGATGCTCGGCGGCATTCTGCTGTCGATTCACAACCTGCATTTCCTGATCGACCTTATGGCGAAGGCGCGCGAAGCGGTGCTCGCTGGCGAATACGAGGCGTTCTACCAAGATTGGATGAACAGCCCTGCGGCCAACGACTACTAAGCAACGGGGGCGCCCGATCGGCTGTCTGTTCGGGTGCGGCGCAATCGTAACCCCTCGGGCCGGGCCGTCGCCCGGACGAGGGTTTGCCTGCGTTTCAGATTGCAATGGGCGGCGGCCAGTAGCCGAGCATAGCCGGCGCCGAGCGCGGCGAGCGACAAGCGGCTGCGATGGTCAACTGCTCAAGAGTTGGCTGCTATCAAGCGCTTTTTGTATAGGTCGTTCCTTTTCATGAAACCCCTTGTTCTATTTCCTCACATGCTCGATACTGTCGGGCAAAGTGCCGTTCACCTATACATTTGCTTTGCTTGCTGGGCGGAGTGCAGTGTAGTGTAGAGAGCCATTCTCTCGCCGCTCGACAACCGCGCGTAGGAATAGGAAGCATGGGTTTTCGGCATTCACCGTTTGTGTTAAGGCGACGGTGTTCGCGCGTTTGCTCGCGCCAAGAGAAGGGAGACCTATGAAGAAAATATTGCTCGGGGGGGGGGGTAGTCTCTTCTCTTGCGCATGCGGCGATTAGCTTGTGTCTCGGCCTTGTGCTGGCCGTCTCTGTCGCGCCTATAGGGAAACAGGCGCACGCTGCCGAGGTTGCCGCTCGGTCGGCGTCGGTGGATTCTTGCAGCATTCGATGCGTGGACGCGACATCCATCGACGGCGATTCGTTCGATGTGGCGACGGTTATCGGCCTGGGGTCGAATACGTTGTATGGCGATGTTTTCGTCGATGGCGGCGTTAAGGCACGCGACCTCGAATATCGCTACGATAATGCAGACGACCAGGCGGGCATGCTTCAACTCTCGGCGAAAGCGAGTGTCGTCGCGCAGCACAGCGGCAATATCGAGCTCAATCTTTACAGCGAGAAAAGCTCCGATCGACAGAGCTCGTCGCCTTTGCTGTCTGCGAAAGTTTATGCCGTGTGTGCGAGCGTTGACGGACAGCCCCTCGGTTCTGTCGCCGACAGCATGATTGGCATTCGCGCATGTGTTGCGGGCGACGAAACCCAGCCTTTCACGGCTGCTCGTCTGATTGTTCGTGGGAAAGACACATACCGTATGGTATCGGGGTCGAGCGGCGCCCGTCCTACGCTTAAAGATGGCGTTTTGTATATCGATTACGAGAAAACCAGTCAGACGGGGGTGTCGGCCTGCGTTTCGTATGTTGACGAAAGCGGTGCTGTCGTTTTCACCGACGATTTTGGCAGCCTTGAGCCGGGCGAATCGCAAACGGTTCCCGTGCGCGATTTTGTTACGAACGGCGACCGTGCGTACGTGCCGATCTCCAAAAGCCCGACGGTCGTTGTTTCGGCCGAGCATCCCGAGGTGGTCATCCGTTGCGTGGCGCGTCAAGATTCCAGCGTCGACAAGCAAGACATTACCATTAACTATTGCACTCCCGATGGCACGCAGCTCATGACCGACAAGGTGCGCGTCGGCTCGGGCGGGTTGCTCTACGCTGCGCCCACCACGTTTTCGCAGGCGCATGACGGCGGGGTCTCTCAATACCGGCTTGTCAAAGCGATGAATAATCGCGGGGAGTCGTTCGATGTTTCTACATCGTTCGTGCTTGATCTTACCTTGGGCGCATCGCCCGAATACACCCTCGTCTATGAGCCGCGAGAGTTGGAGCTTTCCTACACAGTGAGCCTTGCGTTGGTGTCCAATGCGACCGCGGGTACGGTTAGCGTTTCGAACGAGCAGTTGCTGAGCGATACGTTTTCAGAATCGAGCCCGGCACGCGTGGAGCTTCCCGATTCCATCGAGAAAGACGGAATCGTTTACACCCGTCAGGGAAACGAAGGCTCGCTGAGTTATTCGTGGGACGATTATTCCGAAGGTCGCCTCGCATCCGATACGGTGTACTACGTCGCCCCCGATGTGGTGACGCCCTCGGCCTATGACGTGAATGTTCGTTATGTCGATGTGACATCGGGTAACGAACTCGGCAGCGAAACACTTTCCTGTTCGCCCGATGGATCGGCGCTTTCCATTTCCGGTCCCGCAACGCTTTCTTTCGACGGCGTTGAATACGTTCGCCTTTCTGGGCAGGATGCCGCTATTGCGCATCGATTCTTCGCGCCGTATCGCACCTACACTATTTATTACGCTGTGCCCGGTTCTGTTTCTGCTGGTGATGTAACGGTGGTGCGCACCGTTGTTATTGACGGCGGATCCTCGTCGTATGCGATCAATACGAATACGGGAGCCGTTACTGTCGCGGCCGACGGCTCGGCTGGCTTGAACGTAAACGCTCCGTATTCCACCATTGTGAGCACGGGCGACGACATCTCCGATGCATCGCAATCTAGCGCGCTCGCTCCCGACGGACAGAGCGCTTACGAGGAGCGCATCGACGATAACGAAACGCCTCTTTCAAGCGGCGATCAGCCTGATGCATCGCAAGGGCTTTCCTTCTGGTTGCCAATTGTTGCCGTTGCTCTGATTGCCCTGATTGCGGCCGGTGCTACCGCAGTGATCTGCCATCGCAAAGCAATGCGCCGCGCCGCTGGGGCAAACGATTCTATGAGGTGCTTGTAAATGCTTAAGAGGCTTTGCGCCATAAAGCGCGGTTTTGAAGACGGCGGTGCTGCCCGAAAGGCGGCCCTTGGTTTTCGCGCACGAGCGCGCCGCGTATCAGGCGGTGCGTTGAGCGTTGTCGTGTCGGTTTCCTTGGTTTTGGGGCTGGCGCCGAGCTTTGGTGCCTATGCGGCGCAGGGGTCGGGCTCGGGGCAGCTTCCTTCGGGTACGTATTGGTACAACGGCGATGTGAATTTCACTACGATCGACTCGAGCAACGATTTCACGTCGAGCATATGGGACGATTACCGCGACGATGGCGCCGATGGAACTGGCAACGCCTTGGGCATCGCCGGCAGCTTTCACCTGGTGGCGTTCGACACGCTCAGCACATCGAACAGCCATGTCTATGGCAACGTGCTTACCAAGCAGCTCACCGACAGCGTCGATTTCGGCACCGATGTCCGTTTTGACGACCTCTATGGGCATTCGACCCTCAGCTACATCCAAGACTACCAGGGCACGCATCCTCGTTTCGGCGCGAACAGCTTTGCGAAGCAGGCCGTCGTGTTTGGCAGCAACAGCTCGTCGTTTGGCCTGTTTGCCAACGAAAGCGGCGGCCACCGGATCATTAATTACAGGAACCTGAATACCTCGGGCACAATAGTCGAGTTTCCGTCGACCATTGGCCAAGACCTTGATTCGTCTTCGGAGCCGTTTATCGATTTGGATTCGGTGAAGCAGCAGATGGAAAGCCTGTCTGAGACGCTCGCCTCGCGTTCCTCCGAGGGTGGCGCGACCTACGACTTCTCGGACATGAATAGCAAGAAGATTAATTACACGCTCGATTCTGGATGCGCTTATCTTGACCTGCCGGCGAGCGAGCTTGTCAAAAATGGCAACAAGATCGATATCGTAGGCCTGCCGGGCGATGGCTCGGGCGCGTTGGTGATCAATGTCGACTGCGAAGGCTCGAGCGTGACGCTGCCCGACCAGATCAATCTTTACATTGGTGGCAGCGCTGCGACGTTCGGCGAAGTCGATCGCGACACCGGCTATGTTTTGTGGAATTTCTACAATTGCGACGAAGCGAACATCACCGCCACCGCCATGGTGGGGAGCATCTTGGCACCCGGCGCGAACTTGACGCTTGAGGGTAATGCCTGCGGAACCTTCATCGCCGACTCCATTACCGTGAAGGGCGAGACGCATACGCGCCCATTCCACGGCAAGTTCAAGCCATCCGACGATACGACCTCGGTGGACGTTGAAAAAGCCTGGCTCGATTCCAAGGGAGCGCCCGAGACGAGCGTGTCTCACGACGCGGTGAGCGTGCAGCTGTATTATGCCGACGAGGACGGCAACGCTACCGAACCCGTGCTCGATTCGAAGGGGCAGCGGCTTGTGGCGCAGCTGAGCGACGCGAACAATTGGAAGGCGTCGTTTGGGGGGCTTCCCAAAAAGCAAGATGGCGTTGCCCTTCGCTATACCGTGGTGGAGATAGATGCGCCCGCCGATTACGATTCGACGGTTACGGGCGGATCGAACTCTTTCGTGATAACCAACCAGCACAAGGCCCAGGTCGAGATTTCCGCGTCGAAAGATTGGCGCGATAGCGACGACGCCGACGGCCTGCGCCCCGATAGCATCGAGGCGAGCGTCGTTCGCGTGGCGAAAGACGGCTCCGAGCAGGTGGTGGGCACGCTCTCTCTTTCCAAGGCGAATGGCTGGAAAGGCAGCGTTTCTGGCCTGCCTGCGGCCGACGGCGAGGGCAACGAGTACTCGTATTCTCTCAAAGAGGTGGATGTTGAGGGCTACGATAGCGTAATTTCGCTTGCATCCAACCCGACCAAAGACGAATTCGGCAACATCTCTTATGAGTTTTCGCTGGTCAATACCCATAAAACAAAAACTATAGACGTAAAGGTGAAAAAGGAATGGAACGACGGAAGCGGTACGGCCGACAACAGGCCCGATTCCGTTACCGCGCGACTGTGTGTTCTTTCTGACGACGGTCAAAAGATCCCCGTCGAGGGCGTCGAGGACAAAGAACTCAACGATGAGAATGGCTGGACGGCGTCATGGAGCGGCCTTCCCGCCAACAAGGCGGGCGAGCAAATCAACTACACCGTCGATGAGGTTGACGTTCCCGAGGGCTATGAACTCACTGATGTGAGCGGCGTGCAAGAAGACGGTGGTTACGCCTTCACCATGACGAATACCGCTTCGCAAGAAGAGGACGCCTTTGCGCTCACCGGATATTCGGTGCGTTCTATTTCGGGTCCCGACCTTCAGCCTGAAAAGGTGTGCTATGTGGATCCAAAGATCACCAAAGCGCTCACAGGTCGGCAACTGCAAGAAGGCGAGTTCAAGTTCCAGCTTATCAACGAGAAGACGGGCGAGGTTGTTTCTACCGCCACGAACGAGAAATCGGGCATGGTTGATTTCGATAAAGGAGAGAACAACAAAAACCCTGACGGAATGGAAGCCTGCTGTTTGAAATTCACGGAGGCCGGAACCTATGTCTATGTGGTAAAAGAAGTGTCCGAGCAGAAAGACCCCACGATTCAATATTCGGACGAGGTGGTCAAGTTCGTCGTTAACGTCTCGGAGGTTGACGGAGCCCTCGTGAGCGATGGCGGTACGTATTTCCATTACGATAGCGCCGATGACGCGGTTGCCACGTATTCGATTGCGGGCGATTCGGGCGAACATCCCACCATTACGAACAGCGTTAAGCCCGTCGTGTTGGGCCTGAGCAAGGCGAATGCGCAAGGCGTGGGGCTTCAAGATGCGACGTACGGGCTTTATCGCAACGGCACCGAGGGCGAGGGCAATGCAGTCTTGGTTGCCCAGGCAACAAGCGACGCCAATGGCCATATGGCGTTTGCGGCCGAGCCTGGCGGGGAGCCGATATCGGAAGGCGTTGAGTATTGGTTCCAGGAAATCAGCGCGCCCGACGGCTATGCGCTTTCCCTCGATCAGAGCGTGCATTTCAAGTTGCTGCGATCTGGCGAGGGAAGCAATACCGCTTACTACCTCGAGTACGCCAACGGCGACAAGAGCGACACGTATCCCGTAGGTGAAATCGTTGAGTTCGAAGACGGCATTCCCGTTACCGACCAGGAGCTGTTCGTGGTGCTGAACAAGGTCGATTCATCGCGCAATGCCGTTTCGGGCGCGCGCCTGGGCGTTCGCGAGGCGAATTCCGATGAAGCGATTGCCGAGTGGGATAGCAGCGACGTGGGCTATGTATTGCGGGGCGTGAGGGCGAACGTGGCCTACGTTCTTTATGAGCGGGCGGTGCCTGATGGTTACGCGAAGGCGGGCGACGTGACGTTTATGCTCGATGCGTACGGCAATGTGAGCATTGTGGAGGGAAGCTCTGCGGCGGTCAATGGGCAGGATGTCGTGAATGCTTTCGGCACGGGCAACGCTTTGACCATGATTGACTACAAGCAGGGCGAGCTCGTGAAGAGGGTTGCCGCTTCGAGCGAGGAGCGGAAGTTCGCCAAGACCGGCGATGGAGTGCATGCGGAAGCGGTGGCCGTGCTTGCCGCGGGCGCGCTGTGCGCGACCTTGATAGCGAGGCGCTTTCGGCGAAGCGAGTAAGCCGCGTCTCTGAGCGCCTGCGCATTTCCTGTCTCAAAGGGCGGTTCAAGGGCCGCGATGCTGTGTTTTGACAATGTCCGGCGCGTTGGGGCGTGCGGCTATTTCTTGGAAACCACGCTCGCGGGATGCCTGCATCGGCTGTTGGATGCTTTCGGAAATAACGCGGGTTCGATACTCAAGAGGCCTATGAATACGCGCTGCCCGCATGGGTCGATTTCAGGGCTCGACGAGATCGCGCTTGCGACTGCCATCCGTTGAATTTGCCGCCCTTTCCTTGCTTGCGGTAACGCCAGCTTGCTCCATCGGTTTGCATGGGGGTGCTCAACGTAGCAATGGCGTATACTTTGCCTCGGTTTTTGTTTGGCCGAACTTGCGCGATTGCCCTTTGGCGATCGGTTTATGGGAAGGGGTCGAGTATGGTCTCTGGTTATTTGAGAAAAGCTTTCGTGGCATTGAGTTGCGCGTTCGCTATGGCGCTCTGCATGCCGATGCTTGCTTTTGCGAGTGAAAGCACCTACACGATCGAAGGAAACGTAACCGTTTCTCTGCAAGGTTCGCAGGCTGCGGCACCCGCGAGCGCGGCAGCGTTCGCCAAGACCGGCGATGCTGTTTTGTGGCTGGCGCTCGGCGTTGCCGCGGTGGGCGTGTGCGCGGCCGTCGCGATGCGCGCGAGTCGCAAGACCGCGAGTAGCGCATGCGGGACTTGCGAGCATGCCCCCTCGTCGCAAAAGGGGCTCATTGCCGTTATCGTTGCCTGCGTGTTGGTGGCGGCGCTCTCCTTCAGCCAATTTGCCGCGAGCGCGGCCTATGCCGCCGAGGCGTTGTCGGGCGTCACGTGCAGCGGGAAGGTCCTCGTCGATGAGAACGGCAAGGTCGTATCCAACAGCTTCAGCGTGGCGAACGGTTCCGCCGGCACGGTTCGCGTGACCGGCATTCAAGCTCCCGAAAGCCTTGCCGGCTGGAATGCGACGGTGGGCGAAGGGACAATCGCGGCTGGCAGCGAATATAGTGGCCAGTGGACTGCTAAAGACATCAGCTCGGAGTTGCTGCAGAAGCTGAAATCGAACAACGGCGAGCTTACGCTGCAGATGACGGCGACCGTTGAAGTCTCCACGTACACTGTCAGCTTCGATACGTGCAGGACGGATTGCTCGGTCGATAGCCAAGCCGTTCAGGAGGCTGGTACGGCGGCGGTGCCGGCAGAGCCCGTATGCGACGATTACGAATTCGTTGGTTGGTATACCGACAAAGACTATACCCAGGCCTTCGATTTCAGCACGCCCATTGCCTCTGATTTGACGCTTTATGCCAAGTGGACCATTAAAGGCTACTGGTTGGCGGCCGCAGACGCGCAAGACCCGACCACGAACGTTATCAAACCCATGTCCGAGATTGATGCCGATGTCGCGGCCATAAAGAGCGGCGATGTTGTCACCATCGAGGAATACTCGAAGTACCTCTCCGACGATTCGGTGCATCTGTATACGCGCTGGAACGGCTCGACGGTAGATGCGAGCGAGGGAGTCCAGGCCGCTAATGAATACGTGGAATTCCGCATCATTCAGGTAGGCAATCACGACAACGAGGGCTGCAATATCACGTTCCAGGCAACACACCTTCTTCCGGAAGCTGCCGCTATGAACAGCACCGATACGGATACCGGCGGCTGGGCTGCAGCTGAATTGCGCGCGAGCATGCAGCAGGGCGGCGCTATTTACGAAAATTTCGATTCAGATTTCACCGACAAGATCTTGACGGTGAGCAAGGCTTCCGGCGAAGGCGATCTGAGCACCGAGAAGGTTTATTCCCAAGATAAGTTCTGGATGCTGTGCTATAGCGAATATACTGGCGCCGGTATTCCGGGGTATGCCTCATATGAAGGCTCCCAATACCAGTATTGGGCCGACAAGGGCGTTACGTATGAGTCGGGGAAGAAATGGGAATGCCTCAAGCTCACGACGCGCGCCGGCAACAATCCCGCGAACGTGGAAAGGGATATGCTTCGATTCTGGGAGCGCTCCCCGTTGCTGAATGAGAGATGGACTGGGTCTTTCTGCGAGGTGTATTGCCCCGAGAAGACCGGCGCGCCTGGGTATGGAACAACTGCGTCGACCGAGATTGGCGTTGCTTTGGCGTTCTGCTTCTAGCACGCTCGTCCCTCTTCGCGCGGCTAGCGCGCGAAGAGGGACAACGAATCTATGGCCGCAGGAGCAACCGGGGGCAAAGTCCATGCGGTGCGCGCGCCGAAGCCCCACCAGTGTTCAACCAAGGAGCGTCTATGCCGCATCTTCAACATGCACTTTCGGTCGCGAGCGCGATGGCGGCGACCGACGAATATTTGAATGCCGCCGCCTGCGTCCCGGCCGACGTGGCTGCCGATTTGCCGGGCGATTTTTTGGCCGAAGTCAACGTGCCTTACCTCAGGCGCACTGAAATTTCCCAGTTCAACGACGCGTATGCCACAGAAGACGAGCTGCTCGAGGTCAGCTGGTCTGCCGCTGTTCAAGTTGGGGCCGTGCGTTATTACGAAGGCAAAATCGTCTTTCCGATTGATGCTATGCGCTCCGATGGCGAAACGCCCCTCGAAGTCTCTATTCGTCGTGGCGACCCCGAGCGTTCCGGTGGGCGCGCGTGGTTCATCTCGTATGTGAACGCGTACGTGCCGCCCGTTGCTTCGCACGCGAACATTCCCACGAAGGCCATCGAGGAATTCGCCTGGATGGGTCCGTGGGAAACCTTTTTGGAAGACCTTGCCGCCATCGCATTGCCCGAGTCGTGGTGCTTCGAGGGCGCCCCGGCCGATCGCCAATTCGGCATTCTGAAAAACTACGTTTGCAATACGTATTACCGCCTGAATCTGGAAGGTAAAATCTGCATTTCGGAAGACGGCTCGTTCGCGGCGCTTAACACAGGCCTGGTCGATGGCCGCTTCGATGACATCTACCTGTGCTTCGAGCCGCAGATGGGACAGGTGCCGTGGCGCTTTATCGGCTTCGCGGCGTCGGGCAATCGTGCGTTGAAAAAGCGCGTGAACAAAACGTTCAACCCTTTGCCCCAAACCGCGCAATACTTCGACAAGATCGAGGACCTGCTGTTCGATTCGTCGCGCGAATTGCAGGTCGATTTCGAGCATGTGCTTATCGATAACGTCGATCGTTTGCCGCTCGAATTCCTCTCGCAGGAGCTTTTCCAAAGCACCGAGGCAATTTCTGTCGTCGATGATATCAAGGCGTGCGACCCGTCCGAGCGCGAGTCGCTCTACGGGCAGCTTTCCGACATCATCGAGACCGACTCGCGCGTCTATCGAACGCTGCGAAATCGGCTGGAGGATGCAATCGACATCGCGCGCCGCCGCGTGCGCTGGAACTTCAAGACGGCAATTCCGTCGTACTATCCGCGCGCGAATTCCATGAGCCTGCTTCTGCCTCTGTGCCTGATCAACGAGCAGCGTGCTGATGCGGCTTTGGTTGTTCAGCTGCAAGAATCGGGCATCTACCAGGGGCAAACCATTCTCACCATCGAACAGGCCTATACCAACGCGCGCCTGATTTGCCGCCCCGATAGCGATTGGCTCACCACCGCGCACTAGCATCTGCGCCCGGAAGGGCTAGCCTGCTTAGATGCGCAACTGTCGCGCGGCGCAATCGCAAAAACCGTCCCCAGAAAAACGTTGGGAAGCGTCCCTTTGGCGGGTACGCTTTTCAACGTATATTTCGGTCAAGGGAATGCCTGGGAGGGCCTGCATTCCCATGTATCCGAGAGGGAAGGGGAAACCCATGAGGAACAAAAAGACAAGGGCGGCCATATGGGGCGTGAGCGCCGCATCGCTCGCGTTGGTCGTTGGCTTGGCGGCCTGCGCGCCTTCGGCCACAACCGCCGAAAAGACGCAGGCGACGACTTCGCCGAACGCCGCCGCCAAATACGTCACGCCCGAGGCCGACGAATACGGCGT
>CAVGRL010000020.1:0-37527 GCA_963631715.1 Bacteroidaceae bacterium
AATCGTCGAACAGCGTTAAGCTCGGGTGCGGTGATCAGGCTAAGTCCGTTGCGTTCGTCTGCGTGCGAAATGGCGCTTTGGTTTTTGATTCGCCAATGTGATTGTAAGGCTGCGTAGGAAGCTCGCGAAGGGCTGGCGGAATCGGTGGCGTTTTCTCGGAGCTTGGCGCGCGGTATGGTAGGCTTGCGTGCGGCGTGCGAACGCGCGCTAAACATACGTGTGATGAAGGAGAAATCCCATGGATATGAAGCAAATGATGCGCCAGGCGCAGAAGATGCAGGCCGAGCTCGCCAAGGCCCAAGAAGAGATTAAAGACATGACTGCCGAGGCAACTGCTGGTGGCGGCATGGTGAAAGTCGTTGCCAAAGGCGACATGACGATCGATTCCATCGTGATTGACCCGGCTGCGGTCGACCCCGACGATGCCGAAATGCTGCAAGACATGGTATGCGCCGCGGTGAACGAGGCCCTGCGCGCGGTTGCTTCGCAAAGCTCCGCTCGTCTTGGCGCTGCGACTGGCGGCATGAAAATCCCGGGCCTTATGTAGGCTGCCGTGGAAGCTGCGCCATCCATTCAAAAATTGCTCGATGAACTCGAGCGCATGCCGGGGGTTGGGCCGAAAAGCGCCCAACGCATCGCGTATTGGCTGCTCAATTCGCCACGCGACTCCGCTTTGCGCTTGGCGGATGCCATCGTGGAAGTAAAAGACTCGGTGCATTTTTGCTCGCGGTGCTTCAATTATGCCGAAGGCGATTTGTGCGAGGTATGTGCATCATCGAATCGCGACTCAAGCTCTCTGTGCGTCGTGAGTGAGCCGCGCGACATATCGGCAATCGAGCGCACGGGCGCATATTCCGGGCTGTACCACGTTTTAGGTGGGGCGCTTTCGCCCATGGATGGCATAGGCCCCGACGATTTGCATATTAGTGAGCTTATGGCCCGTTTGGCCGATGCCGATATCTCGGAGGTCGTGCTCGCTACCAATCCCAATGTGGAAGGCGAGACCACGGCTGCATATCTGGCGCGCCTCATAAAACCCCTTGGCATACGGGTGACGCGTCTTGCAAGCGGTCTTCCAGTTGGTGGAGATTTGGAATTTGCCGACGAGGTTACGCTTGGGCGAGCCATCGAGAGCCGTCGGGCTTTGTAGGATTACGCTGCGCAACTTCTCATAACGCCCTGTTCGCCTTCTCGGCGGGCAGGGCTTTTTTATACGTCCGTTCTTTCGAGGCAATTGGGTATTTGCGGCCCGGAATAGGACTTTCGCTCTCGAAAATTTTCTCCGTGTGCCGGAAAAGAGCGCTCGTATGCGATTTCTTGTAACATTTTGCGGGTAGTATGCATAACGATAAAGGAAACCGCGTTTTAATGATGCATATATGCAATCAATTTGCATATTGCGCTGAATTAATTGGTTCCAATTGATGGAAAATGGCATGAATCATAGGTATGGGGAGATAAATTTTTGAAATTCGTTATACAAAAACGCGGTTATTTATCCATTTTGCATAAGGGGCGGGTTTTGCGATTGAATAAAACCCAACAACTTTGCAGAAAACTACATTACCCCAGATAGAACGCGTAAAAAATTCGCTTGCCTTTTCCAATCGCAGCCGTCATTATGGCGGTGCCGGGTTTGGGAAGCCGGCAAGAGAGAGGAAAAGAAGGAGGCTCGTATGAAAGGTATTCATGTAACGAGCGAAATCGGTAAGCTGAAGAAGGTGTGTTTGCATCGCCCGGGCGACGAATTGCTCAACCTTCCTCCCGATGAGCTCGAACGACTGCTCTTCGACGACGTTCCGTATTTGGAAGTCGCCCAGCAGGAGCATGATCGCTTCGCCGAAATTCTGCGAGAGCAGGGCGTCGAGGTGCTCTACCTCGAGAAGCTTGTCGCCGAAGCCCTTGACGCAAAGCCGGGCGCGCGCGATGAATTCCTCGATCAGTACATGCTCGAATCTGGAGTTCATGGCCAAAAGATGCCGCTTATCGTGCGCGAGTATCTGAACAGTTTCACCGACAACTTCGAACTCGTGAAAAAGACGATGTCGGGTATCGCAAAGACCGAGATCGACATGCCGCTCGAGTCTTCGGTCACTCTCGACGATTTGGTGAGCGACCACAGCGATAAGCAGAGCGATCTCATCATCGACCCCATGCCGAACTTGTATTTCACGCGCGATCCGTTTGCCTGCGTTGGCAATGGCGTGAATCTCAATCGCATGTATTCGGTCACCCGAAATCGCGAAACGCTGTACGGCAAGTACATTTTCAAGTATCACCCCGATTATGTCGGAACTCCTCTGTGGTTCCGCCGCGATGCCCCCTTCCACACCGAAGGCGGCGACGTGCTCAATCTCACGCGCACGGCGTTGGCGGTTGGTATTTCGCAGCGCACCCAGGCGGCGGCCATCGACCTTATGGCGCAAAACATCTTCTGGAAAACTGAAGGCTGCGAAATCGAAAAGATTTTCGCCTTCGATATCCCGTCGAGCCGCGCGTTCATGCATCTTGACACGGTGTTTACTCAGATCGATATAGACAAGTTCACCATCCATCCCGCCATTATGGGAACACTGCGAGTCTATGAGTTGACCCGTGGTGCGACCGAAGGCGAAGTCGACATCAAAGAACACACCGATTCGCTCGAGAAAATTCTCGAATATGCGACCGGCGTCGACGGAATCAAGCTTATTCCTTGCGGCGGCGGCGATCCTATCGCGGCTGCTCGCGAGCAGTGGAACGACGGCTCGAACACGTTGTGCGTCAAGCCGGGTACCATCTGCGTTTACCAGCGCAACAACGTCACCAACGAGCTTCTTTACAAAGAAGGCCTCGATTTGCTGGTCGTTCCTTCGGCCGAGCTTTCCCGCGGCCGTGGTGGCCCGCGCTGCATGAGCATGCCTTTCCAGCGCGAAGACCTGTAAGGCCTGCTCGCGATTCCAATTGCACTTCCGCATAAGAATAAAACCCCGCCGATTGGCGGCGGGGTTTTAATAAAGGCCCTTGAAAAGGCGCTGCGTCTTTTCAACCATGAAAGGAACTAACAATGGGTGTTAATCTTTCCGGTCGCCACTTCCTTCGTCTGCTCGATTTCTCTACCGAAGAGATCGAATACTTGCTCAAGCTTTCCAAAAACCTCAAGGACATGAAGCGCGCAGGCGTGCCCCATCGCTATCTCGAGGGCAAAAACATCGTGCTTCTGTTCCAGAAGACTTCCACCCGCACCCGTTGCGCCTTCGAGGTTGGCGCTATGGATTTGGGCATGGGCGTGACCTATCTCGACCCCAACAGCTCGCAAATGGGCAAGAAGGAGTCGATCGAAGACACCGCTCGCGTTCTTGGCCGCATGTATGACGGCATCGAATTCCGCGGCTATGCGCAGTCCGATGTTGAAGAGCTCGCAGCCAACGCCGGCGTGCCGGTGTGGAACGGCCTTACCACCGAGTGGCACCCCACTCAGATGCTCGCCGACATCCTTACCGTGCAAGAGAATTTCAACTACGACATCAAGGGCCGCACGCTCGTCTTCATGGGCGATTGCAAGAACAACGTCGCGCGTTCTCTTATGGTCGTGTGTGCCAAGCTCGGAATGAACTTCGTCGCCTGCGGCCCAGCCCATTGCATGCCCGCTAACGACGTGATTGACGCCTGCAAGCCCATCGCCGAAGAGAATGGCTGCACCATTTTGCTCACCGAAGACGTGAAAGAGGCCTGCACGGGTGCCGATGTCATCTATACCGACGTGTGGGTTTCCATGGGCGAGCCCGACGAGGTGTGGGCTGAGCGCATCAAAGAACTCGAGCCCTATCGCGTGACCGCCGACGTCATGGCTCTTGCCAAGCCCGAGGCCATCTTCTTGCACTGCCTGCCCGCGTTCCACGACACCAACACCACGATTGGCGCCCAGAAGGCCGAGCAGTTTGGCATCACCGAGATGGAAGTCACCGATGAGGTGTTCGAATCTGCTCAGTCCAAGGTGTTCGACGAGGCCGAGAACCGCATGCATACCATCAAGGCGGTCATGTACGCAACGCTGAAATAGCCGAGGTGAACCGAGATGCCTTACTTTAAACCGAACGGCAAGCGCGTCGTCATCGCGCTCGGCGGCAACGCATTGGGTAATTCTCCGCAAGAGCAGCTCGAACTTGTGAAGCACACCGCATCGTGCATCGTCGACATGGTCGCCGAAGACATCAACGTTATCGTCACGCATGGCAATGGCCCCCAGGTTGGCATGATAAACAACGCGTTTGCGTGCGCATCGAGCCACGATGACAAAACGCCCGAAATGCCCTTCCCTGAAGCCGGCGCCATGAGCCAGGGGTATATTGGTTACCAGCTTTCGCAGGCCATCCTCAATGAGCTTCGCCGCCGCGGAATCATGCGCTCCACGGCGAACGTGGTCACGCAGACGGTTGTGTATCCGGACGACTCTGCTTTCGAGAACCCCACGAAGCCCGTGGGCGCGTTTCTCAGCGAAGAGCAGGCGCGCGCCAAGGCTGCCGAAACCGGTTGGACTTTCAAAGAAGACGCCGGTCGTGGTTGGCGGCAAGTGGTTGCAAGCCCCAAGCCTCGCCGCATTGTTGAAAGCGACGCCATTCAAGACCTTTTCGACGACGGCTACATCGTAGTGTGCACGGGCGGCGGCGGCGTTCCGGTGTTCGAGCGCAATGACTCTTACGAGGGCGTTCCTGCCGTTATCGACAAAGACCGCTCTGCTGCCATGATGGCGGCGACGTTTAAGGCCGATATGCTGGTGATTCTCACCGCGGTTGAAAAGGTTGCCGTGAATTTCGGCAAGCCCGATCAACAAGATATCGATGTGATGAATATCGCCCAAGCGAAAGAATACATCGAGCAGGGCCAATTCGCCCCAGGGTCGATGCTTCCCAAGGTTGAAGCGTGCCTCGAATACGTTGAGGAATTCCCGCAGGGCAAAGCTCTCATCACGTCTTTGGACAAGGCCAAGGACGCTATCAACGGCGCGACGGGAACCATCATCGTCGCCTAGCCGCCTTCTTTCGGCGGGCATAGTGCGCGTACGTGCCCGCTTCCGTTGGGCTGGCCGAATTGGGAAGTTCGGCCAGCCTGAGCACGCGTGCCGAGAGGCGTTCCTTGAAGTTGTTGCCGTTTGATATGGCGGCGAAGTTGGGGCGCCCTCGAAAGGGGAATGCGTCATCGTGCGCGTGCTTCTCCCATGAAAGGGGACTCCCATGGCTGAGAAGACTAAGAAGAAAAGGGAGCCCATCAGCTCCTTCAGTATTTTGCTCATTCTGCTTGTGGCTCTTGCCATCGTTTCGTGGATCGCCGCCGCGGCCACGGGCGGCACGGTTACGGCTGCATCTCTCGCCAATATCGTAACTTCGCCCATCTACGGTTTCACGGGCGCGCCAAGCGACATCGTCGACGTGGCCGCGAACCCCGATACATTCCCGGGCGGCGCGCTCGAGGTTTGCTTCTTCGTGATGATCCTCGGCGGCTTCTTGGGCGTTATGACGAAGACTGGTGCTTTGGACAATGGCATCGGCGTGTTGGTGAAAAAGCTCAAGGGCAATGAGCTCGTGCTTATTCCTATCCTTATGATTTTGTTCTCCATCGGTGGCACCACGTACGGCATGTGCGAAGAGACCGTTCCGTTCTATGTGCTGCTTGCGGCAACCATGTATGCTGCTGGTTTCGATGTGATGGTTGGCTCGGCGGTCGTTTTGCTGGGCGCTGGCTGCGGTGTTTTGGGCTCGACGGTGAACCCGTTTGCTGTGGGCGCTGCGGTTTCCTCGCTCGTCGATGCGGGTATCGAGGTCAACCAGGGCATTATTATCGCCATCGGCGCGATCCTGTGGATCTCCACCCTCGCCGTCTCCATCATCTACGTGATGAAGTATGCGGCGAAGGTCAAGAAAGACAAGGGCTCGACCATTCTGTCGCTGCAAGAGCAGGCCGACCAGAAAGAGCATTTCGGGAAAGATACCGATTTCGACACCGTCGAGCTTACCGGTCGGCAAAAAGGCGCTCTGATCGTGTTCGCGGTCGCCTTTGTTGTGATGGTTGTGAGCTTCATTCCCTGGGAAGATTTCGGCGTTGAGATTTTCCTTGGTTGGTCTGCCGTGCTTACCGGCTTGCCGCTTGGCCAGTGGTATTTCGTCGAGGCTGCATGCTGGTTCTTCATTCTCGCCCTGGTCATCGCTGTTGTGGGCGGTTTGACTGAATCTGAAACCGTGAAGGCCTTCATCGATGGCTGCGCCGACATGATGAGCGTCGTTATGATTATCGCGCTTGCCCGTGGCATCTCGATCCTGATGGCTGAAACCGGCATGTCCGACTGGATTTTGCTGAACGCGTCCAACGCGCTGCAGGGTGTCTCGGCGTTCATCTTCGCCCCGGCATCGTGGCTGCTCTACGTAGTGCTTTCGTTCCTGATTCCGTCGAGCTCTGGTATGGCGACGGTATCGATGCCGATTATGGGCCCCTTGGCTGCGAATCTCGGATTTTCGGTCGAGGCCATGGTCATGATCTTCAGCTCCGCCAACGGCTTCGTGAACTTGTTCACCCCGACGTGCGGCGCCATTATGGGCGGCTTAGCCGTGGCTCACGTGCAGTACGGCACCTGGCTTAAGTGGGTGGGCAAACTGCTCGCCGTGCTTGCAGTCATCTGCTTGGTGATTTGCACAGTGGCAATGATAATTCTGTAGAAGCCTGCTATTAGAGCAATTGCGAAGACCTTCGTGTTGCTCGGATGGCGACCAAAGATCTTCCGCGCGGGGTTGAGCCTCCGTCGCGTGGTGGGTGGGAAGCGGCCCTTCGGGGTCGCTTCTTTTTCGTTTGCGGTTGGTTTTTTGCGGCCTTTAAACATGGCGGCGGAACCGCCGCCATGTTTTCGATTCTCGATGGCGCGCGTTTATTCTTCCGAGTTTGGCGATTCGAGGATCTTTTCCATCCAAATATGCGGTTGGCCTTCGTCTTCGTAATCGATTTCCCCGAAACGTTTGTACCCCATAAGGCCATACCAGCCTTCGAGCCGCGCTTGCGCATGAAGGCAGAGCTCGGTTGCGCCGCCCTCGATTGCGGCGCGCTCGCATTCTTCGACGAGCATGCGCCCAAAGCCACCCTCGCGCTTTTCAGGAAGCACCGCTATGCGTCCTATGGCCCAACGCGACGACCCCGCTTCTTCGGGGAAGGTTCGAGCGCAACCTGCGGCGTTGTCGTTTTCGTATAGCGCGATATGCACGCATGTGTCATCGATTTCGTCGAATTCGTCTTCGTAACCCTGCTCTTCCATGAATACGCGCTTGCGGATTTCGAAGGCGTCTTCTTTCGCTTCGGCTCCGCGTTTCAGCTCGATGTGCGACATGGTTTGTCTCCTCTGCGCAGTGATGGGGTTGGGAATTTGACGGTACTGCCCCATTGTACTGTCCCAGCTTCGGAAAAAGAAAACAAGCCAAGCGAAATAGGTGCCTGGCCTGCGTAAATTCGTATGGTGGGCGATGAGGGATTTGAACCCCCGACCTTGTGCTTGTAAGGCACCTGCGCTCCCGCTGCGCCAATCGCCCGTGCGACGTCTGAGCATTGTGCCACAACTGTCGGGATTTGTCACTTAAACGTCGTCGTGAATTCTTATCTGCGCGAAACGGCCACGAAAAATGCGTTTCACTGTGATTTTTGGGAACTCTGATTAGCTATTTCACTCGCTTGCGGGTATCGATTTTGCACTGGCTCGCTTCTTTCTCCTTTTTCATTTTGCCGGTCTCCGCGACGCGAGGGTTCTTTGGGGTAGGTTTCGCCCTGCCAGATTCGTAGGTTCTCTGACCTGATTTGCCGACGAGCCAGGGAGCGGCAGCATTCGTTCGTTGCTGCCTGCTTGTGAGGCAAAAGGGCCGATGGAGGCTCTCGGCGAAAAGCCCGCGCATTGCGGAGAAAATTTCGATTTTTGCGTGATAGAAGCGAGGAAAAAACGAAGGATTTGCGAGGAAAAACGCGTGTAATCGGGAAAGACTCGGGCAAGGTTGCACCTTCATCATGACGGCATCCCGCAGGAAGCGGGCAAGGCGAGGAACGGGGATGTCATGAAGGAAGCGCGAAGCCTTATCGTTGGCATTGCGTGCGGAATCGTATGCATAGCCGGTCTTTTGCTCTATACGAACGAAGTTCAAGCGGCCGTTGCGGCCGAAAAGGCGGAGGCTCTTTCGCGTTATGGCGCAACGCAGGTGGAAGTGTATGTTGCCTCGAGGGACATAGCCGCCGGCTCGAAGGCCGATTCGTCGAATGTCGAGCGAAAGACCATGCCAAGCGAGCTTTTGCCCGAAGGCTCGGTGACCGAACTGTCGCAAATAGAAGGTTCGTCGGCGCAATCGGAAGTCTACAAGGGCGAAGTTCTTGTCGCTAAGCGCTTCGAGGAAGTATCGGGCGTATCGATCAATGTGCCCGATGGAATGTGTGCGGTAAGCGTTCCGGCGAAAGCCGTATCGGCGGTCGGCGGCTCGGTTGCCCCTGGTTCCGAAGTGAACGTTTATTCGACAACGGCAACTTCGACCGATCTTTTGGCCGCGAACGTATGCGTTCTTTCGACGAGTGCGTCTGCCTCATCTTCGAAAAAAGAAACATCCACCGACGTCTCGTGGATAACGCTTGCCGTTAAGCCGGCGTTGGTAAGCGAGCTCATAGCTGCGGCAGGCGCGAGCGATCTGTATTTCACGCTGCCATCGGAAGGCCTTACGGAAAACGATATTCGCCAAGGCCAAAAGGCTCGGGATGCCGAAAACGCCAGCTCGTTGACGGAAGAGAAAAAAGCGAACGCGGATACTTCTACCGCATCTGGGGTGGCCGAATCTGTCGAAGAGAGCTCTTCGAGCACCGTTGGGAAAGAAGGGAAGTAATGCCATGGAAAAGCGTGTGCTGCTTTGCGCCGATGAGGAGTCTTTGCGAAACCCGATGTTGCTCGGCCTTGAGGAGGAAAGCTTTTCGCGCATCGCCTGGATGGAATTTTGCAGCGATGCTGAGTTGTGCCGACGTACGGCCCGTCGGGCTTCCATCGAGGAAATATGGGTTGTCTCGTGCGACGATATGGAACCCGTTAACGTAGCGGCGGCTATCAAGACCGACAATCCATTTAAAAAAGTACTTTTGGTAGTTGGCGAGAATAGCGGCTCGCTTTCGAGCAGGGCGACGTGCGCGAGCATAGATGGGACGCTCACCGGTGAAGCCTTTGTCGAATGCTTTTATGAAGCGAAACAAGCATCGTGTGCTGCCGGTGGGGCTGTGCTCGATCGGGCTTCCTGTGCATGCGATCGATTGGCAAAGCAGGTTGGCGAAGATTCCGAAAAAAATTCCGCCGACAAGGTTTCTGCACTTGGAGGGCTATCTCAGGCGTCGCGCAAAAAATCCGGGACGGTCATAAGCGTTGTGGGGGCAAGCGGCGGCTGCGGAAAAGGGACGATTGCATCCCTTATGTCGGTGCTTTGCGCTCGCTCTGGGTTGCTGACGCTTGCGATAGATGCCGATTTGCAATTCGGCGACATGCATCGCATGCTTGGCATTCAAGAGCCCCTTCGAATTGACGATGTGGTGAGCGACCCCTCTCGTATGACGCGACTGTACGAAGACGCCAAAGCAACGGGCAAGCCATCACTTCTTGCGGCTCCCCTGAAACTCGAATCGAGCGAAGCCGTTGCCACGGAGCTTCCTGTCATCATCGATGCTGCGCGCAGCGATTATGACGTGGTCGTTGTGTGCGCCGGCTCTTTTTGGGAAGAGACGCATGCCCAGGTTGTCGAACTGTCAGATTCAGTCGCTTTCCTCATGGATGCGAGGCCGTCTTCGCTTGCTGCCACGATTCATGCCGTTGAGCTGTGTTCTCGCATGGGCCTTGCGACAAGCGGGTTCACGTATGCCGTCAACAGACATGCAAAGGAAAGTTTGCTTTCCGCGGTCGATGCGTCGTGTTCGCTGAAAGGCGCTGCGGCCGTTGAGCTCGCCGAAGGCGGGCGCGATGTGGAAGAGCTGCTTGGCGCCGGCTTCCCCGACGAATTTGTCGCTTCGAGAAATTCCTTGGCAAACGATGTTTCCGCATTGCTTTGTCGCCTACTTGCCGCCGATCAGGCTGCGAAGGTCGAGCAATTTGCGCATTCTTTGACCAAGCGCAGGCGCCTGTTCGGGAGAGGGGAGCGGCGATGACGCTTCTTTCGCGTGTGCAATCGGCGCAAGCCGAAGGGGCGTTTCTTGGGTCATGCGGCGAAGTTTCGATGCTTAACGAGCTGAAAGACGATGTGGGCCGCATCATTCCCGGCGATGCGCTCGCGCGCCTCTCTGAAGAAAATCCGCGTCGCGCGCGTAGCGAACTGAGAAGTGCGTGTCGTCAGGCGTTTTCCTCGCCGCAATGGGCAGCTCGCTCGTCCGAGACGAAAGAATCTCTTGCCCACGACTTGGAAGATATCGTTTTCGGGCTTGGGCCGCTTCAGGCGCTTATCGAAGACGAGTCAATCACGGAAGTCATGGTGAACGGCACGTCGTCGGTATTCATCGAGCGCGATGGGAAGCTCGTTCGCGAGAATCCGGTTTTTTTCGACGATGCGCAGGTTCGCGCTCTTATCGATCGAATTTTGGCCCCGCTTGGACGCAGGGTTGACGAGAGTTCTCCGATGGTCGATGCCCGATTGCCGGGCGGGCATCGTGTGAACATCGTTATTCCTCCCATTGCCGTTGATGGGTCCGTCATAACGATCCGCAAGTTCACCGACAGGGCAATGTCGCTTGCCGACATGCAGCGTATGGGTTCTTTCGACGAGCACGTTGCCATGCTTTTGCGTTGGGCTGTTCTTTCCAGGAAAAACATTGCTGTGCTTGGGGGGACCGGCTCTGGCAAAACGACGCTGCTGAATGCCCTGTCGTGCGAGGTTCCCTTCGACGAGCGCATGGTGACGATTGAGGATTCTGCCGAGCTGCGCTTCACTGAGCACCCGCATGTCGTTCGCCTGGAGGCGCGCTGCCGCAATGCCGAAGGCGTGGGCGAAGTCTCTATTCGCGACTTGGTTCGCAACGCTTTGCGCATGCGTCCTGACAGAATCATCGTGGGGGAGTGCCGCGGTGCGGAAACCCTTGAAATGCTGCAGGCCATGAATACCGGCCACGATGGGTCTCTCACAACGCTGCATGCGAATTCCCCGGAAGACATGATTGTTCGCCTGGTGACGATGGTTCGCTATGGCTTCGACCTTCCGGTGTCGGTCATTGAGGAAAACATTGCCTCGGCAATCGACCTTGCGGTTCAGGTTTCAAGGGCGCGCGATGGGAGAAGGTACATACACGCCCTTGCCGAAATGCGCCGGGACGATTGCGTTGCGTGTGTTGCCGATCCTTTGTTTTGCCGACCTTCCATCGAGCGGCAAGGTGAATGGATTCGCGAGCCGAGCTGGCTTTTGCCGGCGCAAGACGCGGGCTTTATGGCTTTCGAGGAGGTGGAACTGTGGAGGAAGGATTGCTTTTCGCGGTAGCGACTGCGGGCGCCTTTGGTGCCGCCTTCGTTGCTGGCCGCGGTGCGTGCTTAAGCATCGAGCACGCGATGGGCGCCACTCGTTTCGAGCCGATGCCCGAGGCTTTGGCGCGCTATGGTGACAGGCGGAGTTCCTGGCGATCGCTTTTCAGGAAGGCATTTGCGACGCTACTTCGATTGCGGTCGTATTACGCCAGAAACGGGTTCGCCTCGCTTTCCTTTTTGGCGGCGCGCGTGGTTGCTTCGCGCGCTGGCCTGCCGTTTTTCGAGGCGTCGAAGTTTGCGCGATCGAGGGGCGTGGAAATGCCGCCCGAAAGTGCGGCGAGTTTGGCTATCGGCTCAATTTTTGGGGTAGCGATTGTCGTCCTCGTTGCTTTCAGGTCGTTGTTGGCATCGGCGTGTGCGATTGCGCTGTGCATCGCTTTGTCGCGCGCGGCTCTTTCGCATGCGGTCGAACACGAGCGCATGAGGCTTCGAGAGCAGGTTCCCGATGCGCTTCGTTGCATGGAGGCGTGCATGCATGCCGGCTTGTCGCTGCCTCAGACGTTCTACGAAGTATCCGAACAGATAGATCAACCGGCGAAAAGCCTTTTCACGCGGGTTTCTCGCGATTTGGACTTGGGATATTCGATGAACGAGGCGCTCGAGCGATTTCGATCGGTTTCCGATTTGCCGGAACTCGCTTTCGTTGCGATGGCGCTTGATGTTCAGTACGCCTGCGGTGGAAGCGCTGGGCCCATCCTGCGTTGCGCGGAGGAATCGGTTTCCCGCGATTTGGATTTAAGACGGTCGTTGCGTGTGCAAACCGCCCAGGCAAAGCTCTCGGCGCAAATCGTGAGCGTGATGCCTTTCGCCCTCGTGTTCGTCATATCGGCAATCGACCCGAATTTTCTCTCTCCGTTTTTCTCAAGCGTATTGGGGTTTGCTCTGCTTCTTGTTGCCGTAGGCATGCTTTGCGCGGGAGTTCTGATGGTTCGTCGCATGCTTGCGGTGGAAATTTAGGGGGTGGCGCATGGAAACGATGCTTGCCTTCGGCGCCTTTTTGGCGCTGATGGGAATTCTTTCTGCGATATCGGGCTGCTTGCTATGGGGCTTTCTTCAAAGTCGCCATGCCGCGAAATCGCGAAGGAGCCGCGCCCTCGCGGCATCGGGGTTGTCGCTGGAGGCGCTTCCCTTTGTACGCCGGCGCTTGGGGCGCGCCGATCGAGAGCTCTCGGCGACAGAGCTTGAGCGCCATGTTCCCGAGATGATTGATGCTTTGGGGCTTGGTATGCGGGCAGGAATGTCGTTTGAGCGGGCGTTTCGCTCGTATTGCTTTCGTTTCGACGATGAATTGGCCCTTTTATGCCGGCAGGCCTGTTTGAAGTGGGAAAGCGGCCTGGTCAGCCGCGACGATGCCTTGCTTGAACTGGGAGTTTCGAGCGGCGTTCCCTCGTTGGTGCGCTTTGCGAATAACTCCATTCGCTGCCTTCGTTTTGGCAGTCCCATGAACCGAACTTTGGATGCGTTGGCCTGCGAGGCGCGCAGTTGCTATCGGGCGAAGATGGAAGAGAAGGTGGCGAAGGCTCCGGTAAAGATGCTCGTTCCTACGGCGGCGCTTATTTTGCCGGCCATGCTCATTGTTGTAATGGCTCCGGTTCTGCTGGAGTTCATTGGATAGCTTGTTGGTGAAGATGGGAGAAAAGTCATGCGGGGAATTGAATCGAAACAGAGTGTCGTCCTGGCGAGTGTGCTTGCGTATCGGCGTATGCAAGAGAGGGCTCGATGTGCAATGGCGAGCGCCCACGCGCGTCTTTTAAACGAAAAGGGACAAGGCACGACCGAGTACGCGATTCTCGTTGGCGTGCTTGTGGTTATCGCGATTGTCGCTATCACGCTTTTTCGCCCGAAGATCGAGGAACTATGGAACGCGATAGCCGACGGAATCAATGGGCTGTAAGCGCCGAACGCCCGTTGCTTGATGGCCAAGAGGGGCAATCAAGCGTCGAGTATGCCATCGTCGTCGCGGCGTTTCTCTCGGTAGCTCTTGGTTTTGCCGCATTTCTCAAAGCACTGTCGAATGGTGCATTTTCGGATGTCTTCTTGCTTTGCTCAAGTCATAAATTGCTGGAGGGAATTATCGATGTTCTGGCGTTTTAACAGGTGCGATAGCTCCTCTTGCTCGGGGCAGGCGAGCGTCGAGGCGGCGATGCTCATCCCCTTGTTGCTCGTGGGGATGCTCATTGCTCTGCAGCCGGCGATTGTGCTTTACGACCGATTGGTTATGGAAGCTGCAGCGTCGGAGGGCTGCCGGGTTATCGAGACGTTGCCTTCTGCGGATGCGGAGCTCGCCCGTGGATATATCGAGCGCAGGCTGGCTGCCATTCCGGCTGTTTCGGTCTTTCATTGCGGCTATTGGGATATCGAAATGACGGGTGCGGGGCAGCAAAGCGAACGCGTTTCCGTGCGAATCTCTCATGCGCTTAAGCCTTTGCCGCTCATTGGCGCGGGTATGGGTGCGGTTGGTCTTGCGGGAAGTGACGGGATGCTTCATCAGGAAGTATTTCGCGAGGTGCGCCAGCATGACGATTGGGCTTTGCGCTCGGAATTCGGGCTCGATTTTCAGGCGTGGGTGCAGCGGTGGGACGAAAAGGCGTAGCGCGAGGGGAGGGCTCGATGATTTCTCGAAGAAAAACGACGCGCGAGGATCGCGGACGCAAGCGCTTTCGGGGCGAAGGGCCGTTCGTTATCGCCGATATATTTCGCGACGAATCGGGATTTACGACGTTCGGCTCCGCTTTGGCGATCCTCCTTTCGTGCACACTTCTGTTTTTCGGCCTGTGGAGCGCCCGGTCTATTTCTCGCGCGGCTGGAATTCAGGCCGTGGCAGATTCGTGCGCTCTTGCTGCCGAAAACGAGGTTTCGGAATTTGTCTTGTCGGTTCGTGTTGCCGATGCAATGCTGCTCACGATGTCTCTTACGGGCTTGTCTCTCATTGGAATCGGGACGGTATGCTGCTGCGTTCCTGGGGCTCAAGCCCTGGGTGCCAAGGCTATCGATGCCGGTCGTGTTGTTATCGAGAAACGGGAAGAAGTTGCCCGCGCGCAAGAGGTGGCGCTTAATGCGGCGCAAGAAGCCTTGCCTCTTGCGGCCCAGGCCCAAGCGCAGCTCGTGCATTCCGAAAACGCCGGGACCATTGGAGTTTCGTCTGTCGCATACGTTGAGTTGGCTCCCCTTGATGCCCCAAGTGTTTCATGTGGCGTTGCCCATGCGTCGCTTGATGCGGCCGAAACGGCTCTTGAGGAAAGCGAGGGCATTGCGCAGGCTGCTCAAGAGGCAGAACAGGCCGCAAAGAAGGCCGACGCGGCTTTGCGCGAAGCGTGGCTTGCCGATTGCGGAGCATACCCATCGTCGTGTATGCGCGAGCGAGCAGAAAAGCTTGCCGATATGACGGGCCCTGAAAACCCGATGTCGAGCAGCCCTAATACCTGGTCGTATTCGATGGCGCTCAATCGCGCCAGGGAATATTACAAAGTAAGGGTCGCTGAAGAGGAGCCGGCCGATACCAGCGATTCCGAGCGCATGCGAAGCGCTTTGCGCAAGCGTTTCTACGAATATGCGGCAGAAAGCCTCAAAGAGGCTCGCGCGATTGAAAAACCCGACGGAACGGTCGATATCGATTTGCCCATCTTGCCGCGCAATACCGACGAGATGAAAAAGACGTCGCTGTATACCGACGAGGTATATCCCGTGTCGAAGGAAACGATACATGGATGGCCTGGTTGTTCGGCGATCGATTCGATTGAGGCAGCAGGCTCGATCGAAGAACTCGACGAGGGGGTTTTAAAACGATGCGAGGCGTGCTCGTTCGACGCATCGTCGCTTGGAAGCGTGGCGGCGGCATCCACGTCGATCGAAAACGGCTTTGAGTACCACTATCGAAAGGTCGCCGAATCGGCGCGCGATTATCAAGAGGCGAAAAACGAATCGGCCCAGGCCTCTTCGGAGGTGAAAACCGCGGTTTCTGATGTTTTCGATTCGCTTGGTGCCGCCTTGACAGAAGTTGCTGGCAACCGAGTTGAGGCATACCCACCAGGGCGAAACGGCGCGCTTGCCGTGGTTGTTGGAGATATGCAATCGGGCGAGAAAACTTCCTTTTTCGAGGGCCCCGACCTGGGCTCGCATGCGGCGATTTCGGCCGCGATTATCATCGACGATTCCGAGCAAAACGCGATAGGCAACTTGCTTTCCGGCATCGAAGATGACATAGGTCCGCCGATATCTGAGGGCGGAACGCTTGCATGCGATGTTTGGTCGGCGCTTCTTTCGGTTTACGAAAAGGGTGTCGACGGCCTGCGCGATGCTGTTCGCAAAGCGCTCGATGCCATTCCTTTGGCCAGCTCAAGCGGCCTTGGGAAATGGGCCTCCAACGAATTGCTTTCGCTTTTAGATTCCGTCGGCCTTCAGCCCGCGAATACGGCATCACCGAAAGCGACGACATCGAACACTTCGCCTGTGGCCGCTTGTTCCACGGGACCTGTTGCACAGGCGATTCGCTCGCTTAAGGAGGAATGACATGGGCCTTTTAAAGGATTTCCGGCGAGAAGCGGGCCAGATGACCGTTGAGGCCGCCGTCGTGTTTCCCGTGTTGCTCGCCATTGGGTTCATTTCCGTGCAAGCTTTTGTCTTTTTGGGCGATTGCGCCGCGTTTGACCTCGTGGCGCGCGACGCGATTCGCCTTCAGGCAGACGACGGAACCGATTGCTCGCAATGCGCCGCCGAAGTCTGCGCTCGCATAGAGGAGGGGCTTGGTATGGACCATGAATCGGTGTCGGTTTCGTGCGAGCGCACGGCCGCAGGCCATATGGCATACAAGGCCAAGGTCTCGTTTTCGCCGCCATTTCTGCGCGATGCCCAGGTCTTCGGCGTGCGGGTGCCAGCGCTTGAGCATGAACTCTCGTTTTCCGTAAGCCCGTACCGATCGGGCGTGGTCGTATGAACGTCGCGTTGCTCTCGTCGTTTTTCTGCCGTCTAAGGGGGCTTTTGCCGGGGTCTTCTGCCCGCGATTGCTCGTATGCCGTGTTTGTTCCCTGCCGGGATATCCACACCTTTGGGATGGACGTGCCGCTCGACGTTGCCTTTGCCGATTGCTCGGGTCGCGTGCTGGCCTCTCGGAGATCGGTTGGCCGCGGTGAACGCATGCGCTGCGTTTCGGCCACAGTGGCGGTTGAGCGCATTGCGACGAGCGCTCCGTGGTTCGAGGTGGGTGACAACATATTTGCCGATATAGAAAGGAAGGGTTTGCGATGAAAGTATGTCCTGTTTGCGGGTCTCGATGCTTTGACGATATGGACGTGTGCTACGGATGCTTACACGATTTCATGAGGGAAGGAGCGTCTTTGGCATCGCAGGCTATCGAAAGCGCCTGCGAGAGCGAGGTGGAAGAAGCCGTTTTGCCTGTTTCAGCTGGCGATGATCCTTTTTCGACTGGGGCCGCGACAGGGGTGGCTTCCTTGTTGGGCGCAGAGGGGCTTGTTCGCAAGGTAAGCGAAGGTGCGACTCCCGCGCGCGTTGCGAAGGCTCGCGATGCACGTAAGAACACCCATATCATGATTCCTTTGGATGGCTGCTCGTCGGCGCCTGCACTTACGCAGGAATTCCGTCTTGTCATAAGTTTGGAGCCTGCGATCTAGGGCTTTGAGGAAAACGCAGGGGAGTGCCGATCGGTTTCGCGGCCGAGGCCGCGAGCACTGGATCGGGGTTTCGGGCCCCATCCGCCAACGCCAAAGGGGGTGGCCTCGGTTCTTGCGCATTCGCTGTGCGCACTGGCGGTGTGCGGGCTTGGTCGGAACCTTTCTTTCGGGAGACGCGAACGACCGAAGCGCTTGGGTGGGCACGCTGCGTTGCCGGTCTATTTATGAAAAAGATACCCCAAGCTTCCATTTTTTATTTCACCAAGGTAACTTCCGTGGTATGGTGGGTAGTCGTAATTACCAGTGGCTTACTTTGGAGGCAATAGATATGGACGGTGTTGCAATGGATGCCGGCGTTTCAAGCGAGGCTTCTGCGCGCGGCGTTTCTGCCCAGCAGCTTCCGCTTGCGTTTGTTTCCGCAGGCGAAACGGTGAAGGTGCTTAAGGTTCGCGGCAAAAGCGACCTCACGCATCACCTCGAAAATCTTGGGTTTGTCGAGGGCGCCGAAGTCAAAGTGGTTGCTGGCGTTCGGGGCGATTTGGTTGTCGAAGTGAAAGGTGCCCAGGTGGCTATTAGCCGACAGGCTGCCAATCATATTGTGACGACGGGCGCCTTCTAGCGAAAGGGGTATCTTCCGGCGCGGCTCTCGCGCCGGTTTTCGCCCGGGCGATAGAACCGTTCGGGCCGATACGAATCATTGGTTTTGAATCTGCGAATGAAGGAAGGAGCAGGCATGGCGGAAGACCAGGCAAAAACCTTGCGTGACGTCAAAATTGGCGACACAGCTACGGTTCGTCGTCTGACCGGCGAAGGTGCGCTGAAGCGCCACATCATGGACATGGGCATCACTAAAGGCGTCGAAGTGTATGTGCGCAAAGTGGCACCGCTCGGCGATCCCATCGAGGTGACCGTTCGAGGCTACGAGCTGTCGCTGCGCAAAAGCGAGGCCGAGAGCATTCTCGTCAACTAACACCCCAGGCCGAAGGCCTGTGCGTCAGTTGACGAGAATTGGGCGCTGAGTGCGCCATTTTTTAAGGACACGAGTTTGCGCAAGCTAACTAAAGCAGCTTGTTATCTGGGGTTTCCTTTATAAAAAGAAAACCGAGGGCAACAAACGCGCAAGCAAACGAAAGGCAGACAATGGGAATTCGCATTGCTCTTGCTGGCAACCCGAATTGCGGCAAGACGACGATGTTCAACGACCTTACGGGAGCCAACCAATACGTTGGCAACTGGCCAGGCGTTACCGTCGAAAAAAAGGAAGGCAAATATACCAAGGATAAAGAGGTCACGATTACCGACCTTCCTGGTATCTATTCGCTTTCCCCTTATTCGCCCGAAGAGATTGTGGCTCGCGATTACCTGCTTGAAGGCGGCCCCGACGCCGTCATCAACTTGGTTGATGCGACCAACCTCGAGCGCAACTTGTATCTCACGAGCCAAATCCTGAATCTGGGCGTGCCTGTGGTTTTGGCCCTCAACATGATGGACCTGGTTGAGAAAAACGGGGACAAGATCGACATCGATGGGCTATCCAAAGAGCTCGGCTGCCCCGTTGTTCCCACTTCGGCCCTGCGCGGCCGTGGCATGGAAGACGTGGTGAACGCTGCGATTTCCGCCGCCAAGGAAAACAAGGTTCCTGCAACCCAGATGAAATTCGATGCAGCCGTCGAAGAGGCTCTCGCTAAGATCGAAGCCGTGCTGGGTTCGAGGGTTTCCGCCGCCAGCTCTCGCTGGTATGCGATCAAGCTTCTCGAGGGCGAGCAGAAGACCATCGACGACCTGAAGCTTTCGGCCGCCGACATGAAGTCCGTTGACGAGGTTCGCGCCGCGATTGAAGACAAGCTCGACGACGATGCCGAATCTATCGTCACCTCCGAGCGCTACAACGCCATTTCTCACGTTATCGACAAGACTGTGAAGAAATCGCGCACCGGCCTTACCACGTCGCAGAAGATCGACCGCGTTGTGACCAACCGTTGGCTCGGCCTGCCCATTTTCATCGTCATCATGTTCTTCGTGTACTGGCTCGCCGTCACGGTTGGCACGGGCACGGTGACCGACTGGGCGAACGACGGCATTTCGGGCGACGGCTGGTTGTACACCGGCAATGCTGCCTACGACGAGGCGACCGAGGAATATGAGGGCGCCCAAGACCAGATTAAGGCCTATGTCACGAACCTGTATGGCATGGACGAGGAGCGCGACGTTCCTTCCGACGAGTCCCAGGCTGTGCTCGATGCCTTGGCCGTCGCCGAGCCTGAAGACAGCTCCGACGAAGACGCCGTTGCTGAATACGAAGAGGCCCAAGAGACCATCGCCGATTTCGAAAAGGATGCCGAAGCTGCTAACGCGGTAGCTACCGTTGAGGCTGAAGACGAAGATGGCGAAGACGAGAAAATCGATTTCGACGCCTATAAAGAGGCTCGCGAGGTCGCAGAGCCCAACCCGTCTGATTACGGCTTGTGGATTCCTGGCCTTGGCGCCATCATCTCGAACGCGATGGAGGCCGGGGATGTGGCTCCGTGGCTGCAGTCCCTCGTCAACGACGGTATCGTCGCCGGCGTCGGCGCCGTTATCGGCTTCATCCCGCAGATGATCATCTTGTTCTTGCTGCTCGGTATTCTTGAGCTGTGCGGCTACATGTCGCGCGTCGCCTTCATCATGGACCGAATCTTCCGCAAGTTCGGCCTTTCGGGCAAATCGTTCATCCCGATGCTCATCGCCTCTGGCTGCGGCGTGCCTGCCGTTATGTCGACGAAGACCATCGAAAACGAGATGGATCGCCGCATGACCATCATGACCACCACCATGATTCCGTGCGGTGCGAAGATGCCGATCATCGCGCTCGTGTTTGGCGCGCTTGCCACGGGCAACTCCGAAGACGTTTGGTGGGTTTCCCCGCTGTTCTACTTCATGGGCGTTATTGCCATCATCATTTCGGGCATCATGCTGAAGAAGACCAAGCTCTTCGCTGGCGACACCACCCCGTTTGTTATGGAGCTGCCTGAGTACCACATGCCTACCGTGAAAAGCGTGCTGCTCTCCATGTGGGAGCGTGTGAAGGGCTACATCATCAAAGCCGGTACGATTATCTTCCTGTCGACGATCGTCATTTGGTTCTTGATGAACTTCGGCGATGCGGGCTCGGGCTTCGGCTTGCTCGATTCCGAGGACCCCGATTATCTTGAGTACAGCCTGATGGCTGGCTTGGGCAACGTGCTTGCGTGGATCTTTGCTCCGCTCGGTTTCGATACCTGGCAGGCTGCGGCGACCACCGTTACCGGTCTCGTTGCCAAGGAAAACGTCGTCGCTACCGTGGGCATCATCACCCAGCTGGCCGATTACGGCGAGACCGACGCCGCCCTGTGGTACGGCTTCGCTCAGATGATCGGTGGCGGCACCGCTGCTATCTGCGCCTTCTGCGCCTTCAACCTGCTGTGCGCTCCGTGTTTCGCTGCAATGGGCACCATTCGCCAGCAACAGCGTTCCGCTAAGTGGTTCTGGATCACCATTGGCTACATGACCGGTTTCGCCTGGTGCGTCGCTTTGATGATCAACCAGTTCGTTGGCCTGGCTACCGGCGAAGTGTCCTTCAACTTCTGGACCGTCATAGCCATCGCGCTTGCCGCGGCCATGCTCTTCCAGATTTTCCGTCCCATGCCCAAGCATAAAAACGAGAAGTCTGAATAGCATCTCGCAAAACGCTCGCTTGAGATAAGGACGACTGAAGCGCCCTGCGGCTTTAAGCTGCGGGGCGCTTCTCGCGTTGCGTTCGTGCTGAATATGTGACCCTTGGCAAACAATTTATCGATAGGCCGTTCGTTCGGGTCGAAAAAGCGCTAAAGTTGCAGGCAGAAGAATGCATGGCGCGGCATGCGCCTATTGGGAAAGAGGTTCGCTATGAATATTGGCACTGCGGTCGCTTTGGCAATTCTCATCGTGTGCGTGTGCTTATCGGTTCGCTTGCTCATGAAAAAAGGCATGTGCGGCGAAAAGGAAATGTGCTCGTCGTGCGGCTCGGGGCATTGCGGTTCGGGGTGCTCCGCGTCGGCGAATATCGAAAAAATGCTCGCCGACGCCGACGCCGCCCTTGCCGCGGCCAAGCACTAGGGGCGCTTCGGCGGGCTCGCCGTCGCGCGTCGAGCCGCGAGGGCATTAGACCGGCGGCCATCCGCTTTCCGCGCGGTTGACTGCCTCTTTTTCCTATATCGGAGCCGGTCCGTTGCTCGTTTTCGCTCGGCCATTCGCTGAGAAATTCGAACGAAGGACGATTCGGTTTTTCGGCAGCGGCTTCGATGTGTGGTAAAGTTGCGTGGCTACAGGTTTGCATGCGGGTGCTCGTGCGCACCGTTCGAGGAGGCAGATATGACGGAATCGCAGACGGGAACAATGCTCGAGTCCCGTGCCAAAGAGCCTTTGAGCCATTCGCTCGAGGACTATTTGGAGGCCATCGTCGACTTGGCTGGCGCTCCTGATTCTCCGATACGTGCGGTCGATGTTGCCACGAAGCTCAACGTGTCGAAGGCGTCGGTTTCCAAGGCAATTACGAATCTGAAAGAAAAAGGCTACGCAGTGCAGCCGTATTATGGCGACATTACCCTTACCGAAAAGGGCTATGAATACGGGTCTGCCATTTGGCGCAAGCACAACCTGCTGTACCGGTTCATGACGGAGGCCATTGGTATCGATGCCGAGACCGCGAATTACGAGGCTTGCCAGATCGAACATGGCATTTCCGTCGAATCGTTCGTGAAATGGGAAGCCTATCTGGAAAAACAGGGCATCTCGCTGTAACTCGAAACGCCGCTTCAAGCGGCGTTTTTTGTCGGGGCGTTTTCTCGAAATGAGGGCGCGGCAAGGCTGCCCGCGGTCTTCGCATCGAACGAAAGCCACATATCGTGTTCGGGCTTTATGCGAAACCGACGTTTCTTCTGCGCAGTCGCGAGAAACGCCTCCTTCGGTCGGCTACGATGGAGTGGTTTCGAGAAGGGGGACGCCATGCATGTTGAACTGCTCTACCATACGCCAGATCCCGAACGCGCCATCGCGACAGCCGCTCGGTTGTGCTACGCGCCCGTAGGCGCGGCCGAGCTTATGGAAACCATGTCTGAAGAGCGCATGCGCAGCGTGCTGTCGACGATTATGGCGAGCGGCCATTTCTCGACGCTCGAGCACGCGAGCTACACGTTCGCGATCGATGGAGTGTCGCGCGCTCTTACGCATCAGCTTGTGCGTCATCGCTTGGCGAGCTTCAATCAGCAGTCGCAGCGCTACGTGAAATTCAACGATGGCGTCGATGTCGTGAAGCCGGAAAGCATCGCGAAAAACGACGAGACGAACGCGATTTTCGACGAGGCAATCGAAGCGGCTACGACCGCTTACAAAAAGCTTCTGGACGCAGGCGTTCCCGCTGAAGATGCGCGCTACCTTTTGCCGAACGCGGCGGAAAGCAAGATCGCCGTTACCATGAACGTACGCGAGCTGCTGCATTTCTTCAGCCTGCGCTGTTGCAATCGAGCCCAATGGGAGATTCGCGAATTGTCCCATGCTATGCTCGAGCTTGTTCGGCCAACGGCCCCGTTCATCTTTGCCGATGCCGGTGCGCCTTGCGTGAGAACTGGCTGCCCAGAGGGAAAGATGAGCTGCAAAAACCCGTACCCGAAGGTCAAGCGCGAGTAAACGCGAAGGCAGGGGCAACCCTTCGGTCTATCTGCGAATATGGTCGAGGGGACGCCTCTTTGGCCTGTCTAGAAGAAAGCATCCAGCGTGTCGAGTGAAGTTGAACCTACTCAGGTAAAAGCGTCTTGCGAGCAGAAAAGCGCCGTTAAGCGGGCATTCGCTGAAGATGGCGCCCTGAAAACCCATGTGGGAGGCCAGGCGCTCATCGAGGGCGTGATGATGCGCGGCAAGTTCAACTGGGCTGCAGCCGTTCGCGAGCCATCGGGTTCCATTTATGTTGAAGAACACGATTTGGCGAGCGGCAAAGAGAAAAACGGCTGGCTGTATTGGCCCGTCGTGCGCGGCTGCCGCGCGTTCGTCGAGAGTCTCGTTTTGGGCTACAAGGCGCTCGAGATTGCGGCCATGCATGCCTATGGGGACGAGAGTGCCGCTGCCGATCAGAGGAAGCAGGCGGAGCAAAGCGAGCGTCTAGCTAACGACTCTGCCCCTAAGCAGCAAAGCTGCAGCGAGCAAGGCGGCGCAGAGGTGCCCTTCAGCTGGAAAAACGACTTCGGCAACCCCGATGAGGCGGTAGATGCCCTTGGTGCGCAACGCGGCCTCGATGTGGTGGTCGCCGATGCCCACTGTGCAGCGGATGCGCCCGAAGCCGAGCAGTCCAATGCCGCAGCTGAGAAGCCGGCCGATGATGATTCTTTCGAATTCGGCAAAAAGGAAATGGCCATTTCCATGGTGCTCGGCATCGTGCTCGGCGTCGTGCTTTTCATCGTGGCCCCGGCTTTCATCGCCAATCTGCTTGTTGGCGAATACGACGACAAAACGCTTCTGTGGAATGTCGTCGACGGCGTTGTGCGCATCGCGGTGTTCGTGTTCTATATCTGGCTCATTGGCCGCATGCAAGACATCAAGCGGATGTTTAGCTATCACGGAGCCGAGCACAAAACAATCCATTGCTTTGAGCACGGCTTGCCGCTCACGCCCGAAAATGCGCGCAGCTTTCCCCGCTTGCATGTGCGCTGCGGCACGGCGTTTCTCATCATGGTGATGATCATCGCTATTTTCGTGTACACCATCACGCCGCTTAATGGCATCATCGCCGCATGGGGAGTGCCCGATGGCCCCGCGAAGCTCGCCGTCGTCATTGTGGCGCGCATCGTGCTCATGCCCGTTATTGCCGGCATAAGCTACGAGATCACGGTGAAATGGGCAGGCAGCCACCCGGAAAACCCGTTGGTGAAAATAGTCCTGTGGCCAGGCATGCAGATGCAGCGCCTTACCACCAACGAACCCGATGACGGCATGCTCGAATGCGCCATTGCCGCGATGCAGAAGGTTCTCGAGCGCGAAGAGCGTGAAGCGAGCGCGGCATCTTCGGCATCGTAGGGGCCAAAGGGGCGTTTCGCCCGTGGGCTTCCAAGCCTCGTTTTACTAAAACTTTGCAGTCCTTTTACGGTTGCTTGCGATCAATTCTTTAGCGTATTCCATCGACGTTGGCCCGCCGCGCGGCGGGCTTTTCGATTTGATGGAAGGAACCACATGCAGCAGGCTGACCAGGCAACGAAGATTTCCGTTGCGGGCCTCGATTTGTATTACGGCGCGTTTCACGCACTGCACAGCATCACGATGGATATGCCGCAAAACCAAATCACGGCGTTTATCGGGCCTTCGGGCTGCGGAAAGTCAACGTTTTTGCGCACGCTCAATCGAATGAACGATATGGTCGAAGGGTGCCGAATCGAAGGCAAAGTCGCCCTCGACGGCGAAGATATCTATGCCAAAGAGACCGACGTGAATTTGCTGCGCAAGCGTGTTGGCATGGTGTTTCAAAAGGCGAATCCCTTTCCCATGAGCGTATACGACAACGTGGCGTTCGGCCCGCGCACTCATGGCGTATCTGACAAGGCGTCGCTCGATGAGATTGTCGAAAACGCCCTGCTCAAGGCGGCCATCTTCGACGAGGTGAAAGACCGATTGAAGAAAAGCGCGCTTTCGCTTTCTGGCGGCCAGCAGCAAAGGTTGTGCATTGCCCGCGCTTTGGCGGTTGAGCCTGAAGTCTTGCTCATGGACGAAGCGACGAGCGCTCTTGACCCCTTGTCGACCGGGCGCATCGAAGAGCTCGCCATCGAATTGAAACGCGATTACACGGTCATCATGGTGACTCATAACATGCAGCAGGCGGCGCGCGTTTCCGATAAATGCGCCTTTTTCCTCTTGGGCGACCTGGTCGAATTCGACGACACGAACACCTTGTTCGGGCACCCCGCCGACAAGCGCACGGAAGACTACATCACAGGAAGGTTCGGCTAGCCATGATGCGTTCGGTATTCGACTCACAATTGCACCTGCTTGATGCTCAGTTGCTCGTTATGGCGAGCTCGATGGAAGAGTCGCTTCGAGGTGCTATCGAAGCGCTCGAATCGCACGATGGGGCCAAGGCGCGCGAAATTATTGAAGGCGACGACGAAATCGACCGTCAAGAGCGCGAAATCGAGAGCCTGTGCTTGAAGCTCTTGCTCACCCAGCAGCCTGTGGCAAGCGATCTTCACCGCGTGTCGGCGGCTCTGAAAATGGTGGGAGACATGGAGCGCATAGGCGATCAGGCGGCCGATATCGCCGAGATTTCCCTCACGCTCGAAGGGTCGCTCGACGGCAAGCTCGCGAAGCACCTGCGCCGCATGGGCGAGGGAGCGTGTTCCATGGCGCATAACGCGACCGACGCCTTCGTGCGTCGCGATGCGACCGCCGCGCGTGCCGTTATCGCCGAGGACGCCGCCATCAACGAGCTTTTCGATTGCGTGAAAGACGACATCGTTCGCGGCATTCAAAAGGAAAGCGACCCGGCCGCCAACTTGGTTGAGGCGCTTATGCTGGCCAAGTATTTGGAGCGCGTGGGCGATCATGCCCAAAACATCGCCGAATGGGTAGAATATGCGCTGACGGGACTTTACAAGGGAGAGGTTCTCGGATGATTTACTACCTCGAGGACGATGAACAAATTCGCAATTTGGCGCTTTATACGCTCGAACAGACGGGCCATGCGACGCGTGGGTTTTCGCGTGCCGCGGAAATGGATGCCGCGCTTGCCGGCGAGCTTCCCGATTTGTTCCTCCTCGATGTAATGCTGCCCGATGAAGACGGGATTTCGGTGCTCAAGCGCCTTCGCGCCGATGCTCGAACGGCGAACGTGCCCATCATGATGCTCACGGCGAAGTCGACCGAATTCGACACGGTATGCGGGCTTGATGCCGGGGCTGACGATTACCTGGCCAAGCCGTTCGGCATGATGGAGCTCATCAGCCGCGTGAATGCGCTTTTGCGCCGCCGCGAGCGCGATGCGCAAGAAGCCGTCGGCGATGCCACCGAAGGCTCGATTCTTGAAGTGGGCCCAATTCGGCTGGATGTCGCTCGCTATCGCGTGACGGCGAACGGCACCGAGGTGCAGCTTACGCACAAGGAATTCGAGATGTTGCACTACCTTATGGAAAACCGCGGCATCGTGGTTTCGCGCGACAGGTTGCTCGAACGGGTGTGGGGCTACAGCATCGCAGGCGAAACTCGTACGGTCGATGCCCATGTGCAAACCCTGCGAAAGAAGCTTTCCGAAGCGTGCCCCGATGCGGCAACGTACGTTGAGACGGTGCGCGGCGTTGGCTATCGCTTGAAGGCGTGATGCCCATGGTGGTGCAGGTTGTCCCCGACGATCAGGGCGCTTTCGCTCGCGAACAGAATAAGGCCACTCGGATGCGCCCTCGGTGGAAAGGGGCGCATCGCTCGCTTTCGAGGAATGCCGCCGTTTCCGTCATGGTGGCGACGGTGGCCGTGGCGCTCGTCTGCGTCATCGCCTTTGCCGCGGCGTCGTATGCGGCGCTCGATGCGCAGGCGGAAGGCGAGCTTGCTGGCCTGGCCAAGCGCTACTCCGCGCAAATCGAGGAAGCCAATCTCGATGGAGATGCGCTCGTCGGCTTTTTAGAAGACCAATCGAAGCTTGTGGACGAAGATTGCCGCATTACCCTCATTTCTTCTGATGGCACGGTGATTTTCGATAACGACGTGAGCGATGTCTCTTCGCTCGAAAACCATGCCGAGCGTCCCGAATTCATCGCGGCCGAACAAACGGGCGAGAGCAGCACAGGCCGCTATTCCGATACGCTTCAAGAAATCACTTTGTACCATTCGGTGCGCTTGTGCAACAGCGACGTTTTGCGTTTCGCCACAACGCAGTCAAGCGTGTGGGGCATGGTCGTCAAAATGCTGGGGCCGTGCGCGGTCGTGATTGCGCTCGCGCTTATTGCCGCGGCGTTGGCATCGCGGTTTTTGGCGAACGTGATTGCCGCCGACCTTATGCGCGTCGACCTCGATCATCCTCTCGATTCTCAGGCGCCGGAAGAGCTCAAGCCGCTGCTCATGAGGCTCGATGCGCAACGTCGCAGGCTCGATGCCCAGGCAAGCGAGCGGCGGCAATATACGGCCAATGTCTCGCACGAGCTGAAGACGCCACTTACGGTCATTTCCGGCTACGCCGAAATCATCGCCGCGGGAATCGCAAAGCAAGAAGACGTGAAAAGCTTCGCACGCACGATCCACGATGAATCTCAGCGCATGAAGGGGATGGTTGACGACATCATCTCGCTTTCGAAGCTCGACGACATGGGGACGGTGGTGAACACCGATGGAACCATCGATGCATCGGTGGGCAGCGATTTGGGCGTGGATATGGATCAAGATGTGTCGCTCGAATCCATTGCGAGCGATGCGTGCGTTCGTTTGCGCCCCTATGCGGCCGATTTGGATGTTGATGTGTCGTCGAGCATCAAGCGGCTCGATAACGAGCCCGTTTGCGTGAAGGGCAATTCGCGCATCATCGGCGAATTGGTGCGCAACCTGCTCGAAAACGCCATTCGCTACAACGTGGAAGGCGGTTCGGCGCGCGTCGAAGTCGTAGGCTTGGCGAATGGCGCGGCCTGCGTGCGCGTGAGCGATACGGGAATCGGGATTCCCCTTGAACTGCGCGAGCGCGTTTTCGAGCGATTCTTCCGCGTCGACGAAAGTCGCTCGAAAGAGACAGGCGGAAGCGGCTTGGGGCTGGCCATCGTAAAGCATGCAGCCCAGGTGCATGGCGCCAAGATTACCGTTTCGTCGAATGCTCCCCAAGGAACGATTATCGAAGTGGCGTTTCCCGCGCGGTAAGCCGCAGCGGGCGCCAGATGAGTGCGTGGTGGGCGAGCGGTCGGTAGCAAACCGCTGGTTTAGGGACCCCGGCGCCAAGGAAAACGGCGGGATGGCTTTACTCGGCTTTGACGTTCGCCTTACGTAGGCATGACGCGCGGCCTGCAAGATGGGTTTCATGGAAGGGAAACTTCATCCGAAAGGAACGCATACCATGCAGAACTACTCTATGAGCCGCCGCCAATTCCTCACGGTTGCGGGAAGCACCGTTATTCTGGCCGGCTTGGGCGGCCTGGTGGGTTGCTCTAGCAACTCCGGCTCAAGCTCGAATTCCGACTCTGCGAGCACCGAAACCAAGGCGCTTACGGGCTCCATCACCGCTGTTGGCTCTACGGCGCTGCAGCCGCTCGTCGAGGCCGCGGCCGAGAAGTTCCAGGCCGAGAATTCCGGCGTGACCATTACGGTACAGGGCGGCGGATCTGGCCAGGGCATCACCCAGATTGTTCAGGGCGCTGTGCAAATCGGCAATTCCGACGTGTTCGCCGAAGAGAAACTCGATAATAAATCCGACGCTGAAAAGCTCACCGATAACAAGGTGTGCGTCGTGGGCATGGGTCCTGTGGTGAACAAAGAGGTCACCGTCGACGACATTTCGATGGAGAACCTGAAGAAGATCTTTACCGGCGAAGTCACCAACTGGAAAGAGGTTGGCGGTAGCGATTTGGCCATTACCGTCATCAATCGCGCGTCTGGCTCGGGCACGCGCGCCGTTTTCGAAAAGGCCGTGCTTGCTGGCACCAAGGTGCCCGACACCTTCACCCCGCAAGAGCAGGACTCTTCGGGCACGGCTGCCAAGATGGTCAAAGACACCCCCGGCGCTATTTCTTACCTGGCGTTTTCCTACTACGATGACAATACGAAGGCGCTGTCTGTTGACGGCGTAAAGCCCGAGACCTCCACGGTCGAGACCAACGACTGGAAGATTTGGGCCTATGAGCACATGTATACCGCCAAAGAGGCCGACGAGGCGACCAAGGCGTTCATCGACTTCATGATGAGCGACGAGGTTCAGAACAGCCTTGTTTCCGAAAACGGCTATATCTCCGTTTCGGGCATGAAGGTTGAGCGCGACGCCGACGGCAACGTGACCAAGCTGTAAGTTCGCCACCATTGCCCGGCCGCATTCATGGCGGTCGGGCTTTCGTGCGTTTTGCGGTCGCGCGCCTTGTTGCGTCGCTTGCGTTTGTTCGCCCCAAGGAGAGGAGTTCGTCTCGTGGCAAGAAAGCCCATGCCAAAAAGCCGCATTGAGCTTATCGGCAAATCGGTTTCGGGGTTGTGCGTTACGGCCATCGTGCTTTTGGTCATCACGCTTGTATTCATGGTCGCTCAGCATGGCTTGGCTACCTTTTTCGTCGACGGCATTTCGCCCATCGATTTTTTCTGCGGCACCACATGGAACCCCCATCAGGCCGATGCGAACGGCAATCCTACCGTGGGAGCCTTGCCCATGATCGTGGGGTCGTTTTCGGTGACGCTCCTGTCCACGGCCATCGCGCTTCCGTTCGCCATCGGGTCGGCGATTTTCGTGGTGGAAATATCGCCGCGTTTCGGGCGAACGATTTTCCAGCCCATCGTTGAGCTGCTCGTGGGAATTCCCTCGGTTGTGTACGGCCTTATCGGCCTTACGGTTGTGGTGGCGTGGTGCCGCGGTTGGTCGAACACCACGGGCTTCGGCATTTTCGCCGGCTCGCTCGTGCTTGCCGTGATGATTCTGCCCACGATCACGTCCCTTTCCATCGATGCGCTCAGCGCCGTGCCGAAGGCCTATCGGGAAGGCTCTTACGGGGTTGGCGCGAGCCGTTGGCAAACCATCTGGCATGTGGTGCTTCGCGCCGCGATGCCTTCGTTGTGCACGGCGGTCGTGCTTGGCATGACGCGTGCGTTCGGCGAGGCCCTTGCGGTGCAGATGGTAATCGGCAATGCGGCTCAAATGCCCGATGGGCTGTTCACGCCGGCTTCCACGCTTACGAGTGTGCTTACTATGGGCATCGGCAACGAGATGATGGGAACGGTGTACAGCGACGTTTTGTGGTCGCTCGCCTTGCTGCTGCTGGCGATGTCGTTCGTCTTCATTTCCGTGATTCATTTCATCGAGCGCAAAGGCGGGTTGCAGCACAATGGCTAATGGAACCACTCAAACCCAGGCTGTTGCTCGTGCGCGTCGCACGGCCGCGGCCGATAAAGCGGCCACGGGCGTGCTCGGGGCTATCGTCGGCATCATCTGCGTGCTGTTGGTGTCGCTTATCGCCTACATTTTGGTGAATGGCGCGGGCAAGCTTTTCGATGTGAGCTTTCTTACGGGAAAGCCGGAACAGTTCAAAGAGGGCGGCGGCATTGGCCCGGAATTGTTCAACTCGTTTTACCTGCTGCTGCTCACGCTCGTGATTTCTGTTCCTGTTGCCTTGGGCGGTGCGATATACCTGACGGAATACGCGCCGAAAAATCGGCTCACGCATTTCGTGAAAACCGCGATCGAGGCGCTTTCGTCGCTTCCGTCTATCGTGGTTGGCCTGTTCGGCTTTTTGTTCTTCGTGCTTCAGATGGGCTGGAGCTTCTCCATTCTGTCGGGCGCGTTTGCGCTCACGATGTTCAACCTGCCTATCTTGGTTCGCGTAATCCAGCAGGCGCTCGAAGCTATTCCGAACGACCAGCGCGAAGGCGGGCTTGCCCTTGGCGCGAGCCGCTGGGAAACCACGATTCATGTGCTTTTGCCTGCCGCGCTGCCGGCCATCATTACGGGCATCATCTTGTCGGCCGGGCGCGTGTTCGGCGAGGCCGCGGCCCTTATCTACACGGCTGGGCAATCGGCCCCCATGCTCGATTTCACGAGCTTCGATTTCACGAGCGCGTCGTGCCCGTGGAACGTTTTTCGCCCGGCAGAAACGCTCGCTGTGCATATTTGGAAGATCAACAGCGAAGGCGTCGTGCCCGATTTGGATGCCGTTTCGAATGGCACTGCCGCGGTGCTCATGGTGTGCATCTTGGCGTTCAATCTGCTCGCGCGCTTTTTTGGGCGCATGGCCTCCAAGAACTAAAACGCCTTTTTCTTGCACGTTTGAATTTTGCCGATGCGCGCCCCGTTCGCTGTTAAACTAGCGATTCATAGCGAAAGGGGGCGCGCGGCAGCGCGCATGCGGCGGAAAGGCTTTGGCATGGAGCTTCTTGAAGAGCGAATCAGGCGCGATGGCGTGGTAAAGGCCGAAGGCGTTTTGAAGGTCGATGGCTTTTTGAACCATCGGATTGATATCGACCTGCTCGATGCCATGGGGGCGGAATTCAAGCGCCTGTTTGCCGATCGCCCTATCAATAAAATCCTTACTATCGAGGCTTCGGGAATCGGCATTGCTTGCATGGCCGCGCGTCATTTCGACAACGCCCCGGTCGTATTCGCCAAGAAGGCTCAATCGATCAACCTCGACGGCGAAATGTATCGCACGCGCATCCAGAGCTTTACCCATGGCAAGGTTTTCGACGTCATCGTTTCCAAGAAGTTCATCGGCCCTGAAGACCATGTGCTTATAATCGACGACTTTTTGGCGAACGGTTGCGCCCTAAACGGACTTTTGGAGATCGTGGAAGCTGCGGGCGCCACGGTCGAAGGCATTGGAATCGCTGTTGAAAAGGGCTTCCAGCCCGGCGGCAAGAGCCTTCGCGATCGAGGCTACCATTTGGAGTCTCTCGCGATCGTGGACGCGATGAACCCCGAGACCGGCGAAATCCGTTTTCGCAAGCCGGGCGAAGCCGCTCCTGTTCACGAGCTTACCGTAGAGACGTGCGAGGCTTAAACGCCTGTGTGAAGGGCGCGAAGGTAAATGGCGCCTTCGAATAGATGGGATATGTCGCAAAGGGTTGGTCTGGGCCTTCTGACCAGCCCTTTTCATGTTTGAGCTATTCCTTCGGGAATTTCATGGGAACGGGAGCGCACTGCTGAACTTGGTCGCATTCGTCGCAGTCGGCCGCCACATCGTGCGCCACTTCGCTCCACTCGATGGGCATGCAGCCGATGAACGTGTAGAACCCAACGGCGCTTCCGCGTGCCACGAAGCGCAGTTCGCCATAGCGCTCGCGCGCCTCGCGCATAAGGGCTGCGCCGACGCCGTGCCCGCGCAGCGATTCGTCGACCACGATGGGGTTTACGTGAGCTATGCCGTCGTATATACGCAAGCGGCAGAACGCCATTATTGTGCCGGCGCTATCTGTGGCAACGAGCGTGTTTTCGAAGCCTTCGAGCGTTCCCATGTCGGCAGCTTGTCCCATGGCGACGATGGCGGGGTAGTCGGCCGGCTCGGCCAAGCGAATTTCGGCAATCGCCCGCGTTCCGTATGGGGCCGCGCAGCGCTTCACGCTCGTTAGGTCGAGCGCCTCCGTTGCGCAGACGTCTTGCTCGCTGGTGATTGGCTCGCTCATGTAATCCCCCTTGTTGAAAAGCCGTTGTGAAACGGACCATTCCCCTTTGTCGCTTAGCATATTCCGTGCCAAAAAGGCACCTATGGTCGACATTTCAAAAATACATAGTCAAATCTTATCGTTTGGCATGGATATCGTTTTTGTCAACAGTTAAAATGTGCCAATAGCTAAAACTGGCATGGATCATAGCGCTAAAAGCGCGCAGAAAGCGCGGTAAACGTGGCTTTCCGAAGTGCTTGGATTGCGCTGCTGCATTGTGGTTTGAAGGGGGTGCGCGTGGCTTTGGGGTCTTTGTCCGTGGAATTGACGCCGAAAACTTCTACGAAAACGAAGACACGCCTTGCGCCGGTTTCCATGCAGGGGCTCGAAGTGCTCGCATTGCCGGTGACTTCGCTGCCCGAGCGCATTACCTCTGTGGCAGAGGGTAACCCCTTGCTCGAAATCAATTACGAAGACGACCTCTTCAGCTTCGACGCGCTGCCAAGCGAGCAGGCGTTTGAAGATGCCAAAGAACGTGCCGAAGACAAGGCTCGCGATGTGACCGGGTGGGCTGCGCCGCGCCGCACGCAGGGAATCGCCGGTGCTACCGAATGGGATTTCTCGCGCATTCAGGATGATTGCATGGAGACCGAAACGCTGCAGGAGTTCCTTCACCTGCAGGCGACCGACCTGCATTTGGATGAATCTCGTGCGCGCGTGATGGATGCGCTTATAGAAAATATTACCGAAGACGGGTACTTTGCGGGCGATATTGGCATGATCGCCTTCGATTGTGGGGCCGATTACGACGTCGTTGAAGAGCTGCTCGGCGTGCTGCAGGCCTTTCAGCCTGCGGGAGTCGGTGCGCGCGACGTGCGCGAGTGCTTGGCGTTGCAAATACCGCCCGATGAGCCGCGCGCGCATACGCTGCGCGATTTGGTGAAGAACCACCTGGAAGATTTGGCCGCTGGGCGCATCTCGGTGCTCGCTCGCGAACTGGGCGTTTCGATCGACGAAATGGCGCGCCTCAAACGCGAGGTTTTGGCCATGAATCCGCGCCCGGGCGCCACGTTCTACCAAAAGCCGGATGCCCGCTTTGTCGTGCCCGATATTATCGTGCGCCGGCGTGGCTCCGATTTTTCGGTTGAGGTCGTGGGCGCTTCGAAAAGCTGCCTCACGCTGAATGCCGAATACGTCGCCATGATGGAAGAGGGCGGCCTTATGCGCGAAGCGGCCGATTACCTGCGCGAAAAGCGGGACGAGGCCGATTCGTTTTTGCGCAACCTTGAGCAGCGCCGCCAAACGCTGCAGCGTTTCGGGACCTTTCTTGTGGAGCGCCAATTCAAGTTCTTCCTTACGGGCGGCTCGGCGCTCGTTCCTCTCACCATGCAGCAGGCGGCCGATGCTTTGGACGTGCACGTTTCCACGATTAGCCGCACGGTGCAGGGCAAATATATGCAAACGCCATGGGGAACGTTTCCTTTGAAGATGTTTTTCACGCGCGCGATGCCGCGGACTTCTTCGGGCATGGGGCTTGGCGCGCAGTCGATTGTGGGCGAGGTCTCGTCGTTCGAAATCAAACAGATGATAAAAGACCTCATCGCCGCGGAAGACCCCGAGCATCCTTTAAGCGACGCGAAGGTGTGCGAGGCCCTTAACGGCAAAGGCATCGACATAAAACGGCGCACGGTGGCGAAATATCGCGAGTCGCTGGGCATTGAGGCCCAATCGCGCCGGCGTTGGTCGCGGGGGTCGTAGGGCGGCCCGCTTAAGGCGCCGAAGACGGCGAATAGACGAATATGGCAGAAGGGGTGGGAAGTGTACGATCAGAAAAACCAAGTTGAAGCATGGCGCAGGTTCATCGCCACGGGGAATATCGATGAGGCGGTTGTACGCCCCGAGATAGCCCGGTCGTGGAAGCGCTGCCGTGCGGCGGGCGTAAATCCCTGGTCGAGCGATTTTCCTCCCATGGACGAAAAGCTGCTTGCCGAAAAGCAGCGCGCCTATTCGCATTCGCTGGCGGCGAACACGCCGGTCATGCGCATGGTCGTGGCGCTTTTGAACTGCAATGTGTCGCTTATGGACCAGGAAAGCTTCGTCTTCGGTTTCCAGTCGCCCCTAAGCTTTTATCCGCGCACGTTCGGGACCTATGTGCTTGAGGAGGTTGTGGGAACGGGCAACGCCACCATCGTTCCCTACGAGAAAAAGCCCGTGCGTGTGGAAGGCTTCGAGCAGTACCGCGCCATAGCGCAGACGTATTCGGGCGTAAGCGCGCCCTACCTCGATAGCCGGGGCATGTACTTCGGCGCGATGAACTTCAACGATCCCTTCGGCATGCTGCCCGAATACGCGCTCGATATGTGCGCCACTGCGGTCGATTTGGCAAACGAGCTGTTCTTGGCCGGCCGCGGCATGTGGGCAAAGCTGTCCACGGCCGAGTTTTTCAAGCCGCTCGTTCGCCTTGTGACCCAGCCGGTCGTGCTGCTCGACCGCCGGGGAAATGTGCTTATTGCAAACGATGCCATGCACTCCTACCTGCCGCGCTATGAGACGTTTTCTTACGGCGCGCAGTCGCTTTCGGCGTATTTGTCGAAGAAGACCGGGCTGAAATACGTGATGGAAACCTCGATCAAAGAAGGCGAGCCTGTCGAGGTTGTTTTCAAAGAGGGTCGCAAGAAAGAAGAGCGTTCGCTTTCGCTTCTGCGCCGCTCGACGGTCGATGTGGGCAATGGCTTGTCTTTCGTCGTGTGCGTGTTCGCCAACCCCTCGACTGCGTCTTCGGGTGCAGGTGCAGGCGATGGCAGTGCTGCGCAGACCCAGTCGCCAGAAGCCGTTCACCAGGAGAAGGGCAGCCGCAAGACGCTTGGGCGCGCATCGGCGAAAGACGTGGTGGATTATATCGGCGAATCGCCCGCGTGGAAGCGCGTCGACAAGTTGGTGCGCAAGGTTGCCCCCATTAAGACGAACGTGCTTTTGCTGGGCGAGACGGGCTCGGGAAAAGAGGTCGTGGCGCGCGCCTTGCACCGCATGTCGGGGCGTAAGGGGTCGTTCGTTGCCATCAACTGCGGGGCGATTCCTCGCGATCTGTTCGCTGCCGAGTTGTTTGGGTACGAAGCGGGCGCGTTTACTGGGGCGAAGGAAGGCGGCTCAATCGGCAAGATAGAGGCCGCCGATGGCGGAACGCTGTTTTTGGACGAAATCGGCGAGATGCCGCTCGATTTGCAGGTGGGCCTTCTGCGCGTGATTCAAGAGCAAAGTGTCACCCGGCTGGGCTCGACCGAGCCGCACCAGCTTGACGTGCGCTTTTTGGCGGCTACGAACCAAAACGTTCGCCAGCTTATCGACGAGCGGCGTTTCCGCGCCGATTTGTATTACCGATTGAGTATGGTCGAGGTTGTTCTGCCGCCGCTGCGCGAACGCGAGGGCGATGTTGCGCTGTTGGTGGAGCATTTCAACCGCGATTTGTCGGATTCGCTGCAGTTGCCGTGCACGCCGATGAGCGAAGAGGTTATGGGTGTGCTTGCGAGCTATACATGGCCGGGCAACGTGCGCGAGTTGCGCAACGTTGTTGAGCGAAGCCTCATCATGGCGGGCGAGGGCTCGAAGGTCACGCTTGAAGATTTGCCTGTGCATATCGCGAACGCCGTTTCGCTGGGCATGTCGTTTCAAGGTCCGGCGATTTCCATGACGGCTGCTGCGGCAGGCGCGGGCGTGGGGTCTGGTTCCGGCGGCTTCGTTGGGGCCTCGACCGGCGGTTATGGTGCGGCGGCGTATTCGTCGAGCTCGGTTTCTGGCGGGGGCGCTTTCGCTGGAAGCTATGGGCTTCCGACAGGCGGTTACAGCGCTGGGGCGTATGGCGGCGTGGCGGCCGGGGCCGATGCTTTGCGCGGTTCTGCTTCGTGCCCAGAGAGCTTCGATTCCATGGCGAACTTCGGCTTGCGACGCGCCGGCGAGTTTTCGCAGGTGGTGGGCGATGCTGGCGTTTCTACGGCATGGCAGCCCGATGGGCACGCGTACGACGTTGATGGTGATGGCGGGTTTTCCGCCGCGGCGAGCGCTGGCTTTCCCGGCGGCGGGGCGTCGGCGGTTGCGCCGCGCGATGCGATGGCGGCTATCGAGGCCGACCGTGCGAGGATTGTCGACGTGATTCGCCGGGTTGATGGGGATTTGTTTTTAGCCGCCGATGCCTTGGGGATTCCGTACGCTTCCCTTCGCACGCGCATGGCCGAGCTTGGCATGCGCGTGAAGACTTCCATCGAGATGCCGTAGCGGCGCGGGCGGCTCGGTTTTCGCGTGCGCCGTTCGTGGCCGTTCGCAGGTAATTTCTTGCCGTTTATGTGGCCTTGTGCGTGTTTGCGATGGGGAACGTTTGATTGGGCGCAAGAGGCGTGTGGCGTTTTCGGCTCGCTTCGCGTGGTGATGCGGTAGGTGTAAGTTGCAATAATCCCAGGTAAATAAAAGATTTTATGGAATGCCTCGGCTTGGTTTCCCTTTGTTGGCGCTAAGAGGGCATTTTTGCGCAAAAAGCAAATTGAGGAGAAGTTTTTTTGAGGGAGGGGTGCGTTGTGTATAATGTCCCCACATCAAAGGGAACGAAAAAACAAGCTCTGTGGCTTTCTGGTCGGGTTTCGTTGCGCGTTTAGTGCGCGTTTGGTTGGACTCGCGCTCGAGCAAGCTTTGCGGGGCGTGAGAGGACGAGCTGTGCAGGTGCGGGATTTCATGAATAGGGAGGCTAAGCCTTCCGCCATGGGGTCTTGTGGTTTGCGGAAGTCGGCCTTTTCTGTTCTGTGCCGCGATGAGGATTCGTGTTGTGCAGTTGGTCGTGGCGTGGCTAACGCGGCGATCGGCGGGTGCCGATGATGTTTGCAGGATTTCTTGATACCTACCTCGCAATTCTGTGGGGGGGGGGTTCTTCGTTGACGACTAAAACGCATATCATTCATAGAGCGGACGTGACGGCTTTTCGTTGCGCTCGTGTGCTTTCGAGCGCTCGCGCCAATCGCCAGGCCGGAGGCCAAAGGGCCACTGGTTCGTGTGGTAATGCGAAGCTTGAAACAGGCGTGGGGTTGTTGGGCAAGACCA
>CAVGRL010000021.1:0-37252 GCA_963631715.1 Bacteroidaceae bacterium
GAGTGCGTTGGTACGGCCGGCACGACGGCCGGCACGACGGCGGCGGCCACGAGTGGCGAGTTCGCCCTGCAGCAGGATTACAACATCAGCGCCAAAAACGGCCAAACTCTCAGCGATTTGAAGGTTAAGGAAGTCACTGCGGGAACCACGGAGTCTTCCCTCAAAAGTGCGCTGCGCATTCTTGTTACCAACTCCGATGGCACCGTCTGGGCTGTGTATGGCCTGAATGCGGATCAGAGCAAGTACGAGCTGAAGCTTTCGTCTAAGGACGGCAATTCCGAGGTGACGTTCGCCAGCGAAATCAAGGCTGGCACCGATACCGCTGTTCATGTCTATCTCTACTATGAAGGCAGCGATAGCAACATCACTACAGCGAACCTCGTTGATGATAAGCTGGGTGCGACCAATGCGGTGACGGTAACGTTCACGGCTACCCCGAATAACAAGTAATCGGCTCTAACCATACCAGCTAGAAGAAAGGGCGGATCTTTAGGATGCCGCCCTTTTTCCGTCAAAAAGGCGACTTGCGGAAACGTTGGCCAGGGGCGCGGTGCCGCTATCGCGGCAAGCTTGCAACGGGCGGCAAAATCGTCGCGAGCGCCAATTTCAGCGAAGATAAACCCACTATCACTTCACTACTTTCGCGGAGACCTCCATCGCACGATGAATCAAAAGACCGAACATACCAAATTCGAAGACCGAACGGCCGATGAATGCCGCGAGGTTGCGAGCGTGCATGCGAATGCGTTGAAAGATTTCTGGAAGCGCTTCGCGGTTTCGGGGTTGTTCGTTATTGCGGTGGTCGCCATCGTCTTTGCAAGCTTGGCATGGTTTGCGAATAACAGTGGCGTGGATGCCACCACGTCGGCCATCGGGGCGAAGGCTGCGCGTTTCAGTATCGATGGCGCCTCGGGCGACCAAAATGCCGATGTGGGTTACTACGAACGCCCATCGACAGGCTCCGCAAGCAAACCAACGGGTTTGCAGACGAGCGACTCTATGAAGGTTTCCGCTTCGTTCAACCTGAACAATTACGATGGAGGTTCGCTTCGGCCGGGATCGTCGGGCGAGTTGCAGATTACCGTGACGCCCGTCGCTAAAAACGTGGGCGATATCACTATCGCCATGGAACGCACCGTCGAGGTGCGCTCTTCCGTCTCTGCCGATGGCAAAGTAATTCCTTCGCAAGCAGACCTTGAAGATTTGTTCCGTGGACATATCGTTTTCTTCAAAACTTACAAGAACGGTTATTATGCGGACCCTGTCCTGGATGAGACGCTAAGCATCGACTCGGGCGAATTTTGCGCGAAAGATGCCGATGGGGTCGCGATTTCTTCCGAAACCACCGAGCCCGTCACCATCACATTGTACTGGGTGTGGCCAAGCCAATTTTCTTCGTTTGTGCTTACGGGAAAGATCAACTACAACCCCAATCTGTTTGAGAGCACGGGATCTGTCGGGTATGAAGGCCTGCTCGCGACCATCAATGCGAGCAAGGGCAGCAATGCAGATTCTGAAAGCAGGGCCCAGTTCTATCGCGCTGAAGATTGGAGCACAACAGGCGTAGGCAATCTTCCTAGCGTTTCGTCAGATATGGCGGCGGCAAATCTGCAGTCCTGCTCTGCTTATTACAATTACGCCGATGAAGCCTTGGGTAGCTGCGCGGCATTTCTTCAAGTTCGCTTTACCGCCGAGGAGGTTGCCTCGTGAGATTGATCGGAAAATCGCGCGAAGATGCCTCCGGCTATCGCGAAAAGCGCTTGATGGCTGCGTTTGCCGTACTGGCCGTTGCGGTGCTCGTTTTGGGTGTCACGCTTACGTGGTTTGGGGGCAGCCAGAGCGCCTCGACCGTCGCCAAGGTGCGCGAGCCTTCCAAGCTTCGGATTCTTGGTCCCGGCGAAACGACGGTCGAGCAGCTCGATTTGTCGTATGACGCAAGCAACGTTGATGCCGATGAAAATGTCACCGTTCGCCGTGGTTTCTGCGTCGAAAGCGATGGTGCGCCCTTTGAACTGTACGTCGCGAACACCACGAATATCAGCGGCCTTGCGATCAATGTCTATCGCGTAACCGTGAATGCGGTTGGTGATGCGGGTGATGTTGTGGAGGCAGGAAGCTATTCGTGGAGCAAGAACGGCAACCCCCTCACATTCAAGGTCGTCAACGACGAAAATGGCGATGGCATTGCGAATGCGCCTACCGGCTCAACGGATCCAACGTTTGGGGATTATACGAGCGTGCAAGGCAACGCAGCGCCGCTGTATCGGTACTGCACATTTGACGCATCGGACCTCGATGTGAAAACCGATGGAAGTGCGGCCGATGTGACTAATTTCATTATTGAGCTTACATGGGCGGAATCGGTAAAGGAAACCGATATCGTCTACCTTATCGCGCGAAACACAACATCGGGATAGTTATTTGCGAATGCTTGCGGGCGTTGCTCGTGCAAAGGAAAGGAGGTGCCAACCGTGCAGGAAAACCAGAACGACCAAAACGATGCGTGCAGCATTTCGAGTTCATCGAAGCGCATGCGTCATTGCATTATGGTTGGCTTCTTTGTTTTGTGCGTAGTTGCGCTTGCGGTTGGCATGCGACTTACGTGGGCGGCCTATACCGGCAATGCGTATTTGAAAGCTGTCGAGGTCACGAATGCCACGCAAAGCCTGTTTGCTTCGGATGTACTTGTTGGCTATTACTCTGACCCGGAAGTCATTGACACGAGCTCGGTCGTCGTCGATCCCGTAGATGGCATGTGCAGCTTCACGTTCAGCGTGTACAACTGCCTGCTCGACGACCGGCAGGTGGTCAATGATAAAGACGTTCCTTATACGTTGACGGTGGATGCGAGCAATGCGGGCGAGTGGGGCATATCGTGCGACGGCGAAGCGCAGCCGACTGGCCAAGCGATAACGCTGCCGGGCAACAAGGCCACGGTAAAAACGTACACGATCACGTTTCCCGAAAGCGTGCTCGGGTCAGCCGTTTTCACGGTGAAAGCCGAGGTCGATACGTCTGCGAGCAATATCGGAACGAAGCTGACGTGCCTGGCTGCGAAAATCGTTCCCGGCAAGCGTTCGAGCGTGAAGGCCGCATCGGTTTCGGGTGTCCTTGTGAATAGGGCGAGCGATTTCAGCAAATACGATGCCTATAACTATCTGGTTACCGTGACGGGTATCGAAACGAAGGTGAAACTAACGTGGGATGCGAGCGTTGTTGAGATCGATCCGTACTTTACGGCGAAATATACCGATGCCGAAATCGATGCCGAAAACGGCAGCGCTGTGTTTTCGATGCAGCCAGGCAGCAGCATCGTGAGCTTTTATCGAGTTTCGAGTGCGAGCCCAACAAAATGGGATAATTTGAAGATATCAGTTGAAAAGGCCGAATGATACTTCGGCTTATTAGAAGAAAACAAAAGGTGACAACAAAGGCGTGAGGCTGCTCCAACGTACAACCGCAATCTGGCTAAGCATGCTCCTGGCATTTCAGGGGTTCGGTTTTGCCTTGCCTGCGTACGCTGCCTCAGAAACGGTTGGGGTGGTAGCGTCTGAACAGCAGGATGCGTCCGCCGATTCCGAAGGCGATACGGTCGATGGCGTGAGCGGCATCGGGGGCGATGCCGTCAATTCTGAAGATGCTAACGAGGCTGGAGCAATCGATTCCGATGAGGGATTGTCGGCTGACGGCGGCGCAGATGCGACGGACGCCAACGGCCAGGAGGAATCTTCCGAGGGTTCTGAAAGCGATGCCGTTGCGCTTGTTGATGCCAATGCTGAAACCTATGCATTCGCCACGATTGATGACCTGAAAAGCGCATTGTCGAATGGGGGCCATGGCTCCGTATCGAGCGACGGGCAGACCATCACATTCTATGACAGCGTTGGCTTGAAGATGGTTTCCAACGCGAGTCCTGAACTCTATCAGAATGCGACGCTTCAACTTGGGGGCAGCACGGGCGACGCCATCAGCTTGTGCGTCGTTGAGAACGAAACCTATCCTTTTAAGGGGTTTGGCAGCGAAAACTATCCCTTTGCCGGAAGACTTGTTGATGGCTCTGGTAAGTCGCTCCAGGTCAAGGCCGACTGTACGGTGTATAACGCACTCAAACTTACCAGCGTAAATGGCGAGGTAAACATCAAGTGGTTAGGAGCAGTGGGCTACAACGAACCCATGGTTGCAACCGCGCTTTCGGGCGAAGGTACGCTTGCTGTAACGATCGATGTTGCCGACCCCACAGATACTAAGGACATCTCCGAAGGCTCGGCTGCTCTGAGCGCGCCGCTCGTCGGCGTTTCAACGGCAACCGTCGCATTGCGGGCAACATATTCGTTTTCGGGCGTGCGCAAGGCGATGAGCGTTGGCGGTGCGACCTATTCGGGCAATATAGGATTGCTGGCTAACGCGATTTCCTCCGGCAAGCTTACGATTGAAAGCGTCGATGGCCTTGGCGGCGTGAGTGGCGACGGTGTCGTCCAAACCCGCAAGGGCAATGCAGGCTTGTTTGTCGGCGAGGTCGGCGATGGCGCCACCGTGGAAATTGGCTCGTTCGCGCTTCCCATTAACGTTGTCGTCAAATCTGCGGGCGGTTCTGCGGGCGGACTTACGGGCCAGGCCGGTTCCGCCGCTGGCTCCACGGTGAAGCTCACTGGCGTCGTTGACTTCAGCACCCTCCTCGCTCAAGGCACCACCGCTTCTGGCGGTCTTATTGGCAAAGCCGCGAAGCTCACCCTCGACCAGTCCGACGGTGCGACATTTATCTGCCCCTCTGCGGTTGGCTCTTCGACAAGCGAGAATACTGGCGGTTTCGTCGGCAGCGTCAGCTTTGCTGGCGATAAAACCTTCACTGCCAACAATGAATTCGCGGCCGCCGAGGCTGTGCAGCTCAAGGGCAAGACCAATGCAGGTGCCGTCTTCGGCTATCTCGACCTTGCGAATGGCAATGTCGTCTTCGAGGGCGCTAACGACGCTTCGGCCACTTTAAAGAGCGCTCTTACCGAAAACGGAGGCTCGGTCGTCTATGGCGGTATTGTTGGCCGTGTGGTTGATACGAGTGCGAGCGAAAAAATCTCCAACAGCTACTATGCCAGCACGCATGCCATCACAGTGAGCAACGTCGCAGTTGAAGGCACCTGCGCTGCGCAGGCGCGAACCGTCGGTGGCCTCGTGGGTTCGCTGGGCAGTGGTTACGGAACGGGCACGACGCTCATCGTCGATAACGCCTCGGTCGTCTGGGACAGCCCGTCGGTAAGCTTCTCGTTCGGCGGTGTTGTCGGGTGCGTGGATAAGTATTCCGTGGCAGACGTTGGCGATGTGGCCGTAAGCACTGCGGGCGAGGTCAGCATGGGCGCTGGCGTTGCCGGCGAGACCTGGGTGGGGACGATTCGCCTGCGTGGCACGACCGATCTCACGAATTTGAACTTGTCCGCCAATGCCAATGGTCAAGCGGGGCAGATTGCCATCACCAGCACGAAGGAACCTTCGTTGATTTTCGCGGCTGGTAGCGGCAGCGATAGCAATTGGACTCTCAAACGACCCAGCGCTGTTGCGGTCGACGACCTTGGCGGCAATGGCTCGGCCGCTCAGACAATGCTCGGCCACAACGAGGTTGTGCGGCTTGGCGGCGGCGGGTTGAGTTCCGATCTCATTCAGCTTGACGAGACAACTCACCAACCGCGGTTTTGGCTTTCCGAGAGCTCACCCAATATGGATTCTGCTGTCTCCTCTTCCGTCGATGGATTGGGGCGCCCGTGGGGTAGGCAGCTGAAGTTCGCATCGTCCACAATCAATCTTTCTTCCATTGACGAATTTGCCTGCCTTGCCCTTACCATTCAAACCCTGGGTTATTTCTCGGGTGTGAGCGGAATCGGCAACACGACGGTTTCCAAGCTCGCAGCAGCGACGATCAACATCGCCGACGATATCGATCTTACGGGCACGGGAATTACGGGCCTGGCCCAGGACGCATACTACGAATCCGGCGATTCTTCCGCTTGGGTTTTCTCCGGCACGCTGAATGGCGGCGGGAATACCGTAACGCTTGCTGTGGGTGAACCGTACGGTCAGCGTGGTGATGCCAAAATCGACGCCAATGACACCTCCGAGGGTAACGGCAAGGTCTACTACCACAACCGCTTGGGCCTTTTGAGCGAGGTCAACGGCGCCACGGTGAACAACCTTACTGTCACCGGCACCATGAACTTCAATGCCAAGTCGGACAATAGGGCCGCTACGCACTTCGATGCTGGTGCCGTTGCAGCGCGCGTCAACGGCGGGACTACTTCCATTGGCGCGGGCGACGACGTGACCTCAAATGTCGCAATCACTTACAAGAACAACCGCAGCACCAACTACATCGTGAGCATCGGTGGCGTCATCGGCCGTGTCAAAGCGGCGAGCGCGGTGATGCTTGGCTCTACTGGAACGGCGAGCTTTGCGGGCAGCATGAGTTCGAGTGACGCAGAAAGCGGAAACTCCAACGTCGGCGGCATCATTGGTCGCGTGGATGATGGCGCTACAACGATCGATGCAACGAAGGTGTCTGTGAGCGGATCGATTTCCACTCAGAGCTCCAGCGCATACGCTGCGGTCGGTGGCTTCATCGGCGTGATTGCGCAGGGCGGCGGCAGCACGAAGACTGTCAATATTGCGGATCTCGACTTGAGCGGTTTGCGCATTGCGCGCGAGGGCAACGATGCCAGCGGATTTTCTGGCGGTCTGCTGGGCTACAGCTGGGGCAAAGCGAATGTGACATTTGCGGGCGGCGAAAACAACTACGCCCTTAAGACAGGCGGCACAACTCTTACGGCAAACAGCGCGATGCAAGTCGGTGGACTTGTGTATGCCGCGAGTGGTGTTTGGACCGTCGGCGATTATGCTATCGATATGAGCGGCGCGACCATTAATGCGCCGCAGGCAACCAAGCTCGGTTTGCTCGCGTGTATGGGCGGCAGCAATGTCGCGGTTGGCGGCAATAGTGGTTTTGCCGACACGTTGAGCGGCCTGTACCTGAAAAACACCGCCAACTGGGATACGGCGTACAAAGTTAACACGTCCGATGACGCCATTTCTGCTAGCAATACCGCTGTTTTCGACGAATGGGTCGCCGATACGTGCGAGCCTAGCTCGAATGCGGCCGATTCCGGCGTTAACGGTGTGGTGTCGCTGCACACGAAGGCCGAGAAACTCGACATGTCGGGCGAGACCGGCAAGCGCAACTCGTACGTAAACCGTACCAAGCTTGGTGAAAGCAAGCAGGCAAATGGCAGCTCACGGTATTATTACAACCTCGATCGCGCAGCGACGGCGACGGAATCGGCCGCGGCCAACAACTACGTCGACACGCCCAATGAGCTCTTGCTTTGGGGCGTCTCTCGCTACGCGGCTTCCGCAATCGAATCGAATTTCCAAATCGGCGATGCAGGCTCATCGAGCACCATCGGCGGCTCTTCGGAATCTTCGCTTGCCGATTTGGACATGGAGGGTTACAGCTATTACCCCGTAGACGTGAACGGGGAAAACGTCACGGTTCAGAATGCGACCATTGCATTTTGCAACAGCGACATTGAATCCGAGGAAGAGGGCAACAAGCTCACGAGCGCCGCGACCCAGCATATGAACATGCACGTGGGTCTGCTGCGCAATTTCAATGCCGGCCCAGATTCGGCTACCTATGCCTACGCCGTGAAAAACGTGACGCTTGCCGGTTGCGTAGGGATGGACGTGAGCGCCGCCGCCCCGGGCGCTTCCGGCGTGCTTCTTTCTGGCGCGATGGGGGGTGTATCAAGCAAGCAAGCGATTGCCAAGCTGGACATCACCAATCTGATGCTCGACGGGCTTACGGTGCGTGGCGTTGGCGAGAACACGGTGTTTGCCCCGCTTGTCGCGTGCAATTTGGGAACATACACCGCGCTCGATGCAGCAGGCATCGCTGCGAGCAACTACGCGAGCGATACCATCGCGGCCACGTCGCTTTTCGGCAACCTCGGTGGTGAAGATGCTGAGCAGGTGACGGCTTCGTTCACGAATGTGGCGGTGCCATCGCTTAACTCCGGCGACGGAAAGAATGCCATCTTCACGCGCGCGAGCCTGCTCGAGAGCTACTCCTACGCCCAGGGCAAAGCGTCTTCGGCGACGTATACGTTTACGAAAGCCGATCGCGACGACAGCAAGGTTACCTACGGCAAAGAGATTGACTCCGGCGGAGATGATGCTGAGTACGCTGGCAAGCAGCTGTGGTACTACGATAAGGCAACCTACGAACTTGCGGCTGGCTTGGTCAACGACGGTGCACGCACCGCGGACGCCGGCAATCCCCAATATGGCGACTATCTTCCGTATGTCGCCAAGGGCAAAAGCGGCACCGCCTACCACGAGATTAAAGTGAATCAGCGTATCGCCAACCTGACGGTAGGTTGCGGAACCTATGGCGATCCGTATTCCATCACTGCGGCCAGCGAACTTTGCGCTATCGCGAACTATATCAATTCCGGCGCCGCGCTCGACGGCTGGCTCGTGACTATCGCCAAGGACCAAGCGACGATCTGCACGCGTCGCAGCGACGGCAATACCGACAACGAGGTAACATACCAATACAGCGCGAGCGATTCCGCATGGAGTGCGGGCTCGTACGATTCGACGAGCGAAATATGGACGGCGACAAGCGGAACTCTCGATAACGCTACCATGCGCCGCTACATTCAGAGTTGCTATCTCAGCATCGAGACGAACGGCCTTGAGGTCGACACCTCTGCGTTCAACGGCTTGGGCACCCATGACTACCCGTTCCGTGGTGTCATTGTGGGCAACTTGGCGAGTGACTCGGGTTCTTCCTGCGCGACGCTCGTGGTTAACAACAGCGAAAATTTCAGCATTCAGGGCCTTATTCCGTACAGCTACGGCAGCGTCGTGCGCGACCTGAATATTCAGTACAAGGGTGCCGCTAATACGATTTCGTATGTGGCTAAGAACAGCGAAGATGGCGTGCCAAGCTCGTTTTTCGGCGGCGTAATTGGCTGCATCATGGGCGGCGACAACATTATCGACGGCGTTACGGTGAGTGCGGCTTCAACCGAGAACACGACCTCCGAAGCGTCTGAGGCAAGCACGAACCTTCTTGCATCGCTTTGGAGCGTGTTGACGTCTGCCGCCACGGCAAATGACGCTTCCGGCAGTGGAGCCGCTTCGACGACGGGTGCTTTCGTCAGCGCTGGCGGCGAAAAGCCCCATTTGGTCGCCATCGGCGGTTACGTGGGCGCCATCGCTGGCGGCGGCGCCATCTTCCGCAACATGAGCGCAAGCGGCGCTTGGCATGCGAACAGCGATAACCTCTACGACAATCCTTACGTAGGCCGCGTCATCGACGGTTTCGCGTTCAGTGAGGGATGCACGGTCGATAACGGCGACGATAACTACAAAGTCAATGAGCTCACGGGCGCTGGCACCGCGTGCGTTACCACGTCTGAAATCCAAGGCCTTTACCGCGATAGCGGCAATACGACGGCCGCTACGGTGAACGTTTCAAATGCGCAGGGACTGCTCGTGCTTTCCGCCATCATTAATAGCGGCGCTGCTGCAGGTGCGGCGCACACGAACTACAATGGCGATGGCTACGGCGTGTTCCGCGGGTCGCGCGCCTATCAGGGATATAAAGACTCAAGTTTCCCTACTGGATATAAATTTGGCAATACGGAATTCGGAAAAGTAAGGAATGCGAGCTACTCTGCCGTGGGCTCCGGATTGACGAGTGCCGATTTCTCAACCTCGGTGCGAGACGATACCATCGCTCCCGGCAAGCAGGCCTGGGAGGGCCCGCTTGATAATGTGGAGAGCAGTTCCGCCGACATCAACTCACCTTATTTGGTGGGTGCCTATGCCAATGCGCCTACGGGCTACGTTTGCGCATCGAAACTCACGGGTGTCAGCCTGCAGTTTGCGAGCGACGTCGCATACGATATGACTGCTTACGGTAGCGGCTATCTCGGTCTTTCCGGCCGTTACTATTCCAATGCTTGCTATTCGGGGCAGAAATCCACCGATCGCGACCGCATCACTCCATGGATCGCGTGCATCAACGGCAATGGATCTGCATTCACGTTTGGCTCGGTCGCCAAGGAATACACCGATGACGATTATTCGGTTGCGGGCGTCGGTGGGCTTTTCTCGACCGTTACGTTCACTTCGAGCAATGTGGGGGACAGCATCTCTTCCAACGACGGTGCGAGCGTGAAGGATATTACCTTCAAGAATTGCAACGTTTCTCTGACGTATTTCGACTCGGGTAATAATGCCGTGGTCAATTATGCGAAAAGCGGTACGGGCACAGGTATCCTTGCTGGAGTGACCGCCAACGCCAACTCGCAGAATAGCTATGGAGCCTATAAAAACGTGGTCGTTGTGGCAGATAGCGGCGAAACGACCTCAGTTTCTGGTGGCGAGAATGCCGGTGGCCTCTACGGGTCGGCTGGCTACGGCGGCAGGAGTACGTCCGATAGCGTAAACGAGATTATCAATTTCGGTGGCGGTCAATGCGCCCCTGTCAAGCTCTATGACTGCTCTTACGCCAACCTTCTCGTTACTGGCAGGTCTAATGCTGGCGGTTTTGTCGGCAAGGTTGCGAGCGGCGAAGGCGGCGTATGGGCCACAAGTGGCAATGATTTTGCATTGGCCTCGAATTCCACTGTTGCCATCGACTCGTCGAGCACGGATAGCGACAATGCTGCGGGCGGCGTCTTTGGGTTGGTTGGCTGCACGGTAAACGTGAATACTGGACAGGGCGACTCTGCGAGCCAACTTGTCATCATGAGCGACGTGAAGGTCACGACCGAATGCGCTGCATCCAAGACAGATTCCGGTTGCACGCGTGGCGTCGGTTCGCTTGTTGGTCGTGCGGAAAATGCAATTGCGGTCAATCGATTCAAGGTGACTGCTTCTGTGGAAGCGTCGTCCGATGCTCCGATTTACCTGGGGTCCATCAGTGCGACGCAAAATGCTTCGACTAACAAGGCTGTAAAAAACGTCGGCGGCATTGTCGGCTGGTCTAACAAGAACGTTACCGTTAACGGCTCCACTGTTGAAAAGATTCGTATCGGCAGCGGCGAACATAGCGGCGGCGTTATAGGCACGCTGGGTTCGGGCGTAACGCTTTCGGTCGATGGGTCCATCGTGAGCGGCATGGTTTTCGACGGCTCGCGCATGGGCGGCATCGTTGGGAATGCGGATAACTCTGGTGCGAACGTGAATGTTACCAATTCCACAATCCAGAACTGCTCGTTTAGCGGCATTGCTTCATACTGGTCAACTCATCCTGGGGGCAACGGAAACTTCTCGGGAGGTATCGTCGGCTACGCGTTGGGCACGTATAAACTCTCCAACGTGCTTCTGAGCGAGAATACGTTTGCGGATACCGCGAAACGCCAAGGTTTGCTCGTGGGCTGCACGGCGCAGAATTCAGACGGCTTCAAGGGAATTTACGCTGCGGGCATCGATGTGAAATTGAGTTCCAATCAGACCAATGCCGACGTTCCCGCTGCAGTCTGCTATTTCCGAAGCAGCGATAAGGCAGCCATTAACCAGAAGAGCTATATTGCGTTCGCGGATTATTCTGACGATCTTAGTGGCATGGATGGTCTCTACGATGCGACGGGGATTTCTCCGTATGTGACGACGAGTCCGAAATCCTCGATTGCGGTTAAGGCATCGAGCGACGATGCGGCCGAGTGCCTTTTCGGCGATGGTGCGGCAATCGCCGCGGCTGCGACGATTAAGTCCGAAGCGGGCACGAACCAAACCGGACGCTACACGTATACGAATATCGGCGGCATTGGCAGCGACGGCTCTTACCAGAATGCGAATGACTACGACGCAAGTAATTCGGCAAGTACGTTCAACACGAATAACACCGATGCATCGAAGCAGGTCTCAAAGGATAATGATTTCTGCGTCCTGTTGCTTTCCGGCAACGACACGACGACGGTTACAAACTACCTGAATCTCGTGACTAACGGCGGGTTCTCGGACGCGATGAGGCTCAATGGTTCGACAGTGCACGTGTCCGCTGCGGCCAAGACGGTTAAGCTCGCTGCGGATGGCTCTTTTGTCGCCACCGACGATGCCCCGACGGTGAGTGTGGTGAACAACGAGACCAGCTCCATGTTCTTCCGCGCGACGAGCCAGTGGGATAACGAGAATGGGCGGTTCACGCTGCTTACGATTACGTTCAGCGAGGCCGGCCAAACTTATAACGTTCAGGTGCCCATCATCGTCAAGCGCATGCTTGAAGTCGACTTCACGGCCACGTATTCCTACGGCACGCACTTCACGCCTGGCGATTACGCAAGCCTCGGCAGCAACTCCCATGTCCTTAGCAACTTCGGCGAGCCGATGACGGCCTACCTTACTTGGACCTACAACCAAGCCAAGGGCGCGGCAACCGAATACGGCTGGGATACGCATTTGGCGAGCGGCGCTTCTATGAAGGCGCTTGGGAAGAACATCGATTTTGCGGGGACTTCAGGCGCGTTACCGGTGGGCACGCAGCTTACGCTGGTGGATACCGCCCATAACGACAAGGCGTACCACTATACCGTTTCCGGCGATAGCGCGGCTGCGAGTGTCGAGCTGGCTGAATTCGTTGATTCCGATGGCAAGGCCTATGAAGAGCGTTGGCTCAGTGAAATCATGGGAGTTTCGGCGAAAGAAGACTCAGCGGGCGCATGGGTCAAATGTAGCGCGGATGACAGCGCGGCGGGTGCTAGGGTTGTTGATGGGGGCAGCGCGACGTATTACCGGCCGTATGTGCAAGGCGATACGGGCTCGCGTTATACCCTTGCGGTCGCGAAGGGCGAGGGTGGCAAAGAAACGTCCCCGAGCGAGAATTTCTATCTGGTCGCGAATGTTCCCGCTGGCGCAACCGACAGCGCCGTTAACGGATTTACCGCAACGTCGTTTGAAGATGGCACGATCAACAAAAATATAAATTACACGTTGCGTTCCGATAGCGCCGAGACGGATCGCCATGAAAACACGGCTTCCACCTATAGTGTCTATTCGAGCTACGGCCAAACGTTGGTCGACGACAATTCATCGACCACGACTTCGGTGATTTCCCAATCACCTGATGGGCTGGGATACACGCTTCCCGTGAGCGCGACCGATACCGTTACGTTCGATTCAAACCAGCAGTACAACGACTCCGATAAGCTGTATTACCAGTTCGGCGCATCGCTCGTGAGCTATGACAAGAGTGGTAGCACTGGTGCATCGGGTTTTCCGACCGGGACCTCGGGTACGCTGAACTTCTATGTGAAGGTGGGGGATACGTACTACGCGCCAAACCTTGCAAGCGATGGCTCAACGACGTGGTCGGCCGTCTCTGGCGCCAAGACCGCTGCGGTAGCCAAGGATTGGTCGGCGGACGGAAACGATCTTGCCGAGGCTCTGTCTGATGCAAGCGGCGTGCCATACGACCTTTCCGGCATTCGCACGCTGGCGAAAAACAACGGCAATACGTTCAGCATCACCGTTGAAGTTGCTAACGTCAAGATGACCGAAGAAGCGTGCAAACAGGCTATCGCCGCCTCGCAGGATGGCAATTCGTACACGAGGGTCCACTACCGTTCGGCGCTTTCGACTCGCTCTGACGCATTGAGCACATCGAGCATGATTGCCAACGCCGTTGGAAACTCCGGATATTACCGCCACGATTTAGGAACTTCGACGATAGAATTGGACGCCAGCAAGCAATCGCAGCTCGGCATCAATGTGGACGATTTGTCGCTCGCCGATGGAACCATCGCTGCAGTCGGCACGTATAGCCTGCTCAAATTGGCAGACGGGGCGTCGGCGATAAACAGCGCGACAGCTGTTCGCTATACGCTTTCGCTTCAACAGCGCACTGGCACCGATGGGTCATATTCGAGCGCGAACATTGCTGAGTATCTCAATGTGGTCGAAAGTGCTCTTGGAATGGGGGCGGTGAGCGCCGATGGCAGCGCGATCGTTTTCACCGATGCTAAATCGACGGACGGCTCGTTTGCAACCCGCGACGGCGATACGAATTGCTTCAAGTTCCTCTTCCAGGTGAAGGTGAACACCGACGTGGAAACTGCCGGCCATACGTATGCGAACTATCGTATTGTTCTTGCGGCGACGCTCATCGATGCCAACGGAAATGCTGTCGATGAACCCGTTAACGCCCTTGGCGCGGCAGGCTATGACCGCGTCGACTACATCACGTATTCGCTTACGCGGGTGAATGTGCAAGGAATTCCGCATTAGCTCTGAGCGGTGCGAGTGCGCTGCGCGCTGAGGGGCGCAGATGGATTTGAGTCATTGAGGAAAGGAGGTCGTGCGAGCTGTGGGCGGCAATTCTGTGATAAAACGCGAGGAATCGCGCCAATTGGCTTGCGCGGCCGGGGAAGGCGCCGCATCTGACTATACGGCTCAGTTGCGCCGAACTTTCCGTCGAACGCTTTTAGTGGTGCTTTTAGTGGCGCTTTCAGGTGTCGCTTTCACCTATGCGTGGTACATCTACAACACGAACCGCCATGTGACCGATGTGAAGATGGCGGCCGGCACCGGTGTGACGTTTCTTGTTTCCGATTCCTACGATGGCGATTACAAAACGTCGTCTGGATTGTCTTTCGAGGGCTTGCTGAACCCCGTTTCCACCGACAATATTCAGAATGGCTTTCAGCGAGTAAACGAGTTTTCGGGGGGCACGACGGCCTCGACGATGTTTGCGAGCGCGTTCGAGACGGCCGAACGTACGGATTACTATTCAGCGTCGCTTTTCCTCACCACGAATTCCCTGGCTACCGATGTCTATCTTTCGGGAATCGATTTCACCGACACCGATGCCAGCAACCCTATATCCACTGCGCTGCGCATAGGGTTCCTCGTGCATTCCGCCGGCCAAAACCAACCCGTCGTTGCGCAATACATTTTCGAGCTCACGGATGAGCATAACCCCCAGGGGCGCTACAACACGCTCAATGGGAGCCCGGGCGATGTGCTCGATTCCACGAGAACAGACGGAAGCACCGTGGCTTTCGCTCCGCTTAATTCCGCCAATTATTGCCTCTATGACGAAATGAGTGGCAAAGTTACTCTGCAAAATGCTTCCGTGATGCTTTGCAGCCTTCCTGCCGCAGATGCGGGGACCACGCGGAGCGTTCCTGTTCAGATAGACGTGTATGTGTGGCTCGAAGGCTGCGATGAGGATTGCACGAGCAATTTGTCCAGCACGAACCTGGAATCGCTCGCATTGCATTTTGCGGGCAAGCGAGACTAGGGGGGGCGAACGGTATGGACGAACGTACGAAGGCAACGGCGTGGCGCGCAAAGCTGCTGGCGGCTTTGTGGCTCGCGCTGCTTGCGCTTGCCCTTGGGGCGGCCACCTTCGCATGGTTTTCCAGCTCCCGCTACACCAACGTGACCCCGGTGGCCCATACGGTGAGCGAAAGCGGTTCCGATTTGCTCATTAGCGCAAGCGAGAGCGGTCCTTTCGATACCAGCTGTGCTCTTGAAGCAAGCGACAAGACGCTTTATCCTGTTTCTACCGCTGACCTCTCGACGTTTTGGCGCGCAACCTTCCAAAACGCTAGCGGCATAACGACCGACTATGCCGAATGCACCTCGGCCATAAACGATTATGCGCTTACCGGATCGGTGTATTTGCAGGGCGGCTCGCAGCCGCTTTCGGTGTATCTGTATGAAGGCGGCATGGGTATTTCTTCCGATTCTCAGCTGTTGGCCTCCCTTCGTTTGGGGCTCATTTTCGAGGGGGCATCGGGTACGAAAACATACATTTTCTCCTGCGACAATCTGGGCGACACGGCGAATGCCGCCTACGTCCGCACAACGGCCCAAGACAATGTCGTGGTTTCGGGTGCTTCTTCGTGGTCTTACGTTGCCGATCCGGCGCTTTCCATGGGCGCTTACACCATGGAGGGCCTTGAAGATTCCCCGAGCGTCGCTTCGGGGGCGCAGCCTTTGTATGTCCTTGCCGCCGATGAAGTGGTTCGCGTGCGGTATTTCGTGTACATGGAAGGCTGCGATGGGAATTGCATCACGCAGGCCCAATCGAAAAACGTCGTTTTGCAGCTCGCTTTTGCGGCGGCGCAGGCATAGGGAAGGGGGATACGTGAACGAAAAAACGCGCATTCGCTTTTCCCAGGCTGGCATTATCGCGGCACTTTTGCTGCTGGCGGCTAGCTTGGGAGTGGCCACCTATGCCTGGTTTACCAGCAATGCGAAGGTGAACACGAACAGCGTGGCGGTTCGCAGCGACGATAGCGAGCTCGTCGTTGAACTTGGCGACGCCTCTGCCGATTCGTGGTCGTCTTCGGGCGACGTTGCGCTTTCGACGAACAGCTCCGATGAGCTTGTGCTGTATCCCGTTTCCACGTTCGATCTTTCGGGATTTGCTGAATGCGCGAACAATGCATCGGATGGCTCAGCCGTGTACTTTGAGCAGGCCGAAGACGGACAGCATTTCTATCACGGCTGGATTGATATGCGCGCGATTGTTTCTGGCTCGGGCGCCGACAAGGCCTCTGGCACGGTGGCGCTGTATTTGGGGGATACGCTTGTCCCAGATGGCGCCAACGCCGAGTTGCTTAAGGCTGCGCGCGTTGGGTTGAAGATTTCCCAAAACGGCCAGGTTGCGAAAACGGTGTATTTCCCCCTTGATGCAAGCGAGGGCTCCCATAGGGCAGAACACCCCGCTACGAGCCCCAATCTTTCAGGTTACGAGGACGGGATGCTGCTCGGTTGGAGCAATGGGGCGCTTGCATGTGCGACAGATGCCGCCGAAGACTTTACTGAGTATCTTATGGGCTCGGGCGAATCGGCCACGCGCCCGGCGAGCGCGCTTGCCTATCTCGAACAGGGGCAATCCTATCGCTTGGATGTGTATTACTACATCGAAGGCACCGATCTTGACAGCGCCGATTATCTCTATGAAGACACGGGCATCATGCATCTGCAGCTGTTTGCGGTTCTTGATGGGCAGGTGGGCTGATGAATGAAGAGCAGCGCCGCGACCTGGGGCGGCGCCTGGCAACTACGGCGGTGCTGGCGGCGTTCGCGCTTGCGGCCATTTCCATGGCGACATTCGCGTGGTTTTCCATCGCCGATAGCGCGAAGGCGCGTTCGTTCGCCATCGACGCGAACGCAGATGGCTCGTTGCGCTTCGACCTCGATGCCCACGATGCATATTCCGAGTACGTGAGCACACTTGGCTTCGATCAGATTGCGGCGCGCATAGCAAGCGATGCGGGTGTCGATATCGATGCCTCGCGCCTTGAACCCGTCACGACGGCCGATGGGCAAACGTTCACGCTCGAAAACGGCAGCACGGCAACGGCTGCAAGCGGCGCTTATTTGGAGTTCACGCTGCATTTCGTAAGCCTTGACGATTCAATTGTGCGCTTGACGGGGCAAAGTGGTCCGAATGGCGCAGCGGGCACGGCGTTTTCTTCGTCGAGCTCTTCGGCCTTGCCGCTTGCCATGCGCATGAGTTTTACCGCCGACGGGCAAACGTGGGTTTACAACCCCAATGCCGCGGTTTCCGCCACATCGAGTGGCGTGGCGACCACTTTCGGGTTGGACGCGAGCGAAGCGACCGAGGCCTCGAATATGTTTAATCTTGTGGCCGAACAGGACAAATCGGTCGTCGTTCGTATTTGGCTTGAGGGAACGGACTCAAATTGTACTAATATGGTCAAAGGCTCCGACTATTCTGTATCGATGCGTTTCGAGGGCGTCGATGTTGAATAACATTCCATTTGAATTCGAAAGGGAATCATGCAAGTAGCAAAGAAGGCCGCGACTATCGTGGTCAGCGTCGTCATGTGGATCATCATCCTCATTGCGGCGCTGTATGCGTTTACCACGTTGGCGACGAAAGACGATGGCAATGTGGCAAATCTGGCCGGTTTCACGCCGCTTACCGTTCAGTCAGAATCCATGGCGCCCACATTCGACGAGGGCGATTTGATCGTTATTCAGGCATGCGACGCCTCGACGCTCGAAGCGGGCGACATCGTCACGTTCCACACCATCATCGATAACCAGTATGCGCTGAATACGCACCGCATCGATTCTGTTGTCGAAGCGAACGGCGCGAGAAGCTACACGACCAAGGGCGACAACAACGAGATCGTCGATGCGCATGTCATCTCCGATGCAGATATCGTTGGCAAGTACGTGTTGCGCATCCCATATCTGGGCAGCGTGATGAACTTCCTTTCGAGCAGCACGGGCTTTTTGGTCGTCATTGTCATCCCTATGTTGCTTTTCTTTATCTATCAGGTATATCACTTGGTCATCGTGGGTATGAATTTGAAGCGGGCCATGGCTGAAGACGATCGTCGCGCCCGGGCCGAGGCCATTGTGGATGGCGAAGCCGTGCGCGCCGAAGCGGAAGCGAAGCTCGCCGAGGCAAAGCGCTTGAAGGCGGAAGCCGAGGCTGCCCTTGCTGCAAGCGGCAAGGCGTCGGTTGTGCAGGCGGGCGTTGCGTCGCAAGCCGATGCTTCTCCTGATGGCCACGCGGAAAACGCAGAGTAGAGGAGTGTGCGGTGAGCGAGTTTCTTGGGTTTGCCTGGGAGCTTCTAGCGAAGGTCGTCTATAACGTTGCCGAAGTGGTCAGCTCCATACTCAACCTTCTCGTTTTCGGGTGGGTGGATTATTTCAACATCTTCTGGACGTATTTCACCCGCTTCGATTTGATGGGAAAAATCGGTTCGGTTATCTTGTTTGCGCTGCTCATTGCGGCGGCTCTGCTCATCGCGCTCATCATCGTGAAGCGTGCTCGCGTGGGTTGGGAGCTTAAGCATGACGGCTCCGACAACAAGGCGCTTTATCGCGAAATCGGGCGGCTGAATAAACAGGTGCTCGACTTGATGGACGAGAAAAACAAGCTGCTTGCCTTGAAGGTTAACGCGATGGGCGGAACTGAGCGCATTCCCTATATGGGTGCCTCGGCATTGACCGACGATGCGCTTCCGACTGTCGGCAATGTGGTGGGTTCGAAAGCGGTGGCGGGCGAGAGCAAAGCCCCTGCTGAAGAAATGGCCCTCACTCAGGTCTCCCGATTCCCCAAGCTTTCTTTGGTCGATTTGAAGTATCGCGATCTTGAGCCACCCGTTTTTGACGACACCATCACGCTTCAACAGTTCGTTGAAGGCTATCGCGCCTTCGCGTGCAAGCAAATGAATCTGTATTACCCGTCGGAAATCATTCGGCGTTATGTAGCAGGCATGGCTGCGAGCAAGCTGCTTATCTTGGAAGGTATTTCCGGCACTGGCAAAACCTCATTGCCGTATTCCTTCAGCCGCTATTTGGACAACCCTGCGACCATCGTTTCCGTGCAGCCGTCGTATCGCGACAGAACGGAAATCCTCGGTTATTTCAATGAGTTCTCCAAGCGCTTCAACGAGACGGAATTTCTGCGTGCGCTTTACGAGGCGGGCTTTCGTGAAGATCCGAGCATAATCGTGCTCGACGAGATGAACCTCGCCCGCGTTGAGTATTACTTCGCCGAAATCCTCTCGGTGCTCGAAATGCCCAGCCACGATGAGTGGATTATCGATTTGGTTCCAACGCAATGGGAGGGCGATCCGAGCTTGCTGCGCGGCGGCAAGATTACGGTGCCCGATTCGTTGTGGTTTGTGGGCACGGCCAACAACGACGACTCCACGTTCACCATTACCGACAAAGTTTACGACCGCGCTATCCCCATCGAATTCAATGAGCGCGCCGATGAGTTCGAGTGCCCTGATCAAAGTTGCATTCACGTGAGCGCTGCGCATCTGCAGTATCTCTTCCAGAAGGCCAAGGTGGAACACGTTATCTCCGAAGACTCGCTCGAGAAGCTCGACCAGCTCGATAAATATCTGTTCACGCGCTTCAAGCTGTCGTTCGGCAATCGTATCATCAAGCAGATGTACGATTTCGTTCCGGTATATGTTGCCTGCGGCGGTACCGAGCTGGGCGGCATGGACTACATCATTGCGCACAAGGTGCTCAAAAAATTCGAGAGTACCAACGTGAGCTTCGTGCGCGACGAGATGAAGGGCCTCATCGAGTATATCCAAACGGTGTTCGGCGAAGGTGGTTTGCCCGATAGCGTTGCGTACCTGCGCAGCATCCAAAACCTGTATTAACTTTGCTGCCCAGGCCATCGCGCGCCTGGGCGCCTTGTCTTGAAGATGCATCCGTGAATCCCATAGGGGAGTGGCAATGTCTAAGACCATACAAGATTTATACGAGAGCTTCTCGACGCAAATGGAGCCCATCCAGGAAGAGGACCGCTACTTTCGCTACCTTTTCGAGCTGGCGCAAGCCTCCGACACCACGATCGAGCAGAAGCGCGAGGAATTCGAGAAGGTTGTCGACGAGGAATGGCTCGCCGTTATTGAGGATTCCCTCGACGCCATCAATACGATCATAGAAAAGCCGCGCCGCTTCATCACGACCGAAGAGGAAGTGGTTCCTGTTTCGCTGGCCAGGCGCATTTCCGCCGACAGCGTTCGACATCTTTCGCAAAACACGCAATTCTTGGCGCCATCCGAAGATGGAGAGGTTCGCCCGACGCACGTATTGAATGTGAATACGGTCGAGACATACGACCTGTATGAGAATCGGTTCGTGTATCACCTGATCCAGCGCTTGCTCGCTTTCATCGACAAGCGCACTGACGTAATTTTCTGGGCAACTGGCAACGAGGTGTGCAATCGCTTCAAGATGCACAGCAAGATTGGCGATGCCTACGAGGAAATTGAATACACCGTTGAGATGTCGGTGAAAAACCGCCAGAGCTTCGCCGAAAACGACGCCGATAACACCGACACCTTCATGAGGATCGACCGCGTGCGCCGCCTGGTTTCCTCGCTTGCGAACTCGTCGTTTTGCAAGATCATGGCCGGGTGCGCGGTTGTGCGCAGCCCCATTCAGCGCACGAACTTGATGACGAAAGACCCCAATTACCGCGCGTGCTACCGCCTGTGGCAGTTTATGGAACGCTATGACGAGGTCGGCTATACCATCAACGTCAAAGATTCGGCGATGGCATTCGATGACGAATACGTGATTCAGATGTACACCAATCTGATTAACAACTACGCGGTATTCAAGAGCCTTACTGAAGACGAGCGCAACCTTGCGGAAGCGGAAAGCGTGCGGCACGATCCGGTTAAGCCGAAGTTCGTGAAAGAGCTTCGGGAGGAATTCGTCGATTCCCCCGACCTTCCCGACGTGGAAATTCGCCGTATATTCGTGGAGGAAGTCACCCAGGCCCAACTTGAGGCTCAGGCTGCGCTCGAAAAGGAACGAGAGTCTGTTGCGCACTTGCAAGCGCAAATCGAGCAGTTGACGGCAGAAGTGAACGCGCTGACCGACGAACGCGATTCTGCGCGGCAGGCTGCAAGCGAGGCGAGCGAGAAAGCCCATGCGGCGCTTGAGCGCGTTAAGGCGGAAGAGGACAAGTCTCGCGAACTTTCCGGTGAACTTGCCGAGAAAGGCAGGGAGCTCGCGTTGGCGGCGGAAGCCCGCCAACGTGCCGAATCCGCTTGCGAGAACGCCCGCTTGGCGCAGGCCGAGGCCGAAGACGCCGCGCAGCGCGCGCAAGCAGCGCAGGTCGCAGCCGAATCTGCCAGCGAAAAGGCGCAAAAACATGCCGAGGCACAGGCTCAAGCCGAACGAGCGCGTGCCGATGCCGAAATCCGCGATGCGCAAGAGCGGGCGAATGTGCAAATTGCCACTGCGCGCGAAGAAGCGGCGCAGCGCGTTGCGGCGGCTTCGGCAGATGCCGAAGAGCGAATTGAGGAAGCAAAGGCTCAGGCAGCCCAGAACATCGCGGATGCGCGCGCGGCTGCGACCAAGCAGATAGAGGCCGAAAAGGCCGCGGCGAAAGCCGAACTCGAACAGGTGCGTCGCGATTGCGCAGAGGAGCATTCTCGTGAGCTTGCCGAGGCCGCAAAGCTGCATGAAGCCGAGATTTCCCAAGTCAAAAAGGAAATGGAGCAACGCATATCCTCGCTTATCCACGACCTTGAGCAGACCGAGAAAGCCCGCGTGCATGCCGAGAAGCGAGCCGATGGCAATAGCCTTTCGCGTTACCTGCTCAACAGATTGCGCGGCATAGAAAATGTCGGCGAAAATGACGAGGCGGACGGCACGCATCGATGAAGTACGTTTTGCGGGTCGCGAATATCGCTGCGACCCTTGTAATCGCGGTGGCGCTCGTCGTTTTGCTGCGCGTGGTTTTCACGCCGGCGGGAGAAGTGCCGAGTATTGCCGGCTATAGTTTCATGCGTACGCTTACGGGCAGCATGGAGCCGGCAATCCCCGTGCATTCTCTTGTGGTTGTTCACGAGACCTCACCGGAAGAGCTCGAGGTTGGCGACGTCATCACCTTCAAATCGACGAATGCGGTCCTCGAAGGCTCGCTTAACACGCATCGCATCACTCAGGTAGACAACCAAGATGGACGCATCTGCTTTCATACGAAAGGCGATGCGAATGCCGCCGAAGATACAGAAGTCGTCGCTTCCGAAAATGTCGTGGGACGTGTCGTGTTTGTGTCGGCTGCCATCGGAACTGCGGCATCGTTGCTCTCGAATCCGTTGCTCTTCTTTCCGCTGATTATCGTTCCTCTTGTCATACTGCTTGTAGTCGAGGTCACGAAATTGGTTCGTTCGACGCAAGAAGTTGCGCGCGTTGAAGAAGAAGCTGCCTTGCGGGCGGCGATTGAGCGCGTTCGCAGCGAGCGTTTGAAGGAGAAAGAACAATAGCGGGCTGAGCCACCAGCCATCTGCTGGTTTTGCATGCGGTTGGGCGACATTATCTGGATTGCGCTATCTGGCCTTATGCCTGCAAGCGAATACAGACAACCCGTTTTGGTCTATTTCCTGCTTTTCTTTTTCACCGTTGCCGTAAGACGCCATCGGTAGTTGGGGTTGTTCTTCAGGAATTTCTTGCGGCAGATGAACGTGATGCCCAGCAAAATGAGCGTTGTTGCCAGGCAGGTGAGGAAGAAGTCGGCGACGAATGAATTCCCTTCAATCCAGGCGTAGAGCACGCCAAGAAGAAAAATAGCCGAAAGCGCCGTATTCAATACGATGAATACCTTGATGAGGGCCTCTTTTGCGCGGGCGGGGGTGTATCTCCACGACATGAAGGCGTACACGACGGCGCCGATTATCGCGAGTATGACGAGGAGTGGCACGATTCGGTACAACCGTGCGGCAATCATTGCGGGCATGGGTCTCCTAACGGCTAGGGTCCGCCGCAAAGCGCGGAATGTTTGCGTATGGCGATATGATATCGCAAGCGGGCTCGCCAGGTTCGCTATACTGAAGACGGATGCGCACAGGCGCGTTCGTCGAAAAAGGAGAAATGTATGTCCCAATACGATTATCTGGTTGTCGGCGCGGGCCTCACGGGGGCCATTTTCGCTCACGAAGCTACAAAGCTTGGCAAGAAGTGCCTGGTCATTGATCGTCGCGACCATATCGCAGGCAATATTTACACCGAAGAGGTGGAAGGCATCAACGTGCATCGCTACGGCGCGCATATCTTCCATACCTCGATGCGCGGCGTCTGGGATTACATGGGCCAGTTCTGCGAGTTCAACAATTACGTGAATTCGCCTGTTGCCTACATCAATGGCGAAACCTACAACATGCCATTCAACATGAACACCTTCAGCAAGCTGTGGGGCGTTTTCACGCCCGCCGAGGCGAAGGCCAAGATTGCCGAACAGGTGGCGGCCGAAGGAATCGGCGAGCCTCAAAACCTTGAAGAGCAGGCGCTTTCGCTCGTCGGGCGCGATATTTTCGAGAAGCTTGTGAAAGGCTACACCGAGAAGCAATGGGGGCGCGACTGCAAAGATTTGCCGGCGAGCATCATCAAGCGCCTGCCGTGCCGTTTCACCTACGACAACAACTACTTCAATGATCGCTTCCAGGGCATTCCCATGGGCGGTTACACGAAGATGGTCGAGCGCATGCTTGAAGGCGTTGAGGTTCGTTTGGGAATCGAATACAAAGACCTTATTGCCGAGCAGTCCGGCATTGCATCGCGTACCGTGTATTGTGGCCCGATTGACGCATTCTACGATTTCAAGCTGGGAACGCTGGAATATCGCAGCCTGCGTTTCGAAAGCGAGGTTTTGGACGAAGAGAACCACCAAGGCGTGGCCGTGGTGAACTATACCGCTCGCGAGGTTCCTTACACCCGCGTGATTGAACACAAGCATTTCGAGTTTGGCACGCAGGAAAAAACGGTCGTCACGCGAGAGTATCCGGCCGACTGGCACCCGGGCGATGAGCCGTACTACCCGGTGAACGATGCTCGCAACGAGGCCCTGTATGCCGAGTATGCCAAGCTTGCGGCTGAAGAAGGCGACGTTGTGTTCGCTGGTCGCTTGGGCGGGTACAAATACTACGACATGGACAAGGCCGTGGCCGCTGCCTTCGATTTGGTGGAATCTGAGCTCGGCGTCACGATCGAGAAATAACCGCTTCGGCTCGGCGTCGAATACGTTTGTTCCTGTATGCAAGAAGCCCCGCCAATGGCGGGGCTTCGCGTTTTGCCGGCTTTGAGAAAGCGCCTATCGGTGACGCAGTCAGAGCGTGTGTGCCTACGGTGGCCTTGGAGCGCTTGGAGCCAAGCTTGCGGGACTCATGGGTGAAAGCGGCAGAGCTCCTTGGGTTTTCGCAGGCAATCCGTTGTGCCGACGCGAAAAACCCGACCGCGAATCTTTAGACGAGCTTTCCTTTGCAGTGGTCGACCATATGCTGGATCATCTGGGCTTGCCATCCGGAGAAATCACCCTTGCGGTGCTTCAGCTCGCCTTCTACCAGTTCGTCGTAAGCAAGCTTGATGTGTTCGTAGCGCGTGACCTTTGTGAGGGCGTCTTCGGCGCGCGTAAGGCAGCCTTCTTCGGTTTTGACGGCTGAAAGCCCCAGCATGATTTTTGGGTTGTACAGCACGCGAGGCGTATCGTTTTCGTCGAGATACACGCACATGGCCTTGGTTTCGCCAATCTGGTTGGCTGCTATGCAGGCCGCATCTTCGATCGATGCCAGCGTGTCGATGAGGTCTTGCGCGATCGGCGCATCGTCTGCAGTCGCGGCAGCGCACGGAGTGCTGAGTATCGCTTCGTCGGTCACGAGTTCTTTAATCATGTCTATGCCTTTCGGTTAATCTAGCCTTTGCATTCTACCAGGTTGTTCGCCGCAGCCACGTTGCGCTTGGGGGAAAGGTGGCCTTGGCTCTATCTTCTAGCTTGCGATTGCTGCGCGGGTCTTTTCTTTGCGGGCGCTCGCATATGCCTTATGTCGCGCGAAGAAGAACAGCGCAACCATGGTCACGCCTGTTACCACCCACGTTGCAGGGTAGATATCCATAAGGGCGGTAAAGTCGTTTATCTGGGGAAACATGAAAACGATGTAGATGATTCGCAGAAGGCAGGCTCCAATGATGACGACCACCGTCGGCAATACCGACCAGCCCATGCCACGCATTGCTCCCGCCGTGACTTCGTATGTTGCAGGCATGCATTCCAAAAGCTCCACGTGCCACATGCGAATGCTTCCGTAGCCAAGTGCTGCCGCTTCGGTCGTAAACACTCCAAGCGATATGTCGCCAAGCCCCACGAATAAGGCGCTCAAAGCGATGGTCGAGGCAAGGGCGGCTCCCATGCAAATAGCCACGATGGAATCGCAGCGTTTTAGGTTTCCCGCCGCGAAATTCTGTCCAATGAAGGTGACCGCCGCTTGCGAAAAGGCGCTCGTGAAAAAATACGTGTAGTACTCGTAGTTCATTGTAGCGGCGGCGCCTGCTGTGGCATCGGAGCCGAAGCTATTGATGGCGGCTTGGATAACGACGTTAGACAGCGAGAACACGACGCTTTGCAGTCCTGAGGGCAGCCCGATGTATAGGATCATCTTGAGGGCCTTGCGATCGAGCGAGATTTTGCCGAGCTCAAGCCTGAAATTATCTTCTTCATGCAAAAGGAAGTGCACGATGATTCCGGCTGCGATGGCGTTGGAAATATCGGTCGCAATCGCGATTCCAACGACGCCCGCGTGAAAAACGCTCACCGCGACAATATTGAGGACGACGTTCGCCGCAACTGCGGCGGCCAAGGCATAAAGAGGCCTGCGCGTGTCGCCCTTGGCGCGCAAAACGGCGCTTCCAAAGTTGTAGACAAGATAGAACGTGATGCCTGCGAAATAGACGCGCAAGTAATCGGCGGCTTCCTTGGTCGCCTCTTCCGGCATGCCGATTGCTTCAAGGATGGGGCCTGTGGCCGCCATGCCGAAAATGGTAAGACCTACGGAGCTTATCGCCGTGACGATAACGGTGGTTTGCACGGCACCTTGGATAAGATCAGCGCGACCGTGCCCGATGCGGATGGCGATGGCAACGTTCGAGCCTATGGAAAGCCCGACGAACAGCCCGATGAGCAGGGTGGTAACGGGCGCAACGCCGCCTACTGCCGCAAGCGCCTGCGAGCCTATGAGGCGCCCCGCCACAACGGCGTCCGCGGAGTTGAAGAGCTGTTGTAGGATTGAAGAGAGTGCCAAAGGAATGGCGAAGAGGATGATTTTGCCCAAGAGGGGCCCATGGAGCATATCGATGCTGTTGCTCTTCTTGCTTTTGCTTGCCTGGTTTTGTGCTGTTGCGCCCATGGAGCGCATCGCCGCCTTTCGCTTTCGTCGTGTGCTTGGATTTTGTACTCCAGCTGCTTTGTGCGGGCAAGCGAATTCGCCAAGGCAACACGAAGCGGGCGCGCCTCCTTCAAACAACGGATTTCTTGGGCGCGGCTGGGGAAAGGCGACGAAGCTTCCCGCATGCGTCTGCGGCAATGATTCTCCGTTGCTCTGGTTTTCGCGCAGCGCACCTATTTGCCGTTTCCCGCGAAAACTCGCCATTTTTTATTGCGAGCGTAAAACCCTTATTTCTTCCAGGTAAAATCTTGAGCTTGTGCGGCTTTGCCGCGATGAAACCCCTTACTGCTAGGAGTATCCATGGATTTCGTTGGCTTGCTGAATAGCATCGATGCGGCGGTGTGGGGCCCTCCCATGATCGTGCTTCTTTTGGGATGCCATGTCTATACCACCATTCGCACGAAGGGGATTCAGCGGAAACTTCCTCTGGCATTGAAGCTTTCGATCGCTAAAGACGATGGGGCTGAAGGCGATGTGAGCAATTTCGCCGCCATGGCCACCTCGTTGGCGTCGACCCTTGGCACCGGCTCCATCGTGGGCGTTGCCACGGCCGTGCTTTCCGGTGGCCCCGGTGCGGTGCTGTGGATGTGGCTTACGGGCATTTTGGGCATGGCGACGAAATACACCGAGGTCTATGCGGCGCTGAAATATCGCGTTAAAGACAAAAACGGCCAGATGATGGGCGGCGCCATGCATGTTTGGGAGCAGCGCTACAAGCGGGCCGACAACACGGTGCCTTGGTGGGCCAAGGCGTGCGCCATCTGGTTTTCTGTTCTTGCATGCTTCACGATTTTCGGCATTGGCTCGGCTGTGCAGACGAGCGCCATCACGAGCGTCGCGCAGGCGAATTTCGGCATCGAGCCTTGGATCGTTGCCGCCGTCGTGTGCGGATCGGCTTTGCTCATCATTGTTGGCGGGCTGAAGGCCATCTCAAGCATCTGCGAAAAGCTCGTGCCCATCATGGGCGCCGCCTATATCCTAGGCTGCTTGTACATACTCGTGTGCAATTGGAGCTTTCTCGGCGATTCGCTCGCTATGATTTTCGAATGCGCTTTCACGGGCAAGGCGATGTTTGGCGGGGCGGTAGGCTCGGGAATCATGGTGGCCTTGCAGTTCGGCTGCGCTCGCGGCCTGTTTTCGAATGAGGCAGGTTTGGGCACGCAGCCTCTTATCGCTTCGGCGGCTGCCACCAAAAACCCCGCGCGACAGGCGCTTGTCGCTATGACACGCAGCCTCTTATCGCTTCGGCGGCTACCACCAAAAATCCCGCGCGACAGGCGCTTGTCGCTATGACTGGCCCGTTTTGGTGCACGGTCGTCATCTGTCTCATGAGCGGCCTTGTTATCGTGAGCTCGCTGGCTGCGCATCCCACGCTTATCTCCGATGCGGGCGTTTCCGACGGGGCGACGCTTGCGAATGCCGTCTTCGGCACCATTCCTTATGTGGGCACCCCGGTGCTCATGCTGGGCATTTTGTGCTTCGCCTATTCCACGATTATCGGCTGGAGCTATTACGGGGAGCGCGTCACGCTCTATTTGTTCGGTCGCCGCTGGGTGCCGTTGTATTTGGGGCTTTATATCTGCATGGGTTTTCTGGGCGGCATCGGCGTTGGCGATATCGCTTGGACGGCCACCGATATCGCCAACGCCCTCATGGCGTTGCCCAACATTCTCATGGTGTTTCTTTGCGCGGGAATGGTTGGCAAAGAGACTCAACATTATGTCTACGACGGCAATATCGACGAGGAAGTTGACGAGTGCGTGCCCGAGCTGGAGGAGAAAAGCGTTTTCCTGAGGAAAAAGGCGTAGGAAGCGTTTCTTTTGGCCGCTCGCGAATGCGCGTAGCACCGTGGAGCCGGCGCATATTTGGCTTCGCGCGCCTATGACGCTTGCGCTCGGTCGTTGCTTTTGATTGTTTGTTTCGTACGTTTGCGCGCTGCGACTTCGCAGGATGCATTCTTTTGGATTTGCCGAAATACGCCGACGATAAAAGAAGGCCCGCGAGCAACTTCGTTCGGAAGCGCTCGCGGGCTCTTGGCGATTGTGGGAATGTATGCCTTACGAGACGAATTTCACTGCCGTGCCGTAGGCGAGCATTTCGATGGTGCTTTCGGTGATGGTGTCGCTTGCGAAGCGCATTGCCACCACGGCATCGGCGCCGAGCGCTTCGGCGGCGGCAATCATGCGGTCTTCCGCTGTCTGGCGCGCTTCATCGGTCATCTGGGTGTACGTGACGATTTCACCGCCCACGACGCTTTTCAGGCCAGCCATGAGGTCGCGGCCGATGTTTTTCGAAGTGACGATGTTGCCACGAACGAGGCCAAGCACTGAAACATTTTGGCCCGAAATGACATCTGCGGTGGTGACAACCATGAGGCTCCAATCTTTGAGAGGGTAGATACACATATCATAGCAAAAGGATGCGAAAGCGATCCGAAAGTGCGGCGGTCTTCGGTTTTAGGCGAGTCCTGCTGCCTGAAAGGCGAGAAGCACGAACGGCACTACGACGAGCGCCGGCAGGTAATTGAGAATCTTGAAATTCGAAACCTCGATCATGTTCAGGCCAAGACCCAAAATCATGATGGAACCGCAGGTGGAAAGCTCAGCGATAAGCGTATCGCTCATGAAAGGCGCGATAACGCCTGACAGCAGCACGATGCCGCCTTGGAATACGAGCGTGAAGGCGGCCGATCCGAACACTCCGGGCCCCATGGCGGCCCCCATCATGATTCCCGCGACGAAGTCGAGAAGGCTTTTGGTATAGAGCATGTTGAAATTGCCGGTAAGGCCCGCGTCGAGCGACCCGACGATTGTCATGGCCCCCACGTTCATGATGAGGCACGATGTGACGAAAGCCGTGGCGATTTTCGCGCCCTGTCCTTTTCCGGCGAAGCGCGATGTGAGGCGTTCGGTCCATCGGTTGATATGCCCGTCCACGTCGCCCGCCTCGCCAATCGCGACGCCGATCACCGTTGCCACGATAAGCAGGAGCACGTTCTGCTCGACGATGGTTCCCTGAATGCCGATGACGACGGTGCAAAGCCCGAGCGATTTCATGACGGAATTCGTTATATGCTCCGGCAGGCCGCGCCTAAGCAGAAGTCCGATGGCAGTACCGAGTACGATTGCGACAGTATTGACGATGACGGCCCACACAGGCGGCTCCTTCGTTCGCGGCTGTTCCTTTGGAATTTCACCCGCGAACCCCCGTCCCTCACGTGTGATGGCGCGCGATGCGCGCTACCGTATTTGGTCGCTTCGATGAAGTCTCGGCCGATTCCGCCAGCTTTGCGCTTGACGCGACGAATTCGGTGCAATGCGGCTTTCGACTGGCGCCCTCTTAGTCGACCCAGGCGCGAATGCGATAACGAACCCCCAAATCGTCGCAGATGGCCTGGCATTTCTTTTCATCTTCATGAGAAATGGTCGTTTCTACGGTCGTCATAACGACTTCGGGGACATATTTGTGCACATCGCGCGCGAAGTCAAGCATAGCATTGTAGGCGCCATCGCCGAACTTGCTTCGGGTGAGTTTGTGATATTCGTCGGCGTTCGGCGTGTTCAGCGAAATGGATACGACGTCGACTATGCCTTCGAATTCAGGTGCGATGTTTCGCTCGTTGATAAGGCTGCCTTGGCCGTTGGTGTTCACTCGCACAGGCAGTCCATAGCGGCGCTTCACTTCGCGAGCAACACGCTTCAAGGTATCGAAAGCGCAGGTCGGCTCGCCAAATCCGCAAAAAACGACTTCTTCGTAGCGGTTCATATCTTGCTCATCGAATGCATCCATGACTTCCTCGAAGGTCGGTTCGTGATCGAGCCACAGGATGTTTTCGCCACCTTCGCCATCGAGGCCAACGCCGCTTTCGCTTTGGCGTATGCAGAAGGTGCATGCGCAGCTGCAGCGGTTTGTAAGGTTCACATAGAGGCCGTTGTGGACGGGGTAGAGAATGGTTTCCGCTTTAAGCATGGTGATCCTTTCGCAACGCTTACCTGGGCAGCGTGTGGAGATGTTCCTCGAAGGCGAGGCCGTCGGTGCGGGGAATGCCCAACTTTATGCTTGTGGCGACGCATTCGCCCACGAATTTCGATGCTTTGTCCACCGATGCACGGAATTCAACATTGTTGACGGAATCGGCACAGATTACCGCGGAGAAGATATCCCCGGTGCCCGATCGCTGCTCGCCAAGGCGAGGGGTTTCGACGACGAAGTGCTCGCCGCCGCGCTCGAAGCAAGCGTTCATCACGCTGCGTTCGCCTTCTATGCCCGTGATGACAACGCGACTTGGTCCCATGTCGCATAGGGTTTTCGCGAGCTCGATAGCTTTCGTGGGCTGCATATTCGCATCGTAGGGGATGTTTGCGAGAATGCATGCCTCGGTAAGGTTGGGGGTGATGATGTCGGCGTGGGCGACGAGCTCCGCCATACGCGCGCACATTTCGGGGGTGTAGGTTCCGTAGGGCTTGCCGTTGTCGCCCATGACGGGATCGACCATCACCGTGCAATCGCTTTCGCCGAATTCTTCGATGAAAGCGCGCACGATCGAAATCTGATCGGCCGAGCCGAGAAATCCTGTGCAGATGCCTTGAAATCGCAGGCCGAGCGTTCGCCATTCGGCGATGTGATCGGCCATATGCGAAGTGAAATCTTGGAAGCTGTAGCTGGGAAAGCCGGTATGGTTGCTGAGGATCGATGTTGGCAGCACGCAGCATTGCACGCCGAGTTGCGAAATGATGGGCAGTTGAACGGCGATAGAGCAGCGGCCGAAGCCCGTCATATCGTTTATGAGGGCGATTTTGTTTTGACGATTATGGTCGACGGGTTGCACGTATCGTTCCTTGGGTGTGGCTATTGGTAAAACGAAGTGAGCGAAATTATACGAATCATCCGCCGTGTTGTGCGCAAGGCGAGCGATTTTGCGGTCGAAAAGCAAAAAGGCGAGCGAGGGACTGGACGAGGTTGGACGAGGGCGATTCGTTCGCCCTTCAATCTTTGCGCTTCGTGCGGTTTGCTTGCTGCTTTGGTTACGAAAGGGGCACGGCGCTCAAAAGAGCCGAGAAGTTCTTTCTCTTCGTGTGAGAATCAAAGGCATCGGTCGGTTTATTTCTCTTTGTCGAGCATGGCAAAGGCGTTGTTGGTTGGTGTTTTTTAGAGAAGCGCCATCGGCATCGCTCGCTTGGCGGCGCGGCCGGCGGCGAAGCGGGGCGGTTTTCATGTGGATTCATGTGCCGCGTGCCCGATCGTTCGGCAACGTTTCGTTGGAATGCTTTTGTAAAGGCGCCTGCAGGCGTGAGTAAAAGGGGTGTTTGTCGTGGGAAGCAAAAAGCGCTCTTCGTGGTCTAAGCAAAAGGCGGAGTTTTCGGCCAGCCTCGATAACGGATTAGATATAGATGGTATTTTTGCTCGTGAAAATGCGCGGTCGGCTCGCGCTTCCGCAAGTCGCGAGGGCGCGCTTCGGCGCAAAGCGTGCGAGTCGAAAAACCGATACGCGTCGCGCGCCGAGGCCGAGGAAAACTTGGCATGGTGCGAGCATCAAGGCAGGCGCGGCCTTTCAATTTACCAATGCCCGTATTGCGACGGCTGGCATCTAACGTCCCATCCGTGGGATGAGTAAGCTCGGCGTTTGGGTCTTTTGAGCGAGTGGGTAGGTGTGGGATCTTTCGACGGGCCCGTCTTTGCGAGGCGCCACGGCCCAGCGCTTAACAATCGGCGCACGAGCTTGCGTTTCGGGAGGAAGGGCGTTTAAGAAATCTTTGTGCTTGCGGGAACGATGACGTCGTAGCGCACGGCTTTGCCCGCAATCGCATAGCTCGGCTTTATCCCCGCCAAATGGGGGCCTTTTGCCGGGCGCTTGATGACAATTTTTCGAGGGCCTGCGGCATGCGCCGCGTGAACGAGCTCGATTTCTTCGGCTTCGTCGCAGGGCTTTTCGAGCACATGCAAAAGCTGAAATTTCTTCTTCACCGATGCGCTTTTCTGACGCTCGGGAAACATGGGATCGAGATAGATCACATCGGGAGGGTTTTCATCTGAATGCGCTAGCGAACAAAGGAAATCAAGGCTGTCGTTGTTTACGAGCTTCATCCTCTTTGCGATGGGGGCGAGCTTTTCATTGTTTTGGGCGCGGCTGAGCCCATCTTCGAGGAGCGCGGCGATGGTTTTATCGCGCTCGAACATGACAACCGAGAAGCCCGCTGCTGCAAGAAGAAACGAATCGTGCCCAAGGCCAGCGGTGCAGTCTATTGCGACGGGCTTGCTGCTTCCTTTTGTTTTGGACGCCCTCACAAGAAGCTCTTTGGCGAGTACCGCTGGCTTCGTGCGCGCGAGAAGCTTCTCGAAATCGCAGCGAAGTTCCATGGGTCCGCCAACGAGCGCGAGCCCCTTCTCGTCTCGGACGAGCTTGGTTTCGTGCAGGCTATGGGAGGTTGTTTGATTCATGCGTGCCTTTCCTTCTTGCGCATAAAGCCTACTCGAACCCTCGTTTCTGCGCGAGGGTTTAACGAGAATAGCGCATATACGTCGTATGCCTTATATGCTGCAAGATGGGTCGCATTTTTCGGTGGGGCGGCTATACTGATTCGGTCTTTGCGGATAAAAGAGAGGAACCCATGTTTTCAATCGTTCCCGACATCGTGCCAACTATCCTTGTCGAGCTTGTTTTCGTTCTGGCGTTCGTCGTGGTTGTGGCGCCTGCGCTTCGAAAATGCCCCATACCTTTCTATATCGTATGGGTTGCGGCATGCGCCGCGACCTTCGTGGACATCGTGCAATGGATTCCCTGGCTTTATCGCGTGGTGCAGCTCGTGGCCAGCTGTTATGCTGGCGTCGCATTTTATATCATCGTGATGTTTGCTGGGGCTCTGCCAAAGAAATGGTGGATCACCAAGCGCCTGCTCTCCGTTCGCACCGAAATGTCCATCCTCGGTGGATTCGTTATTTTCGCCCATGTGATCCAGGCTATCGTCATGGTTCCGCTGTCATTCACGCCTATCTGGACGAAGGCCTGGGGCGATGCCTCTACGATTATGTTCGTGGCGACGACTATCGTCGGCCTTCCGCTCACCGTGTGCTTCTTCGCGCCGTGGATTACGTCGTTTCGATGCGTTCGGTCGATCATGGAGCATTCTACGTGGAAAAAGGTGCAGAAACTCGCGTATCCTTTCATGGCGCTGCTCGTGGCGCAGGGCATATTGCTCTCTGCTGGTCATGCCGCCTATTACGGGCCTGGTGGCGAAGATTTTTGGAATTACATCGTGGTCTCAATCACGTATGCGGTTATTGGCGCGGTCTATCTTGTGCTCAAGCTGCGTCAACGTGCTGAGCGTCGGGCAAAGATGCAAGCTCGTTGCCCTGTCGAATCTTCGTCGTAGGCAAAAAGGCGCCGCTTCTGCTTGGTTTCCCATGAACGCGCATATCACGAGCGCCAGCGGCTGCGAGATAATCGACGTTTCACCGCGCGCCCATGGCAACGTGCACCGCGGCGCGCTACCATGAATGCGAGCAGGAATTGTCTACGGCGCGCTTACGCGCACAAGGAGGCTTATTCATGAATGCCGAACAACGGCGCTACCTCGAATTGCTTTCGTTTTCGTTTCCCACGGCCGCGAAGGCATCCGCCGAGATCATTAATCTGAGCGCTATCTTGAATCTGCCGAAGGGCACGGAGTTTTTCGCGTCCGATATCCATGGCGAATACGAGGCCTTTTCTCATATTTTACGCAATGGGTCTGGGTCTATTCGCCTTAAGATAGATGACGTTTTCGGCGATACCTTGTCGGAGGACGAAAAGCGTACGCTCGCAACTCTTATCTATTACCCTAGGGAAAAGACGAAAATCGAGCTTGCGAAAGCCGAAAGTGGGACCGCGTGGTATCGGGAGACTTTGCCTTGCCTGGTTGCGGTATGCAAGCGCGCGGCGCAGAAGTATACGCGTTCTCGTGTGCGCAAGGCTTTGCCCGAAGATTTCGCCTTCATCATCGAAGAGCTTATGTTCGCGGATGCGAGAAATGTCGACAAAGAGGCTTACTATGCGGCCATTGTCGACGCCGTGGTTAAAACGGGACGGGGTCCGGCTTTCGTCGAGGCATTGTGCACCCTCATTCAACGCTTGGCCATCGAGCGTCTGCATATCATTGGTGATATCTACGACCGCGGCCCGCATCCCGATGCCATCGTGGATACCCTCGCCGCGCACCATTCCGTCGATATCCAGTGGGGCAACCACGATATCGTCTGGATGGGCGCCGCTGTCGGGCAGCGCGGATGCATTGCCCATGTGGTGCGCAATTGCGCCAGGTATGGCAATCTGTCGATTTTGGAAGATGCGTACGGCATCAATATCTTGCCGCTTGCCCAGTTCGCGCTCGAGGCATACAAAGATGACCCGTGTGTCGGATTCGCCCTTAAGGGACACCCCGCCGATATGTCGCAGGCCGAGCTCGCGATGAACGTGAAAATCCAAAAGGCCATGGCGATTATCCAGTTCAAGGTCGAAGGCGCATTGATCGACGACAATCCCGGCTTCGGCTTGCAGGACCGCAAACTGCTCGACAAGATTGATTACGAGCGGGGGCGCGTCGCTGTCGACGGCGTTGAATACGAGCTCACCGACAAGATCTTTCCCACGGTTGATCCGAGCGATCCATATCGCCTCACTCCGGGCGAAAGCGATGTTTTGGCTCGCTTGGAGCAGGCATTTTTGGGCTGCGAGAAACTTCAACGGCATATGCGCTTTCTTTTGAAGGCGGGAAGCTTGTACAAGATCGACAACGGGAACCTGCTTTTTCACGCGTGCGTGCCGCTCGAAAGCGACGGCTCGCTTAAAAGCGTCGAGATTTTCGGGAAGAAATTCGCGGGCCGTGCCCTTTATGATGAATGCGAGCGTTGGATTCGCGTGGCGTTTTTCGACGAGGATCCAGCGATGCGCAAGCGCGGCGCCGATATGCTGTGGTATTTGTGGCTCGGCGAGGGCTCGCCGCTATTCGCCAAGAGCAAAATGGCGACATTCGAGCTGTACCTCATTGCCGACAAGGCGGCGCGCAAAGAGGTCAAAAACCCCTTCTATACGCTTCTCGACAATGAAGATGTTTTCGACGGCATTTTCCGCGATTTTGGGCTCGATCCCGAAACGTCGCACATCATCTGCGGACATGTTCCCGTCAAGGTCAAAGACGGCGAAGACCCCGTGAAATGCAACGGAAAGGTCTTCATGATAGATGGGGGCTTCTCGAAGGCCTACCAGCCTACGACCGGCATCGCGGGATATACGCTTATCTCCAATTCCTACGGTTTCGTTTTGGCTGCGCATGAGCCGCTCGAATCGACGAAGGCCGCCATCGAGCGCGAGCTGGATATTCATTCATCGCGTCGTGTGGTCAAGCGTGCCGGTGAGCGCACGCTGGTCGCTGAAACTGACGCTGGGAAAAAGATTACGGAACGCATCGAGGATTTGCAACGCCTTGTGCGCGCCTATCAGCGAGGCGACGTTGCTGAACGCTCCTAAGGCTCCAAATTGCTTCGAATCGAAAGGCCCAGATCGTATTTGATCTGGGCCTTTTTATCGAGATGCACCCCGGACGCTTCGTTGTCACCTTTTGAGGCAAGCCGTCGCAAGGCGTTTACCAGGCGTTTTATTCCCGTTCGATTTCGCTGAAGAAGCCGCTATCGTCAGCAGTTTTGGTAAACGTCAGGCGATAAACGTTTCCCTCTGCGTCTTCGTATTCGATGGGAATGGTGAACGCACTTCTGGACAGAACGGCGTGATACGTCACCGCGATCATGCCGTTCTCAACACTGACTTCTGCGGCATCGGCTTTGTCGCTCACAAGGACGTATGGTTCAGTGCCTTGCGCCGGCGTGCTGGATTCGACGTTTCCCGAGCCCGACAAAATATAGATTGCGGTGGATGCAGCGACCATGGCGGTGATTAGGGCATAGGTTGCCGCAAGCTTGCTTTTGCCTTGCACCAGCACCGCCGGGAACAGCAGAAGCTGCGCAATAATGAAAAGACACGTCAGCGACATTTTCGGAAACGTGGCAATCATCGCCACAATTGAGCTGGTAAGGCATGTGATGAGAATCCCCAGGGGGATGAGCAAGATGAGAATGCTCCACCATTTGCCGCGGGTTATGAGATTGGCAAGCATGCCAGCGGGGAAGGTGAGCACGGTGATTGCCGCCCAGAGGGGGTAGTAGCTGAACAATCCCCAACCCATCGAATCGAAGGGCACTTGCACTAGGTAGATGAGCGGCTGGCTAATAAGGAAAAACACGAACACCTTAAGGCCCGCATCGAGCGGCTTCTTGCAATTGAGAGAGATGAACAGCCCCGCGAAGACCCAGAACTCAAACGTTGTGCCGGGCATCCGCAAGGACGTGCCGGACAACTGTTCGGGCACCATCAAAAGGCCCGGTATCACGCCGCACAAAACGGACAGCACGATGACGAGCTTCCAGCTCATGTTGGTTTCTGTGAAAAGTTTTCTAATTGCCGTCATATGGACACCACTTAC
>CAVGRL010000022.1:0-35907 GCA_963631715.1 Bacteroidaceae bacterium
TCGCCACCATCATCTTCCAGGAGATGGCCGCACGCGTAGGCATCGCCAGCCAGAAAGGCCTGGGCGAAAACATTCGCGACCGCATTCCCAATCCTGTACTCAAAGGCTTGGCCATCGCCATCGTCATCATCGCCATCTTCATTGGCAATGTAGCCTATGAAACCGGCAATATTACCGGTGGTATCTTGGGCATTCAAGCCGTGGCACCCTCTATTCCCATGGCCGCCATCGTTGTTGTGGTGGGCTTATTGGCTGGCATCGTGATGTTCGTCGGCCACTACAATCTCATCGAAAAGGTCCTCACAGCGATCGTTGTTTTCATGGGCGTCGTCTTCCTGGTGACCGCCATCGCATCGAGCCCCGATTGGGGAGCTATCGTCGCTGGCATGTTCACCCCCCAGCTTCCCGCTAACAACTCGACCGGCTTGATGACCGCCGTAGGCCTCATTGGCACGACCATCGTTCCGTACAACCTCTTCCTGCACGCATCTTCTGCAGCCGAGCGTTGGAAGGATCCCGAGCAGATTTCCGATGCGCGCTTCGATGCTGTGCTTTCCATTGCTCTGGGCGGCATCATCTCTATGGCGATTCTTGTTTGCGCGGCCGCAAATCTGCACCCCATGTGGCAGACGTGGGATGCCGACGGCAAAGCCGTTTCGGGCATCGTGACCGCCGCTGGCGAGCAAATCGTTTCTGGCCAGATCAACGGCAAGATCATGGCTCTTACGCTCACTCCCCTTTTGGGCGATTGGTCGACTTGGATGATTGGCCTCGGTCTTTTAGCCGCAGGTTTCTCTTCGGCAATTACCGCTCCCCTTTCCGCCGCTTATGCCGTTAACGGCGTGCTTGGCTGGGGCAAAGGCCTGAAGGATGCAAAGTTCAAAGTCATCTGGGCCATCGTTTTGCTGTGCGGCTGCGTCATGGCAATCGCCTGGGGCAAAAGCCCGACCGAACTCATCTTGGTCGCGCAGGCGGCAAATGCAATTCTTTTGCCTATCATGGCGTTCTTCGTCATCTTCTGCGCCAATGGCAAAGACTTGGGCAAATTCCGCAACCATGCCTTCGCCAACATCGCCGGCGTCGTCATCATCGTGGTCACGCTGTTCATTTGCTACCGCAACATGACAAGCTTCCTCACTTCGCTGCAAAGCCTCATCGGCATGTAAGCCAAGAAGAAACCCGGAATGCAAAGGCCGCTCTTCGGGGCGGCCTTTTTCATGCGTTAACGCATATGTCCCGCCGTTCCGCGCTTGGCCCGAGGGCCGCTCAAAGACCACACCGGGCTACCGTTCGCCTACGGCTCACTATGCGCCCGCTTGACGGCGTTTCAATTCGAAATGAAGAACAAGTATGAACGCCGACGGTCTTTAAGCGGCCCTCGGGCTAAGCGCGGAACTCCATAAGCACTCGTTGCTAGCCCGTCTAGCTTCCCGAAGGGCTTGCCGAGGTCGTCTGCGCTCAAATGAGTTCTTATTCTAAAGTGAAGCGCAGCCAGGTGAGCGCATAGTGAGCGAAGCGAACGGTAGCGAGCCGTGGCCTCGACAAGCCCTTCGGGAAGCTAGACGGGCGGCGGGACAACGATAGTCTCAATAAAAAGGGCGCCCTCCCGAGGGAGAGCGCCCTTTGATGACTTCGCAGTTCGAGCAGCTCGATCTTACTGCTTGTCGGCGATTGCGGCCTGAGCGGCAGCCAAACGCGCCAACGGCACGCGATAGGGGCTGCAAGACACGTAATCCAGACCGATCTTGTGGAAGGTCTTCACCGAATCGGGGTCACCGCCATGCTCGCCACAGACACCGCACACAAGGTTCGGATTGCCCTGGTGGCCCAGCTCAACACCCATCTTCACAAGCTTGGCGACGCCGGGGTCGACAGTCGCGAACGGGTTGTAGGGCAAAAGTTTCTGGGCAAGATACTGAGGAATGAACTCAGCCTCGACATCGTCTCGGCTGAAGCCGAACGTCGTCTGAGTGAGGTCGTTGGTGCCGAAGCTGAAGAAGTCGGCTTTCGTGGCGATCTCGTCGGCGGTAACAGCCGCACGAGGAAGCTCGATCATGGTACCGATAGGCAGCTCAAGCTCAACTCCCTGCTCGGCAGCGACTTCAGCGATGACCTTTTCGGCCGTCGCGCGCATCATATCGAGCTCTTTGACCGTCGAGACCAACGGAACCATGATTTCAGGCTTCGGATCGAGGCCTTCCTTCTTAAGTTTCGCGGCCGCAGTGGCGATGGCGCGAACCTGCATCTCGGGAAGGATGGGATACACGATGCCCAGGCGACAACCGCGCAGACCAAGCATCGGGTTCTGCTCTGCCATGGCGTCGATTTTATCCATGAGCTCGCGCTTCGCAGCAATCTCTTTGGCGTCGGCGCCAGCCGCTTCCATGCGAGCGATTTCAACATCGAGCGTGCGGGGGTTCTCGAGGAACTCATGCAGGGGCGGATCGAGCAAGCGCACGATAACCGGCAGGCCGTCCATGGCCTTGAACATGCCATAGAAGTCGCCCGTCTGAGCCTCAAAGAGCTGCTCGACAGCCTTCGCGCGAATGTCTTCATCCTCGTTCAGGATGAACGTCTGGATGATTTGCTTGCGTTCGCCGAGGAACATATGCTCGGTACGGTCGAGGCCAATGCCTTCAGCGCCAAAGTCGCGCGAAAGCTGGGCGTCGGCCGGGTTGTCGGCATTTGCGCGAACGCCGAGGCGACGATACTCGTCGGCCCATTCAAGGATGGTGTCCAAATCGCCGGTAAGCTCAGGCATAACGAGGTCGACCGCGCCAAGGACAACGATGCCCGTGGTGCCGTCGAGCGAAATCATGTCGCCTTCGCGAATCACAACGTCGGTGCCAACAAGCGCAGCCTCTTTTTTCTCGGCATCGATCTTGAGCTGCTCAACGCCGCACACACACGGAGCGCCCATGCCACGGGCGATAACGGCAGCGTGGCTGGTCTTGCCACCATGGCTGGTAAGAATGCCTTCGGCGGCAATCATGCCGGCCAAATCGTCGGGAGTGGTCTCCCAGCGAACGAGCACGCACTTCTTGCCTTCTTCAGCAGCCTTCACAGCATCGGCAGCCGAGAATACCGCACCGCCAACAGCAGCGCCGGGGCTCGCATTCAGGCCGCGAGCCAGAATGTCGTAATTCGCATTCTTGTCAAATTGCGGGTGCAAAAGCTGATCGAGCTGAGCCGGGTCAACGCGGCAAACAGCCTCTTCTTTGGTGATGAGGCCTTCTTTTTCCATCTCGATTGCGATGTGCAAAGCAGCAGCCGCGGTACGCTTTCCAACGCGAGTCTGAAGCATCCACAGCTTGCCCTGCTCGATGGTGAACTCGATATCGCACATGTCGCGATAGTGATTTTCGAGAATCGTGAAAACGCCCTCGAGCTCACGACCGGCCTCCTGAAGGCCTTCGACATTCTTCAAATCGGCGATGGGGCTCGTGTTGCGAATACCGGCAACAACGTCTTCGCCCTGGGCGTTTACCAAGTAATCGCCATAGAATTCCTTATCGCCGTTGGCCGGGTTGCGTGTGAAAGCAACGCCCGTTGCGGAAGTCTCGCCCTTGTTGCCGAACACCATGCACTGCACGTTGACGGCCGTTCCCAAATCGTCGGCAATCTTGTTCTGCTTGCGATAAAGCACCGCACGCGGGTTGTTCCAGCTGCCGAATACGGCTTCGATGGCGAGCTTCAGCTGCGCGTCGGGGTTCTGAGGGAATGCGACGGCGCCATCGACCACGAGTTCGGGATGCTCTTCGGCCGAAACATTCTCGGAGAAAATCTGCTTGAACTCAGCAACGAGCTCTTGCAGGTCTTCGGCGGAAAGGTCGGTATCGCTCTTCACGCCACGAGCCATCTTTTTCGCATTGATGGCATTCTCGAACAAATCGCCATCGAGACCCATAACGACGTTGGAGAACATCTGGATGAAACGGCGATAGCTGTCCCACGAGAAACGCGGATTCTCGGTATGTTTGATGAGGCCATGGACCGATTCGTCGTTGAGACCCAAGTTCAAAACCGTGTCCATCATGCCGGGCATCGACATAGGCGCGCCCGAGCGAACGGAAACGAGCAGGGGGTCTTCGGCGTCGCCAATGCGCTTGCCAATGCGGCTCTCGAGATCGAGGCGATACTCCTGGATGGTATCGAGGGCGCCTTCGGGCCACGTGTTGTTCGCGTTGGCGTACTCCATGCACGTCTGGCAGGTGATGGTGAATCCCGGAGGCACCGGAAGCCCAATAAGGGCCATCTCGGCGAGGTTTGCGCCCTTGCCGCCAAGGATATTCTTCATATCCTTGTTGCCTTCGGTAACATTGTTGCCTTGCGCGTCCTTGCCGAACGCATAGACACGCTTAACGTCTGCAGTCAATGTCTTCTCCTAACGTATAACGCTTGAAATGTACTGCACCGATCTATTATCACTCAATTGCAGATTTTTGTAGAGGGTGGGCCAGTTCGAAGTACCGTAAAATCTCCTGAGCGGTCTCTTCAACGGCCTTATTATCGGTTCTGATGACAATACACCCCAATTTCCTCATAAGTGCACGGGCCTCTTCGAGGTCCCGATACACCATTTCCGGCTCGGCGTAACTCGCCGCAACCATGCTCGCGATGCGCCCGGAGCCCCCCAAGCGTCGCTGACGAATGCCCACGAGCACATCGGGAGTCGTCATGAGGCCGAAAATGCGAGAAGGGTCGCAATCGTATATCTCTTTCGGCGGCTCGGTACCAAGCGCCAGCGGCACATTGGCAACCTTGTAGCCTTCCATGCCCATATAGATGGAAATCGGCGTCTTGCTTGAGCGAGACACGCCCAAAAGCACGATATCGGCATCGGGCAAATCTTGCGGATTTCGGCCGTCATCGTGCTCGACGGTGAATTCCATGGCGGCAATGCGGCGGAAATAATGCTCGTCTACCGTGCGCATAAGCCCCGGGTCGCGACTCGGCTCAAGACCCGATGCCTTTGCGAGAGCGTCGATGGGGCCTCCCATCAAATCGACCGCATGCATTCCATTTTCTTCGCAGAAGGCCTGCAAAAGATGGCGCAGCTCGTCATCGACAAGCGTATAAAACACGACCAGGTCGCCAGGCTTGCCGGCTGCCCGATGATCCGCCTGGTGTCGCGTGAGAAATTTCACGATGTCCGAGAAATGCCGCGCCTTCGGCAAGGTTTCGATATAGGGATCGGGGTAGCCGAACTGCCCTGCCGCCGCGCGCGCGAGCGAATGGGCCGTAGCGCCGAGCGAATCGCTCACGATATGGATAGTGGGAAGCGGCGTATCGTTATTCACGTTGATGAACCCTTCGTTCGATGACATAAACGACCTCCTTTCGACAAAATACGGAAAGGGCCCGATCTTTCAGGCCCTTTCGGTCGAATGCTATTTCTTGGCCATTTTGCCGAAGTCGGCGACGTCTTTGAACACGGCAACGAAGCGGTTCAGCAAACGAAGGCGATTCTCGCGAATGGCCTCGTTTTCATCCATAACCATAACGCCATCGAAGAAAGCGTCGATGGGCGCACGCAGGTTCGCGAGCTCGGCAAGCGCGGCCGCATAATCGTTGCCGGCAAGGGCCGCAAAGACCTTGCCTTCGGCTGCGGCGACGGCCGTAAGAAGCGTCTGCTCTTCCGCGCCGAGCAGCGACTCATCGACAGAGTCGCCCAAGTTCTCGTCGCGCAGGTTGTTCGCACGAGCATACGCCGTAGCAAGATCGTCGAAGGTCTCGGGCTGCTGCTTGCGAGCGGTAACCAAGGCGCGCACGCGATTCATGAACGCGACCGGCTCCTCTACCCCGGCAGCCAGCACGGCGTCGATAGCATCGGGCGCCGCCCCTTCATCTTTCGCCATCACCTTGGTGCGGGTGATGAAGAACTCGACGATTTCGGCGCGAACAGCAGCAGCATCAAACTCGATGCCTTGATCGGCATAGCTCGCAAGCGCCACATCGATGGCGGATCCAAGCGAAATATCGAGACCTTTGCCGGAAAGCAGCATGGTCACGATACCCAACGCGCTTCGGCGCAAAGCGAAGGGGTCGGAAGAACCCGTGGGGCCTTGCCCGATGGCAAACAAACCACAAATGGTATCCAGCTTGTCGGCAATGGCGACGACGCACCCCACGCGCTCGGCCGGAACATCATCGCCCGAGAAACGCGGACGATAATGGTCGGCGATGGCGCGCGAAACGGCGTCGGTCTCGCCCGCCGCCTTGGCGTAATAGCTTCCCATGATGCCCTGCACGCTCGTAAATTCCACGACCGCGCCCGTCACCAGGTCGGCTTTGCACAGGTATGCAGCCCGCTCGGCATCGGCAAGCTCTTGGCCTTCAACGCCCGCATCGGCAGCGATCGCCTTGGCAAGAGTCACAATGCGGTCGGTTTTCGCGCGCGTCGTTCCGAGCTTTTCTTGGAACACAACGGTATCCAAGCGCTCCACGTAATCTTGCAACGGATGCTTCAAATCTTCGTCATAGAAGAATTTCGCGTCGAAAAGGCGAGCAGCCACAACGCGCTGATTGCCGTCGACGATATTGGCCTCGAACTTTGGGTTTCCGTTCGAGGTAATGAGGAATTTATTAGCCAAAGAGCCGTCTTCATTGAACAGCGGGAAATAGCGCTGATGAACGAGCATGGCATCCACGGTGATTTCCTTGGGCACAGCCAAGAAGAGCTCGTCGAACTCCCCGACCATAACCGTGGGATACTCGGTGAGATTCACGACTTCAGCCATGGTTTTGGCAGGAAGCTCGGCCTTCAGGCCCGTTTTCTCCTCGATGGCTGCAACCTGCTCGCGAATGGACGCCTCACGCTCGGCCTCGGTCGGCACAACGCTATGAGAGCGAAGCACGTCGATGAGCTCCGCAGCCGAAGACACTTCCCACGGACCGGGCGCCAAAAAGCGGTGGCCATAGGTAGCGTTTCCCGCAGAAAGGCCCGCGAACTCGACGGGCACGACGTGCTGCCCATGCATGGCGAAAAGCCATCGCACGGGACGGCTGAAGTGCTCGTGGCGAGAAGCCCAACGCTGCGAACGGGGCCAATAAATAGACGTGATGAGCGTTTGCAGAATGGACGGAAGCAGGGTGTCGACCTCAACCGAAGGGGTCGATTTCACGGCATAGACGTATTCGACGCCGCCTTCGTCGCGGCGCTCAAGCGCGCTCGCGTCAACGCCTTTGCCGCGAGCGAAACCGAGTGCGGCCTTGGTGGGGTTTCCCTGCTCGTCGAAAGCGATCTTCGCAGCAGGACCACGGAACGTTTCCATGAGAGCTTCAGTCGCTTCGGGCACATCGGTCGCGGTAACAATCAGGCGGCGCGGCGTGGAATACACAGCAACCTCGCCATAAGGGATGCCAGCGCCATCGAGCGCCGCCTCGAACATCCCTCCCAGTTTTTCGGTAGCGTTATGCAGAGCGAAGGCCGGAAGCTCTTCGGTGCCGATTTCAAAAGCAAGCATCTCGTTTGCCATGATTAGCCCTCCTCGCCTTCAACGACCGGCTTCTGGCCGACCACATGTTCCAAGTAACTCGCACAGCATGCCTTGGCGATGGTGCGAACGCGCAAAATGTAACCCATGCGCTCGGTAGCGGAAATCACGCCGCGGGCATCGAGCAAGTTGAACGCATGGCTGCACTTCAAGACGTAATCGTAGGCCGCAAGCGGCAGGCCGTGCTCAAGCACGCGATTGCATTCGGCCTCGTAACGATCGAATTCGCCGAAAAGCATGTCCGTGTCGGCCACTTCAAAGTTATAAGCGGAAAATTCGCGCTCGTTTTCCAAGAAGACATCGCCATAGGTGAACGTGAGCCCGTCGGAACCGCAGCTCCACACGATATCGTAGACAGAATCGACGCCTTGCACATACATCGCGAGGCGCTCGAGGCCATAGGTCACCTCGGAAGGAACGGGGTCGCACTCAAAGCCGCCCACCTGCTGGAAGTACGTGAATTGAGTGACCTCCATGCCATCGATCCAAACTTCCCATCCAAGACCCCAGGCGCCGAGCGTGGGGCTTTCCCAGTCGTCTTCCACGAAACGAACGTCGTGTTCTGCCACAGAAATGCCAATGGCTTCAAGGCTGCCGAGATACAAATCCTGGATATTGTCGGGCGACGGCTTCATGAGCACTTGGAACTGATAGTAGTGCTGCATGCGATTGGGGTTTTCGCCATAACGGCCATCGGCGGGACGTCGGCACGGCTGCACGTAACACGCGCGCCATGCGTCGGGCCCAAGCGAGCGCAACGTGGTGGCCGTGTGAAAGGTGCCTGCGCCAACCTCGTTGTCGTAAGGCTGCATGACGACGCAGCCCTGTTCTGCCCAATATTGCTGAAGGCGCAGAATAATTTCCTGGAAAGTCGGCGCATCGGGCCGGGGAGTTTTGCTCATTTACAGCACTCCTATATGGTTCAAGGGCCAATAGATAGCGACGGCACGACCGGTGACGGTCGTCTCGTCGATGGGTCCGAAATAACGGGAATCGGCGGAATCGGTGCGATTGTCGCCCATCACCCAGAGATAACCCTCCGGGATGGTGTACGGATAGCTGATAGAAACGCTGGCCGCCGTTCGCAAGGGCTCGGAAAGCTTGCCTTGGGTATAAGGCTCGTCTTGCGCAACGCCGTCGATGTACACCACGCCATCAATCAAATCGACCGTTTGGCCACCCGTGGCGATAACGCGTTTGATGAGCGTTCTACCTGGTACGATAGGGTCTTCGAAGGTGACAATGTCACCCGCCTGGGGGCTGCGCGTGTAGTAGGTGACTTTTTCCGACCATACGTTGTCGCCCACCTCGATGGTATCTTCCATGGAGCCGGAAGGAATGGTGTAAGGGCATACGATGAAGTTCTGAAGAAACCACACCAACACGACGACGAAAACAATGTAGAACACCCACGAGAGCGCCTTGCGCACACCAGCGCTAAGCATACCCGTGCCGTGCTGACCATAGGCCATGAAACGCGCATCCTCTCAAATAAAAAGGCGCCCCGCTAGGCGCCTTCGATTGTGCCGTTCGGCAATGATAGCAAAAAAGCCCGTTCAGCCTGCGAGACATTGGCACTCTCCAACAAATCGGGACGCAGGCGTGCCGTTCGCTCGAGCGATTGCTTGCGGCGCCATTCGGCAACCTTGCCATGGTCGCCCGACAAAAGCACGGACGGAACCTCCATCCCGCGATAATTCGCCGGCCGCGTATATTGGGGGTATTCCAGCAATCCGTCGTAGAAGCTCTCGTCAACAGCGCTGCCTTCATCGCCCAAAACGCCTGGCAAAAGGCGCACGACGGCGTCGATGACGACCATTGATGCGAGTTCCCCCGAAGTAAGCACGTAATCGCCGAGCGAGATACACCTATCGGCAAGCTCATAACAGCGCTCATCGATTCCCTCGTAATGCCCGCAGATGAACAGGAGCCTTTCTTGGGCAGTGAGCTCGTTTGCCACGCCCTGGTCAAAAGGCTCGCCGCACGGCGTGAGAAAAATCGTGTAAGGCTTCTCGCCTTTGGCGGCTATGTCGTCATAGGCTTCGAAAATCGGCTCGCATTTCATCACAAGCCCCTGCCCGCCACCATAAGGGTCGTCGTCAGTCGTTCGATGGCGATCGTGGGTCCAATCGCGCAAATCATGCGCATGGAAATCGAGCGCACCGCACGATTGCGCCCGCTTCATAATCGATTCGCCCATAATGGAATCATACATATGAGGAAAGGTCGAAAGCGTATCGATGCGCATGGCCTATTCCTCCGCCTTCGACAAATCGATGAGACCGGCAGGCAAATCCATGTAGATGACCCCTTCGGCCTCGTCTACATGGACGATGAAATCCTCAACGAACGGAATGAGAATTCGCTCGCCGCTTTCTCGCTCGACCTCGATGAGATATTGCGTGGGCATCTCTTGAACGGCCACGATGTCGCCCACGAAGCCCTCGGTTTCATCTTCCACAGCAAAGCCGATGATGCGCTCGCTTGCCCGGGAGGCACTTTCCTCAAAACCGTCGGGCAAGTCTTCGCGGCTCACCACAATATGGGACCCCACGAGTTTCTCGGCCGTATCGAGGTCTTTTATGCCAGAAAAAGAAACGAGCCAATCGGCACCGCCGACATGGGATACCTGTTTGACTTTCGCTTCACGCGGCCCATCGATAGTGGGCGGCACGAAATGCACGCGAAGGCCTTCATCCAAAAGAAAAGGAAGGCCCCGTACCGGACGTACGGTGAACCTTCCTTTCAAGCCTTGCGTTGCGACGAGTTCGGCCACTTCGGCCCAACGTCTCGACATAGACGCTACCCTTCGACGAGTTCGACTTCCACAGCACCGCCATCCGCGCAAGCCGCTGCGCGCGCAAGCACGCGAATCGACTTGATAACGCGACCTTGGCGACCAATCACTTTGCCGGCATCGTCTGCTGCGACGCGAATCTCGACAATCTCGCAGCCGTCGTCGGCAAAGGTGGACGAAACGTCCACGGCGTCAACGTCATCGACAAGAGGCTCGACGATGCCGCGTACCAATTCAACGATGCCAGATGAAGTCTCGGCCATAATTACTGAGCCTTCTTGACCGTATCAATCAAGCGAGCAACGGTATCGGTGGGCTGGGCACCCTTGGCCATCCAGTCCTGAACCTTCTCCATGTCGAGAGAAATCTCAGAAGGATCGGTGTTGGGGTTGTAACGGCCAACCTGCTCGATATAACGGCCATCGCGCGGGCTGCGGCCATCGGCCACGACAACGCGATAGACGGGATGCTTTTTAGCGCCATGGCGGGCGAGGCGAATCTTGACTGCCATTTCGAAAACTCCTTAACGTGTTTCATTCGAATTCAAAACATGCGAGGGAACATAATAAAGCCTGCTCCCCCGCTTTTCAAGCAAACCCGCGCGAAACTCTTCTTCGTACGGGCCGATATGCGGGGTTTATGGAGCAATTCCCACAAACCCCGCGAGCGCGAGCGCTACTCTTTAGTGACGACGACGCGGGGTGCGATGCTCGCCACCCTCGCGATTGGCGCGACCGGGACGATGATCGCCGCGCTCGGAACGCTCGGGGCGCTCGCCGCGTTCGGGGCGAGGCGAAGAGCTTTCGGGCGCATCGGGCTTTTCGAGGCGATCGAGGGAAATCTTGCCGGATTTCGGATCGATCTCGATGACTTGCACTTTCACCACGTCGCCCATCGAAAGCACATCTTCGACCTGGCCAACGCGGCCATTGGCCATGCGGGAGATATGGAGCAGGCCGTCTTTGGAGGGCGTGAGCTTGATAAACGCGCCGAAGCTCTGGATGCCCACGACGGAACCTTCGTAAATCTCGCCAACCTCGGGAACCTTCACGATTGCCTCGATGGCAGCGCGAGCTGCGCGGCCGGCTTCCTGGTCGACGGCCGCGATATGCACGGTGCCGTCTTCCTGAATCTCGATCGAAGCGCCCGTAGAATCCTGAATGCCGCGAATGGTTTCGCCGCCCTTGCCGATAACCTCGCGGATCTTGTCGACGGCGATATGAATCGTATCGATGCGCGGCGCGGTGTCGCGAAGCTCTTCGCGCGGCGCGGCAATCTCGGCCAGCATGGCTTCAAGGATGAAGTGGCGGCCGGCCTTGGCCTGCTTAAGCGCACGGCCGAGGATTTCGGTGGAAAGACCCTTGGCCTTATTGTCCATCTGCAGTGCAGTGATTCCGCGCTCGGTGCCGGTAACCTTGAAGTCCATATCGCCCAGGAAGTCTTCCAGGCCTTGGATATCGGAAAGGATGACGACATCGTCGCCTTCCTTGATAAGGCCCATGGCGATGCCGGAAACGGGAGCCTTGATAGGCACGCCAGCATCCATCAGAGCGAGCGTGGATCCGCAGGTGGATGCCATCGAAGACGAGCCGTTCGATTCAAGAATCTCGCTCACCACGCGGATGGCATAGGGGAATTCATCCTCGTTCGGCAACACAGGCAAAAGCGCGCGCTCCGCAAGGGCGCCATGGCCGATTTCGCGACGCTTCGGCGCGCCCATGCGACCGGTCTCGCCCGTGCAATACGGCGGGAAATTGTACTGGTGCATATAGCGCTTGGATTCCTGCGGATCGATCGTATCGAGACGCTGTGCCTCATTGAGCAGGCCCAACGTGCATACGGAAAGCGCCTGGGTTTGACCGCGCTGGAACAGGCCCGAGCCATGCACGCGCGGCAAATAGCCAGGACGAATGTAGAGCGGGCGAATCTCGTCGGCCGCGCGGCCATCGGCTCGCTCGCCGCTCTCGATGACCATACGACGCATGGCATGCTTTTCGAGGGATTTGCAGGCGGCCGCGATATCGCTTCCCCATGCAGCGCGCTCTTCGTCGCTGAAGTCATTTTCCTTGATGGAAGCTTTAAGGGCCTCCACCTTGCCGATGCGGGAAAGCTTATCGGCGTCATGCAGAGCGGCGCTCATCTCGTCGAAATGGGCATTCACGCGCTCGGCGATGGAGGCATCGGGCACATGAATCGGATATTCCTTGGGTTCGGGAGCAACCTTGGCCAAAAATTCCGCTTGCTTCTCGCAGAACGCGGCGATGGCCTGCTGGCCGAATTCCATGGCCGCAAGCATGTCTTCTTCGGTGACTTCTTGTGCGCCAGCTTCAACCATGGAGATGTAGTCCCTGGTGCCGGCGATCGTAAGTTCAAGATCGCTGGTCTCTTGCTCGGCATAGGTCGGGTTCACGATGAACTCGCGCGTTTCGGCGTTGCGGGCAATGCGAACGCACGCAGCCGGGCCGTCGAACGGGGTGCCGCCGCACAGAAGCGCCGCGGATGCGCCACCCACGCAGATGCAATCGGGCGGATTTTCGCCGTCGCAGGCAAGCGTCGTGGCAACGATGTGCACTTCTTGCTTGAAGCCATCGGCAAAACCAGGACGAATGGGGCGATCGATCATGCGGGCAGTAAGGGTGCCCTTATCGGAAGGCTTGGCCTCGCGCTTGAGGTAGCCGCCCGGAATGCGGCCGACGGCATACATCTTCTCGATGAAGTCGACGGTTAGCGGGAAGAAGTCGTAATCTTTCTGCTCTTTAGAGACGACGGCGGTAACCAGGCACGTGGTCTCGCCCTGCGTGACGAGCACAGCACCTGTAGCCTGTTTGGCCAGCTCGCCGGTTTCCAGGCGATAGCTCTTGCCGTACAGCTCAAAGCTTTCGACGATCTTTTCCATGTAGAGAGTTCTTCTTTCTCTTCTTCTTCGGAAGCATGCTCTTCATGCTTCTCGCGAGCAAGCAGGACCCCTGCCCCACTCGACCGCTCTATAACTGCAAAAGCCCGCCGAAGCGGGCTTGATGCAAGACTTAGATGTTGTCGCGAATGCCGAGCTTCTTGATGAGAGCGCGGTAGTTCTCGATGTCGCGATCCTTGATGTACTTGAGCAGACGGCGGCGCTTACCGATGAGCTGCATGAGGCCACGACGGGTGTGGTTGTCCTTCTTGTGCTCTTTCAAGTGCTCGGTGAGGTGCTTGATGCGGTGCGTCATGATGGCGACCTGAACCTCGGCGGAACCGGAATCGCCTTCGCCTTTGCCGTACTCGGCGATGAGGGCCTTGACGGTCTCTTTATCGATAGAACGAGTGGTTGCAGTCATTGCTCCACCTTTCCTGGCATGTTCGCATGCCATCGCGCGGCTGTTGCAAGCCGCTTTCCTCCATTCGCCCAACGCCGCGAATCCATGCAGGTGGTGCGTGGAAACAAGGCCCTGGGTAATTGCAACCGTTGCATTGTATCAAACGAAACGCCCCTTCGCGGGAACTTCACAAGGCATTGTTTGTTAGAGCCGCCGCTCCTTCGACACGTCCTTCTTCAGCTTGAGATGGCGCACGTCAACATAGGCTTCAAGCAAAGCGTAATAGCGCGATATGGGCGCGCAAGCCCGCCAAGCGGCCTCGTCTTTGCGTGTAAGAGCGCGCCGGGCGAGTTCTTCGCCGCTTATGCCAGGGTCGGCTTGCGCCGTCGAGCGCAAACGTTCGCAATGGGCGCGCTTGCGTTCGATGATTTCGGCTGCGCGCAGGCGCAACGCTTCCCCGTCAAATGGCTCGCCGTGGCCTGGCAACACGCAATTCTTTCCGCGCGCACCGCCCGCGCCTTCAGCGCCCGGCACGCCCCTCGCGCGTTTCGCGCAATCAGCGGCGCCTGGGATGCGGTTCAGCCAAGCGCCGCGCGGAGTGGTTGCATCGAGGCCTTCGAGATACATGCCAAGCGCGTCCTCGTCGCCGTAGGGCGCATCAACGCACGGCGTGGTGCCGAAGAGCACCTCATCCCCCGTAAACGATGGAGTGCCGCCGCGACCAATGAGGCATAGGTGGTCGAGCGTATGACCGGGAGTTTCGACCACATCGAATGAAAAACGCCCCACATGCAGCACGTCGCCTTCGCCCACGAAGCGGTAGTCGAAGCGCCCCTCGGGCAGCACCGTTGGCTCAAAATCACACCACGAATATTCCTCGGCATCTTGCGGCGTCGCGCCCATTTCACGCATGCGAGCCGCAATTCGCACGCGGGAAGCCTCGGCACGAGCGGGTTCGCGTTCATCGAAACCGACACGCGACAGATACACGCGCACACTTTCGGGAAACAGAAACCGCGTAGCCTCGCTGTGGTCGAAATGCGTGTGCGTTAGAAACACCTCGCACGCGCCCGGCTTCATGCCAAGCTCTGCCATCCCCGCTCGCACGGCCGCCATGCCCTCTTCGCTCGCAGCGCCCGGATCGACCACCAAACATGCACCGCCATCGCGCACCAGGTAGCAATTCGATTCGCCTTCGCCCAAATTAACGAAAGGAACCCGAACGCGATACACGTCCGGGTTCGAGAACACCTTGTCCATTGGTTAGCGCACCTTACGCACCGATTCGATACCCTCAAGCGAGCTCGTCTCGGCAAGCGACTTGCCTTTGGTCTCGGGCGCGATGAACCACGACATGACCAAGCAAACGATCACCAGCACCGCGGCGACCAGCATGGTAGGGCCAACGCCGAACGCCGCGAGAAACATCGGCGTGCCGTATGTCGAGATAATCGTGCCAATACGGGAAAATCCGATCGCAATACCGACGGCCGACGCACGCACTTCAGTCGGGAACAGCTCATTGGGATAAAGCCATTGCAAGATGCCAGGGCCTCCGCTGAAAAACGCATACAGACCGAATGCGACAATCACGATGTAGATTGGAGCCGTGGGCCATATTCCCAAAATAGTGAGACCGATGGCCATGAAGGCAAGGCTTATGAGCAGCAGCCTTCGCCGCCCCATGGAATTCAACCAGAACATCGCCGGAATGGAACCAATGAGGAAGAACAGGCTCACAGCGGCCTCACCAAGAATTGATTCCTGGCCCTCGCCGAGGCCGAATGCGTTCATGATGTCGGGGCCAAACGTGTAGATGGCATACATCGGAACCACTTGGCACAAAATGAAGACGCCCATGAACACCATGCGCTTCATATAGCCGGAATGAAGCAGCACGCGAAGCGAAGTTTTCGGCTGTTCCTCTTCGGGTTCAAGCTCCACGTCTTCGCCGAACACGCGATGCACAATTTCATCGGCCTCGGCCTTGCGGCCTTTTTTGGCAAGCCACAAAGGCGACTCCGGAATATCGTGACGGCCAATAAGCAAAATGATGCACGGAATCACCGCAGACCCAAGCATCCATTTCCAACCATCGGGCACGGCATAGAGGAAATATCCCACGAATGCGGCCACCGTCGCCCCCAGATACCATGCGGCGGAAACCGCCCCCATCGATATGCTGCGATGCTTTTTCGGAGTGAACTCAGCAATAAGCGAAGTCGCTATCGGGTAGTCAGCGCCAACGAAAACGCCGATGAAGAAACGCGCCGCAACGAGTTCCCACGGATTGGAGCAGAAAACGCTCAGAATCGAGAAGAGGGCGATTGCGACCAGGTCGATTATGAACATTTTCTTTCGGCCTATGGCATCGGTAAGATAGCCGCCCACGATGGTTCCCACCAAAATGCCGAGCATGACCGATGCGCCAATGGCAGCCGATTCAGGCGCGGTGAGGTTGAACATGGGGGTAATTTGCGTGAGCGCCACGCCGATAAGCGAGAGCACATACCCATCGAGAAACGACCCGCCGCTCGAAAAGATTGCGATCTTTCGCAAAAACGGCGTCATGGCCACATCGTCGATGGTCTTTTTCGCCTTGCGTTTGACGGAATTTTTGATACGCGTGGCCGACCATTTGCCGTGCTCTTCGACATAAGCGCGCTGCGTGCGCGCATCGGGGCTCGCCTGGTGCAGAATCTCTTCGCGAGCCGCATCTTCTGCATTCTCTGGAGGACTTACCACCTGCGTGGATTTCTTGACTTCATTCATTTCGACTCTTTTCTTTATTCGACCCGTATTTAGCTCAGCAATTTCTTCGCGCATTTGCCGACGCTTGTATGGGGAAGCTCCGCCACCACCTCGACGATGGTCGGCACTTTGAAATCGGCCAGATTGCGCCGGCAATGCTCAAGAACCGCATCGATATCCGGGGAAGCATCCGAATCGAACACGAGAAACGCCTTCACGGCTTGGTCGCGAATAGGGTCGTCTACGCCGATAACCGCAGCTTCGGCGATGCCTGGGAAATTCGCGAGCACCTCTTCGACCTCGGATGCCGAGATATTCTCACCCGCGCGCTTGATCATGTTCGACTTGCGATCGACGAAGTACAGCCATCCGTCTTCATCGAAATAGCCCTTATCGCCCGAGTTCATCCAGCCTTTGCAGTCCAAACATTCCTCGGTGGCCTGCGCATCGCGGTAGTAGCCTTTCATCAGCGACACGCCCGGCGTGCCGCGAAACACAATGTCGCCTACCTCGCCCGCGGGCATCTTCGCGCCATTCTCATCGATCACGCGCACGTCGTAGCCCAAACCAGCACGCCCAACGCTCGGCCAGCGGCGCTCACCGTAGGGCAAATCAGTCGTAACCCAGCACACCGATTCGGTAAGGCCGTAGCAGTTCTGCAGCTTCACGCCGAAACGGCTCTCGAACGCACACTTCTCGGCCTCTTCAATGGCCAGGTAATACTGAACCGACTTCACGCAATGGTCGCGCTCGCCCGAAACTTCAGGTTGAAGCATCAGTGTGCGTGCCATCATGGCCACCAGCTGCAATGCGGTGGCTCGATACTCGCGCACCTGCGACCAATAGCGGCGGGCGCTGTATTTCTCCACGAATACGAGCGTCGCTCCCGCCGTGAGCACCGGCATAAGGGCCGCCGTCTGGAAGTTGGAATGAAACGCCGGCATTGTCGTGAGCATGCGGTCGTCGGACCCAAGTCCGCATTGCCAATCGCCGTAATATCCGCCATAGAGCATGTTCGCGTGAGTGAGCTCCACGCCCTTCGGATTGCTCGTAGTGCCCGACGTGAAAATAATCATCGCGGTATCAAGGGAATCGATTTCAGGAAATAAGCCCAGTTCATCGCTTTGAATCGCAACTTCTGCGTCGAAATCACGGCTTTGGGCAAATAACTCCTCACCCTCTGAATGCGCGATGAACAGGTGCTTCATTGGATACGGCTCGCCATCGCCTGGCCCAGCGATGCAGCTTTCCACGCCACTGCAGTAATAGCATTGGCAATCGGGCTCGGCCACAAGCACCGAAATGTCGCATTTTTCAATCACATAGGCGCATTCGGCAAGGGTGTGCTGCATGTTGATGGGAACGGCGACCGCGCCGATTTTCGCGCACGCCATGCAAGCTGCGATATGCTCAGGACTGTTATACAACTGCACGCCCACGTTGTCGTGCGCGCGCACGCCCTCGGTCAAAAGAAGGTTCGCAACCCGATTGATATATGCATCGAACTGGGCATACGTGAAATCGCGCCGGGAGTCGTCCTTACCGTGGAACTCAAGAAACACGTAATCAGCACGCTCTTTCGCAAGCCAATCCCATAAATCGCGAAGATTCTGGTTTCCCACAATGGTTGCCATACGCCTTGCCCGTTCTTTCCCCAAATTCCCCAACTTGGAAATATGGCCCGCTCAGAGGCGGGCCATATTCGATATCTCATCGCGATAAGGTCCGCGAAACCCGCTTAGTTCTCGCCGCAGCGAATAGCGCCCTCTTCTTCGAGCTCAGCGATGCGCTCGTCGGTGTAGCCGAGTTTCGTAAGCACGTCGTGCGTATCGCCGCCCTTGCCAGGCATGGGACGCCAAATCTGGCCAGGGGTCTGCTCGAAGCGGGGCATCGGAGAGAGGCCCTTGAATGTTTCGCCGTCTTTGGTCTCCCACTCGACGAAATTGCCGCGCTTGGCCATGTGCGGATCTTTGACCATGTCTTCGAATTCGTAGACAATCTGAGCCGCGATGGCATGCTCGGCGAGAATCGCTTCGGCGTCGAGGCGCTTCTTCTCAAGCAGCCATGCTTCGAAGCGCTTCTCGAACTCTTCGGCGATAGGCATAGACAGCCACAAAGAAGCGGTGTCCTCGGGCAGCTCGGGGGTGCCCCAATGCTCACCGAGGCCGAGCTCTTCGATAATCCACTTGTTCTGGCGGATGCCGAACAAGTTGATCGCGATGAAACCGTCGGAGCACTTGTACACGCCAATGCCGCACAGGTTCTGGTTGCGGGCGCCGGCGCGGGGCCACACGATGCCGTCGTTGAGATAATCGACCATGAAGTACTGGCTCATGTACATGATGCCCTCATACATCGCCCAGTCGATGCTTTCGCCCTGACCGGTGCGCTCGGCTTTGCGCAAAGCAGCCAGCGAAGCGCCGATCAGCAGGTAGGAATTGATGTAGTCGCCGGAATACGGCATGGTGATCATCGGCTGATCAGGGGTACCATTTTGGCAGGTGAAACCCGCATAAGGGCCTACCGTGCCGTCATAGGCGGCACGCTTGACGCGGTCGGGCTCGCCATATTTGCCGAAGCCAGAGCAATGAACGATGACGAGCTTGGGATTGACGGCCCACATGTCTTCGTCGGTAAAGCCCTTGCGATCCCACGTACCGCCCTTGGAGGACTCGAAGAAGATGTCGGTATCCTTCAACATCTCCAGCAGAACCTCTTTGCCGCCAGGAGTAAACTGGTTCAGCTGCACGGAACGGCAATTGCGGCGCTCGGCCTGGGCAGCGTTTTTCGCGTCGCGAACGGTGTCGCCGTAGCCCGTATTCTCGAGCCAAATGACGTCAGCGCCCCAGTCGCCCATGATGTTGCATGCGCGGGGAATCGCCTCCTCCATAGCAGCGAACACGATTTTCACGTCGTCGAGAACACCGAAATGCGGTTTTTCAGTAGGAATGGCAGCCATTGTAATCTCCTCTATAAAGAAAAACTCATAGGTAGACGAAAAGTCAGCGAGAAGCGCCAAGGTGCATCAAATAGCCCCGCCTAAGGCCAAGCGGCCTTAGGGCCGCGCCGGGTCCCAAACAAGGGGCCCGGCGATGCGCCTCGACGCCTCGCGTCATCGAGTCATTTCGTCTGCTGACAAGCAGACGAAACAAAACTACTGGCGATACGCCTTGATGGCGTTTTTCGAGGCGGTGAGAATCATCATCTCGTCGGTGCCGCCGGAAACGCGATCGACGCGCAGGTCGCGCCAGATGCGGTTGATGCGATGCTCAGAGGCAACCGCGATGCCGCCCATGACCTGCATGGCATCGTCCACAACCTCGAAAGAGGCATTGGCGCAGTAGTACTTGCACATGGCAGCTTGGCCGGCATCGACATCGCCGCCGAGGTTCTTGTCGGCGTTCCACGCAGTTTCATAGAGCATGTTGCGCATGGAATCGAGCTTGATGGCCATGTTGCAGAACTTCATGGAGTTCAGCTGGAAGCGGGCAACCGGTTTGCCGAATGCGACGCGCTGCCAGGCATGCTTGGCGGAATCCTCGAACGCGGAAATCGCAGTGCCGTAGTCGCACGCGGCAACAAGCCAGCGCTCGAAGTTGAAGTCGGAAACGCCGCGATTGAAGCCATTGCCCTCTTCGCCGAAGAAATCCTTCTCTTCCAATTCAACATTGTCGAGGTAGACCTCGCAGCAGGAATCCATACGCAAACCGAGCTTGGTGAGCGGCGAGAGAGAAATGCCCGGCTTGGACATGTCGACCATGAATTCGGAAATGGTATCCGGATTATCGGCGTCGCGGCACATGATGATGAGATACTTAACGCCCTTAGAAGAGGTGATGAAGGTCTTGGTGCCGTTCAGGTAAATCTTGCCGTTTTCACGCTTGTAGGTGGTAACAAGGCCCGAAACGTCAGAGCCAGCGCCCGGCTCGGTGCATGCGGAATTGACGACCTGCTCGCCGGTGCCCAGATACTTCAGGCAGTTTTCGATCTGTTCTTCAGTGCCCTCGCGCACAATGGTGTTGTAGCCGGTAAGCAGATAGAGAACATAGGTCGGCGCACCATACTGGCCGAGCACCTCATAGATTGCCATCAGCGTGGTGATGGGCTCTTCCAGGCCCAAACCGCCATGCTCTTCATCGAGCATGATACGGTCGAAACCGAGGTCGCACAAACCCTTCGTCCAGCGCAACGGATACTCATGCTTCTCGTCGCACTCGTGGAAATACGTCTCCCAGTTTTCGCTTTCCATGTAATCGCGATACGACGCGACGATAAGCTCTTGCTCGTCGGTCAAATTGAAATCCATCGAAACCTCCTTGTTTACTGTATGCATCTTCGGCGTTGCCGAAGATGAACATAATGAATCGGGCACAGGCCCGTTTGAAGCTACGCCTGGTGGCGGGTCTTCCAGAATTCGGCCGAATGCTCGATGCAGGTAAGAGCCTCATCAAGCATGCGGGAGTAATGCACGAACGCGTGAAGCACGCCGTCGAAAACCTCGAACTGGTTGCGCACGCCGTTCGTGTCGAGCACGCGGTGCATGAGCTCGGAATCGTCGCGCAGCGGATCGAGCCCTGCTGCCGCCAGGTAGCACACCGGCATGCTGGTCGATAAGTCGTTATGGAACATATCGACGTAGGGCGCCTTGGAATCTGCGGCCATGTCATTGAGCCAGCACTGGTTGTAGTAAACCAGGTCTTCCTTGCGCATGCCGTCGATATCCCATCCGTAGAGGCGCTGCGACATGGAGTCCTCAAGGCCATAGAAGCCGTAATACAGAAGCAGGCTCTTCACGAAGGAGTTGTCGCCCCCTTCGTCGCGCAGCCACAAATTGGAAGCCATCGAAAGAACCGCTCCGCCGGAATCGCCGGCAAACGAGAGGTCGTCGCCGTCGATGCCTTCTTCAGCGCCATGCTCATGCAGGTGTTTGGCAACAATCACGCATTCCTGGATGTTCGTGGGGTATTTCGACTCCGGGGACAAGTGATAGTCAACGCTCACGACAACCGCGCCGGTCTTTTCGGCCAAGATGCGGCAAACGCGATCGTGGGTGTCGGGGCTGCCCACAACGAAACCGCCGCCGTGAATGAATTCGATCACGGGAAGCTTTTCGGCTTCAACGGGGTAATAGTAGCGAGCGACGAACTCGCCCATCGGACCGTCGAATGCGCGCTCGACGGTCTTGACCATAACGGGGCCGCCCTCGTTCCAGAAGCGACGCTCGCGCACGTAGTTCTCGCGCATCTCGGCGAATCCCACGTCGGTAACGAAGGCGTCGCCGGCGAGTTCGGCCGACTTCTGGAGGACAGCTTTCATCTGGTCGTTCATAAGCAGCATTGGATCAACTTTGTTTTCCATGCCAATCCCTTTCTATTTAAGGTATCCGGAAAACGGCGGGGGAATTGCCCGCCCTCGCGAAACCGGCATCGCGTGCCGGTGCGGGGCATAAGAAAGGCGCCGATAAGCCCGCAAGCGCGTCGGCGCCTTGTGCTGCTTGGCTATTCGCCAGCCTTAGCCGCAGCGTGTTTTTTAACGACACGCAGGCACATGGACAAGAAGACGATGCCCAAGACGGCGAACATGATCTCGAAACCGAAGATCTGAGAGAACGCGGCATTGCCGGAAGCGTCAATCAGCGAGCCGTACCACGTATGGATGAATACGTCGGGGAGAAAGCCGATAACCGAGAGGATGCCGGTTGCCGTGCCGAAGATGCGCATGGGGATGCCCAGCTCGGAAAGCGGCGAAGAACCGATGGAAAACGCGCCGTAGGTGGCAAAGCCGAAGACGACGACCAGGCACGACGCCACGACAGACATACCGGGGTCTTGCGGCAAGATGATGAATCCGCCCAAAACGATGATCGCCAAAACGAAGCAGCCCATGATCGTCTTGGAAGACTTCGCCTTCGCGGCGATGTAGCCGATAACCGGGCCGGCGAGAAGGCCGATGCCATACGTGCGAATGAGGCCGATGACGTTCACGACGTTGGCGTCGGTGCCCAAAGCCTGAGAGAGGTACGGGGTGGTGTAGGTTGCACCCTGATAGACGCAATACACGCAGAAGTAACCAAGGCAGGCCCACAAAACGCCCGGGGTCTTGAACGCCTCAGCGGCGTCAGAGAGGCTGAACAGCTTGGAGTCCTTGTTGATTTCGCCCTTGAAGTCGGGAATCAAAATGAATGCGGCAACGGCGAGAATCGAGATGAGCACGCCCAGGAAGATGATGACCGACTGCATGGCGAGCGTCGAATCGGGAATAGCGGCCACGATGGCAACGTTGATCATGCCCAAGATAAGGCCGGCGGCGCCATAAATCGAATAGGAGACGCCGATGCGAGCCGGATATTCTTCCTCTTCGCAGCACAGACGGATGACCTTGAAGCGCGTGCCCCACCAAATGAGGATAGAGGTCACACCCATGCCCGCGAACAACACGTAGCACATGGCGATCGAAGGCAGCATCGCGTACAAAAACGTAAGCACTGCGGTGCCGGCGAATCCAACCCAGGCAAGCGTACGCATACGGAATTTGTCAGCCACGATGCCAGAGGGCAGATAGCAGATAAGAGCCACGATGCCGTAGAACGAAACCATGGCACCCAAGTCGGCATTGGTGCAATTCAAAGCCGTCATCAAGGGATCGTAGAAAACGCCCTTCAGATACATCGGCGTGTACACGATGGAGGAGCCCATCGAGATAAGGATGATCAAAAACCACTTGTGAATGCCTGAGAGGTCTTTATACGTAACCTCCCCTTTGCTTTTAGCAAGAATGGACATGCATGTCCCCTTTCCTGTGAACCTTTAAAGCCGAATGGCTTTCGGTACGAACGCCCGCGCTTGCTTATGAAGTTCTTGATTGTTTTAAAAACGTTGGAAAACAAAAGAGCCAAGGATTCCATAAGAGTTTGCGAGGCGCGCTGCCGCGACAATGCGGCGTAAATCAATAGGCCCCCACGCCCGAGAATTCCGCCTCCTTCCAAGGGATGAATGCTGCCCGCCGAGCCCTATAACCAGCATTGCGAACTTCTATCGCCGCCGGTTTCCCCAAGGGCCCTTCAGACCAGATGCCACGCATTGTGCGGCCGAAAGCAAAGGGTCACCATCCCGTATTGGTTATGAATCACCGATTACCAGTAAACTCGTGAGCGATAAGTAACCACATACTTAAAATTGTGTGATGCCCCGTTTTACACGGTGTTTTATGCTTAATTGCATAAAAGCGCACTATTGTTTGTTCTTATTCGATAGGTTTGAACGATAATTTCGACCAAGCTGGCGAACGCGAGAAAATGACGGGAGTAACGCGTGAGTATGTTGAAATTCCTTGAAAACGATGCCGAATCGATAGAAAAAAGGGATGCGCTCGGCGTTCACTACCTAGGCCTCAGCCTTGCGCTGGCGTGGTTTTACTGCCTTTGGTTTTCGCCTAAGGTATTCATTTGCGCCCCGCTTATGGGCCGAGCCATGATCTATTCCTGGCTTGCGAGCCTTGCCTTTTCCGCAATCACGTTTTTGGCCGCACCTGTCGTCTTGCGAAACGTGAAAATATACGAGCACCCTGCGCTTGTGTGGACGGCAGCCGTAGCGCTTTCCTTGGGCACGCTCGTCTTCACCCTTGTGAAGGCGGTCGTAACTCCTGTCGTGCTCTGGGTCGTTTTTCCTCTTATATTTGCCGTGGCGAATACCCTTATATGGTCGGCCTGGGGAGAATTTCACGCCCGCAAACGCTCCACGTTCACCCTGCGTAAATTCGCCCTCGTATACGGCGCCGTCATGCTCTTTTGCATGGCGATGACCGAGGTGCTCCCCGCCCCGGTCTCCAATGTCTTCGTTGCCCTCATCCCCATTGCCTGCGTGCTCGTCTATAAGAAAGAATCCGCCTGCGTTGCAACGCTTAATTTTCCGGCTATGCTCCCCAAAGCCATTCGCAAGAAAACGAACCATTGCACGCTCGTGATGTCGATATCGCTTTGCTTAGCGTGCATCGCATGCTATTTCACCGTCGCTATCGTCCCCGAGGAAAACATCATTACGGGCGATGCAGCCTACCCTGTCGGCATGGCAGGCGCCGCCATTTTATGCCTCGTCGTTGCCCTTGCGGCAAAGGCAAGCAAGCGAACCGAAGCGGCCTACAAGCTCCTGCCTTATTTCATGGTCGCGGCAATCGTCGCCCTTGCGCTTTTCGCCAGCGAAACCGTGCAGCTCGATACGATAGCGTTCACGCTTTGCGTTATCCTTGCCGGCATATTCGAAGTATTCGTTATTTCATATTTCGGAACGCTATCCACGAAAGGGTATTTCGCCCCGATTACCGCATTCTGCGCCTCAAGCGCAATCGTGCGTCTTGGGTTCACCCTGGGCGAGTTTTGGGCCGTATTCTACGAAGACACCCCTTCTCTATCGGCCATACTGGTCAACCCGACTTCGCTGTTGCTTATCTGCATCGTTGCGGCGGCCATCATTCCCTTGGTGCGCAAAGAAAGCGAGATCGTTCGGTTGACCACGGCACCAAGCACCGTCAACGACCTCAATGAGGTATGCGACGCCGTTATCGCGGAATTCAAGCTTTCTAATCGCGAGGGTGAAATTCTCAAGCTTGTTGCACGCGGCTATACCGTCGACAACATTTCGAAGAAACTCGTCATTTCGCCCTATACAACCCAGACCCATATTCGCCATATTTACGCGAAAATGAACGTGCACAAGAGAAGCGAGCTACTCGACTACATCAACATGCACAGGGACAGCGAAGATACCCCCCCCCGAAACAAATAGTCGCTGATTAAATACCGACCTGTTAAACGCTCAGAGCATTTAACAGGTTTGGGACACTTTCCCCTGAGGAGCTGTCCCGCCGAGAGGTTCTCTTGCGCGCGCAACCCCAGGGTGATGCGCGGCATAAGGACCAGGGAACCGGCGATCGAGCGTTTCCAGGCGGGTCAGGGAGCGACATTAAACCCGGCAAACGTCGTTAGCGCCCATGCGACAATCACCTTGTCCGACCTGCCGAATGCTCTGAGCGTTTGGCAGGTCGGAGCTGACGTCTGAGCACTTCCACCCCAGATCTCATGGCCACGCCCACGCCCACAGCGCAGCAAGTCCACTTCTAAATACAAAAAAGGAGCCCGAAGGCTCCTTTTTTTCATATACCGAGAATCCCAAATCGGCTTAGCCGAAGCGGTATTCCACGCCCATCGTCGGCTGCGGGTTCTCCCACTTCTTAATGATGGTGTCGCCGCAGGCGATGCGGCAAGTGCCGCACTCAAGACAGCCGGCGTAGTCGAAAGTCTTCTTGCCGTCCTCGTCGCGCTTGTAAAGCGCTGCGGGGCAAACCAGAATCAGCTTGTCGAATTCCTCGTCGGACGGATCGTCCACGAGCTCGATATGGGCATTGGACTCGTCGACCTCGTACTTGTTCAGAGACAGGTACTCATCGACGTTCACCGTGAATTTGATATCACTCATAGTGCCTTCATCGCTCCCTTAACGTCTTTGAACAGGTTCATGAAGCCGACGCCCTTAACGATGGGCATCATGGACTTCTTCATGGGCTGCACCGGGCTGCCGTCGACGACGAACATGGTGTTCATCATGTCGCGCATCATCTCGGGGTAACCACAGAACATGCGGTCGAAGTGCTCCATGAAGTTCGGCACGTTCTTGAACTGGCGCAGGTCCTTCATGACGAAGGAGTTCTCCAGGGCGTCGACGTAGCACTGCAGGCCGGCCTTCGAGGTGTCGCCCGCGTCGAGAGCCTTGACGGCGGCCTGACCGGCCATCTGGCCGGCGGCCACGGCGTAGTCCATGCCGCGCACGGTGTAACCGAGGTTGACGCACATGGTGGCGTTATCGCCAGCGATCATGACGCCATCGGCGATGAGCTCGGGCATCGTGGTGATGCCGCCCTCGGGAACGAGGTGGCCGGAATGCTCGACGCACTTGGCGCCCTTGAGCACGGGGGCAACCTCGGGGCGAGCCTTGAGGTCTTCGAGCATCTGATACACGGGAACCGTGCCATTAGCCGTAGCCTCAACGCCGGCGACGATGCCGATCGAGATGGAATCCTTGTTGGTGTAGATGATGCCGCCGCCGAAAGAACCATGGGTGGCGTCGCCGGCGAACAGCCATGCCGCACCCTCGCCAGGCTGGCACTGGAAGCGCTTCTCGATCTCCTCTTCGGAAAGCTCGTAGACTTCCTTCACGCCCACGGCCATCTGGGACGCCGGCGGGCGCTTCGCGCCCACGGCCTGCTCGGCGAGCAGGGAGTTCGCGCCGTCGCACAGCACGACGACGTCGGCGGTAATCTCGTCTTCGCCGGCGAAGATGCCGATGACCTTGCCGGAGTCGTCTTTGATGAGCTTCTCAACGGCAATGCCGCAGATATACTCGGCACCAGCGTTTTCTGCCTGCTCGGCGAGCCACTGATCGAAGGGCGCACGGAGCACGGTGTAGGACTCCTGGCCGTCCTTGAGCAAGTCGTCGGAGGCGAAGTCGATCGTGAAGTTGGAGCTGGGTGACATCAGCGAGATGCGCTCGTGCGAGACCTTGCGCTCGAACGGGATCTCGTCGAAGTTGTCGGGGAACACGGCGCGCAGGCAGTGGCCGTAGATGCGGCCGCCCGTCATGTTCTTGGCACCGGCGAAGTTGCCGCGTTCAACGACCAGGACCGATTTGCCGGCCTTGGCAATCTCATAAGCGGCGATGGAGCCAGCGCAGCCAGAGCCGACGACGATCGCGTCGAAATCTGCCATTGACTCTTCCTTTCCTTGAAAGCGATAGAAAAAACGGCGCGGGATTGCACCCGCGCCGCATCAAAACATCTTAAGACGTCTTACAGAGCAGCGACGAGCGCAGGCAGGACAGTCTTGATGTCGCCGACCAGGCCGTAGTCGCACTGCTTGAAGATAGGAGCATTCTTATCTTTGTTGATAGCGAACAGCGTGGTCGCACGGTTGCAGCCAACCATGTGCTGCATCTGTCCGGAAATGCCGGCAGCGATGTAGACCTTGGGGCTGAGCATAAGGCCAGAAACACCAACATAGAGTTCGGTGGGCAGCCAGTTGACACCTTCGGTGAGAGGACGGGAGCAGCCAAGGCCGCCACCAACCTTGTCGCAAAGGTCGCGGGCCATCTGAAGATCTTCTTCAGCGCCGAAGCCGCGGCCGGCAGCCACAACGACATCGGCCTTGTTCAGGTCAACGCCAGACTTCTCAATCGGGGTCGAAGAAACGAGCTTGATGGCCTTGGCCGGAGCAACCCAAGCGAGTTCCTCGGTAGCGTTGGCGCCAGAGGCGGCAGCCTCAGCGAACACGCCGGTGCCCACGCCATAGAATGCAGCGCCGGAAGCCTTCTGCTTCTTCATGCCCACGCCGCCGAAGTACATGTCGGTAGCAACGTCGCCATCGAACTCGATGACGTCGGGGATAAGAGCGGCACCCGCATGCGCGGCGGTCTTGCCGGCGACAACCTTCATGTGGCGGGTCGGCTCAACGAGCACAACGCCAGGCTGCTCGGCGTCAAACGCGGCAATCACGGTGTCGGCGGCGTCATCGATGACGGCACCTTCGGGAACAGCGATGTGCAAAACCTTATCGGCGACGGCGGCAGGAACCTCCATGTCGGCGATAGCGACCAGGACGACCTCATCGGCCATCGTGCGAGCGCCAGCGCAGAGCTCCTGGGCGGCGTCGGAATGCTCAGCGAGAACAAATGCTTTCATTGTTTTCGAATCCTTCCTAATTCCGCGGACTACAGAGCAGCCTTGATGGCGGCAGCAAACTTCTCGATGGCGCCGTCTTCGGCGGCGTCGATGATCTCGAGCTTGCGATCGGCCTGCTTGGGGGCCTTGCAGTCGACGACTTCAGTGCTGTTGGCGTAAGAGCCCTCAGCGCCAGCGACGTTCATCGGCTTTTTGCCAGCGGCGAGAATGTCTTTCATGCCCGGGATGCGGGGCAGCGCGATGTCGGGGGAAACCGACACGACGGCAGGCAGAGGAACCTCGACGGTCTCCACGACGTCTTCGAGGGTGCGGACAACGGTCACAACGCCGTCGCCAGCTTCAATCTTGGTTGCGCCGTTAACGACAGGCAAGCCCAGCTTGGCAGCCAGCTGCACGTCGACCTGCTGCGCATAGTTGTCGGCAGAGCCGTCGCCGCAGAGGATGAGGTCATAATCCCCAACCTTGGCAACGAGGTCGGCCAAAGCCGCCGCGGTAGCGCCAGCATCGAGGTCGGCGCAAGCGTCGTCGGCGGTCATGTAGAGTTCGTTGATGCCGCGAGCCAGCACGTTCTTCTTGGTCTTGGAGTCGTCGATCTTGGAACCGCCGACCGTGATGCCCACGACTTCGGAACCTTCGTTGGCAGCAGCCAGCTGAGCCGCAGCCTCCATCGCGTTCAAGTCGTAGGTCGAGACGATCTGGTGAGCCTTGGCATAGTCGAGGCTACCGTCGCCGGACACCTGGATGTCCTGATCGTCAGGAACGACCTTGAAAGAAACAACGATTTTCATCTTGTACCTTTCCCTTCTCGGATACGTTTCTTAACAGTCTGTCTTGTGCGTGACTAATCGGCGTACTTCTTGGCAACCTGGCGGCCGGCAATGTAGGCCATGACTTCGTGGGTGCCACCGCCAAACATGTTGCCGCGCAGGTCGGCCCAGATACGGCCGATGCGGACTTCGGTAGTATAACCCAAACCGGCATAAATCGAGAGCGCCGAGTCGGCGACCTTGAAACACTCAGAACAGCCATAGCGCTTCAGCATTGCGGAGTCGAGCTGAACCGGTTCGCCGTTGTCGAGCTTCCACAGAGTCTTGTAGAGCATGTTGCGGGTATTCTGAACGGCAATCTCCATGTCGCAGAGGAGCTCTTGGATCATCTGGAGCTTGGTGATCGGCTTGCCAAAGGCGATGCGCTGATTGGCATACTTGGCGGCATCTTCAAGGGCGGCCTGAGCCAAGCCGACCTGCTCGGCAACGATGAAGGAGCGCTCGACCTCGAAGTTCTTCATGAGCATCATGAAGCCTTCGCCCGGCTTGCCCATGCGCTGGTCTTCGGTGACGATGACGTCATCGAAGTAGACCTCGCAAAACGGAATGCACTGCTGACCAATCTTGTGCAGCGGCGCAGTAGAAACGCCGGGGGTGTCCATAGGGATGTACCACAGCGACATGCTGCGGTTTTCGCGGCTGGGATCCTCGTCTTTGGCGACCACGATGGTGTACGGAAGCTTCGCGCCCATGGTGACCCAGGTCTTCTGGCCGGAAAGCTTATAGGTTCCGTCGGCCTGTTTCTTGGAAACGCAGGTCATGGAGCCATTATCGGAGCCAGCGCCCGGCTCGGAGATGGACAGAGAGGCAATGGGCCAGCCGGTTTCCATGTAGTGGTCGACGGCCTGCTGCTTTTGCTCTTCGGTGCCGAACTCCATGATGTCGAACATCGACAGGGAGTTCTGATACAGGATGTGCATGCAGCCTGCGCTGTGGTAAAGCTCTTCGATCATGAGGCCCAGCGTGACCTTGTCAGCCGGAATTCCGCCGTACTCTTCGGGGATGCCCATCAGGCCAAACCCGGCGTCGCGGTATGCCTCTGCGATTTCATCGGGCATGTCGCCCTTCTCGTACATCTCTTTCACGACGTCGTCGGTGAAATAGCGATCGCAGAACTCGCGCACGCTCTCGAGCAGCAGCTCTTGCTCATCGGTCAAAGCGAAATCCATTGCATCCTCCTCGTAGTATGTCGACTTTTCGACCAACCTGTCCCCTTCGCTTCAAGGGCCAGATTCCGATATCGGCAGAATACGCTCTCAAAAACCACTAGAGCATGGTCAGTTTTTTATATTTGTGGTAATTTTTGCCAATTTACGGGACATATAACTAATTCTGTACATTTGGGGTTCAATGCATATGGGAAAACTTATATTTCCATATCTGAACGGGCATTTATTGCCTGGATAACATGCAATTGGGGATGTTTTTCCTTATAAAACCACTAGGACATGTAAGTGCTTATGTTGCGCATAGATGGTAGAATGCGCCATATCGTTTCGAGGCTTTTGAGTGGATACAAATCCGCATTTCGCCACGATGGAGCAGGATTGTCCGATTGGAAACAAGACCAAGGGGGACTTCATGGCGTCAGCCGACACAATGGAACTTATGGGCGAATCGTTCGTGGGTCTCGCAGAAAAGCTGCCCGTCGAAAAGATATCGGTATCGGACATCGTCGCCGCTTCGGGGAAAAACAGGAAGACGTTCTACTACCATTTCGAAAGCAAGGCGAGCCTCATTCGCTGGATTTTCCGCAACGACCTGGCGCAAACGCTTCTCGAACGCTTCGACGCAGACCATTTGGTCTATGAGCGCGAAGGCGAAAGCGCCATCGCAGACAAGCCCTACTACGCTTTCAAGAAAGTAGGCGTTCGCTCGCTTGATGGCTCGGAGTTTTTCCAAGCACTTGCCGACACCTTCGATCTAAGGCGTACGTATTACGCAAAAGTCCTGAACACGAGCGATCCAGACGGTCTTCGCACGTATCTTTTCGACCTTTACGTGCCCGCACTTGAAAATGACATCCGTTTCATCCTGAGCAACCGCTCGCTCGACGAATCGGGGGTCCATTTCCTTGCCGAGTTTTATGCAGGAGCAGCCATCGCCTATCTCGTGCGGCGCGTTTCTTTGCCCGAGCATATTGAAATCCTCGGTGATGTCGCACCCTTCCAGAACATCATCCATTCATCACTCGAAAGCGAAATCAAAGAGCAGCAGCTGCGCCGCGTGCTCTAGCTCAATATCGCCTCCATTTGCCGATACAAACGCCGTTTGACCACATCAATCGGCGTTTTTTCAATACTCATCGACAAAATCTGTTCAATCAAAACCGAACAAATTCAAGAAATGTCTAATAAAAAATTCTTTATCTTTTTCGGCAAACGGTAGTTCTTAGACGGCGAACGGTAGTTTTATTGCCGTTGTCCATCGTCCTCCTCAAACTTCCTTCACAATAAAAAAGCCACCCGAAGGTGGCTTTCGATACATTGCGCGAATGCATCGCTGCAAATCGCTCAACAAAAGCGTGTTTACGCTCCGAAGAAGATACCAATCTCGCGCTCAGCAGACTCAGGAGAGTCGGAGCCATGGATGACGTTTTCGTCCATGATGAGACCGAAATCGCCACGAATCGTGCCAGGGGCAGCTTCGGCAGGATTGGTGGCGCCCATGAGCGTGCGCATCTTCTTGATGGCGCCTTCGCCGGAAACGACCATTTTCACAACGGGGCCGCTCGTGATGTACTCGATCAGGCCGTTGTAGAAAGGCTTGCCCTCGTGCTCGGCATAATTTGCAGCAGCCTGCTCGGGGGTGACGTTGGCCAATTCCATGCGCTCGATAGTCAGGCCGGCACGTTCGATGCGAGCAACGATCTCGCCAATGTGGCGATTGCGCACGGCATCGGGCTTAAGCATGGAGTAGGTCTTTTCAATTGCCATGATTGTTCCCTTTCATTGAAACAAGTATTGCATCGTGAGCGCACCTTAGCGCTCACGCATCAGCAATCCGGCGTCGCCGGACATTGCACCACTATTGTTGAGAGGCAAAGGCCATCTCTACATCGGACACTTTCCAACCAAGCATGTCGCGAACCATGGAAACCGTGTACGACACTTCCCCGCCTTCGGAAGTCGTGGAAGTCACGTGGACCGTAGAATTCGACATAGTCTTCTCGACGCCATCGATCGTGACATTGGAATCGGAAACGACGCCGCGCATCTGCTCATCGACGGCATCCGAGCTCATGGACGAAACGAAATAATTCGAAGCATGGTCGGTGTCGGCAAAGAGTTCTTTCACAACGCTTTCCTGCGTAGGATAGCCAAAGCCTTGCGTGTACAAGAACACGCAAGCGCCGGCGGCCAAAAGCAGCACGACGAAAAACGCCACGAGAATCTTCAAGCCAACATTGCGGCGCTTGCGATCTTGGCGAGCGATGCCCTTCGAATAGCGTTCGAGCTCTTCATCGCTTGCATTGAAGAAGCGCTCGTCGCCCGAATTGTAGCTATCGACAGGCTCATAGCCATACGCTTCGGCCGGATAATATTGAGGATCGGCATATGCCTCGACCGAATACGCGTCTTCTTGGGTGGGAACCCCATCGGCGGGAACATCGAGGCCCGACATATCAAAACCGGCATCTTGCGCTGGCGCCTGCAGCGAAGGCGCGGGCTGCTGGCCGATGGGAGGCATGGCGATGGTCCCCGTAGCCATACATTTTGCGGCCTGGGCGTAATCGACGCTCGCCGATTCGCTGAGGAAATACGTCTTATCGGCAAGCGCATTCTCGAATGCGCTCATGGCGTTTTGCATTTGGCCCGTTGCTACGTATGCTTGGCCCAAATTGGCGTACATTTTGTTGCGAGTCGCAGCGTCCATATCGAACTGCAAGGCGCTTTCGTAAGACGCGACGGCATCGGCCGGACGATTGAGCGCCATGAAGCACACGCCCAAGTTCAGCAAGGCCTTGCTGGGGTCGGGGTTGCGAGAATCAAGGGCGGCTTCGCGAAACGCCACGCCCGCCTCAGCATTTTTACCGAGCTTAAGCAACGCGTTTCCCATGCCCAAATACGCCTTGTAAGGCGAATCGTATTTCGCATCGGAAGTAGCGATTTCGAAATGGGCGACCGCGTTAGCGTAATCGTGCTTGAACGCATACGCCTTGCCGAGGTTGCAATTCACCGCACCACATGCATCATACGCAGTATCGGCCGTGGCCTGGGTATACGACTCGATAGCCCCATCGAAATCTTTCAGCTGCAACAAGCAGTTGCCCAACTGATGATACAAATACCCCAAATCGCCCGGAGCCTTCGGCACTGCGGGGTTTTGAAGCAGCTGCACATATTCACTGCTCGCAATTTGGAAATCACGGGCAGCGTAGGCGGCCTGAGCTTGAGCTACATATTGGTTATCCATGTATTCCCGTCTTCCTTAACGCCTTGCGCCGAGACCGCTAGTTGGCATTCTCGATTTCGATCGTCTCGATAACGTCACCGACGCGAAGGGAGTCGATGACGTCTTTGCCCTCGATCGTTTGGCCGAATACGGTGTAGTTAAGATCGAGGCTATGCTGCGGGCCAAGGCACAGATAGAACTGAGAACCTGCAGAATCGGGATTCTGGCTGCGGGCCATGGCCAACGCGCCATCGTCGTGAGAATTGTTGGGATTGGTGGTGTACTCCTGCTTGATGCAGTAGCCAGGGCCACCCGTTCCAAGCCCCGCCCACGGGTTGCCGGCAGCTTCGATAACCTGCGCAGAATCGAGGTCGCGCGTGTTGGGGCAACCGCCCTGAATCACGAAGCCGGGAACATAGCGGTGGAATTTCAGATTGTCGTAAAAGCCCTTAGTTGCAAGCTCGACGAAATTACCCACGTGAATGGGGGCATCCTCGCCAGCAAGCTTAACGCGAACATCGCCCTTGGACGTCTTGATAACGGCGATCTCGTTTCCGTTGGGCTTATATTCGGGGGTATACAGTGCCATAGTCGATAACTCCTTCTTAGTCGTGCGTTGAAACTGCGTCTGGCGCCTGCAAGAGGCGCGAAGTCGAAGCATCGCATGCTGCCAACAATGCCTATTGGGCCGCATTCGGCAGCACATAAGCTTTTGTATGATACCGCTGCGTCAAGTGCCTACGGCATTTCGGCGGTTCACGCCATAAAAGAACCGCAGGAAAAAACGCAGACGACCGACGAAAAAACGCCATTCTATCCCCAACTCATAAATGTTGCGGCAAAAAGGACGGGCGTGCATCGCGAAACGTGCCCGAAACGCCGCCCGTTCATAGACGTTGCGCCGCCCCTTATGCATATGAAGGGCAATACACCTTGCTACACGCTCGTGTTCGCGAAAATGGATACCGTCTCGACGTGGAACGTTTGGGGGAACATGTCTACGGGCGTTGCTCGCACAAGCTCGAAACCGACCGCTTCTAGCAGTTTGGCGTCGCGTGCCCACGTGGCCGGGTCGCAGCTGACGTAGGCAAGGCGCAATGGCGCCGCCTCGGCGATAGACCCGATGATTGCCTTATCGAGCCCGCTTCTTGGAGGATCGACGATCAGAGCATCGAGCTCGCCGAGTTCGGGCAGCTCGCGCGTGGCGTCGCCGCCAATTACTTCAACATCGACGCCAAGCTGCTCGACCGTATGGCGCAGATTTCGCACGCTTGATCCGTACGATTCCACGGCGTACACGCCGCCGCAGCGTTTCGCAAGCGGAATGGTGAACGTGCCAACGCCGCAGAACAAATCGGCCGCGACGCAATCTTCGTCGAGCTCGAGGCCATCGAGCACAAGCTGCACCAGCTTATCGGCCTGAGGGGTGTTCACCTGGAAAAATGACGGCGCGCTCACACCGTGTTCGATGCCCGCCACCGTTTCGCGCCAAAAACCGCGGCCGTCGAGGATTTCGACACCCTTCAATTTGCGGGCGCTTCCCGCATCGGCCGTCATCACGCGCACGATAGACGATGCCTTCACGGCCGTTGACAAGGTTTTTGCCACGGCATTGCGCGGAAAAGGACCGGGCGTGGTCCACAAGGCAACCTCTAAATCGCCGGAGCGGTGCGAATGGCGCACGCCTACGCGATGGATGCCCAAATCTTCGCGGCCGGTTAGATATCGCAACGCGCCGCGCAAGGCCTTCGGCGTTTTCTGCGCCTGCTTATGGGCAAGCGGGCAAGAGTCGGCGGCCAAGATCTTGTCACTTCCCTTTTGATGAAAGCCCATTTGAAAGCCCCGGCTCGCATCGAATGCGCAGCTGAATTCAAGCTTGTTGCGATATTCCATCTGGCGTTTCGAAGGCACGCATGCATCCACCAAACGCTCGGCCCGCGCCTCCTCAAAGCCACCGATGCGCCGCAGTTGCGATACCACGGCATCGCGCTTGGCCTTCAACTGAAGATCATACGAGACATGCTGCCAACCGCAGCCGCCACATACATTGGCCAAAGGGCAAGTGGGAAGCACTCGATTGGGCGACGGCGTCACCAATTCCACAATATGGGCTTCGCAGAAATTCCCCTTGTCGCGGTCGACCTCAACAACTGCCACGTCACCAGGGCATGCTCCGTCCACGAACACGGTCTTGCCATTTTCCGCGCGGCCGATTCCCGCATCGCCATACGCAAGGCGATCTATGGTTATTTGCTCTTGCATGCTTCCTCTTTCTCGCGGAGGCCATTTTAGCGTATAATTAACCGTTGCATGTGCCCCAGTAGCTCAGGGGATAGAGCGTCTGCCTCCGGAGCAGAAAGCCGTAGGTTCGAATCCTATCTGGGGCACCATTCCAATTTTCCTCGAACCCGCTGGATGTCCAATCTGGCGGGTTCATTGCTTTCAGCAACGACCCCCCCTTTTTTTCACAAGCTTATCGCCCGATCAGAAAACTTGAGCTATGCCCAAACAGCCCTTGGCCTTACGGACCAGACTGGGCGTGGGACAGTTGCCTCTGAGGAAACTGCCCCAGTTTCCTCAGAGGGCAAGAGGTGCGTTGCGAGCTAATTCGACCCACAATC
>CAVGRL010000023.1:0-34011 GCA_963631715.1 Bacteroidaceae bacterium
CGCATGCCGCGATGATGGAAAAGCCCCAGCACGTGCCCCACGGGTTTTGGAGCTTCACGGGCGTGACCACGCTATCGTCGGTCGCGGTGTACATTTTCCCGTTGTCATCAAGGATGCCGTTGCGCTTCTTACCCGGGTCGAGCAGGCTGTACCAGTCGCCCGCATCGAGCGTTTCCGCATCGGCGTCGCTCGCGAGCGCGATCGCGTTTTCAGAATACGCATACGTTTGGATGCTCTTGTCGGCGATCTGCTCCTCGATGGCTTCGGCCCAGCGGTCGGCCTCGTCTTGCTCGGAGGCAAAGGCCGCAGCAGGCGCAACTCCCGCCAGCGTTGCGGCCAAAACGACCGACAAGCTCGCCGAGAGTCCGCGCTTAAGCCATGCGCGCTCCATAATGGATTGTTTTCGCATAAGCACTTCCCTTCTTTCCCCTGATGGGGGGGTGACGCTCTCCAGTAGAAAAAAGCTGCCTTTCATTATATCAACAAAATCTTTATAAACCTGAAGCTTACTTGTTAAAAAGAGGTAAAGAAGCGCTTTTTGACACCGAAAGGCGCGAAAAAACCACACTGACACGCGTCAGCGCGGCTTTGCCCATGCGAAACCGGGGCAGTTTCCTCGGAGGCAACTGCCCCACGGCCCTCCCTCACAAATAAAAAGCGCCCGCTCCTTTAAGGAACGGGCGCTTTCGCCCATATGAGCTTCCGCGCATCAAGCCCGCGGCAAGCCCCGGCAAAAAGCCTTTAGCAGCTTGGGGCCTTCGTTATTCGTTGCGGCGGCGACGGGCGGCAATGGCTGCAGCGCCGGCAATGGTGGCGACACATGCGAGGGCCGCAGCGGCGGTCGCATCGGAATCGCCCGTCTTGGCATAGGTGCCGTTGCCCTTGGTCGCCTGCTTGACGCCGGCGTTGGTTCCGTACTGCTCATCGAAAGCGATTGCGGAAATAAGACTGCTCACCGAGCTGGAAGACGGCGTGGTTCGCACCAAAACGTTTTCATAATCGCTGCCCGCAGCGGCAAGACCTTCTTTGGCTGCAGCGACCGCAGCGGCAAGATCGTCGTATTGCGCCTGAGTCATCCAGGTATCGGTAGCGGAAACATCGCTGCCATCAGCGCTGATCTTAGCCGCATTCAGCGCCGCTTCGGCCGCAGCGATGGCCTGCTTGAGCGCATTGAGCTCATCGACGGCAGCGTAATCGGCAATCTCGGCGAACGCCTTGATGGGCGCGTTATCGACGGCGCAAGCGCCCCTTTCTTCCCTAACCTTGTTCACAACATCGGTCCAATCGACCCAGGTTGCGCTGGAAGAAACACCGCCATACTCGCCGGCTTCGTCAGATGCGCCCGAAAGACTTTCGCCCGCGTTCACCTTCGAGGCAAAATAGACGTTTGCGCGATTGTTTTTGGCGGTCTCTACGCGAGCCTTAATCGGATCCATAACCTCATCGGAAGCCATGGTCTCTTCGAGGGCCTTTTGAATGGCCTCTTCTATCGTGATCCCCTGCGCTTCGGCTTCTTTTTTGCCCTCATCGGAGTTGTAGTAATTCTCGAAGTACTTCTTGTAAATCGCGCGATAGTAGTTCTCGAGGCTCTTTTGGACTTCCGCCGCATATGCTTCGAGCTCGTCCTCGGAAAGCTCGCCGGTCTCGTTTATGGCCACGCCTTGCCAGTATTTGCCATCGGCCGTCTGCTGCGTGGTTACCACGGCGTAGTTTTGCCCCTCGCGCATGGGAACCCAATCTTCTTCGTCAAGCGAAGTGCGGTGGTAGCCAGCGAAATCGTAGAGCTCTTCGGACACAAGGGCGAGCGTGCTGTGTTCGGGGTCGCCCGGCTTGGCGTCTTTGGAATCCAGCAGATAGACCTCGTAGGTCACCGTGGTGTCTTGCTTGTACGTGGCGCAAGACAGCGTGCGAAGGTCCATGTCCGACTCCGCCGTAAAGACATTGGCGGAATACAGCGGCGTATCGGAGTCGTTGATCACCGAGCTGTCGGAAGGCAGGTAGTCGTACTGGTCGATGATGTATTCGGTGTTATCGCTGTAGGAGTTAAGGTCGAAATCGTACGTTTCGGCATCGCAGAGCGAGGTGTCGTAGTAGGAAATCCAGAAGTAGCCGGTATGCTGGCCTTCGGCATTCAAAATGCCCCAGTTGCTCGGGAAGTTCTGGCTGTCGACGCTGTCGCCGGTTTCGGAGCCCCAGCTGTTTTTCACCAGCCATGCGCCGTTGCCAGCAGGGGTGTGCGCCGAAGCATCCGCGAACCCAGCGGCGAAGTTGGTCGCCGGGTAATTATCATCCCAGCCGACGATGGTCACCGCATGGTTGGCCTGCCCATTGTCGTTGGTGTAGTGGGCCCATTCGCTGCTGATGTAATTGGCGGGCTTGCTGCTGTCGCCCGGCATGGAGTTGTCTGCGGCAAACGCGATCGAAACGGCACGGCTCGTGTCGCCCTCCTGGTTGGGGTTGGCGTACAGCTCATTTTTGATGGCTTTAACGCCTTCCCAATTCACGCTTGTGAACTCTCCCTTGTCGTTAAGCACGCGCGTGCTGGGCAGCTCGTTGCCGTTTTCGAGGTTGAGAAGCGCGGTGCTCCACCACGAAAGGTCGTCATCGCTTTGCGATTCGCCCTTTTGCGAAGCAATGCTCCAATCGGTGCACACCGTGGTCTTATTCTGACCATCGTCGCTGACGACGGTCCAGTTTCCCGCATAGGAGCGCTTCTGATAGTCAACGACGGTCGCATCGTTTTCCAAGGCGTCGGTTTCAGACTGGGTGAGGTATTCGACAGCCGTCTTCTTGGTTTGCTCTGCCGATTCGCTTGTCTGCGCGACACCATCGGCACCCTGGCTGCCGGAATCGATCAGCCTGGTGACAACGACCTCGTAAACGGGGTCGTCTTCGTGGGTTTCACCATTGTTGTAGATGCCGGTATTTCGGTATGTCGCATACTTTTCAAGGGCGGGGCCTATGCCCGACGCAAAAATATTGACGCCGAAAACCTGCGTGCCACCGGAATTGAAACCAAGATTGACGTCGCTCGATGAGTTGTGATAGCCCTCGCCGGCCTGCTCGGCCCCAACCTGGCTTTCCGGCGCGCCACCGTTCCTGTAAACCGCGCTCACGAGCTGGAGCTCAGATAAATCGAGGCCCGTTTCTTTATAGGTCTTCCCAGATTCCGCCAGAATGCTCGTTTCGCAAGCCGCGATGATAGAAAAGCCCCAGCAGGTGCCCCATGGGTCTTGGGTTTTTACGGGCGTGACCACGCTATCATCGGTCGCAGGATACATTTTTCCATTGTCATCGAGAATGCCGCTGCGCTCGCTATTCGGGTCGAGCAAGCTGTACCAGCTCGGAAGGCTTGAATCCGAAGCGTCCGCTTCGGCACCCAAGGCAACCGCCGAAGCGGAATCGGATGCGGTATAGGGCTGATAGCCAGGACTGGCGGAATTTTGCGCAGCCTCGGCCCAGGCATCAAGGACGTCGGCCTCGCTCGCATACGCGGAAGCGGGCAAAACGCCGCACAACGACGTCGCGAGCACTACCGCAAGGCTCGCCTTAAAGCCCTTCGTGAGCACGCTGTGGGAAAGGTTCGCGAAGCCTCCCCCGGATCTGTTTTTCCTCATAATCATCTCCTTCTTGAGTCCAAAGACCCCTTGGGTCGGCTCGCTTCCCTTCGCGAAGATCGCAATCGCAAAAGCCGAACCGCGCCACCCCCAAACGAGTGAAAGCGAAAGGCGCCTCCCTCGAACAGGCACGACCGCAGCAAAACGGCCGCATCAAACAAAGCACCCGTGAATCATAGCGCTAAATTGTTGCCGATCTGCTTTGGCGGCGTTGAATCGCGGTTACCGCGGGAGATTTTTTAACAGGGCTTTTACGGCATTTTTCTCGCTCAGCAGCCCGGCAAAGCACTCGCCCGTGCCCATGTCGAGGCTTTCTGAAGATCGTCAACGAAAGCGTTGGCCTTCATGTCCCGGCGAAAACCGGCACGCCGAAGGAAGGCCGCATCCCGAAATTTCCGAGCGGCGGAAACGGCACCCAAAGCGGCGAAACGAGGACAGAGGAAAACGGCGCGAAACAAAACAAGGCGCGCAGTCTTATATACTTTCGAAAACGAACCGCGATGGCCAATAAGAAAGGTTGCAATCGATGAAAGCCCCTATCAAGCCCGTCTGCGCCGCACTCGCCATGGCGCTCGCCGTGGTGCCATTGGGCGCATGCGCTTCTTCGGGAAACGACAGCTCCCAGCAAAACGGCACGCCTGCCGCGCAAAGCGAGCAGGATCGAAGCGAAGCAAGCGTGACGACCAGCGTCACGAAGCACGAGAAATTCGATGCCGCCGTGCTCGAGATTTCGCCCGAAGATTTCGACAATGCGGGCTTTTCGTTCGGCGATAGCTGCGATGTTTCCTTCAGCAACGGCTACACCCTTACCGACGTTCCGTATTTCAACGGCTATTACGTGCAAAAAGGCAGCCCCGTTGTTGTGGCCTACCCCAATTCCGGAAGCGTCAACATCGCCTTCAATAACAACGACATGTGGACGCCGGCGGGCCTTACCGACGGCGACACCGTGACCATCACGATGAACACCCCGGGCAAATACCTCGCCACATACGAAGCGCTCGCCCAGAGCTATTCGATAGACCGGGCTGACTACGCCACCGACGAGCAGTTCTGCAATTTCAGGGCGCTTTCGGGCGGAAACTTGAAAGAAAACTTCCTGTACCGCGGGGCATCGCCGCTTGATAACAGCAGGAATCGCGCCGCTGTATGCGACGGCCTGCTCGAACAAGCCGGAATCGTCGACGTCATTAACCTCGCCGATTCCGAAACGGAAGTGCAGGGGTATTTCGCCGATGCGTCGTTTGCCTCCGCCTACACGAAGGCGCTTTACAGCGATGGGCGCGTTGCCCTTCTGTCCATGGGCTCCGACTATAGCGCGGCATCGTACAAAACGAGCCTCGCCACAGGCATGCGCCACCTGATTGAATATGGTGGCCCCGCTTACATTCACTGCACCGAAGGCAAAGATCGCACCGGGTTTGTGTGTCTGTTGCTCGAAGCGCTTGCCGGCGCGAGCTACGACGAAATGCTCTCCGATTACATGAAGACCTACGAGAATTACTTCGGCATCACCGAAGAAGGCGACTCCGAGCGCTACAACGCGATTGTTGAGCTGTATTTCTTCGACTTCATGAAATACCTGTACGGAAGCGACGACGCAAGCGAACTGAAATCGGCCGATTTCACCGGCTCGGCCAAAAGCTACCTTGCCGACTGCGGCATGACGAGCGAAGAAATCGAGCAACTCGTCGCGGTTATCTCGAAATAAGGAAGCTCGGCATTCGGCGTTGCGCCGACCGGCAGGAATGCCTGCTGCAAACGTGAGCGGCCTGGCGAGCAATGTCGCCAGGCCGCTTTGCTTTGTCTTGTGCGCAAACCCACCAAATGCTCAGAGCGTTTAGCAGGTTCCGACAAAGGCAATCGTCTAAAGCAGCCCCGTGGGCAAAACCCCAACGACTTCCAGCCCGAAACGTACCGCCGCAAGCACAACGAACAGCGCCACGGCATAGCGATTCCTCATAACGAGGGCGACGTATTCGCGAAAAAACGCCGCCGGGTAATAAAACGCGGCCGTGCGCCCGCCCACACAACTCGCATTGATTCCAAGGCGCCTTGCGAACATCGCCGCGCGAAGGCAGTGATACGAGCTCGTGGCAATCGTGCAATGGCGCGCACCGCCTCGGGCATTCATGATGGCAAGCGAATTGCGCAAGTTTTCCTCGGTCGTCGTCGATTCGTCTTCCAGAACGATATCGTCTTCACGTATGCCCTGTTCACGTAGGTAGTTTGCCATCGCGCACGCTTCAGAAACAACTTCGTCGGAGCCTTGGCCGCCCGAAACGATGATTTTCGCCCTGCAGCCGCCGGCCTCATATGCCGCAATCGCCGCATCGAGGCGCCCGCGCAAAAGCGGCGTGACGCCGCCATCGGGAAGAATGCCGCAGCCAAGCACGATCACGTACTCGGTTTCCGTCTTTTTATGCAGCCGATAGCAAATCTCGTTCGAAAGCAAAACGCCCAGCAATGCAAAGGGGATATAGGCTATGAGATACGAGAGGAACGTCATGCCGTCGACGAAAAGCTCCGAACCAGACAAATACATGCCGGGCCCCGCCAAAAACCAATACGTCGTCCCAAGAAGAAGAAAGCCCCAAACAAACGGCAGCATATGAGCAATCGAGAGCCCTTCGCGACGCACCGTGAATACACCGTTGGCGAAAAGGCCAACACCCAAAACCGCATAAATCACGTACCGTGCGTAGTAAACGACAATAACTACGCACGTGGCAGCAGCGCCATCGTTTGCCGAAGCGTCTGCCGCCGCCATATAGCCCCAGCCGCCGATGAGAAGCAGCAGCCCCAATTCGAGCGCAAACCCATTGACGATGCGATTGGGTTGACGACAGGCCATGAATGCCGCAGCCACCACAAGCACAACTCCAACGATGCAACAAACGAAACCAGCTTCTGCCATGCGAACCCTTTCATAGATTTCAGCAATTGTAGCGCCGCAAACAGCATGCAGGTCCAAAGAAACGCCATTGCTTCGCCGACGCACTACTCGCAAGCGCCCGCCGAGCCGCTACGCATGCATAACCTGTTAAAAGCCCTGAGCGTTTAGCAGGTTCGGGAGATGCCCACCAACGAATCCATCGCTGAACCCCACGCCAAGGCGGGGCATGCGCCGCAATGACGAGTCCGTGCAAAAAATGGGCCGACACGGTCGCCCGGAAGGAGTCCCAACCCGCTAAATGCTCCGAGCTTTTAGCAGGCTGGGCGGGCGTTGGTTGCGATGCATGAAAAAGCCCTGCGGCAGAAATGCCGCAGGGCCCAAGAAGGCTCATAAGAAAAGCAGGGCCGCCGAACTATTCGACGTCGACTTTCACATCGGCATCGGAATCGGTCTGCGCAGTTGCACTGCCGTCTTTATACGTCACCGTGACGGTATATTCTTTCCCATCTTCGGCCCGAACTGTGAAGGCGTAGTCACCTTCTTTGTCGAGCGTCGCCGTAATCTCGCCATCGTTCATCGAGCAATTCACCGTATCGGTTGGCACCTGTACGAGCGTAAAGTTGCCAATGCCGTCGAGCGCGATATGAACGGTTGCCTTCTTCGCGCAACCTACCACGGCGAACGCCAAGGCCAGCGACAAAGCGATCGCCACGATTCCTTTTCTCATAGTGCACCTTTCAAGGTTAGAAAATCAGCTTTTCACGAAGCGAAATTTCGCGAACCGTATCATAGCAACAACGCGCGAGCCGCTAGTCGCGATGGCGGCGGCGAGCGATAATTGTTATCACAGCGGCAATAATCGCCACAACGGCAATGGCTCCAGCGGCAGACAGGGCATTGTCCGACGTCGTGGCGTAAGAACCGTTGGCTTTGGCGCTGCTCTGCTGGCTACCCGCCGCTTTCGTGCCAGCTTGAGCGCTGAACGGCAGCGAGGCAATTGCTTCGGAAACCTCTTCTGAGCTGGGCGTGGTATTGGCGAGCGTCGTCGCGTAATCGTTCCCGGCAAGCGCGAGGAGCTTTTCGGCGGCAGCGACAGTGGCAGAAATCGCATCGTATTGCGCCTGGCTCAACCACATGTCGGAAGGATCAACGTCGGAACCATCAGCCGAGATTTTCATCGATGCCAAGGAGGCCTTCACTTCCGCGATGGTAGCGGCAAGCGAATCGAGCTCTTCCACGCTCGCGAAGCTGCGAATTTCCGAGAACGCCTTTATCGAAACATTATCGACGGCAACATTTTTGCCTTCCTCTTTGGCCTTCTCGATCGCCGCATCGGCCACGACCGACCAATCGTCCCACGACGTTTCGCCGCTTGCTTCAGAAACGCTTCCCTGCGTTGTACCCGTCCAACTCTCGCCTTGATTGATTTTCGCTACGAAACGGGAATTGTCCATGTCGTCGTAGGCCGTCTGCGCCTCTTTATCGATAAGCGCGGTAACTTCTTCCGATTGAATGGCCTGTTCGCTTTCAGCCGTGGCGGCAGCCTCGGAATCGGCAACGGAATCGCCCTGGGCGATATGCTCGTCGTAAGAACGGTTGTAGTAGTAGCTGGAATATATGCCCTTCATGTACCCGCGATAGTAATCCAGAAGGAATTCCCTATCCTCGACGCCAACGCCCTGCTCGACATATGCGACGCCTTGGTACCACTTGCCATCGCAATACTGCGTGGTCACAACGGAATAGCGTTGGCCTTCGCGCATGGCGAGCCAATTGCCCTCATCAAGCGTCGTGCGATGGTATCCGCCGTAGTCATACGTAGCCTCCAGCGTGCGCACGAGCGTGCTGTGCTCAGGATCGGTCGGCGTTGCCGCTTCATCGTCGAGCAGATATATCTGGTAGGTCACCGTGGTATTGGGAACAAACGTCGCACAGCCAACCGTGCGCAAAGACATGTCGCCTTCGGCTTCGAAAATGTTGGCCGAGCTCGTGGGAACGTCAAAACTGTCGTAGATAGGCAAGCGCCCCGGCAGATAATCGTACTGGCTAATGTAGTACTCATCGTTGTTGCTATACGATGACACGTCGAAATTGAACGTTTCCAACTCGCAAATCGACTGGTCGTAATACGACAGCCAGAAATAGCCCGTATGCTTGCCGTCTTCCACAATGCCCCAACCTTTGCCAGGGCCATTCGGGAACTCTTCGGTTTCAGATCCCCAGCTGTTTTTCACGAGCCATGCGCCATTTCCTTCAGGCTGAATGCCGGCGGTATTGCCGAAGTTCTCTTTCGGATAGTTGTCATCCCAGCCCACGATGGTCACGATGTGGTTCGAGGATTCTTGCTTATAGGTGTAATGAGACCAGGTGTTCTGGTCGATGTACGTCGCATTGCCATCCTGATCGGGCAAAGACGTATCGGCATAGAAGCTCACGCCAACCGCTCGGCCGTATTCGTACATTTCGCTCTTGATGGCCGCTTTCGCCTCTTCGCTCGGGCACTTATAGGAGCCGTCATCGTTGAGAACCTTGGGGTCGGGCATAAGATTGCCATCTTCCAGGTTGTACTTCGAGGCATTCCACAGGCTTTCGTCGGTGCTCCAATCGGGGCGCACCCATTCCCCGTTTTCATCGAGGTAGTTTCCAGCATAAGAAGCTACTTCGATCGTAGCACCCTCGTGCGTGCTCTTATATTCGTCTATCTGGGCATCGGTCATGTACAACGTGCGCGCCGTGCTTCCCCCGGCATCGATGACCGAGCATTTTTTTATGCCCTCGGCGTTGCCATACGGCGAATACGATTCATCGATGGGGCCAATGCCCGATGCGAAAATGCTGGAAGCGTAACCGAAAAAGCCACCGGCCATAAACCCGATATTCGTATCGGCGGAATCGGTATGGAAGCCCTCGCCAGCCTGATCGGGCCCAACGATGCTTTCGGGCGCGCCGCCGTTAAGATAAATCGAATTGACGATTTGGAGCTCGGAAAGGTCGAGCGGCGTTTCGGCAGCCGTTGTGCCCAGCTCTGACAAAATGCTCGTCTCGCACGCCGCGATGCTTCCGAACGTCCAGCAAGTGCCCCACGGGGCCTGGTTCTTCACGGAAGTCACCACGCTATCGCTGCGATCGCCATCTCCATTGGGGTCGCGCAAATCGTATTTCGTGACCGTGGACAGCCAATCGGAGGCATCTTCGCCAATAACCGCTTCCACGTCGCCTGAGCTGGCGAAAGCATACGGTTGGTAATTCGAATCGTTGAGCGCGGCGCTCGTTGCGGCAGCCCACGTGGCAGCGACGTCTTCATCTGACGCATAGGCGGCAAGCGGCGCTGTGCCCATAAGCGTCGCAGCCAGCACGCCCGACATGCAAACAGAAAGGCCGCGCCTAAACCAGGCGCGCTCCATGAGCGAGTGGTTCTTCATACAAAGCCCCATCTTCCAAATAGCAGTTTTCGATAGCGACGATTATAGGACATTGCCCGCAAAGGGCACACGGGCGAGCCGGTATGCACGGGACTTCGCACAGGCCCCAAATAACACGACGCCCCGCCCCAATAAGGGCGAGGCGTCGCGAAGCTGCATTATTCGAGCTTTAATCCCTCTGTTCGCTAGCCTTGCTTGCGTTTGCGCAACGCCGCAATGGCCACGGCGGAAAATGCTGCGATTCCCATCAAGGCAACTGCACCCGCCACGGTGGTGTCGCCAGTCGCAGCGAATGCGTTGGCGGTATCGGTAGCCTTCGTGGCATTGACGGGCTCGTTATTGCCCCCCTGGTTGTCGGAAGAGCCCGATCCGCTGCCCGAACCAGAATCGCCCTTGCTGTCGTCTTTCTTCGGATCGTCGCCAGAATCGCCCTTGGTGCCATGCTGGTCATCGAACGACAACGCCGAAAGGGTCTCGGCCACTTCGCCAGAGGTAGGCGTGGTCTTTTCCAGCTTGTTCTTATAGTCGCCAGCAAGCTTAATCTGGATTTCAGCATCGGCAACGGCGGCAGAAAGCTCTTTGTATTGCTCCTGGGTCATCCACGTGTCAGATGCCGCAACATCGCTGCCATCGACACTGATTTTCGCGGCGGCCAAAGCGGCCTTGGCATTCGCGATGGCTTCTTCAAGCTCGCTGAGCTCTTCGACGCTCGCCCAATCGCGCTCTTGCGAGAGCGCCTTAATCGGGAAATTATCTACGACGTAAGTGGTATCGAGCGTCGCGATTCCGGAAACGGTTTTCCAATCGACCCACTCGTCGTTATAGAACACCCAGCTTTCCTTCGGATTCAGCTTCGCCACAACGGTGCCGCCAATACGGCTATACATACTAGAGTCGGCACGTGCCACAACCTGGTAATACTTGCCGTCGGTTGCGCATTTTTGAGTCACCACCACGGAATAGCGCTGGCCTTCGCGCATGGCAATCTGGTCGTCCTCGCTAAGCATCAAACGGTGGTAGCCGCCGTAATCGTAATTGGCGGTCTTCGTCAAAACAAGCTCGCCATCGGTGGGGGCAGCGTCTTCGCTGCTGAGCAGATACACCTCGTAGGTAACATCGGTGTTGGGTTTCGCCGTTTCGCACGTCAGAGCCCGCAGCACGCGATCGCCCGAAGCCGTGAATTCGTTGGCGTTGCTCATCTTCTGCTCAGAGGAATTCGTGAGCGTGCTATCGGAAATCATGAGGTAGTTGTACTGGTCGTAATCGAACTGCTCATTAGAGGTGTCGGAATTCAAATCGAAGTTGAACGCTTCGAGGCTCTCGATGGTTTGGTCGTAGTAAGAAACCCAGAAATAGCCGGTGTTGCCCGATTCGTCCTCTATGCCCCAATCGCCATTATTGGGAAAACTGTTCGCAGAAGCGCCCCAGCTGTTCTTCACCAGCCACGCGCCGTCGCCTTCGGGAAGCTGACCATTAATCGAGCGGAAGTTGTCCTTCGAATAGGTGTCGTCCCAACCAACGATGGTGGTGGCGTGCAAATCGCTTTTGTTTGACGTTCTAATCTCGCCGTTGGCCCATACAGACCACGTATTCAAGTTTATGTATTTGGCCCATTGCTCGGTTGTCGCCTGGTCAACAAGCGAAGCCATCGCAACCGCGCGGCCTTGCGTCAGCTGCGTTTTCACGGCAGTGATGCCCTCTTGGCTCGGCCCCATATACCCGCCGTATTGGTTGAACGTGGGAATATCGGGCAGTTTGTAGCTTTCCTCGAGCGTGTATTCCGATTCGCCATACAGGCTTGAGTCCAAATCCCACGAGGTAGTTCTTTTATCGAAACCGTCGAACGCGTAATACAGGGGCGTTACCGTATAGCCCTGCTCACGCAGGTCGTCGACCTCTTCTTGGGAAAGATATTTATGTTCCGCTTGCGCGCCTTCGGCAGCACCGGGAGCAAGAACGTCGCAGGTCATGATTGAATTATTGTTTCTATAAGGGGCAACGCTCTCGGAAACGGGGCCAACCCCCGCCGAGAACAGCGTAGATGCGTAGTGGGCATAGCCGCCGCGCTGCAAAACGCTCGACGGAATCCCCGAAGAGCTCATATCCAAGCCCTCGCCGGCCTGAGCGGCGCCGGCATAGGATTCCGGCACGGTGAAATAGGCAAACCACGCCAGATAGCGCTCAGACAAATCGATCTGGTAGTCGTCATAGGTCGTGCCAAGCTCGTAAAGAATGCTCGTTTCAGCCGCAGCGATGGCAGCGTGCGCCCAGCACGTGTTGAGGGGGCTTTGAAGCTTTACCGGCGTCACGACCCCCTTATCGCGCAAATCGTACTTTTCCGGGAACAACTCCGACGCCAGGGCCGCGCCATCGACCGTTGAAGAATATGCGGAATAGTCCGCCGATTCCGAGGCCGCGATGGCGTCGCTCCACGACTGGGCAGCATCTTCTTCGGCGCTCGCAAAGGCATTCGCGGGACTCGCCGAAATGGCGAGCGTCGCCGCAAGTGCGCCCGTTGCCAGGGCGGAAAGCCCTCGCCTGAGCCAGGTGCTCTCAAAAACGGATTGCTTCATCGTTGGGTTCCCCTCTTTTCTAATCTTCATGGCGACGACGGCGCGATACCACGATAGCGCCCGCGGCGATAGCCACTATGCAGCCCAATGCCACGGCGGCAACGCCCGTTCCGTCAGACGTTTTCGCATACGTTCCGTTGGCCTTGATTACCTTGTCGTTTGCCTGCTGCTTCTGGGCGTTGGCTTTGGTGCCGACCTGCACATCGAACGAAAGCGATGCAACAGATTCGGAAACTTCGCTTGAGCTGGGCGTAGTGTTGGTAAGCGTCGTCGCGTAGTCGGCGCCAGCAAGAGCAAGGCGCGCCTCGGCGGCCGCAATGGCCGAAGCGAGAGAATCGCGCTGAGCCTGGGTCATCCACGTATCGGAAGGCACCACATCAGAACCGTCGGCCGACGTTTTCGCCGAGTTCAAAGCCTCTTTCGCGGCCTGAATGGCTGCAACGAGAGAATCGAGTTCTTCCACGCTCGCGAAGCTGCGAATCTCCGAGAACGCCTTCACCGATGCGTTGTCGACCACCCAACCGCCCATAGAGCTTTGCACGCCCTTTGCAACGGCGGTCCAATCGGTCCATTCCGTTTGAGCCGATGCGTTCGAATCGGTAGAGCCCTTCGTCGTGCCCGTCCAGCTTTCCTTATTGTTCAAAACCGCCTTAAAGGTCATGATGTTGAACGTAGCGCCCTGGTACCACTTGCCGTTATCGTTGCATTTTTGCGTCGTTACCACGGCATAACGCTGCCCTTTGCGCATCGCCACCCATTCGCTTGAGTCAAGCGTGGTCCGGTGCCGACCGCCATAGGCATATGTATCTTCAAACGCACAAACAAGCTGCGAATGCTCGGGATCGGTGGGGGTTGCCGCTTCGTCGTCGAGCAAATACACCTGATAGGTTACCGTAGTGTTCTCTTTATACGTTGCGCATGAAACCGTGCGCAACGCCATATCGCCCTGGGCGGTAAAGATGTTGGCCATGCTGACCGGCTCGTCCGAAGAGGTCACGATTGCATCGCGCTCGGGCAGGAAATCGTACTGGTCGGAGTAGCATTCATCCGCATTGCCGTAACCGTCGAGGTCGAAATCGAACGAAGCAAGGCCGCCCAGCGATTGGTCGTAATACGACAGGTAGAAATACCCCGTATGCTCGCCATCGGCGTTCACGATTCCCCATTCGGAACTATTTTGGAAATCTTGGTCTTCGGAATTGGCGCCCGCGCTTTGCTTCACGATCCAAGCGCCATTACCTTGCGGGGTTTTGCCCTCGTTGTTTTTGAAGTTGCTCTTATCGTAGGTGTCGTCCCAGCCAACAATGCAAACCCTGTGGTTGGAAGTAAGAGTGGTCGATGTGTAGTGGGACCACGAAGTGCGATCGAAATATTTCGAAATCGGATTGCTTTCGCTGTTCGTCTCGTCAAGGTAATAGCCCGCCGACACGCCGCGGCCTGCCTCGATTTCCTTCTTCACAGCCGCAACCGCACGGGCGTCGGTGAATTGGTACGTCGCCGATTCGGCGCCCTCTTCTTTTTTAAGAACCCTCACTTCGGGCAAAACGTTGGCATCTTTCAGCGTGAAGGGCTGCTCGGTCCACAAAGAATCGTCAACATTCCAGTTGGTATAGGTTCGCTCGCCCGTTTCGCTGCGTATGCAGCCCGCATAGCTTTTAAGGGTAACCGTCGCTTCAGGATGGCTTTCTTTATAGTCAGCGATTTCGTCGAGCGTCATGTACAGCGTTTGCTCGGTCGTCGAGCTCGGCTCGGTCACCTTGCATACGATGATTCCCTCTTCGTTGCGATAGGGCGCCAGCGATTCTGAAACAATGCCGACTCCTTCGCTGAAAAGCGTCATGCAAAACGACACGCGGCCGCCAACATCGAAACGAGAGCTCGACGTGTAAGGCGCCGCGCCTTCGCCAACCTGGCTAGCGCAGGCCACGCTTTCCGGCACGCCGCTTTCGCTGTAGACGAAATTGACCAGCGCGCGTTCCGACAAATCGAAATCGCCAAGGTCGATGCCATTTTGGGCCGCCTTGGAAAGAATGCTCGTCTCGGCCGCGGCGATTGTTCCGAACGCCCAGCAATCATTCCACGGGTCTTGCTTTTTCGCCGGGGTGACATAGCCCAAATCGTAGAGGCTGTATTGCCTGTCTGAACTGGTCGTTTCAACGTTTTCGTCGGACAAAGCCACAGGTTCGTCGCTGCCCGCGTACGAATACGCCGCCTCGTCGGTGCTTAATTTGGCTTGAGCGGCCGAGCTCCACGTCTGAACCACATCATCTTCTGACGCAAAAGCAGCGGCCGGCGCCGTGCCCAGAAGCGTTGCAGCCAGCACAACAGACATGCCAGCAGATACGCCACGCTTGAGCCACGAGCGCCTCGCGTTGAACGTTGTTTCCATAGAGGCCCCTTCGTTAGCTTAAAAGCAGTTTTAAGCGAATTTCCATACGCGCCGATTATAGAGCACGCGAAAGCCAAGGCGAGCTGGGCGAAGGGCCGCAACTTTCATTTTACGAAACGAATTGCGGGGAATGAAAGCGCCGCCTGACTGTCCGCTTGCCAGACGACGCTTCGCAGTACTTTTTCTTTTCCGCTCTTCCCCTTAAGCTAGATGATCAGCTCCGCACCCGGAACGCCGATGACGTGAGCCACACTCTCAACGTGCAAATCGGGCGTGCCATCGGCGATCGCGAGCGTTTGCGCATCGCGGAAATAGCGGGCCAGGCCTGTCTCTTCCACAATGCCCAAGCCGCCATGCAGCCAGATGCATTGCTTGGTAACGTCGACCGCCATTTCACACGTGGAGTATTTCGCAGTGCTGATGAGCGCCTTCGCTTTCGCTCCCAAAACCTTATCGCCTGTAGCGATAACCTTATCGGCAGTGCCGAGCGCTTCGAATATGATGGCGCGGCATTTTTCGATTTCGCCCCACATGCGAGCCATACGATGAGCAACTACCTGGCGTTTTGCGATGGGTTCGCTATCGTGCGTACGTTCTTTGATAAACTCCATGGTCTTGGCGAATGCGGCCTCGGCGCAACCAAGCGCAACGCAGGCACACAGGGCATTGCCCGGCCCCATGCCATCGAGCGGGTTTTTGGGGAAGCTGCAGGAATCGGGCACGCGCACGTCGGTCAAGAAATAGGAACCGGAGCAATTGCCGTTCAAGCCGAGCTTCGTTTCAACGCGAGAATCATCCAGGCCGGGGTCGCTCGTCTCGACGAAGAAGCAGCGCATCTCGCGATCTTCGGTCATGCCCAAAAACGCCACCAAATCGGACTGCGACGTGTTCGTCACATAGAGCTTGCTGCCGTTGAGCACCCATTCGTCGCCGTCTTTAACGGCCATAAGGGGCCATTCGGTCAAATTGGTCGAGCCCTGCGGAGGCGTGATGCCCGCGCCCATCACCGTCCAACCGGTCATGACGCCCGGCAGGTATTTCTTCAAAAGCTCCACGCGATTGGGGGACTCCATAAGGTAGCTCGACATGCAGCTATCGACGTAATAGCTGATGGCGAAGGCAGGAGAGACCTTTGCAATTTCTTCGGTCACAACACCGACAGCCGTGAGCCCCAAACCTGAACCGCCGATTTTTTCGGGAACGATAAGACCCAGAAAGCCGAGCTCTCCAGCCTTGAGATACAAATCGCGGGGAAATCTGTTGGTCTGTTCCATTTCCGCCACGCGGGGCGCGACGAACTTCTCGGCATATTCGCGAGCGGATTCTTGAAGCAGCTCCATGTCTTCATTCAGGAAGAAAGACATCTTGATTACCTCCTTCGAAGCGGCACCCGTCACGGAAGCACCAAGACAGGTGCCGCGCATTGTTCAATTGGAAACGAGTCGTCCGCGCAAGAAGGGCGGGCGAGAAAGCGCCAGGGATTCGTTATTTGGCCATGGTCAGGCGATCGACGTTATCGCCGCCGCCCGTGATTCCTTGGGCGGCAAGCTTTTCCGCATAGAACGCGAAGTCGACGACAGCCTGGTCACACGGGTTGCCGTTGTTGTTCAGGGCATCGGCTTCGGTGCTCACAACGCGCTCGGTAAGATCGGCATGGGGAAGCAGATAGAAGCGGCCCTCGTCGATCTGATCGAGGATAATCTGGGCCGTTTCTGGCCCCGTGAGCATGCCAAGGCGGTCGCCGCTTTCGGTGTGCGCCTTGGAAAGGGGCATTTCTTTTCCGTCGCCTTGGATGTTGTGATACTTCTCGCCGCGATGAAGGGAGCTGTTAGCAATCTCGGATTCGAAAACGCCGGGAAGCGAAATGTTGTACTTCACCTTGGCGAGCTCGAACTTGAGAGCTTCGGCCTGATAGTTTTCAACAAGACGAACAAGCGCGGTCTTGGTCACGGAGTACGGAGCCCAACCAGAAAATGCGGACACGCCAGCGGTAGAGGCGGTAGTCACGATGCGGCCGCCTTCGGGCTGGGTGAACATAAGCCCGCCGAAAACGCGCAAGCCATACAGAGAACCCCAGAAGTTGGTGTCCATGATCCATTTCCAGTCTTCGAGCGTCGTTTTCATCAGGGCGTTCGGCTGAAGCATGACGCCCGCGTTGTTGAACAGGTAATCGATTTTGCCGTATTCACCCTTAACTTTGAACGCGAGCTGCTTCCACTGCTCTTCGGACGTGATGTCTTGCTGCATGAAGGTCACATCGTAGCCTTTGCCCTTCAGCTCCGCCTCAGCCTTCTGGCCCTTGTCTTCTCGGCGCCCCGTGATAATGATGCGCGCGCCCTTTTCGCCAAGAATCTCGGCGAAGGCATAGCCAAGCCCCGAAGTGCCACCGGTGATGTAAACGACCTTGCCTTCGTAGTCTTCCATGGTTCCCACTCCTTTGCGTATCTGTCGGCTTCGCCTTTTGCGTTGCCGACCCCTCTCGCGAACGCACTGCGCGATTCATACTCCCCAAACCTCGAGCAATTGCATTCGCAACTTGCAAGGCCAACACTAATCACCAACGCGCAGCGCAACCATATGCAATGAATGGGGCGTGTGCATTTGCTGAACACCGAGAAACGATTGTTCACCGATAGAACACGCAGCACTAGGTGTTCAAACGCTAAAATTGGCATCGACAGCCGTCCCATCGTAGGAAGGGGCCACGATGAACCGGCGAGACTTGATGAAAAAGGAACTCGGCAAAACGCTGATGGAGCTTGCTGAGAAAAAGCCACTCGAAAGCATCACGGTTTCAGAACTCGCGAAAGAGTGCGGCGTGAGCCGAGGGACGTTCTACAATCACTTTTTCGATATATACGACCTGATAAACTGGATATTCGAGGTCGATATCGTTGAGCCTTTGCAAAACTACATCACATCGCACGACGCAAGCTGGTCGGGCATTACCAAGCAGTGCCTCGAAAAGATGTACGAAGACCGCAACTTCTATTGCCAAGCCTTGCGCTACACCGGGCAGAACAACCTGCAAGATTACATGCGAAAGCGGAATTTCGACAGTTGGAAGCTGCTCATAGACGGCTACCTTGGCGAAGACAAAACCTTCGATGCAGACTTGCTCGAATTCTACGAGCGCTATACCGCTGAAGCGGTGGCAAACACGATTATCGAGTGGGCCAAACGGGGAATGAAAGCGCCGCCAGAGCGAATGGCCTATATGGACCACGTTGCAACCCGGGGGATCTACGGGCTGATAGATGCGGCGAACGAGCCTAGCGACGCACAAGCGTCCGCGTGCGCGGCTTGCGAGACGGAACAGCAAAAGCGAAACCAAGCCGACGTCCAAGATTAGAGGCTAACTCGAAATCGGCCGGCAAAAGACGCTCGCAGCACGACCGAACAACGCCAACGGCGCAACCGATGCGACGCATGCGGCCGCGCCGTTCGGCGACAATCGCGCTTACGGCTGTTCGGGGGCCATGGCCAAAACGGCCGCGCTCGCCACAATGGCGCTCGTTGTTGCAAGGGCCGCAGCGCCAGCAGCATACAAATTCGCCGAATCGGCAGTGGCAGCGAAGGTGCCGGTGCCTTTCATGCTCTTATTCGCTTCGCCGCTAGCCTGTTCATCGGCCTCACCGGGGCCGAGGGGCGCGGGCGCATCATCGTCTTCATGATCGGTCACCGTAATGCGACCCTTGCCCATCTCGTCGGCATATTCCTGCCCAATTACGCCCTTCAGGTTCACGCGAATGTACTCGATAAGCACATCCAATTCGGTTCCCATGAATTTGGCATCGGCGGCATTCGCGGGAATAGGCATGTCGGTTCCACCATCGAGCAGAATGTACGAATTCGAAGCAAGCCGATATAGCTTCGAGGGGTCTATCGCCTCACCAAAAAGCGCGGCGTGCTTAACACGGCGCTCCCCCACGATTTCTTTCAACACGGAACCATCATCGGAAAGCACCACCGGCGTTGGCACATCGGTCCGAACGGTGTAGCTCATTCCCTCGCTTACCTGCAAAAACCCTCCACCGGCACGGGGCGCGTACATAGCTCCGACTTCGAGCATATCGAGGATATGCTGGCCAGTCACTTCCAAAACGCACACGTCGTTCATATATGGATGAACCGAAATCAGGTTTCCATACGTGACCTCGCCAACGGCGACATTCGCTCGAATCCCACCCCCATTAACAACGGCGACATCGCAATCAACGCCACGATTCGACATATGGTAAAACACGGCGTCGGCAACTAAATCGCCCAGGTTGGTCTCGTGCAGGCGAATGGCCCACGTAACGCCATCATCTTCGCAGGCACGCAAATAAATCTCAGATGTGGCCACCTTGGAATTTTTCACCGCATCGAGCTCGACTTCTATCTTGGCGACCAGATCGGCAACCGTCACGTCTTCTTCGGAGGCTTCTTCTATAAGCGAGGCACTGATGGCATCAAGCCCCGTCGCATCGAGCGCGACCGTCACGCTGCCGGCTGCCGGGTCTATCTCCACGCGCCCAAAGCTTGCGAACTTGGTTCCCGTTTGCGTGATAACGACCTCTTCGCCGAGGATGTTTTTTGCCTTTTGCACATACATCTCGTGGCTGTGCCCATCGATTACCACATCGATTCCCGAGGTATTGGCAACCACGGAATCGCTACGCCATCTATCGGGCGCGCCTTGTTGGCCCAGGTGGGACAGCAATACCACATAATCGGCGCCGCCTACCGAACGCGCCTCGTCAACGGCGGTTTGCACGGCATCGTAGAGCGATTGCCCCGTCGCATCACCGCAAAAGCTGTAGACGATATTGCCGTCTTTGTCTTTGAATGTGGCCGGCGTGGAACTCGTAAGAGTTGAAGGCGTCGTCGCCCCAACGAAGCCCACGCGAACAGAAGTGCCGGAAGCCGTGGCGTATTCGACCACGCGATAGGTATCGAAAACAGGAGAGCCGCCAACATCGAGAAAGTTGCAGCACACATACGGCACGCCTTCGGTTTGGCGCAGCGCGAAAAACTGTTCCAGGCCATAGTCGAATTCGTGGTTGCCTGGAACAAGCACATCATAGCCGCATGCCCCAACGACCTTCGCCGGAGCCTCCCCTTTCGTATAGGCTCCGTTGAAATCGCCCTGCACATTATCGCCCGCATCGACCAGGCCAACGCTCGATGCTCCATACGCTTTGCGTTGCGCATCTGCATAACCCACAAACGCCGCATACCCAAGCTTTGTTTTCCCGTTAAGGAAGGCGCAGTGCACGTCGTTGGTATGGAGGATAACGACGCAATCTTTTTCAGCGCTTTGCGAGTCAATGCCCGATTCCCCTTCGTCGGCAAACGCCGAGAGGGGCCCCGAAGCAAGCGGAACCGTGATGCTTGCAAGCACCGCGCCCGCTGTGGCGACAAACGCGCGTCGAGAAATGCGTGCGCCAGACATATCCCACCTCGCTCGCAGTTAATAGCTTTATTCGGCAGCAAGCCCGTCTTCATAGGCGATTTTGCCGGAACAAATCGTGAATTTCACCTTACCGTACAGCGTTTGTCCGATGAAGGGAGAATTCGATGCCTTCGAGACGAATTCGCTTGGCACCGTCCAGCGCTCGCCCTCGTCGAAAATGACCAGGTCGGCATCGGCGCCTTCCGCAATGCTTCCCTTGTCGAGCTTATAAAGCCTGGCCGGGTTAAGGCTCATTTTCTCGATAAGCTGCATAAGCGTGAGGTGCCCCTTGCGAACCAGATGGGTAATACCGAGCGCAAGGGCCGTTTCCAGGCCGACGATGCCACTGGGGGCTTCAGCGAACGGCTTCGCCTTTTCCTCGACAGTATGCGGAGCATGGTCGGTCGCGATGATGTCGATAGTGCCATCTTTGAGCCCTTCGATAATCGCGTACCGGTCGGCATGGGTGCGCAAGGGCGGGTTCATCTTGGCCATCGTGCCTTTTTCGAGCACGGCCTCTTCGGTCATAGAGAAGTGATGCGGCGTTGCCTCGGCAGTAACGGGCGCCCCCATTTCTTTGGCCAAACGAACCAACTTCACGGCATTGGCTGAGCTTATGTGCTGGATATTCACGCGTGCTCCGGTATGAAGCGACAGCATGCAATCGCGCGCAACCATCACGTCTTCGGCCAAAGCAGAAGCGCCGCCGAACCCCAACGCTGCCGACACGGCACCTTCGTTCACGCCGGGAACCTCGATAAACGCCTTGTCTTCTTCATGCATGGAAAGCGGCATATCGAGCGCCGCCGCGCGCTCCATCGCGCGCTTGACGAAAGCGGCATCCATGAGGGGAATGCCGTCATCGGTGAACCCAACGGCGCCGGCAGCGGCAAGCCCTTCCATATCCACCAGCTGTTCGCCTTTAAGATTCTTGCTGATAGAGGCGCAGGTGAGCACATGTATGCCGCAGTGGGCGGCCTTGTCCAAAACATACGCCAACGTTTCGGCGTTATCGACAACGGGCGAGGTGTTCGCCATACAAACAACCGTGGTAAAACCGCCCGCCGCAGCCGATGCCGCGCCGGTTTCGATAGTCTCTTTCTGCGTGAAGCCCGGATCGCGGAAATGCACGTGAACGTCAACAAGACCCGGCGCCACGATGCAGCCTTTGGCCTCGATGATGCGCTCGTAGTCTTCCGAGCGTTGGTACTTGCCTATTTTCGCGATTTTTCCGCTGTCGATCACCACATCGACCACGTCGTCGATGCCGCGCTGGGGGTCGATTACGCGGCCGTCTTTTACCAGAATCATCGAGCTTCCTCCTTCAGATGCTCGTAGATAACTTTGGCGCCATCGCAGATGGATTCGATGGTGGCGAATTCCTTCTTGTTGTGGCTGATGCCTTTGGCACACGGGATGAACACCATCGCCGTGTCGCAAATGTGCGCGAACGACATCGCATCGTGGCCGGCACCGCTTATCATCGAACGATGCGGAATGTGCAGCTCTTTGGCCGCAGCAAGCAGCTTCTGCTGAAGCTCGGCCGACATGCCGATGGGCGGAATGTCGGAAGTTTTCTCGCGGAAGTACTTCAGCCTGCGCTTATCGCAGATACGCGTGCAGGCTGCCTTAAGGCGTGCCTCCATGCGATCGAGACTCGCCGAATCGATGCCGCGCATATCGACGCCCAACTCTACCTCTCCCGGAATGACGTTGAGAGCGTTGGGGTGATTGACGACAACGCCGACCGTGGCAACCGATTGGTACATCGATTCCGATTTGCCGATTTCCTCAATTTCAAGGATGATTTCGGCGGCAGCGGCAAGCGCGTCGGAGCGCATGCCCATCGGCGTGGCACCCGAATGTTCCGCATTTCCGTGGATATGCACCTTGAAGCGGCGCGGGCCGGCGATGGTCGAGACGATACCCACCGCATCGCCGTATTCTTCCAACACTTTGCCCTGCTCAATATGCAGCTCGACGTACTCTTTGACCCCTTGGATGCGATCGGGATGAAGGTCGTAGCCCTTGCGCTCGAACACTTCGCGCAGGGTTTCGCCCTGCTTGTTTAGCGCCTCGCCGATATCATGCTTGTAGATTTCTTTGGTGATAAGACCGCTGCCAATGGTGCTGCGGCCGAAATTGCTCGATTCCTCGCAGCGCATGGCACCCACGCGAATGGGCAGGTCGAGCCCATCGCGTTCGGCCCAGTTCAAAATCATAAGGCCAGCGATGACCCCCGCGACGCCGTCGTAGCGGCCGCCTTCAATCACAGAATCGAGGTGCGAGCCCACGAGGTAATACGGTTCGCTCAAATCGTAGCCCTTGCGGTACAGATAGGTATTCCCCACCGCATCGGCGTAATTGCCGAAACCCTTCTCTTCGCCCAGCGAACAAAGCGCACTGTGCATCTCGTCTTCGACGCTCGTGTAGCCCAATCGCGTAACGCCGCCGTTTTCCGATATGCCGATGCCGTAAAAACGGTCGAAAAGGTACTCGGCGTATTCGATATCCTCAATAGAATGCTGCATGTGCCAGCCCCTTCTTCATAGGGAAAAACACATTCTATGCCTTTTCTTGAGAGGAAACGCAATATTTACGATTCGTCGACACGAGGCTGGCAATCGCCCGCACACGCATCGCCGGCAGGCTCGGCAGATTCATCGTGCGGCTTTTCTTCGGAAGACGAAGGGGGCGAAGTTTCTTTGCTCAGCGCTGGCTTTACTTCGCCAAACGCCAAAGCGTCGAAAAGCCTTCCGAATTCCTCTTCGTCGCGAACGCCGTCGTTTTGCAGAATGCGAAGGGCCGCAGCGCCCGCCTTGTAGCGCGCGGCGCGCTCTTCGGTGCGGCAGTCGCGCGCTCGGCTTTCAAGCACGTCCGCCGCAAGCTCGAAGCGGCTATCGCCCGCAAAGCCGGACATGTGCTGAATGGCCGCCCTCGCGCGGGTGCCCTCGATATTTTTTCGGCGAGCATCACTTGCACGGATGTCGGCGATGCAACGCGAATAGTCTTCTTCGAGAGACACCCCGTGCGCAACAAGCCAGCGCCGCGGGTTCCACTTCCGCTTGCCTATGAATTTGCACGCAACGGCGACCAAAACAAACACCAAAAGGGAGTCGATCGTTCGCTCTATCATCAGCGAAAGGAGCGTCGCAAGCGCGAAAGGAACGTCTACATCGAGCAAAAACTGCCTATAGAGCTGCTCATATGCCGTAGCAAGGCCCCCATTGGCCAACACCGTAACAAGCCCGAACGAAATGGCGGTTCGCACCGCAATAACAATGCCCAAAACCTTCAGCGCCTTGCCCTTGGGGCGCGTGCCGTCTTCTTTGAGCGGAAGCAGCAAGCCATAGGCCAAAGCCACCACGACGCTTTCGCCAATGTAGAGCAAATATCCCGCATTGCCAGTTTGTATGGCCAGCACCAGGTTGTTCACGAAGCTCACGATAATGCCCGCCGCAGGGCCCAGCGCGCACGCCACGATGGCTGTGCCCGTGGTGTCGAGCCAAAGAAGGCGCCCGGTAAGCAGCGAGCTTATGGCATACAGCGCGAAATTCACGCCAACGCCCGCCGCCATCGTGGCCAAAAAGATGCGCACCTTGGGGTTTCGGCTAAAGAAATCGCGCGCTTTCGCCGGCGTGAACAGGAAATATTTCCAATCGATGCCGCCCACGAAGCTTCCCTCGAAATAGCGCTCGCCATCTTTGCGGCGAACTTGAAGCTGCTGCAAAAAGCTGCCCGTCATGATGCCTGCGGGCAACGCGAGTATGAAAATGCCGAACAGCGACGAGAAAATCGTGACGACCCGCCCGGCATCGGTTAAGGGATAGATATCGCCAAAGCCGACCGTGGTAAGCGTGATGGCCGACCAATACATCGCGTCGATGAAGTTGTCGAATGTATCGGCCTCGAGCGCGAACATGATGAGCGCCGTGACGAAAATGTAGAGGCACGCCAGCAAAAGCACCAAGCTCAGCGTGCGTCGCTCCTGGTAAAACACATTCGCGATGACAGAAAGGTGCCGCGAATAGCGAAAGATTCGGAATAGGCGCAATGCGCGCAGAAATAAAAATCCGGCCGGCAGCACGTTAAGGGAAGGAAGTATGGCCAACAAGTCGATGATGGCCACGGGAGTGAACGGATACCGAACGAACGATTTCCAGTTGCGCGGAGTGCCCTCTTCCAAATCGTGGGTCATCCAGCGAAGAATGTAATCGAATGCCAAGATATAGACGGCAACCAAATCGAGCGCGGTGATGACCGACCGCGCGAGCGGCGGAAGCGAATCAAGGTGAAAAAACGTCGGGATGATGCTCGCGAATGCAACAATCACCATGAACGCATCGTAGGCACGGCTCACCCGGTCGCCCTCGCAAGCACGGTGCACTATCTGAAAAATTCTCGCGCGCATATGGACCTCTCATCTTTATGAAGAAAGGAATATAGCAGAAGCACGTGAAGCTGAGGCGCAGCGTGCTTCGAGCGACTTTCGATCGAAGCACGCGATGAGCCCCAAATAGCCTTCAACCAAGGGGAGGGCTGGGGCGCAAGGTATGCCTTCGCATGCCGCGCGCCCCAAAGGCAATCCGTCATTTCTGCTGGTCGATATCCATTTCAAGCAGCGCCATGCCGAGCGATTTGCCATGCCTATCAACCCCAAGGCTGCGCGTCACTCCCCCGCCGAGCGAGTCGGACAAAACGAAGTTGAAAGACGCAAGCGAAGGGACTTCATATCGCTCAACGGCGCCCGCCGCGCAAAAATCGCGATACCACTCTTGAACAACTTCCGCGGTCAGTTTCTCTTCCAGCAAGGCATAATCCGCTTCGTCGTAGGGAATGACGCATATATTGCAATCGTTTCCTTTGTCGCCCGTGCGAACGTGGGCGATTTCCCTCAGCTTCATTTAGACCTCCCTCATGCCTACCGAACCGACCCCGATTTCCGCGCGGGGCACGAGTATGGCCGCCATCGACACGGAAGGCTCCACGCGCGTTCGTATGCCCGAGGCGCCGGCAGGGCCGTTAATATACAGGCACTTCATTTCCCTTATGAGCAGATTCGCGTCCTGTTCGGTGGCGGCGCGCACGGCGATTCGCAAGCGTATCTCCGAAAAGCCGTCGGGGTGCACGCTCTGCGAGATATGGTCTTTGAACAGCGAGTTGTATCCAATGTAGTCGATGCGCTTCTCACGAGGCACGAGTCCCAGAAGCTCCCATCGCTTTTGGACGACGTCGGCGCAAAGCTGCGCCCGTGCAAGCGATGTTGCGCCGCCGAAGCTAATCTCTCCAACACCTATATAGCTGTCGAGGTAGCCGATGTTCGCCTTGTACGTTTCCGTCGCCGGGCTCGACGTGGCCCCCCTGGCAATAACTTTGTTCAGTCCATCTTGCTCGAAGGTCACGTGCGAAAAATCGGCGATTCCATCGGGAGTCAAATACCTTGACGGGTCGCCTATTTCGTAGAGCATTTGCTCTTTGCAGATATCGGTGCAAATAAGGCCGCCAGAACCTTCGACTTTCGTAAATGCGAGGCTTCCGTCTTCGCCGATTTCCGCAATTGGGTGGCCAAGGCGATGCAAATCGGGCACTTCTTTATAACCAGGGTCGGCGTAATAGCCGCCCGTGAGCTGCCCACAGCATTCCATCAAGTGGCCAAGAAGCAAGCCTTGGCCGATTTCGTTGCGATTCTGCGAAGTCCAGCCGAATTCATGCAGCATCGGGCCCATGAACAGCGAAACATCGGCGACGCGGCCCGTGATTACGATATCCGCGCCCTCGTCGAGCGCACGGCGAATAGAGTCGGCCCCCAAATACACGTTGGCGCTCAACAGGTTCGGCAAATCGCCCAACGTTCCTTCGCCCCTAAAAAGGGGGACATTTCGGTAGCGCTCGGCATCGGCCAGAATATCGTCGCCGGTGACCATGGCGATTTTCGCATGCACGCCCAAATCGCGCGCAATTCTCGCTATTTCGTCAACCGCAGCCGGGGTGTTCGCCCCGCCCATATTCGAAACGATTTTGAATCCGTGGGCGGCCATCAGGGGAAGAATGCGCGTCATTCGCTCCTGCAGCATCGCGTTGTAGCCGCGCGATGGGTCGGCCATCTTTTCGCGCTGGGCATCCGACATGGTGCGCTCGGAAAGGCACTCGAACACCAGGTAATCGATGCCGCCCTTCTCGGCAAGCTCGACTGCCGGCTCCATGCGCTCGTAGCTGCAGCCGCCCGACCCGACCCCTATTCGTATCGTCTTCATGTTTCCTCCTGCAAAAGCGGAAGGCCGCCGTGTAAGCGAACCCACGGCGGCCTTCCGAAAACCAACTTAAGCGCTCTGGTTCAGGCTCCAGAACAAGATCTTCCTCTTCACGAGCTCGAAGATGGCCTTGATGCCAACCACGACGATGGCCATGAAAATCAGCCCGCCTATAACCCGGCCGTAATCGGAGAAGTCGGCGTAGTACTGCACGAAATACCCGAGGCCCGAATCGGTGGCGAGCATCTCGGCCACTACGAGCAAGATGAACGAGAAGCTCAGCGCCATGTCGGCCCCGCTCAAGATGTGGGGCGACGCTCCGGGCAACAAAACCATGAACACTTTCTGGAAGCCCTTAAGCTCCAAGACCGCTGTATTGTCCATGTAGCCTTGCTGCATGTTCGAAATTCCGTCGATCGTGCCCGCCAAAATGGGCCAAAAGCACCCGATGAAGATTACCGCGACCGACGACCAGTAAAACGTCGGCATGATGGCGATAAGGTACGGGGTCAGAATCGATGGCGGAATGGGCGACAGCGCGAAGATAATCGGACGCACGTTGCGCTTGATCGAAACATGCGTGCCAATGAGCACTCCAAGCCCCACGCCGGAAACCAAGGCGAGCAAAAACGCCGGCACCAGCAGGCTTAGCGAGCTCAAAAGACACTCAAGCAGCTGATCGGACGAGGCGCACATCTCGGTCCATACCACGCTGAGCCCAGGGAAGAACACCTTGTTGAGCGAATGGGTCACATCGGTGGCCAATTCGTAGGCGACGATCACCGCGATAATGAACGTAATCGTTCCCGCATAGAGCACAAGCGGGTTTCGCGTTGCTGTTTCTTTGGAGCGAGCCACGTTTCGTCCTTACTATTTGAGCAAGTTGCTGTTGTATTCCTTGTAACGCTCGGTCAGCGTCTTGGTGAAGTACTCGTCATCGGGATACTCTTCGCACAGCTCATCGAGGGCGGCCTTGTAGCAATCGATGTTGATGTGGTCGTTCACGTCGATGTCGCCGGCGTCGATGTAGTTGAGGTCTTTCAGCGTTTCCCACGTGCTCTGAACGCCGTTGCTCTTCGGGTCGATCCAGAGTTCCTGGTTGGTTTCCAGAAGCTGGACGCGGGCTTTGTCGTCGTCGAGCTTGGTGTATTTCGCGAACACCTCAACAGCGTAGTCGGGATCGTTGTAGAGAACCTCTTCGGCGCGAATCAGCGACTTCAGGTAGGCGGTAGCACGCGCGGGATCTTCGTTTACCCACGAAGTGTTGGCAACCTGGCGGCAGCACACCGCAGACGGGTCGAGGTCGTTGGTCCAGCAGAGGATCTTCAGGCCGGCGGTAGTTGCGGCGGTGTAGGTGGAGTTGGTGCCCACGCCTGCGTCAACTTCGCCAGACACAACGGCGGCAAGCACTTCAGAAGGCTTCTTGAACTCGACGAGCGTGACGTCTTTTTCCAGGTCGTAGCCGGCTTCGACCATTGCGCCACGGAACAAAATGTCAGGCGTGTACATGCGAGCGGTGCCGATTTTCTTCCCGACGAACGACTCGAGCCCCGTGTACTCGAAGCTTTCCTGGGCATACAGCGGCATGCCGCCCGAAACATAACCGCCGAAGATCGTGAAGTCGGCGCCCTTAGACACAAACGTCAGCGGGGCAGCGGTGCCGTAGTTGACTCCCACGTTAATCTTGCCGGCCTGCAAGGCGTTCAGCGCGTCGGTGGAGTTGTCGAAGTCGGTGAGTTCGGTGGTGTAGCCGGCCTCTTTGTCGAAGCCCTTCTCCATGGCGATATAGCCGAAAATGTTGCCCGTGCCGGGGTTGGTGCCAACAAGAATGGTTCCGTAATCGGGCTTGTCGGATTCGGTGGTCGTGGTCGTGCTGCTCGAGCCCGACTGCGAGCAGCCCGCGACCCCGAGGGTCATGGCGGCCATGGTCGCAGCGGAGCCAATCACGAATTGACGGCGGCTGATGTTCATAGTTCTTTCCTTTCCATATTCCGTCGCGCTTGACGGGTTACCCATTGATTGAATGCACGCGTTCGCTGGGCAGCAATGGCCCAAAGCGTCTCGCGAGCATGCGACCGTTCGCGCCCCATTTCTTCTTGGCGCGACCGCATCGGCTAGTCTTCTTTAGCTCGTTCCATCGTGTTTCTATTGAGTGCCCTTAAAAGTTGGCGGCGCACGTCTTGAAGCCCCTCGTCTTCGAACAGGGCTTCCCTATCGCGTTCGCCTCTTTCGCCAAACTCGTAGGTATAGATGACCTTGCTCGGTTTTTGACCAAGCACGATGATTTTCGTGGCAAGATAGAGCGCCTCGTCGACGTCATGGGTGACGAAGACCACCGTTTTGCGGCGCCCGTCGCCCTTCTCGCACAGGCTGACGACCATTTCCTGCAGACGATACCGCGTTATCGCGTCGAGCGCACCGAACGGTTCGTCCATAAGCAGAATCGGAGAATCGAGCAGCAAAGCCCGACATATGGCGCAACGTTGACGCATACCACCCGATAATTCACCCGGGTACTTCTTGTAAACGCCCGCTTCAAGCCCAACTTCCACAAGACGGGAATTTATAAGCTCACGCAGCTCCGCTTTAGATTTATCGGGGAAACGCTTTTTCAGGGGCATCATTATGTTGCGGCCAACCGTAAGCCAGGGATATAGGCCGTAATCTTGGAAAACAACGCCGCGGTCGAGACCTGCGCCTTCCACAACATTGCCCCGCATTTTGATGGTGCCCGAATCGGGGAAATCGAGACCGGCTAGAAGGCGCAGCAGGGTGCTTTTGCCGCAGCCCGATTCGCCCAGCACGCACACGAAGTCGCCTTCGCGCACATCGAAAGACAAACCGCCGAGAATCTGTTCATCGCCGTACGAAAATACAACGTCATTGACTGACAATTCAGTCATGTGCACTCCTCAGCGCATGAAGGCACAGGCGCCCTCTCGCGCAATCGCTGAATCACTCGCATATTAAGCTCAGAAAACCAGCGGAGGCAGTTTGCCCCCACATGCGGACGATTTGCAGAAAAGCTAGCAAGGCAGAAACGCTAGCCAAGTCCGTCAAAGGGGCCATCCTTGGTCCGTCGCGAAGTATAAAAACGTTCCCAAATCGAAGTCAATTGCATGCACAAAAGTTGCTCGTTTCTCACAAGACGCACAAGCAAAACTCGACGAGCAATCACAAATGGGGAGCGTTACCCTCCCCGCAATAAACGAGCGGATGTTTTCTAGGCGGCGTTTCTTTCCGCCTTTTTCTTATTCGATGCAAAAGCGGCCAGCATGCAGAGAAACGCGCATACCGATATTCCCAAAAGCACCCAGAACGCTGCCTGCGTACCGGCAATAGTCCCGGAAACAATATCGGAACTGGCGCTTTGCGAGGCATTCACCATGGACGTCATGATGGCGGTGCCCAAGGCGCCCCCGAGTTGCTGCAAGGTATTGAACGAGGCGTTTCCGTCGGTCTTGCGATCGTCGGGCAAGCAACTCAGGCCATAGGTAATCGAATTCGCCCCCGAAAAACCCTGCGATATAGGAAGAAGCACGTACACAAGGCAGAAAACCCAAGGCTGCGCCCCCACCGCGAACAGCACATAGCACACAGCGGCCGCTAGCTGACACACCGAGCCGAAAGCAAGTGGGCGGCGGGCGCCGAATACATCGAGGATTCTTCCGCCGAACGGGGCCAAAATTGCGCCGATGATACACCCGGGCAAAAGCAGGCATCCCGCGCCAAACTCGTCTTGCCCATTTACCACCTGGCCGTAATAGGGAATCAAATAGCCAAGGCCGAGCACAATCGCCTGCAGCAGCACCACATAGCCAACGCTTGCGCAAAACGGCGCGCTTTTGAATATATCGACGCGGATGAGCGGGCTTTCGGAACGGCGCGCCAAAACGGCAAATACAACGACGAGCGCAACACCGACCGCGGCAAGGCCCAATACGCGCACGCTAAGCCATCCTTCTGTGCTCGCGCTGCTGGTGGCGAACACGATGCAAACGAACGCCCCAGAAATCACGAGAAATTGGGGCACGCTAAACGCCACGCGCTCTGTTTTCGTAACCTGGCGAATCGACGCGATTCCCATAGCGAATGCAGCCACCAAAAACGGCAGCAGCACCACGAAGATTTCCCGCCAGCCCCACAGAGAGACAACGAGCCCACCGACCGACGGTCCAACAGCAGGCGCCGTCGCCGTAATGAGCGTGGCAATGCCCATCATGAGACCCATTTTGTCGAAGGGGGCCTGTTCTATAACGATGTTGAACATGAGCGGCAAAGCCAGGCCCGTACCAACGCCTTGAACAAGGCGCCCAGCGATAAGCACCGAAAACGACGAAGCGAGGGCGCAGGCGATGGTCCCCACAGCAAAACAGCAGATAGCAACGACGAACAGCGTCTTGTTGCGAAAACGGCGCTTCAAAAACGACGAGATTGGCATAATGGCGGTAAGCACCAGCAAATACCCCGTCGTGACCCACTGGACCGTTGCGGTGTCTACACCGAATTCCTCCATAAGCGAAGGGAAGGTGATATTCATGGCGGTTTCAACGACCACGCCGGAAAACGACATGATTCCGCACGCGACAACAGACAAGATAAGGCGCGCATCGATGCGCCGAACGAATGTTTCTCCCATAGTATCGATACTTTCCAATTCGGAGGCGGGCTGCGAAACATGCAGCACAATCGAGTGTATGAAAGAAAGGTGGGGCAGATGCCCCACCTATGAAACGCCACAAACAGTTTCCAATTTCACCAAATTAGAGCGCCCCGCCCTCATCATTTACCAAAAGCAACAGCGGGGATTTGCTCTCTCGAAAACTTTGGTTTCTAAAAGTAACTAAACGATATTCGCCTTTATTCCTTGTCCAGGGTCGCCAAAAGCTCTTCGGTATTGATTACGTGACAGTAAATGTTGTTGAGAATCTCCAATTCCGCCCGCTGGATTTCTTCGGTCGCCGCGCGACAGGCGTCTTCGATGAGCCACACTTTGAAGCTTTCGTCGGCAAGGGAGCGAACCGTGCCCGAAACGCACTGGTCGGTCAGCACGCCCGTGCACACCACGGTATCGATGCCCATATTTCGGAAGGCCAAAGATAAATTCGTGCCCGCAACGGCGCTATCGGTCGTTTTCTGAAAAACAATCTCGTCGTCGTGGGGAGCAAGCTTCGGCACAATCTGCCCTTCAGGCGCATCGCCCGGAACAAGCAGGTCGTTATAGCCGCTGCTCCGCTGGACAAGCGAACGATCGGACCCATCGCGCTTCAGGCATGCGATGCGAGCGAAATTCACGCTCATACCGCGCTCGCGAAACGCCGCGATGATGCGCTCATTATTCGGAACAACGACCTCGTCGATCGCACGATAAAACTGCTCCCATCGCTCGGCATGGTCGAGTTCGGCGGCGGTCGGATTATCGAGCGTTGGACGAGTGATGAATACGTGTTGCATGTCAATCACGAGCAGGGCGGTTTTCGCGGGGTCGATCTCTATTTCGCCCCAATCATCGTCGTCTTCGTAATAAAAAGAGCAATAGCGGTCGTTCACTTTCATGGATTAGCTCTCCTTAGCTGCCATCACTTCGCGCGGCGAACGCTGCGCTTCGGGTGCCTCGCTTACGCCTTTCTCTTTCAGGTAAGCCGCGTGCGAACGTCGGCCAACAAGGTAATAGTAGGCAACGCCGGCCGCGCACCATACGGCGCCGACGACAATAACGTCGATTCCCGAAAAGGCAATCGCGAGCGCGTACAAAACAATGCCAATAATGGGAACCGCGGGAACAAGCGGGCAACGGAAGGGCCTGCTGGCCTCGGGTCGCTTGACGCGCAGGTAGATCAGAAGCCCACACGCGAACATGTAGCAAAGCCCATACCCGAAAACCCCAAGGAAGCCGGCAAGCGTCCAGGCGTCGGGGGTCACGATGGGAAGGAACGAAACGATTATCATAGATGCCGCCGTGACGGTCAGCGCGTTTGAGGGCGTGCCATTTTCGTCGAGCTTCGCGAACGACGACGGGAACCAGCCCTCGCGAGCCATGGCATACAGCACTCGAGTTTGGCCCATGACGCCGCCATTCGCGGTGCTCATCGAGCCCGTGAAGCAGTGAACCGCCATCCATACGATGCCCACGATGCCAAATAGCGAGCCGCCGATGACGATAAGGGGCGCGTCGGTTCCAAGATCGGCGAAACCATCCGCCGGAAACAAGCCATACAGAACCGTGGCGAAAGCGCCGAAGAGCACGGTGAGGAAAATCGCCGCGCCGATAAGCGCGTGCGGGATGTCTTTCGCCGGGTTCTTCGACTCTTCCGTGAGAGTCGCGACGACTTCGAAACCGCAAAATGCGATAACAACGTAGGGCAACGTCTGGAGGAACGGCTCCACAGTTCCATACGGAGCGAACGGCTGGTAATTGCTTGCATCGACCATTGTTGCGCCAAGGATGACGAACAGCGCGCTCGATGCGATGAGGATTACGCCAAACGTTGCCTCCACCAGGGTCGAGAGCCTTACGCCGACTTTGTTCACCGCAAGGAAAATGAGCGCGCAAACAATCGAGCCGACCCATTGGGGAATTGCGGGAACAAGAACATGGACGTAAATGCCAACGGAAACGAGCTCAACATTCAGGCCGAACAGAAGCGCGAACCAATAAATCCAACCGAGCATGAACGAGATGGGATGGTCTTCGCCGAACACCTGCTTCGTATATTCCCAAATGCCGCCGCATTTGGGAAACATCGTCGCAAGCTCCGAGAAGACAAAAGCGGTCGCCAGCGTTGCCAGGCCGCCGATGATCCAATAACTCAAGCTCGCCATGGGCCCCGCAGCCTCGGCCGCACCGCCAACGCCGATAGCAAAACCCGACGCGACGACCGTCGCATAACCGGTGAGCATAAGAACGCCCTTGCCCAGTACTTTTCGCAATCCCATAACGACTCGCCTTTCCATCGATGAAATAGGATGCGAAAAAAGGTACACGCCCATGGTTAATCGCTGGTTTCAAGGACGTTGCGCCGGAATCACATATTTCAACGGCGCCGACATTGATGAGCGAGATTGTTGGTGAGGCGGATTAGCGAAGGGTCGGCCGTGTTTTGCCTGAGCTTTGTAAACGTAAAGAGGCCCGCCGCCCAAGAAGGCGACGGGCCTCGGGTCCGCTCGTATCGGGCCGCGGGCGCTAGCCCCTGCGCCGGCGCAGGGCCGCCGCGACGGCGAGCGCCGCTGCGGCCAGGGCGACGGCCGCCGCCGCGGCCAGGGCGAGCGCGGGCGCGGGGTCGCCGGTCTTGGCCAGGGCGGCCTTGCCGCCGTTGCCGGCGGCATTCGCGCCGACCGCATCGCTGTTGTGGTCGCCACCTCCGGCCTGGACAGGTGCGGCGACCTTCACGGTGCAGCTCACGTCAAGCGAGACCTCGCTGGTGTC
>CAVGRL010000024.1:0-3613 GCA_963631715.1 Bacteroidaceae bacterium
TGGCCGTTATGGACTGTTCGCCTTGTATATGGCTGCGACGGTTGCGACCACGTTTATTGCCGCCTGGTTTGGGAAAATAGCGGCGGATAAATTGGGCAAACGCGCCCTTGCCAACGAAGATGAGCGGGGAAGAGATTCCGGCATGCGCGAATCGCGCGTGGGCTCTGATTCGGGCTGCGTTTCCGGCCAATCGCACAGCATCGTGGAAGAGAGCGAGGCTTGCTCAGGTAAGGAGGCAAAGCGATGAACTTGCTGACCTTCTTACTTGTTGGCCTTGGCGGTTCCTTGGGGGCGCTGTGCCGGCATAAGGCCACCGTGCTCATGAAGCCAAAATGCCGGGGGCTTTTCCCGTGGCCCACGCTTGCCATAAATCTTACTTCGTGCACCATGGCGGGTTGCGCAATGGCTGCGGCGGCCGCGATGGGCGAGCTTGCATTCACAGCGTTTACCATGGGGTTTCTTGGTGGCTTTTCTACGCTTTCGACCATGAATTGCGAAGCGGTCGATCGGGTTTCTCAAGGTCACGCACGAATTGGCGTTGCCTATCTCGCCGTCACGTATGTGGGAACGCTCGGGGCCGCTGCGATTGGTTTTGCGCTCACAACTGCTTTGGTGGGATAGCGCCCCCCTTCTTGTGCTGAAAAAGAGCCAATGTTAAGAGTTTGTGACGTGCTTCGGTTGTCAATTGACCTTTTCGGCGAAAGGACGATTATGAAGCGCGTTGGGCGCAAGGGACGCTCAATCGGGGCCACGGTCGTCCCGAAAAAGCACCGTTTTGGTGCGAAGCGGTAAAGGAAACGCCGATGATCTACGAAAGCCTGGATATTCGAATTATCAGCTCCATTATTTAGGGTCCGGGCTTCGATTGTGCTGCCCGAACCCTAACGGGCAGCTGATGGTTTTGTGCGCCGGAGGCTGTTTGAGAAAACGGCCTCCGGCTTTTTTGTCTTCACGTAATGCCATTGCATTCATTCTGACGAATTTTGGAGCGCAAGCTTTTTGGATATCGAGCCAAGCGGTTTTCCCAAGCAGTCCTTCGAAACGCAAGCCGGTGGTCATCGACGGCAATGTTCACTGCGAAGGTGCAGTGCGCTTTGAAGAAAGGAAAGGCGAGAGACGTGTTGAACGTGCAGCAACGAAAACCCTTGGCGGTTGGGGATGGTTGCGAAGAAAGCGTGGCGCTTGCGGGCGCAGGCGCGCTAGGTGTTGCAAGAAATGATGAAAAAACGCAGGTCAAACGCGATTCGGTGACTGAAGTTATGGTCGCATCCATGATTGGGACGGCGATAGAGTTCTACGACAATTACTGCTACTCCATTGCGGCGGCGAGCTATTTCGGCCTCATCTTTTTCACCGATGTCGCGAAATCCGATCCGGTGTTGGCTACCCTGCTCGCATTCGTGACTTTCTCGGTCAGTTTTCTGGCTCGTCCGTTCGGAAGTCTTTTGTTTGGGCATTTCGGCGATCGCTTGGGTCGCAAGAAAACGCTGGTGGCGGCCCTGTTGCTTATGGGCATCTCGACGTTTTGCGTTGGACTTTTGCCTGGCTACGATGTTTTGGGCCCGGTTTCCGTTTTGCTTTTGTGCGTGTGCCGCGCGTGCCAAGGGCTTGGGCTTGCGGGCGAGTGGTCGGGTGCTGCGCTTGTGGCGACCGAAAATGCGCCAGCCAATAAACGCGCGCTGTATGGCAGCTTTCCGAACCTCGGCGCACCCATCGGGTTTTTCTGCGCGTATGGCGTTAACTTGTTGCTCGGCATGGCGCTTCCCGCCGATGCCATGGTCGCTTGGGGCTGGCGTGTTCCGTTCCTTCTTTCTTGCGTGCTGGTCGTCGTTGGTCTGATCGTGCGTGCTCGCATGAGCGAGACTCCCGTGTATCAGAAGGCCGCCGCCGAGAACCGCACCACGAGAACCCCGTTGCGAGATTTGTGCCACCACTGGCGTCGCGTAGTGCTTGGCACGGCGATTATGTCCATCACGTACACGCTGTTTTATGTGCTGGGCACCTGGTCTTTGTCGTACGGTGTTTCAACGCTCGGGTTTACCCAGCAGCAGTATTTGGGCATGCAGCTGGTATCGGTGCTCTTCTTCGCTGGGTTTGTGCTGGTGGGGTGCCTCTCCGCCGATGCGCGTGGCCGCAAGCCGGTGCTTTTGGTGGGTAATGCATGCACGTTGCTGTTTGCTCTTGTGGCGCCTTCGCTGCTCGCGGCAAATAGCGTGCTTTCCGTCATGGTGTTTCTCTGCGTCGGGTTCTGCTGCATGGGCACGATTTTCGGGCCATGCGGCAGCTATCTGCCCGAGCTTTTCCCAGCAAAGGTTCGCTATTCGGGAGCCGGCCTAAGCTACAACTTGGCGGCCATTACGGGCGGTGCGTTCGCCCCGACTATCGCTTCGGCCTTGGTGATGAACTTTGGTATTCAATCGCTGGGTTGGTATATGGGCGGTATGGCGGCAATCGCTTTGATCGCGCTGCTGTTCTTCCGCGAAAGCAAGGGCGTCGATTTCGAACAATAGCCAGGAATTCAATTCGTTGGTTGCCTTTGATGGCTGACGGCTTGCGGCCGGCGCCTGCAATTTTCGTATGTTCTTCGAATTTGCTTCACGAAGGGAACTCTGCTGTTTTCGGGGGCATATAATGTTCCGTCAACGTTCCGGAAAACACACAAACCGAAGGAGACATCAGATGGCGTTCTACTACGAAGAGCCCTCGCGTACATTCAACGAATACTTGCTGGTACCTGGCCATACGCCGGCCTCTTGCATTCCCGCGAAGGTGAATCTCGAAACGCCGCTGGTTCGCTATCGCAAAGGGCAAGAGGAATGTCCTATTTCTTTGAACATCCCCATGGTGTCGGCCATCATGGCGGCGGTTTCCGACGATCGCATGGCCGTGGCCCTTGCTACCGAGGGCGGCCTTTCGTTCATCTACGGCAACCAGACCATCGAAGACGAAGCAGCCATGGTTGCGCGCGTGAAGGCGTACAAAGCAGGTTTCGTTGTTTCAGATACCAACCTTTCGCCCGACACGACGCTCGCCGAAGTTGTTGAGTTGAAGGAAAAAACGGGCCATTCGACCATGCCCGTTACCGAAGATGCCCAGGCCGGCGGCAAGCTTCTGGGCGTTGTGACCGAGCGCGACTATCGTTTGTCCCGCATGTCGCTTGACACGAAGGTCTCGGAGTTCATGACCCCGCGCGAGCACCTCGTGGTTGCCCTCGAGGGCACGTCGCTTAAAGAGGCGAACGATATCATCTGGGAACATAAGCTGAACAGCCTGCCCATCGTGGATGCCGACGACAATCTGTGCTATTTGGTCTTCCGCCAAGACTACGACACCCATAAGGAAAACCCGCTGGAAATGCTCGACGCCGAGAAGCGTTACCTGGTGGGCGCCGGCATCAATTCGCGTGACTACGCCGAGCGCGTTCCTGCACTCATCGACGCTGGCGCCGATGTGCTGTGCATCGATAGCTCCGAGGGCTATTCCGACTGGCAGAAGATGACGATTGAATGGGTTCGCGAGCATTACGGCAACGATGTGAAAATCGGCGCCGGCAATGTCGTCGATCGCGATGGCTTCCGCTTCCTCGCCGAAGCTGGCGCCGACTTCATTAAGG
>CAVGRL010000024.1:3623-32938 GCA_963631715.1 Bacteroidaceae bacterium
TCATTAAGGTCGGCATCGGCGGCGGTTCCATCTGCATCACGCGCGAGACCAAAGGCATTGGCCGCGGTCAAGCTACTGCCACCATTGAAGTCGCCAAAGCCCGCGACGAATACTTCGAGGAAACCGGCATCTATGTTCCCATCTGCTCCGATGGCGGCATCGTGTACGACCACCACATCTCGCTCGCGCTGGCCATGGGCGCCGACTTCGTAATGCTCGGTCGTTATTTCGCTCGCTTCGACGAATCCCCGTCGGCCAAGGTCATGGTCAACGGCACGTACATGAAAGAGTATTGGGGCGAAGGTTCCGCTCGTGCTCGCAACTGGGGTCGCTACGACTTGGGCGGCAAGAAGAGCCTCTCGTTTGAAGAGGGCGTCGATTCCTATGTTCCTTATGCCGGCAGCCTGAAAGACAACATTGCCGTTACGCTGCTGAAGATTAAATCGACCATGTGCAATTGCGGTGCGCTCACCATTCCCGAATTCCGCGACAAGGCGAAGCTCACCACGGTGTCTTCGACCTCTATCGTTGAAGGCGGGGCGCACGACGTTTTGCTTAAGGATAAGACCCCGTACGTTTCTCGCACGCGCTAATCGTTGGTGAAAATAACTTGCTGGCGGCCCCCTTTACGGGGGTCGTTTTCTTTTCAGAAAGACGTTAGTAATATGGGGTATGGCGCGCTCTAATTGACTTTATCTGGGCATTTGTCCACAATAAACATTCGTGTTTATTCCCGGGGCACTTGGTGGGAGCAAAAAGGCGGCAGAGCCGTTTTGCCAGCGGTGTTCGTTGGCGGCATATTCATTCGACGGAAGCGGTTTATATCAAAGTTCTTTCGAACATAACGGCAATGTTTCTTGCGGTCGCGCTATCCGTTTGCTGCGCGCCTTTTGCTGTGCCGAACGTTGCGTTTGCGGACGACGTGAGCGATGCCCAAAACGCGCTCGATGCGGCCGAAGCCCAGTTGCAGCAAATTTCCGCCGAACATGAAGCGCTCATCAAGCAAGCCGATGCCTTGCAAACCCAGATAGACGAGGCAATACAGGGAGTGCTCGACGCGCAGGCTTCTGTTCAAGAAGGGCGCCTGAAGCTTGGCACCTATGCTTCCCAGGAATATAAGATGGGCGGCCTGTCTCTTGTGCAGGTTCTGCTCGATTCCCAAAACATCACCGACCTGGTTAACAACATTCGCTATTTCGAGGCTATCCAGCAGGAACAAGCGAATGAAATAGAACAGCAAAAGCAGCGCGAAGAGGCTTTCAATGAAGCCCTCGACGATTTGAATGAAAAGAAGGACAGCCAGCAAAAGGCGATCGCCGATGCCTCTTCGAAAGAGAAAGAGGCGGCTCAGGTGGTGACAGACGCCATGGCGAAGCTCTCCGATGCCCAGGCTGCCGCAGAAGCAGCCCGTTTGGCTGAACTTCAGAAGCAGGCCGAGGCCCTGCAGGCGCAACAAGCGCAGCAGGCGGCCGCAGAGGCGGCATCTTCGGCGGAGGATTCTTCTAACAGCAATGCCGATGCGGGCTCGTCTGGCTCCGATAGCAACGCGAACGCCAATTCCGGTACCAGCGAAAATGGAGGCAGCAACAACGGCAATTCTTCGTCCGATACAACCGATGATAGCGGTTGGACGACGGGACTTGCTTCGGCGTATGGTGCCGTAAGCGACGGAACGCTCGGCGGAACAACGGCGAACGGCTCAATTGTGACCGAGACTTCCATGGGCGTCGCCATTCCTCTGGCTTGGAACAAACGCTATCTTTTGGGGCGCACGGTCGAAATCAGCTATGGCGGGCGCACCGTTTTGGCGACCATCAACGACCTTGGCGGCATGGGCGGCGGCTCGCGCTCCCTCGATTTGCAGCCGGGCGTTTGGCGCGCGTTTGGCGCGAGCTCGTGCTTCGATTGGGGCGTGCGAACCGTTTCCTATCGAATTCTGTAGAAATTGGCCAAGAAATAATCTGATATGCCCGCTTCGTCGGGCATTTTTTGTGCAGCGCCATGCTGCGCACTATAATAGTCGCCATTCGCTAAAAGCGCGCACGCGCAAAGGTTCCAAGTAGCAGGAGCGCAGATGAAGGAATACAATCCCCTCGAAATCGAGCCGCGTTGGCAGGCGGCTTGGGAAGAAAGCGGCATCAACAAGGTGCACGAAGCCGACGGGCGTCCGAAGAAATATATTCTCGAGATGTTCCCGTACCCTTCGGGCGACATTCATATGGGTCATGCCCGTAACTATTCCATCGGCGACGTGATTGCTCGCTACTATCGCATGAAGGGCTTCGATGTTTTGCATCCTATGGGATGGGACGCTTTTGGCCTGCCTGCGGAAAATGCGGCAATCAAGCATCACAGCCATCCTGCGAAGTGGACGTATGCCAACATCGAAACCCAGAAAGCAAGCTTCAAGCGCATGGGCTTTTCTTATGACTGGGATCGAACCGTGGTGGCGTGCGACCCTGAATACTATCGCTGGGGACAGTGGATTTTCGAGAAATTCTGGCAGCATGGTTTGGTCGAGCGCCGCAATTCTCCCGTGAATTGGTGCCCAGGCTGTCAGACCGTTTTGGCGAACGAACAGGTCATCGAGGGCCGCTGTTGGCGCTGCGATTCGGAAATCGAGAAGCGCGACCTTACGCAGTGGTATTTGAAGATCACCGATTACGCGCAAGAGCTGCTCGACGACCTTGACCAGCTTAAAGGTTGGCCCGAGCGCGTGAAGCAGCAGCAGGCAAACTGGATTGGCCGCTCGGAGGGCGCCGAGGTCGACTTCGTGCTGTGCGACAAAGAAGGCAATGCGCCGGCCGAGCCTACCGAAGACGACATCATTACCGTGTTCACCACGCGTGCCGATACGCTGTTCGGCGCAAGTTTCTTTGTGCTGGCTCCTGAATACAAGGGCTTGGGCAAGCTTGTTGAGGGTACGGAATACGAGCAGCCCGTGGCCGAGCTTGTCGAGGCTTCCAAGAAAGTTACCGCAGTGCAGCGCGCCCAGGGCGACCACGAAAAGCACGGCCAATTCACGGGCCGTTATGTGGTGAATCCCATCAATGGCGAGAAGCTTCCTATTTGGGTCGCCGATTACGTGGTTGCCGATTATGGCACCGGCGCCGTGATGGCCGTACCGTGCGGCGATCAGCGCGATTTCGAATTTGCCCGCAAATACGATCTGCCCATCATCCCCATTATCCTCGGCGATGACGACCCGCTGTTTGAACGGCTCAAAAACGAGCAGTCCCGCATCGTTATCTCTGTCGATTGGCCCGAGGCTTACGCTGCCGAAGGAACGCTGGTGCAGTCGGGGAAATACACGGGCCTGAAAGGCGGAAAGCATTCCGAGGGTGAGGCCGCCATCGTCGCCGAGCTCGAAGCGACCGGCCGCGGCCGTCGCAAAGTCGAATTCCGTCTGCGTGATTGGCTCATTTCGCGTCAGCGCTATTGGGGTAACCCCATTCCGGCCATTCATTGCCCGAAATGCGGCGTTGTTCCTGTTCCTGAAGAGGATCTGCCCGTTCGTCTTCCCGAAGATATCGATTTGGCTGCGGGCGAAACGCTTGCCACGCACGAGGAATTCGCGAAATGTGTATGCCCGAAGTGCGGTGGCGAGGCTCGTCGCGAAACCGATACGATGGACACGTTTACCTGCTCAAGCTGGTATTACATGCGCTATACCGACCCGCACAACGACCAGGCGCCTTTCGATTCCAATAAGGTGAACTCCTGGATGCCCATCGATCAGTACATCGGCGGCATCGAGCATGCTATTTTGCACCTGCTTTACAGCCGCTTCTTCACGAAAGTGCTGCGCGATGAGGGCATGCTTTCTTTCGATGAGCCGTTCACGAATCTGTTGTGCCAGGGCATGGTGCTCGACGAGCATGGCGATGTTATGTCGAAATCCAAGGGCAACGTCATCTCGCCCGAGGAAATGATCGCGGCATATGGGGCCGATGCGGTTCGCACCTATATCCTGTTCATGGCGCCGCCCGACAAAGAGCTCCTGTGGAACGAAGACGGCCTTGCGGGCTTGTACAAGTTCCTTAACCGCGTGTGGCGTGCTGTATACGACCTCAAAGGCCAGGCTGGCGAAGAAACGTTGTTCAGCGAATCTTCGAAAAACGACGCGGAGGAATCGTTTAAGAAGCTTATTCGCGAACGCCATCGCGTGGTTGGCAAGGTGTCCGGCGATATCGATCGCAATAACTTCAACACCGCTATTGCGGCCATCATGGAGCTGGTGAATGCCACGAACGATTTCTTGCGTGCAGCAAGCCCCGAGGCTCGTACTGCGAATGCGGAATGGGCCGCTGGCTGCGATGAAGTTGCTGAGGTCATCGTGAAGCTGCTCGCGCCGTTTGCGCCGCATTGGGCCGAAGAGCTGTGGACCACTGTGCTCGGCCATGAAGCCAGCGTTCACAATCAATCTTGGCCGGAGTACGACCCGGAAAAGGCGAAATCGGATGAGGTTGAGCTGGCCGTGCAGGTCAACGGAAAAGTGAAGGCGCGCATTACCGTTGCCGCCGATGCTGCCGAAGACGATATTGCCGCAGTCGCGCTCGAGGCCATCAAAGCCGCCACCGAGGGCAAGACAATTGTGAAAAAGATTGTCATCCCCGGCCGCCTGGTGAATATCGTGGTCAAATAGCGCACAGTGCAGCGATATTCGAACAAATATTCGAAATAAATGATACGATGGCCATCGACATATCGGTGGCCATCGTTGTTTTGGAGGGGGTGCTCTTCGTGGCTTACGGGTCCGTTTTGGCTCCAACGACCGACCCGCAAACGAACCGCAAGAAAAGGGGAGCGTTTACTCCTCCTGCCTTCAGCCAATACATTGCGCAATGGGCCATCCGCACGGGAAAAAGCCGAGGGTTGTGGGAAGGAGGGAAGTGGGTGTACCCGAAGCTATATCGGTGGAGGCGTTTTTCGCCGATATCATCGATTTAACGCTTCAGCGAGCTTCGCCCGATGCCCGCTTCTTGGTGAGGGAGAATATGCGTTTATCGATGTAGGGGAAGCGTTCGCGTATCGGCTCTGGTGCTTTTGGGCTGCAAATGCGCATGCGCTCAACGCAGGCGATTGCATTTTGCAAGCTGTTCCTATGGGGGCGGCTTGCTTGTTTTTTAGAGACTTGAAGCCTTGCGTTTCGCAGGGCTTATTATGAAACGCCCGGAAGGCGCGGCTTCTTCGCTTTAGATGGCCGCACGCGTGAGGGTTGCCTGAATTCAGATTCCTTTAATTCGCAAAGGGGGCTGTGTGCTCAAAGGTTTGTTCAAATGCATTGCAACGATCATTGTCGCGGTTGCCTTGGTAATTGGCGGAATTAACGCGTGCGTCATACTTTCGGCAAAGCCCTTCATAACGACGCTCGATGCATACGAGCAATCATACATAGATTCCTACGATGCCATCGTGGTGCTTGGGGCAAGTGTTTTGCCCGACGGGTCTTTATCGCCCATTCTTCAAAAGCGAGTCGACGCCGCCATCGATCTGTACAATCGCGGAGCTGCTTCTGTCGTGATCATGTCTGGCGATGGGCGCGAAGCCAACTACAACGAGCCCTCGGCGATGAAAGCCTATGCGATTTCGCAAGGCGTGCCCGAAAGTGCGATTTATTGCGATGGCGGCGGTTACCATACCTACGACACGATGTGGCGCGTCGCGCATGTATACGGCGCAACGAGCGTGATTGTTGTTACGCAAGAATATCATCAATACCGTGCAGTTTTTGATGCCAAGGGCGTTGGATTGTCGGCGATTGGCGTGGTGAGCGATGCGGGAGTGTATGACGATCAACTCTATTACGATCTTCGGGAATGGCCGGCCCGTATCCAAGACGCCTATTCGGTGCTGAAATCTGCCCAGCCAGACAATCCCTACGAGTCCATAACCAGATGATCTCTCGCGTTGTATACAGGGTTTTTACTTGACAAATAATTCTGGTTGAAGAACCCTATTTACCTAGTTTTCTTCTAGGAAATCACGGCCAAAGTCGCGAATGGGCCAAGGCTCGAATGCGAGCGGTCGGAAGCGGACGATTCGGCCGCCGTGGTTTTTCAGATTTTGAGGTGGTTTTGCAAGAGGTGGCCATGACCGACGAGGACATACTTTCCAAGTTCGAGGAATATCGAGCCCAAGCGAGCGCGCGCTGCTCTGCCGCAGGATGCGACGATGCGGAACTGTGCAGCGGCTCGACTTTGTGCCCGGCGAACGCGACTGCGCCCATTATCGGTGTTGTTCCTACTCAGTATCCCAGCGAAAAGTCGGTCGTCATGGCGAACCGATACATAAATGCCCTTGCCGCTGCCGGGGCGGCTCCGCTTATCCTGCCTCTGGTTGAAGACGTGCGCGTGTACGAAGCGCTCTTTCCTAAAATCGATGGATTTTTGCTCACAGGCGGAAACGATATCGACCCTGAACGTTATGGGTCTTTAGAAAAGTCTGAAAAGCTCGGAGAGCTTACCCCCGAGCGCGAAGATTTGGAATTTCTCATCTTGAGCTACGCATATCAATTCGATGTTCCGGTATTGGGAATTTGTCGCGGCATGCAGATGATCAACGTGTTTTTCGGCGGCACGCTTTATCTCGATTTGGCTGACCAATTCACTCCTGTCCAGCATTGGCAAACGTGCGATTACGCCCAGACGTCGCACTTCGTGAAAATCGTGCGCGAGTCGAAGTTGGGGCGTATTCTAGAAACGGATCGGATTGCCACGAACTCCATGCATCATCAGGGGGTTCGAACGGTTGCGCCATTGCTCGACCCGGTGGCGTATGGCCCCGATGGCCTTGTGGAGGCGATTGAGGTGCGCGACCGGTCTTTCATCGTTGGCGTGCAGTGGCATCCTGAATTTTTCGCGGGCGAAAAGAAGATGGGCTGCATTTTCACATCGCTTGCGCAAGAGGCTCTCCGTTGCCATGCAGCCACCTGTGAAGAACGAGGGCGCTGTCGCTTGAATATCCGTAAGGCGGAAAGCGTTCGATCGTGGCCTACGATGGAATATGCCGATGGCATTTAAGGAAACTATGATTTATCTGGACAATGCCGCAACGACGCACATGCACGAAAGCGTTCTTGACCACATGATGCTGTATCTTTGCGGCCAATTCGGCAATCCTGGCAGTGTTCATGCTGCAGGTCGTGCTGCCCTGCATGCCGTCATGAATGCTCGGGCGTCGGTTTCGCGGTGTTTGGGATGCGCTTCGCGCCAGGTGACGTTTACGTCGGGCGGCACCGAATCCGACAATCAGGCGATAGCCACGGCAGCTGAATTTGGACGCAAAACTGGCCGTATGCGCATGGTCGCATCGTCAATCGAGCACCCTGCGGTGCTTCGCGCTCTCGACTGGCAGAAACAGCATGGCTTTCAGATAACGCTCGTCGATCCCGATTCTTCGGGCGTCGTTCATCCTGCGGCCATTGAGGCCGCGCTTGGCGATGACGTATGCTTGGTAAGCGTAATGGCCGCGAACAACGAAACGGGTGCTCTGCAGCCCATAGGCGAACTCGCGGGTATCGCGCATGCTGCCGGCGCCTTGTTCCATACCGATGCCGTGCAAGCCGCCGGGCATATTCCGCTGAATTGCGAATCGGATGGCGTCGATCTGCTTTCGATTTCGGCCCATAAATTCCACGGCCCTAAAGGCGTTGGCGCTTTGGTGTGCCGCACACGCGAAGGTGCCGAACCTATCATCTTCGGCGGCGGGCAGGAACGTGGCCGCCGATCAGGAACTGAAAATGTGGCGGGGATCGTCGGCCTAGCGGTGGCTCTTGAAGAAGCGTGCGAATCGATGGGCGAAAACGCTCCTCGGATGCGCTCGCTGCGCGATGCCCTTGAATCGAGCCTCGCCGAAATCGAAGGGGCGTTTGCCGTCGCGAGTGAAGCGCCGCGAGTGCCGGGAATTTTGAACGTCTGTTTTGAAGGGCTCGATCACCAGGCAATTCTTCCTTTGCTCGACGCCCGGGGGGTCTGCGCATCGGCGGGGTCGGCCTGTTCGGCTGGCGCCGTGCAGGTAAGCCACGTTCTGCGGGCTATGGGCGTTTCCGAAAGCCTCGCAAACGGATCGGTGCGCTTCTCGCTTTCTGCCGACACTACGCAAGAAGATGTAAACGTCGCGGCTGCTGCAATGCAAGAAATAGCCGCTACTTTGAAGCGGTAGAATATCGGTGCCCGTCATCTTGGAAGCGGCGGGAAAACCGACAAGAAGGACGAACATGCCAAACTTCAAGGGGCGCGTGCTGGTTGCGATGAGCGGCGGCGTCGATTCAAGCGTGACGGCGTATCTGCTGCAAAGCCAGGGCTATGAATGCATCGGCGCTACCATGAAGCTCTACAACAACGAAGACGTTAATGCTTCGGGGCATACCTGTTGCAGCCTCGATGATGTTGAAGATGCGCGCGATGTGGCGTTTCGCCTGGGCATTCCTCACTATGCGTTCGATTATTCCGCCGAATTCGAAGATGAGGTCATGCGGCCGTTCGTTGAAGAATACGAGGCGGGCCATACCCCAAATCCTTGCATCGAATGCAATCGTCGTATGAAATTCAGCAGGTTGTTGAGGCGCGCTGAAGAACTTGGGTGTGACTATATTGCCACGGGGCACTATGCGCGCATCGAGCGTGCGGGCGAGCGCTGGGCGCTTCGTCGCGGCCTCGATCCGAAAAAAGACCAAAGCTACGTGCTGTATTCCATGACGCAAGACCAGCTGGCGCATACGTTGTTGCCGCTTGGTGGTATGGAGAAAACCCACGTTCGCGAAATCGCCGAAGCGCAAGGGTTCGTGAACGCGCAGAAGCACGATAGCCAAGATATTTGCTTCGTACCCGACGGCGATTACCTGGGATTTCTTGAGCGTTATCGTGGGTGCGCCTATCCGTCGGGCGAAATTGTCGATGCGTCGGGCAACGTGCTCGGCCAGCATAGGGGTGCTGTTGCCTATACTATCGGCCAGCGCAAGGGGCTCTGCATTGGCGGTGCGCCTGAGCCGTATTTCGTTACGGGCAAAAACATGGCTGAAAACAAGGTCGTGGTCGGCCCGCGTTCGGCGCTTCAATCGCGGGGCTGCGTGGCTGCGGATTGGAATTGGATTGCCGCTCCGCTTTCTTCGGGCGAAACGCTGCGCGTTCACGTAAAAGCCCACTATCGTCAGGATCCCATTCCTGCCGAGCTGACCGCCAATGGCGACGGTCAGGTGCGTGCGACATATCTTGAGCCTCGCCAGGCCGCGGCGCCGGGGCAGGCGTTGGTGGCCTACGTTGACGATTTCGTAATCGGTGGCGGCACCATTACGCATGCGTTTTAATTGCGCTACCATTTGGAATGCTGCCCAACTAATCGGGGGAAATGCCGGCCATTTGCTTGGCATGCATGCGAATGGCAACAGGGGCCTACGGGTTCGTTTTGCCACTTTGCCCGCGCCGTTTTGCGTGTTTGAGGCAGCTTTCGATTGCTGATTTCTAGGCCGCGAATAAAGGGGGATTCATGGCCATTGTCGATAACGTTGCGTTGTATGCGCTTGGCTACGCCGCCCATGAAAGCCATCCTATACGCCTTGATCAATATTGCCTGAACACGATACAGCGTAAATACCCGTGCTCCGATTGCGTCGATGCCTGTCCGAAGGGCATTGCGATAGACGCGAAAGAGATCAACTGGCATGGGTGTACGAATTGCAATCTCTGCGTTACGGCTTGCCCCACGCAGGCCATCCATGAATCGTCGGCTAGCTTGGATTCGGCTCTTGCGAACGCCGGCAGCGCTGGCGATGTCGTGGTGGTGGCGTGCGACAGATACGAAGGGCAGGCAAACGTGCGAACGTATTGCCTCTCGTCGGTGCCGTGGGAGCTTATTGCGGCGCTCGCGCTGAAAAAGCCCGTAGTGCTGAAGGTGAAAGCATGCCGTAATTGCGATAACGCCGATTTGCGCGATGGCGTGCATGACTTGCTGAACAGTCTGAAACGGTTTTTCGGTCCAGAGGAATTCAAGAAACGCATTTTCTCGCGCGTTCCCGAGGGCGCGGTTGCTGGCTCGGGGGCGTCGAAGCGCACGGCCCTCGAAGGCGCTATGTCCACGGTGAAGCGCGGCGCTGAAGAGCTGCTGGCCGATGAGGGCGATGATCGTCGCGTGTCGCACTATCGCGCCATTTTGCTCGAGATGCTACAGGAAATGCCCGCTGACAATCGCCCCGATGCCACATGGCTCACGTTGACCGAGGACGGCAATTGCCGCGGGTGCGAGATTTGTTCGAAGATGTGTCCCCACGGCGCCATTGAACTGCGCATTCCCGAATACGAGGCAGAGCAGAAGAAGCGCGACATCGAACGCGAGGCTAAGCGCCGCAAGGCGCCGGGCTTTTCTGCCGCTTCGTCGAAAGGGGCAGCGTCTACGTCTGCGGCATTCACGTTCGGCCCTATTGGGTCTGCGGCTACGGCGAAGCTGTCGTCTAAGGAGGTCGAAGAGGCGAAAGAGGCGGCCCTTGCGGCGGTCGATGCCGAGCTTGCCAAGATGAAGGCCGATGGTGTTGGCCAGGCCCTTATCCACGATGCCTCGCGCTGTACTCAATGCGGGTTGTGCTATATGAGTTGCCCAGAGGAAAATATTGGGGGCTGGGCCGAGCTTGCTACGCGCGACGTGCCAGCCAAAGTCGAGCATCCTCTTTCGGTTGCATTGTGCGAAAAGTGCGGACGCCCCTTCAAGCCGAAGGGCGGCGAAACCAAGTGCGCTGCTTGTTCCCATACGAATTTCCTTAGGTAGGAAACGGCCGAACGAATACACGGTCCAAAGCGGGCGAAGGTAGCGCCCCTTAGCCTGCTCGGCGTTTTGGGTTCGGCGCGTTTTGCACATGGCTCGATTTTTGCTGAGACGAACCGAACAGGATTGGAACTGAAAGGCGATACGCATGGCATTCGAGGAATTTACGGTCGAAAACGATGGCGTGCAGTTGTATTGCAAGCGCTATATTCCCAGTTCGGGTGCAGTTTCTTGCGATCGACCCCCGTTGTTTTTGATTCATGGCGGCTGCATCGACTGCGATTTTTACGATAACGCAGGCCCTATTCTGGCGAATGTGTTCGATGCCGTGACCTTTGATCGCCGCGGTTTTGGTCGAAGCACGCACCCCGAAAATAAAAGCTACACGGTGGCGGCGCAGGCGAGAGATGCGCTTGCCGTTGCGAACGCCGCTTTTGGTGAAGAGGCTTCTCTTTTCGTGTTCGCCCATAGCGCAGGCGGCCCCGTCGGCATCGCCTTTTCAACGCAGCATCCCGGCCGTGTTCGGCAGCTCATGCTTTTCGAGGCGCCTTTGCTCGATTGCGTCGATCCCGCTTCGCCGCTGATGGCTGAAATTGCGCAGATGAAGAAGAATATCGACATGGGCCAAGAGGCTGGCTCGTTTGGCGGTGGTTTCCTGTTTGGATTGGGCCCGAAAGATCCTCGGGCGAAGAAGTCTACCCGCGAGCAAAAGGCTCGGGCTTCGGCGAATGTACGCACGAGCATCGTGTGCGAAGCCGATATCTTCTTCAGTTTCAAACCCGATTATGAGGCTTTGAAGAAACTGTCGGTGGTTGTCGGCGCAGCCGAATTGAACCGGGGTTATCCGCTCGAGGGCCTCTCTGTATCGGTGGCGCAGCGTCTTGGCTGCCCGCTGGTGCACTATCCGGGAGCGCATAACTGCCCCAGCGACTTGCCGGCCGATTTCGCCTGCATGACGGTGGGCGTGTTCCTCATGGAAAACAAAGGGTCGTTGCAGTGCGCCATTGCGCAGCCGGAATAAACTCCTTTTAGCCTAAACCTGAATCCTTCATGATTTATACGCTTTCTGCCTGGCGTTATGCCATTTGCCGGGCATTGTGGCATTCTCGGTTTGTGCTTTAGCGCGCTGCCGTGCTAAACTAGCACTCGCACAAAGCACTTTAGCACGCTAAAGTGCCATGATTGAAGCGGCTTTGTGCCGCTTGAAGGGAAGGGCGTCGGCAAGCCGCTGGCGTATGAGAGTTTTTGAAGAGGTATTCCGCATGAAAAAGAAGTGGTCCCTTATCGCTGCGGCCGCGGCAGCGCTTGCGCTCGCCGGCTGCATGCTCGCCGGTTGTGGTTCCAACGGTGCCGCATCGAACGATTCGAATTCGGAAACAACGAAGCTCGTCGTCGGCTTCGACCAAGATTATCCGCCGTATGGCTTCGTTGGCGACGACGGGCAGTTCACCGGCTTCGACATCGACCTCGCGACCGAGGTCGCCAATCGCAATGGTTGGGAAATTCAGCTCGAGGCCATCAATTGGGACGCCAAAGACACGCTGCTCAATTCGGGTGCTATCAACTGCATTTGGAACGGCTTTACTATGGAAGGTCGCGAGGACGATTACGAATTCTCCGATCCGTATATGCTTAATGCCCAAGTCGTTGTAGTGAAGGCCAATTCCGGCATTAGCAACTTGGCCGATTTGGCCGGCAAGACCGTTATCACCCAAACCGACTCCGCCGCACAAGAAGTGCTCGAGGGCAATAAGGCCGATTTGGCTGCAACCTTCGCCCAGCTCGAAACCATCGGCGACTACAACACCGCCTTCATGCAGCTTGAGTCGGGCGCTGTCGATGCCGTTGCGTGCGATTTGAGCATCGCTCAGTACCAGCTGGCCGCTAAGCAGGGCGTATTCTCCCAGCTTTCCGATGAACTTTCCAGCGAGCACTACGCCGTTGGCGTGAAGAAGGGCAACACCGAGCTCGCGCAGAAGATCACCGAAACGCTCAAAGCTATGAATGAAGATGGCACCGTGAAAGAGCTGTGCGAGAAATATGCCGATTACGGCCTGAGCTATGAGAACTGGATTCTGAAATAAGTCGGAATCTTTTGTAAGAACCGGGACGCCATATGCGTCTCGGGCGCGATCGCGGGCAGGGAGACCTGTCCGCGATTTATGCTGTTAAGAGAGAGGGTTGCCGTGGATATTTCCACCATGCTTGCCATGTTGGGGCAGGGATTCATCGTCACCTTGCAGATATTTTTCCTCACGCTGTTGGGGTCGTTGCCCCTAGGCGTAGTGGTGGCTCTCGGTCGCATGAGCCGTATCAAGCCTATCTCGTGGCTTGTGCGTTTGTATATCTCCATCATGCGCGGCACGCCTCTTATGCTGCAGATGTTTTTCATCTATTTTGCGCCGTATTATCTGTTCGGGTTCGATTTGTCCACTGACTCGAAATTCAATGCAACCATCGTCGCGTTCATCATCAATTATGCGGCGTATTTCGCGGAGATTTATCGCAGCGGCATCCAGTCGATTCCGCGTGGCCAATACGAGGCCGCCGAGGTGCTGGGGTATTCTCGAACGCAAACGTTTATAAAAATCGTTTTGCCGCAGGTTATTAAGCGGATTTTGCCGGCCATGGGCAACGAAATCATCACGCTGGTGAAAGATACGTCGCTTGCATTTGCCATCGGCGTGGCCGAGATGTTCTCCACCGCGAAGGCTCTCGTCGCCTCCCAGGTCAACATGTTGCCGTTCGTGTTCGCTGCGGCATTTTACTGGGTATTCAATTTCATCGTCGAAGTTGTGCTGAACAAGATCGAGAAGAAGCTGAACTACTACCACGATTAGCAATTACGCCGTGCGGCAACCTGGACGGCATCTTGCCTTTCAATCGTCGCTCGCGTATCGAAGTACGCATCGCTTCTTCAAGGTAATCTGTTTGTCCAGATTACCTATCGCTGGCTTTTGGTTAACCAGGGAGGTTTTCATGTCGGATTCCGCAAAACCGGTCGTACGCCTGTCGCATATCAAGAAAAGCTTCGGCGACGCCGAGGTGCTCAAAGATATTTCGCTCGAAGTGAACCCGGGTGAGGTTGTGGCCATCATTGGCCCGTCGGGCGGTGGCAAATCCACGCTCTTGCGTTGCGCAACGCTGCTTGAAACATTCGATTCTGGCGAGCTGTCTTATGGCGATTTGGAAGTCGCCACCATGCAGAACGGTAAGGCCGTCTACGGCAAAAAAGATGTGCTTCGTGCCGCAAAATCACGCTTTGGCCTGGTATTTCAGAACTACAATCTGTTTCCGCACTACACGGTGATCAAAAATATCACGGATGCGCCTATTGCCGTGCAGAAGCGCGACAAGGCCGAAGTCGAGCGTCAGGCGCGCGAGCTCATCGAGAAGATGGGCCTGCAAGGCAACGAGAGCAAAGTGCCCTGCGAGCTTTCTGGTGGCCAACAGCAGCGCGTGTCCATTGCGCGCGCATTGTGTTTGAACCCCAATATCGTGTTCTTCGACGAGCCTACAAGCGCGCTCGACCCTGAACTTACTGCCGAAGTTCTTAAAGTCATCAAGCAGCTCGCAGCCGAGCACATGACCATGGTCATCGTTACGCACGAAATGTCGTTCGCCCGCGATGTGGCCGACCGCATCGTCTTCATGGATGGCGGCGTTATCGTCGAAGAGGGCCCGGCCGAGCAAGTCATCAACAACCCGCAGCACGGCCGCACGAAAGCGTTTCTTAATCGCTACGATGATTAATTTTTTTTGTCGTTCTATCGAACGGCAAAAAGTATTCGACGTTGCAAAGGCCTCTGACGAGTGCATTTCGGGTTCAGCTTGCGGCTCGCGTACCGAATACGCGTCGCCTTGGCTTCGCCCGAACTGCACTCGTCAGAGGCCTTTTCGCTGATTTTGATGCGAACGAGACTTCTCGCTGCTACCCGACGGTCTTTAAAGTCTGAACCACCCTCTTTTACGAGGTCCTACACCTGGTCTCTTGATAGCTGGTATCTATTGCGATGAGAGCGCTTCCTTTCTAGGGTGCGCATTTCGCGGATTTTCGCGCGCGACAAAGCGGAAGGCCCCGGAGCGAACTCCGGGGCCTTCCGACTAGGAGGGGTTTGGAATAGGGGGCCCAGATACAGGGGCTCTTTACAACGACGCTATGTATTCGCCTGTGAATTTGCCTTGAGTAATGGCAAATGCCACGCTCGATCCAGCAACAGGGGTGCTGTATTGCGTACCGAAGCGGCTGCCGGCTGTATTGCCTGCAGCGAACAGGCCTTTGATTGGGCGGTAGTCTTCGCCGAGAACCTGGCCGTTTTCGTCAATGAGCATCCCAGACCCGTTCACAAGCATTACGCCGAGCTCTTTGCTTCCGGCGTAGCCATAGAAAGGCGGTTTTGCGATGGGGAACATAAGGGACGATTCCTTGCCGAAGTCGCTGTCGACGCCCGTTTCGCACAGTTCGTTGTAGCGCTCGATGGATTCCACGAAATTATCCAGCGCTTTGCCCTCGTAGCCCAAATACGAACCAAGCGTCTTGAAATCGTTCGCTGCGAAAATGGTGGCGCCGGCAAGCGTCGCCTTGTCAACGGCCTCGCCGTCTTCCGTGCTGCCCGATTCTTTGTTGCCGAGGCCTGTTGATCCGCCTTCGCCATTGGCTACGGCCGCTGCCATTTGTTCGCGCAGTGTGTCGAATCCAATATTCGGCCAGTCCATGCCCATATGCCATGCGCCCTGTGCCTTCAGCAGCGTTTCGACGTCGTCGTCGAAAATAGCGCAGAACTGCCCATTGGGCTGCGTCGCGCCCTGCATGGCCGCAAGCTCGAGGCAGCCGAAGCCCTCATTGCAATAACGTTCGCCGTTAGCGTTAAGCCACAGCGGCGAAGACGAGCCCAAGGGGTCGGTCGGTGAATCGCAGGGGTAGTAATAATCACCGCCCATGGTTGCCTGGTAGGGATCGAGGCGACCACCAGCCCAATAGCAAAGCTTAACACCCGATCCGGTTTGACCCATACCCGTGATATCGCCGTCGGTGCCTACTAAACAATTGATGGTCGTTAGCAAGTCATGGCACATTTCGGAATTGCCCGAGAAGTCGCCCAAACATACCGCGACACCTTTGCCCGCGGTAACTTTCACATAGCCGTCCTTCGTTTTGCCGATCGCACCCGTCACATTGCCATCGGAGTCCTGCGTCAGCTGTTCGACGGTCGTTTCCCAATAAATGTGTCCGCCGGTTTCAACGGCGGTATTTGCCATGCCCGCGATGAGCTTCTCCTGGTATTCCTTCGTTCCCACGCAGCCGGGCCATGTTTCAATATGGTTTTTGGAAACTGTGTACGATGTGTCGGTGGGGAAGAACTGGATTGCCAGCGACTCTTTTTCGGAATCGTTCAACGCGTCAATGTACCAGTCGAAGGCGGCGCCAACTTCGTGGGCGTACTTGCGGCAAAGCTTCGCGTTCGATCGGTTTCCGCTGCGCAGCTGCCAGTTGTTGAAAAAGTCAAGTTCGTCGACTTCGGGTACGCCTCGAGATTTCAGGAATTCTGAATTGATATGGCCGAAATTGCCCTGGCCTACGAAAGAGCGCGCATCTTCGGCCTGTTGCTCCATGCAAATGACTTTTGCTCCCGCTTGCGCCGCCGAGCGTGCGGTTGCTGCACCTGCGTAGCTCAAGCCTAAAACGAGCACGTCGCATTCGGCGGTTTCGGTAATTTTTGATTCGTCGATTGCCTCGGGCGCCGTTCTCCAGTTGCTTGACGTCGAGGCGTTGTCTGTGGTTTTCACGTCGCTCTTGCTGCTTCCGCTTTTTGCGGGCGAGCATCCGATGGCCATGCTGCCTGCGGCGAGCGCGGCGGCTCCAACGCCCGCGCCCTTGAGAAAACTGCGACGCGAAAGAGATTCGGTTGCTTGTTTCATTGCTTTTCTCCCTCCTAAGTGTTTATTCGCGGTTGTCCGCCGGAAAAAAGTAATGCGCCGAAAGGGCTTTGAATATCCCCGCAGTGCGGTAAAAGACCGTGCTGCGCCTACCCGTTTCGGTGATTTGTCTTCGTATCGCCTGACGAGGAAGGTGTTTTTCGGTAATCTCTGCTGGAACAATAAGGAGGATGTATTGGCTTTTATGAATGCCGCGAAGCGACTTGCCCCCTTGGCGACGGTCGGGTTTTTCTTGGTTTCCGCGCCGTTATTTCCGTCGTCATTATCGTTATTTTGGCCAGGGGGCGTATCGTCCTGCGGAGCGTATGCGCTTCCAATTTGCGCGGCCTTTGTCATCGCCCTTGTGTTCTCGTGCTGCTGGTTTACCTTTTCTAAAGGTCGTGCGTTTCGTATCGTTGGGCTCTGCGCAATTGTTGGATACGTGCTGTGTTCGTGTGCTCGTGCTTTTGCGTCAGGTTCGGCAATTCCATATGCAATTCTGTCCTATGCTGCTCTTGGCCTTTCCATGCCGGTGTTTCTTGTGTGGCTCTGTGCGCTTTCCAAAGCTGCGTTTCGCGAATCGTTAGGTGTTTCAGCTTGTTCGGTTGTGGTGGCATGCGGTCTTGTTCTTCCAGAGACGCTTGGTCTGGTGGAATCACCTTGGCTAGCGGCGCTGTGCACGATTGTCGGCTCGGCATATCCGTGCGCTATCGTCTTGAGGGCAAATCGTCATTATTTTCAGCCGGTCGATTTCAATGGCATTCATAATGCGGAGCTTAGGGAGATCTCCCATATTCAATGGGGAGTGCTTGCTTCGCTATCTGATTACTGCTCGGGTGCTTTTTTGCTGGTAATGTCATGTGTCGCACGGCAGCGGGCGTTTGCTCTTGACGCCATTCCTGCTGAATATCGAATGCTCGAAACACTTTCGTTGCCGATTGGCGCAATGCTCGTTCTTGTCTTGCTTGCAACACGAAGGGGCAACGTCGACCTTTCGGAAGTCCAGAGCACGTATCTTCCGATTTTTGCGGCGTTGTTCTTTGTTTTGAATGCCTTTGGCGCCGAAACTCCTCTTTTCGGGATTGGTTTTCTACTCTCGCAAGCGGCGCTAGGTGCGATGGTGGTGCTTGCCATGTCATCTGTCTCGTCGCTGTGGGCTAGGGGTGAAGCGTCAATTGCCCTGGTTGTATCGGTCGTTTTGGGCGGAATTTTTGTGGCAGCGTTGCTCGGATGGGCCCTTGCGGCATTCGTCGACCCCCATCGTGTTGGCGTAATTCTGCTCGTGGTGGCATCGTTGTATTTCGTTGGCGTTATGCTCAATGCTATTTTCATGCTGCGCCGACTTGTCGAGGGCATGGCCCGAGGGTTGGAAATCTCTTTGAGTGCAGGGGAAAGCTTGCGTGTGGGGAATATGGGAGATACGTGCGATGCTCTGGCGAATGAAAAAGGCCTCACGCCGCGAGAGCGTGAGGTTCTGCGCTTTGTCGCTGCCGGTCATACGTCGCCGTATATTGCGAATAAGCTCGTGATATCGGAATATACGGTGCGCACTCATATGCGAAATATGTATCGGAAAATGGGGGTTTCATCGAAAGAGGAGCTAATCCAGCTCGTTGAGCTCCGATGTGTCGTCGAATAGAATCCGATAAAACGCAAGGCCCCCGGAGAGACTCCAGGGGCCTTGCGCCTCCAAGGGTTGGATGGCAGGTTATTCGGCCTTCGGTTTTAGCAGGCCATAGCCGCCTTCGGTGCGGCGATACATGACGTTTACTTCGTCGGTGTCACGGTCGGTGTAGACCAGGAAGTCGTGGCCCAAAAGGTCGATTTGAACCATGGCTTCTTCTTCGGTCAGGGGCGTGAATTCGATTTCTTTCACGCGGACGACTTCGTCATCGGCGGAAAGCTCGGCCATAAGCTCATCGAGGCTTGCCCCGGTAGGCTGAATCGCCTGATCGACCTTCAGCGTCTCGCGCATGCGGTAATCGATGACGCGGGTCTTATATTTGCGCAGTTGACGCAGTACTTTTGCAGCGGCTACGTCGATTGCGGCGTACATGTCCTCTTCATGCTCTTCCACATGAATGGTGTGGCCTTTCGGGCGAATGGTCACTTCGCAAATGCACGGAACCGGGCGATTCTTCTCGACGCGCAGCACAACTTCCGCGACGGGAATATCGATGCTCAGAACCTTCATCGCGTTGCCGATTTTCTCAACGGCATAATCATTCAATGCGTCGGTTACGGTGACCTTGCGACCGATGACAGTGACTTCCATGATTACCATCCTTTCCCTTGTGCACCTGGCTTCGACTTTCTCCAGGCGATTTGCGACGCCGCGGCGTCGCGTTTCAGCAGCCTTTGCCTTTCGGGGGCTTTCGGGCTCGCTTTCCAAGACCTATGGTAGCGCACTTGTTCGACGCCCGCTTCGACGTGTTGCCATCTCGTGAATCGACCTGCATCCACGGCGCGGGGCGTGTCCACGGCCCTTTGATAACGCATCCGGGCGTGTCTTACGGCTAACGGGCATCGAACACGGGTTGTCCGGCCAAAAACGTCGCAATGCAGCGAGTACGAAGCATGTTTTCGGGGCATTCGATTGCGTCGACGAAGGGGTTTCGGTCAAAAGCCGCGATATCCGCCCACATTCCTGGTTCGAGTCGGCCGAGCTCTTTCTCGCGACCGGCGGCGCACGCCGCACCCGAGGTGTAGGCTCGAAGCGCGTCGCCAATCGAGATTTTCTCGGATGCGAGCCACCCGCCGCGCGGCTCATGGGTAAGGGCGTCTTGCCTGGTCGTCGCCGTGTACATTCCCTTCCATGGGTTTATATCGATTACGGGCGAATCGGTTCCGAAGGCAAGCGTTGCCCCGTTTGCCAAAAACGACGCGAACGGCCACATCACCTGGCATCGGTCGCCCCCCAGGTCGCGTTCGGGGCCGCCCGGGTCGAGCGTGATGTGTCCAGGCTGCACAGAAGCCACGATTCCCGCACGAGCGAGCCTTGCTATATCTGCGGATTTCATATTCTCCAGATGTTCGATGCAGTGGTGCCCGTGGGCCGGTTGGCCGAAACGCGAGTTCGCCTCTTCGAAAATGTTTATCGCCCGCGTGATGGCTTCATCGCCAATGGCGTGAATTCTTACGGGAAAGCCCATCCGCGCAGCGTTCATCACGTATTCGCGCATTAATGCGGGGTCTATGCTCGGACGTCCGCAGTCGCCTTCGAAGCGCGCGTTCGAATAGGGCTCTGCAAGCCATGCGGTGTGCTGGCTTGATACCCCGTCGAAGAACTGCTTGAACCCTTTTGCTTGTACGAGCGGGCCGCGTAGGTTTTCGCGCATGCCCTCGAAGCTCGACAAGTCGCGTCCAAGTGCGCAGAACAGGTGAGCGCGGCATGTAAGCTGGCCACGGCCTTCAAGCGTCCGGTATATATCGTCGCGTATGAAATCCAGGCCCGGTTCTGCTGAAAGGGCAACGTCGCAGATGCTCGTAATGCCGAACGAGCTGAGCCTCTCGAAGAATTCTCGGTATGCGTAAACGATCTCTTCTTTCGAGAACGTCTCCATGATGCGGGGCATGAGCGCCATTGCCGCGGTTTCCCTCACGATGCCCGTGAGCTCGCCGGCCTCATCAACATCGTAGCTCCCTCCGGTGGGAGGGGTGCTTTCATCCGTGATGCGGAGTTCTCGCAAAGCGCGCGAGTTCAGCCACAGAGTATGGGCGTCGCCGGAATAAAGGGCGACGGGGCGATTGGGAAACGCCTCGTCGAGCGATTTTTTGCTGGGAAGCTTAGGGATCTTCCATCGATACTCTCGCCAACCTTGCGCGAGGAGCCATCCGTGCGGTTTGCGTTTTGCCAAAGGCGCCAGCCGGGCTACGCAGTCGGCCTCGGACTCTCCAAGAAATTCTTCGGCCAAAGGGCTCGAATATAATGCCGAGTGAAAGGCATGGACATGGGAATCGTGCAAGCCTGCGCACAGAAAGACATCGCCGAAATCATCGATTTGGGTCGAAGGGCCCGCAAATGTGCTTGCTTGCTCTTTTGGGACAACGGCCGAGATAAGGCCGCCTCGCACGCATACTGCCAATGGCTGCGTGCCAGTGCCTTTTCCCGTGAAGACGTTTTCGCTTAGGAAAATAGAATCGGCTTGCACAAAGACCTCCGATTTTCCGTGGTTTTCTTTCGGGTGACGCCTGAGCAACGCCTTGTCGAGAGCTTGCTCGTGTTGTGGCTATAATACAGCTTCCAAAACGAACATCCCCAGATTGGAGCCGCATGGGCAACGACGCCACAACGGAGAAAAACGAGAAGGGCGGCCAGTCGCTTTTCATCGACGAGGTTCAAGGCCATCAGGCCCGCTATAGCAAGATTATCGAGCTCACCCATTCGGCCACGAAGGCCGCCGGCGTCATGCTGCTCGCGGCTATTGCGGCGCTCATTATTGCGAATACAAGCGCGTACAGCGGTTTCGAGCATCTCATTCACACGCAGGTTGGCTTTGTTGTGGGGGATTCCGTTTCCACCATGTCTGTTTCGCATGTCATAAACGATGTGCTCATGGCGATTTTCTTCTTGTTGGTCGGCCTCGAAATCAAATACGAAATGACGGTTGGCGAGCTTACGAACATTCGTCAGGCGCTGCTGCCGATCGTTGCCGCTTTCGGTGGCGTGCTTGCTCCCATCGCGATCTACTCGGCATTCAATGCGTCGTCGCCTGAAACCATAGGCGGCTGGGGTGTTCCTACCGCGACCGACATTGCGTTCGCTTTGGGAATTATGGCGTTGCTTGGAAACAGGATTCCCAACGGCGTGAAGGTGTTTCTCTCCACGCTCGCCGTGGCCGACGACATCATTGCGATTATCGTAATCGCCGTCTTTTATGGCCAGTCACCCGATTTCGTTTGGCTTGCCGGCGCTGCTGTTGTTTTAGCCGCGCTCATTGCGCTTAATAAGGCCCATGTCTATTCGCTCGTTCCGTACCTTGCGTTCGGCATTATTCTGTGGTTCTGCGTTTTCTCGAGCGGCGTGCATTCCACTATTGCGGGCGTTCTTTTGGCCTTCACGATTCCTTCTGGTTCGCGCGTGAACTTAAGGGGGTTTGCGGCTTGGTCCGATAAAAAGGTGCGCCAGGCGGCCCAGGCTTTCAATCCCGACGAGCCTGTGCTTGGCCAGAAAGACTACATCCGCAACGTGAGCAATCTTTCGTCGGTGTCTCGCATGGTGGTTCCGCCCGCTACGCGCCTTGAGCACAAGCTCTATCCGTGGGTCTACTTTTGCATCTTGCCGTTGTTCGCCCTCACGAATGCCGACGTGACCCTTGTGGGCTCCGATATTGCGGCGGTGTTTTCGAGCTCTGTTTTCTTCGGCGTCTTTTTCGGCCTGCTCATCGGTAAGCCTGCGGGTATTTTGCTTTTAAGCTTTCTTGTGGTGAAAACGGGCCTGGCAAGCCTTCCCGAAAATGTTAATTGGCGCCACATGGCGGGTGCTGCAATTCTTGGCGGCGTCGGGTTCACCATGGCGATATTCGTCGCGAATCTTGCATTTTCGTCTGAAATCGCCGTTACGGCCGCCAAGGCCGCGATTCTTGCGGCGTCGACGCTTTCTGGCATTCTCGGCTTTTTGCTGCTGCTCGCCGAGGCGAAGCGAAGCGCGCATAGGGGGGTCGCGTTCGTCTGTTCCCCCGCAAGCCCGGAAAATGTCACCCATGATGGGGCCGAGGCCGTTCGCGCTATCGACGCTTTGCAGGGCTCCTTCGATGCGGAAACGCGTGTTGAAATCGAAGCGGCAAGCAAAGACGGGCGTGCTCATGAGGTTGTTGCGCGCCTTCGTTGCGAACATGGCGGAAACGCCCCAAAGGAGTAGGGCCGAGCCGTTGCCTTTTCGCGTGACGACCGGTGTTCGGGGTTTCTCGCTCGGCTGCAGTCCGTGGTTGCATTTTCCGTGGGCGCCATTGTATTGATCCGCGGAACCGGGTCGCCCTTCGAATTTTTTGCAAGCCGTTTGGATGTACTTTCGCGGCAGCGTGTCTTTGCGGGCATGAGCCCTGCTTTTCGGGGTGATACAATTCGGAGCTTGAAGACGCTTGTTTCATTACGAAGGAAATCCAATGACATACAACGCACCCGAGGGAACCGCCGACATGCTTCCCGCCGCCGCGCGCCTGTGGCGCTCGACGGTCGATTCTGCAGCAAAGCTGTTCGGAGCGTATGGCTACGAGCCAATATATACGCCCCTTTTCGAGATAACCGAAGTGTTTACGCACGGCATCGGGGAAGCTACCGATGTGGTTGGCAAAGAGATGTTCGTCGTTCGCAGTGGAGAGAATTACAAGCGCGCCTTGGCAGAAGGTGGCGATGGCCTGCTTAAGTCGAAGCAAAAGCTGTCGCTTCGCCCCGAAGGAACGGCAGGTGTCGTGCGCGCGGTTGTGCAGCACAATCTCGTTGAGCAGGGCGCGGCTCCGGCGAAGCTTTTCTATGCCGGCCCCATGTTTCGTGCCGAGCGTCCCCAAAAAGGCCGTTTGCGCCAGTTTCATCAAATCGGCGCCGAGTGCCTCGGGTCAACTGAGCCCACCGCCGATGCGGAAATGATCATCATGCTCATGCGATTCTTCGAGAAGATGGGCGTGCCAATGGGCAAAACTCGATTGCTCATCAATTCGATGGGCGATGACGAATGCCGTCCTGCGTATCGCGAATCGGTCCGCCAGTTCATCCTTAGTCACGAAGACGAGATGTGCGACGAATGTCGCCGCCGCGCCGATACCAATCCTCTGCGTGCGTTCGACTGCAAAAACGAAGCGTGCGCGCACGTTATGGAAGATGCTCCAAAAATCACCGATCATCTGTGCGATAGTTGTCGCAGCCATTATGAGCAGGTAAAACAACTGCTCGATGCTGCGGGCATTCGGTATATTGAAGATCCGACGCTCGTGCGCGGTTTGGATTACTACACTCGCACTGTGTTCGAGGTTCAGGTGGTCGAGGGCATGGGTTCGCAAAGCGCCATTGGCGGCGGCGGGCGCTACGATAAGCTGGCGGAAATCGAAGGTGGGCGACCCACTCCTGGGTTGGGATTCGCGCTTGGCTTCGAGCGCATGGTGCTTGCTCTGGAAGCCGCCGGCGCGCTGTCCGATTCTCCCAAGCGGGTCGATGGCTATATCGCCTGCGTCGATGCCTCGGTTCGTCCCGCGGCATTCGAGATCGTTTGCGTCGCTCGCGATGCCGGTTTGTCGGTCGAGATGGACCATCAGGGGAAAAGCCTGAAAAGCCAATTCAAGATGGCCGATAAGCTGGGCGTGCTCGTCGTCATCGTGCTCGGCCCCGATGAGCTTGCTCAAGGCAAGGCTCGTGTGCGCAATATGAAGACGCATGCGGAGCGTTTGGTCGATATCGCCGCAGCGAAAAAGCTTCTTGCTCAATTTGGCGGAAACCCCGTCGGCGGAGCCAGCGCCCCCGTCTCCATTGACGCCCTCTTCGCTCTTGAAAGCGAATAGGTAAAACAAAACTCCATCAAAGCAAAAGCCCGCTCGATTGAGCGGCCTTTTGTAATGAGCGCAAAGGTGCGTGAAGGTGGCGGTTGGCGGAACGCCCCCGAAGGTCGTCTGTGCTTATTCCTGCGCTTCATTCAAAAACGAAACGCAGCCAGGGCGGGGCATAGAGAGCGAAGTGGGCGGCAGCCGACCGTGGCCTTGGGCGGGTCGTTCCGACAACCGCCACCGGCGGGATTACTTTCGGCCTGTATGCACCGCCACGATGCCGCCTGCGTAATTTTTCCAGGCCACATCCTTGAAACCGGCATCGCGCAGCATTTGCGCATAGTGCTCTTGGTCTGGGAATGCCCGAATTGAGTCAGCCAGATACACGAAGCTTGGGCGGTCGTGCGTAAAAACCTGCCCCCAAAAGGGAATCATTACCTTCAGGTATATGTGGTACAGAAACCTCCATACGGCATTTGGCGGTGTGGAAAACTCCAGGCATGCGAACGTTGCGCCGGGTTTCAAGACGCGATGCACTTCTCGAAGCGCTTTCATGCGATCGGGAATGTTGCGAATTCCATAGGCCATTGTTACGGCGTCATAGGAATTGTCGTCGTAGGGTATTTCTTGCGCGTCGACCACTTCGAAATCGATAGGCACGCCGCAGGCTTCGCCGGCTGCTTGCCGCTCGCGAGCAACATCGAGCATTTCGGCAACGAAATCGGTTAACTGGATATGCGCGCATGGGCATCGTTTGGCGGCCGTGTAGCTCACATCGCCCGTGCCTCCCGCCAAATCGAGCAAGTCGCTTTCGGGAGTAAGGTTGGCGGCGTCGACGGTTTTTCTCAGCCAACCGCGAAAAAGCCCGAAGCTCGAAACGGCGTTGAATTTCGCGTATTGCTTCGCAATGGTGCTGAAAATCTTTTGCACGCGCTCTTCGGACACCTCGGCCGGCGCTTCGGCTCCTGTCGCGGTGTCGACGACGCGCTCTGCTTCGGTTGGCGTTTCTTGGGTCATGTACTGTCTCCTTCGATGCGTTCGTCTTTCTCGGCGGCGCGTAAGGCTTTCGTTTCGTGAAGAATCGGCGGCTGTTTTTGCCAACCACCGTGATTTTGCACGGCTGCAAAGTATAGCCGAATGCAGGATGCTATGATGTCGCTATGCTACTGTGTGCCGAACATATCATCCCGATTGCGGGCGAGCCCATCGATGATGGCGCAGTGCTCGTTCGCGACGGAAGAATCGTGGAGGTCGGCGGGTCGCAGCGCATGAAGACGCACTATCCACAGGAGGAAGTGCGCGACTTCGGGCGCAGCGCGATCATGCCGGGTTTCGTCGATTGCCATACCCATCTCGAATATACCGCGCTGCGCGGCATCGTGCACGATGTTCCGTACTCGGAATGGCTCGCTCGCGAGCACGCTAAAGCCGATATGATGTCGCGCGACGATCGCTACGATTCTGCCGTTATTGGCGGAATGGAGATGATCGCCGGCGGCGTGACGACGGTGGCCGACTTCACGAGCACGGGCGCGTCGTTTGAGGCTGCCCAAGACGTTGGCCTGCGCGGAAAATTCTACAGGAGCGTCGGCGCAACGTCGAAATCTCAGGTCGATTCTGCTATCGAGGCTGCGCTTTCCGATATCGAGCGTTGGCGCGAGCAGGCCGATCCTGAGCGAAGCATCATCGGCATCGCGCCGAAGGCTTTGCATGCCTGTCATCCCAGTATTTTCAGCAAGGTGAATGACCTCGCCGATCGGCTCGATTTGCCCGTTGCCATGCATGTTGCGGGCAGCTACGAGGAATACATGTACATCATGCGCGGTTCCACGCCTCTTTCGGTGCGCGGAATCGAAGGCGGAAACGATGCGCTCACCGATCGCCCCATGTGGCTGCCGACGGGGGTCACGCCCGTTAATTACGCGCTGAACTGGAACGCCTTCAACAGCCACGATGTGCTTGCCGCCCATTGTGTGCATGTTAACGATAGCGATATCGCCAAACTTAAAGAGCACGATGTGGCAATCTCGGTGAATACGCGCTGCAATGCGCAGCTTGGCATGGGCCTGGCTCCTTTGCAGACGTTTTTGAAGGCCGGAATCCGGGTTGGCCTAGGCACCGATTCGCCTGCGGCGACCGATTCCTCCGACATGTTCATTGAAATGCGCTTGGGAATGCTTATCCATCGAGCTGTCGACCGCGATGTTTTCCTTACCGCGAAGACCATGCTCGAACTTGCCACCATCGGCGGCGCGCGCGCCCTTCGAATGGAAGACGAAATCGGAACCCTTGAACCTGGCAAGCGGGCCGATATCACGGTTGTGGATTTGTCCGGTTCGCGCCAAACGCCACTCGTTGATCCCGTTACCGCAGTTGTCGAAGGCGGGGCGGCGGCCGATATCATGTTCACTATGGTCAACGGAAAGCCGGTATACGAGCGCGGCAGCAAATGGGATGTGCGGGGCAATAAGTGGGAAATGCTTATCGACCCGGCCGAGGCTCGTCAGCGAGGCATGCAAATTCGTGGAAAGCTGAGGGATTAACGAATGGGCCAGAAACTCACGGCGAAGCAGAAGGCCGCTAAGATCGAGGCCGCTCGCCAAAAGGAGATTGCCGAACAGAAGCGACGCGAAGCCGCGCAGCGTACGAAGAAGATTTTTACGGTTGTCGTATGCGTCATCCTCGTGCTTGCGCTTGGGGTTCCGACGGTTGCCATCATGGCTATGGGATTTTAATTTCAAGACCGGCGTATGCCGGTCTTTATTTTTTCGGGGGCGCCTTTCGCCGATATTCCTCCTCGGGTTGAGTTTCAAAGAAGCGAAACTTCTATGTAACTCGCACGAAACACAGCCCCCATAAGGTGAGAGGGTCACATCAGCAAAGCCGGCTGCGCGCCACGTCGCATCCGCGAAGCGAGGAGGCTCGAATGTCCCAACTTACCGAACGATTCGGCACATTGGTTTTCTCCGACCACGTGCGAAAGCAGTACCTTCCCTCTGACATCTACAAGAAGCTCAACAAGACTATCGAAGACGGGCAGCCGCTCGATCTCGATGTCGCGAATGCAGTTGCCCATGCGATGAAAGCGTGGGCGATTGAGCATGGTGCCACGCATTATGCGCATTGGTTCCAGCCTCTTTCGGGCATTACTTCCGAAAAGCACGACAGCTTCCTTGAGCCCAATCACGACGGTACCGCAATCGAGAAATTCTCGGGCAAAGAACTCATTCAGGGCGAGCCTGACGCGTCGAGCTTCCCGAATGGCGGCCTGCGTGCCACGTTTGAGGCCCGCGGCTATTCGGCATGGGATCCCACAAGCCCTGCGTTCATCAAAGATGAGGTTCTGTGCATCCCCACCGCGTTTTGCTCTTATACCGGCGAGGCCCTCGACAAGAAGACCCCGCTGCTGCGTTCCATTACCGCTCTCGACCGCGAGGCGAAGCGCGTGCTCGCGCTTTTCGGCAAGACTCCGAAGAAGGTTGTTCCTTCCGTCGGCAACGAGCAGGAATACTTCCTCATCAAAAAGGACGACTACGCCAAGCGTAAAGATCTCGTGATTACCGGTCGCACCCTCTTCGGCAACACGCCGTGCAAAGGCCAGGAGCTCGAGGAGCACTACTTCGGCGCCATTCGCCCCACGGTGTCTGCCTTCATGAAAGACCTCGATGACGAATTGTGGTCGCTCGGCATTCCCGCAAAGACCAAGCATAACGAGGTCGCGCCTTGCCAGCATGAGCTCGCTCCCGTATATGCCGAGGTCAACGAGGCAATTGACAACAATCTCGTCACCATGGAGAAGATGAAGCTTCTCGCTTCCCGTCATGGTTTGGTTTGCCTGCTTCATGAAAAGCCCTTCGACGGCATCAATGGCTCTGGCAAGCACAACAACTGGTCAATCGGAACCGAATCCGAGAACCTGTTCGACCCGGGCGAGACTCCCGAGGACAATCTTCAGTTCGTCGTTTTCCTCACGGCGGTTATCGAGGCGGTCGACAATTATCAAGATTTGCTGCGCATGAGCGTTGCGAGCTGCGGAAACGACCATCGCCTTGGCGCGAATGAGGCCCCGCCGGCCATCATTTCCATCTTCTTGGGCGATGCTCTTACCGAAGTCGTGCAGAAAATCGCCGATGGTGAAGCGTCTGTTCACGCGAAGCACGGCATGCTCGATTTGGGCGCCGACGTTTTGCCGAAGATCAAGCAGGACAATACCGATCGCAATCGTACGAGCCCCTTCGCCTTCACGGGCAACAAGTTCGAGTTCCGCGCGCTGGGCTCTGAGGCTAATCCTTCCGACTGCAACATGGTTCTCGATTGCGCCGTTGCGAAATCTCTGCAGAAATTTGCCGATGCGCTCGAGGGCACTCCTGCCGATAAGTTTGGCGAAGAGGCGCTTTCTTACTGCAAGAAGGTTCTCAACGATCACAAGCGCATCCTGTTCTCGGGTAATGGTTACTCCGACGAATGGCACGAAGAGGCTGCCGAGCGCGGATTGTGCAACCACAAGACCACGGCCGATGCCATGCCGTGCTTCGTTTCCGACAAGAGCATCGAGCTCTTCACGAGCCTGGGCGTTCTCTCCGAAGTCGAAGTTCGCAGCCGCTATGAGGTGAAGCTTGAGAAATACACCAAGCTGCTCAATATCGAGGCAACGACTATGATTCGCGAGGCACGTCGCACTTATCGTCCGACCATCAGCGCCTATGCGACCAAGGTCGCCAAGGGTCTCGAGACCGTGAAGGCGTGCGGCGTTGATGCCGCGATGCAGTGCGAGATGAACACGCTCAACAAGCTCTGCAATGGCATCACGAACATAAATGATGCAATCAAGGCACTTGACGCTGTTCACCAGAAGGCAGAAGCGATTGACGACCCGCAGGAAGAAGCCAACTGCTACGCCCATGAGGTCGTGCCGGCGATGGCGACCTTGCGCCAGGCTGTGGACGCCATGGAAGAAATCGTGGCTGCCGATTACTGGCCGGTTCCCACCTATGACGACATTCTGTTCTACGTCTAGGAATTAGCTCCCATAAATACGCAAGTCGCGAATCGGATGGACGCTCGAATTGTCGAGCGTCCATCTTTCTTTATATATGCAGTGATTGGATCGCCATTCATCGCGAAGATCATCGTCGAGGCCGGCGCAGCCCAGAGCGTCTCCGCCGCCCGCCG
>CAVGRL010000025.1:0-31427 GCA_963631715.1 Bacteroidaceae bacterium
CCCCCGATCTCCGCCTTGAGAGGGCGGCGTCCTAAACCGCTAGACGACCAGGCCATAGGTTCTGCAAACATGCAGCTTTGTTAGGATACAGGAATCAAAGAGAAATGCAAGAGGAAATTTCGATTGCTTTTCTCAAAAACCCCGCCCTACTCGAAATCGTAGAGGTCTTTCGTCGCCTCGCGGAATTCGTCGTAAATTTCGGCGGCGATTTCCTCATCATCGAGCAACTCGAACTCGCTCGGCTGGCCTTCTTCATCGACATCGGTAACTTCGAGAATCAAAACCTCGCCCGACGCGCCGGCCTCGTCATCATCAACCGGGAAAAAGAACCCGTAACGCTGTTCGCCATGCAAAATGAGCCCCAGAAACTCGAGCTGCGAAAGCTCGCCTTTCTCGTCCTCGAATTCGAACACCATTCCCTCTTCGACGGGCGGCGCGAAATTGGGTGCGGAACCCTCGCGGATTTCAGCCATTGCGCATCCTCTCTGTTCAAACGGCAGCCGTGCCGCCATGCGGTTCGCTATTTCTTCTTGCGTTTCGCCGAAGCCGAGCGGTTCGATTTCGGACGATAGCTCGTTTCCGGCTTAGCAGCCTTCGCCGCAGGCGCCTCGGCAGATGTCGCCGCAGGAGCTTCGTTTGCGCCCTGCGCGCCTTCCGTTGCCACAGCGGCCACGGCAGCGGGAGCGACCTCGGCAGCAGCCTCTTCCGTCTTCGCGGGTTGCGGCAGGCGGTTAAGGAACCAGCGCACGACTTCGGGGCCGTATTTGCGCTGCAGCTTGGCGTTGCGCGCCTCGCGCGTCTTCCAAATAACGTAGATAGGCGTAGCGATCGCATAGGACGAATAAGCGCCCGCAACCAGGCCGACCGTCATAGCAAGCGCGAAGTCTTTCAGCGTCTCGCCGCCGAACAGCAGCATGGCAACAACGGGAATGAGCGAAGTGATCGACGTGTTCAGCGAGCGAATAAGCACCTCGTTGACGGAGTGGTTCGCCATGGTGGCAAACGTGCATTTCACCGAATCGTCTTTCATGTTCTCGTTGATGCGGTGGAACACGACCACCGTGTCGTAGAGCGAATAGCCCAGAATCGTGAGCAGCGCGGCAATCGTGTTCGGGGTTACCTCGCGCCCGAAGAGGGCATACACGCCGAACACGAGGATGAGGTCGTGAAGAAGCGCGATGATCGCCGACACGCCCATCTTGTAATCGCGGAAGCGAATAGAGATGTAAGCGATAATCAAAATCAGAGACACGAGGAACGCGAGCAACGAGCTTTGCACGACCGATGCGCCCCAATCGGGCCCAATCGTGGTCACCTCGAAGCTATCGGTGCTCCAGCCGAACTCATCGGCCACGTCGTTTGCAATGCGCGTGGCATCTTCCGCCGAAGTCGATGAGATGCGGGCCAAAATGCCCTGCTCGCCGTCGGAAGACGTGGTTTGCAGAACAGGATCGCTCACCCCGGCGTCGTCAAATGCGTCGCGCACCTGCTCGACAGTCGTATCGCCCGTTCCGTGGAACGTGACCGACGTGCCGCCGACGAATTCGATGCCGAAATTCAGCCCGCGCACGCCGATGATAACGGCAACAAGCACCATGGCAACGGCTGCGGCGGAAAGGAAGTACTTCCTCAAGCCAAGCAGGTTAATGTCGAGCTTGATGAAGCGGCCATGCACGTCTTTGCGGCTTTCAGCTTGCTTTTCGCCCTGAAAATACGGAGCGGCGTCCTCACAGTCGCGCACACCCCAAAAGCCCGGGTGCTTCGCGATGGCGCGCGGCGCGAGCAAGCGAATAATGGGCGCCTTGAACAGCAACATCATGATGATGTCGCAGAAAATACCAAGTGCCAGCGTGAGGCCGAAGCCCTTGACCGACGAGCTCGCCAGGAAGAACAGCGTGAGTGCAGAAACGAGCGTTACCAAGTCGGCGTCGATCGAGGTGAGAATACCGTGGCGAACGCCGGTGACGGAAGCCGCGCGCACGCTGCGGCCCAGGCGAATCTCTTCGCGGAAGCGTTCGAGCGTAAGAATCGACGAGTCGGCCGCCATACCGATAGTGAGCACGACGCCCGCGATGCCGGCCATCGAAAGGCTGAACAGGCCGAAGCTCGAAAGCAAGGCCAAAATACCCAAATACAGGCAGGCGAACACCGCCATGGCCGCTGCGGTGATAAGGCCCAAGCCATGGTAGAACAGCAGCAGGTACAGCATGACGAGAATAAGGCCTATGGCCGCCACGAGCACGCCGGACGTAAGGGCGTCTTGGCCGAGGGTCGGGCCAACGGTTTGGCTCTGGGCGTACTCGAAGCTCACCGGCAAAGAGCCCGATTCGAGCACGGTTTGCAGCGCCTTGGCTTCATCCATGGTATAGCCGCCGGTAATCGACACGTTGCCACCGGAAATCACGCTCTGCACAGCAGGGGCGCTTTGCACAACGCCGTCAAGGATGATGACGATCTTGCCGTGGTCAGACACGAGGTCTTCGGAAGCTTCCTCGAACGCCTTGGCGCCCGTAGAATTCAGCGTGACGTTGACCGCGTAATTGGTCGAAGTCTCGCTTTCCTTATCGATAGTCACGCGCGTGATATCGGAGCCAGTAACGAGCGGGGTATACGTGCCCTCTTCGACTTCAAGGTCGTAGCTCGTCTTACCGGTGGGCAGCGAGTTGCCCGCCACATCGGTCACGGTTTCCTGGGTAATGTACTGGCCGTTGTCGATTTCGGTCTTCACCGTGTCGTCGGTGAACGAGTCCAGGCGAGCGAATTCAAGCTTACCGGTGCGGCCGATGGTGGAAAGGGCCGTTTCGGTATCGGAAAGCCCGGGAATCTGCACAAGAATCTGGTTGCTTCCCTGAAGCGCGACCGTGGCCTCGCTCGCGCCCAAAGCATTAACGCGGCTTTCGATGATGGAGCGCGATTTTTCCATATCGTCGCTGGTCACAGCGTCGCCCGTCGTGCTTTTCGCCGTAAGGACGACCGACAGGCCGCCTTGGATATCGAGACCCTGGTTAATCTTTTCCTGCGGCGGCGTGAACATGAACACCGACCCCAGAACGAGCAGCACCGTTGCGACGAGCAGCCAAACATTTCGGCGGTTCACATGCTGCGACGATTTCTTCTTTCGATCGCGCTTGGGCCTAAGGCCGGCGGACTCGGTCTTTTCGGACTTCATACGGCTCTTTCCGTGACGTGCGCCCCGCGTTTTTCCCCTGCGAGGCTTTTTTCAGATAACCTCGATATTATGCCACATGAAGAACAAACGAGGGAAACTTTTCATTTTGCACCGCTGCGCTATTTCCAGTCGCGGGCCCGCTGCTCGAAATCGTCGCGCCGAGAAACCCCGACCTTCTCGAAGGCGTGTTTGGCGTGGAACTTCACCGTGCGCTCCGACAAATCGAGCTCCTCGGCGATTTCACGATACTTCATGCCGCCAATGATGCACGAGGCAACGCGCTGCTCTTGCGCGGTGAAATCGAACGAGTCCAGAAAATCGCCCGCGCGATCGTCCGATTCGTCGAGAACCACGGGAACGACGGCTTCGCCGCGCTGGGTCGCGGAAGTGGCAAACGCGTAGAACAGGGCAAACAGGGCGATGAGCGCCGATGCCGCAGTGGCCACCATGGGGAAATCGAGCTTGAAGTTGTTGTTCACGAGCATGCCGATGCCGCGCGCCACAATGCCGTCGCCGAACAGCAGGCCAATGCACGCAATGGGCATCGCGCGCTCGCCCACGCGGCGAACGAGCAGGCTCACCGTAGACCAACACAGCGCCACGCAGCAGGTTTCGGCCGCCATTATCATGCCGAGCGGCATGATAATCGAGCCCAGCACGCCGGCGGAAAACAGGAACAGCCCAACGAGCAGAAACGCGAGCGACGCGAGGAAAAACGCGCGAACGTCGGCGCGCCTGACGATGCGCGAGAAAACAAACAGCGAGAAAAGCACGGCGCACGCCAAAACCAGCCACCAATGCACAACGGTCTTCGACTGGAATGCATAGGGGTCGGTTGTCAAACCGACGAAAAACGCGCTCGTCGCGCAGCAGGCGAACAAAGCCGACAGAAATGGCCACGGCAGATGCTTGCGCGATGTGCCGTCGATGGCGTTTTTGCTAGGCGATACGGGGGGCTCGGCGAAGGCGAACAAGCTCGAAACGGCGGGCAGCACGATGCACAACGCGATCGAAAACACCCCGCCGACCATCTGAAGCGCCAGGCAAACAAGGACAGAGGCAAGCATGGCGCATATGGCGCATGTGAAAGAAAACCGCACGCGCGCCCCTGAAATGCGATGCACCCAAAACACGCCGGCAAGCGCCGAGGCGACGCCGAACGCCGTCGAGGAAAGCGCAGCCAGAAATGCCCCTCCTGCCAGCAGATACGCTAAAAGCAATGCTCCCGAAAGGCAGCACAGCGCCGCCGTAACGCGCGTTTCTTTGCTCGCGTTGCGGCGCAGCTTTTCAGAAACGGCCTCCGCATCCCTGTCGCTTTCGGAAATCGAAGCCGATTTCGCGCGCCCCACCGCGGCGTAGATCACGAGCAGCGCCACGAATGTCGCCGCGTGCGAGGCCGCCGCGAACAGCGCGTGGTTGTATATCTCAACATCGTTGAGGGCAAGAACGCCCCAGTACAGGCACAGCCATGCGAGCAACGCCGAAAAGCCCGCCGCGCAGCACGCTTTCGCGCGCCATTCGCCTGCGGGCCCTACCCCATCGCGCGCATCGGCGCGCGAGTCTTGCGATTCGGTATGTCGTAAAACCCCAACCATCTACGGGTTGATTATACTTGAAATAACATAATCGAAACTTATATCTCAGAAAACTGCGTTATCGCAGGTCAGACACATCAACTCCCGCCGTTTCCAAGATATCGGCAAGCTCGCTGTCGTCAAGTTCAAGGCGATAGAAAAGCTTATAGAACGCCCGGGTTTCTTCCACCATATCGACATCGGCGCAATACTCCGGGTATACGAGCTTCATCACCAGCATGCATCCCAAAAGGCGCACCACCGAAGGCGGGCGGCCGAACCACGCGAAGGGGCTTTGCGGCAGGCGCCACACGCGGCCCTCGCGAACGGCGACCACGTTTGCCCAGTCGGAATCTTCGCGAATCTCGCCATAGAGATTCGAGCTTTCCGAATCGCTCATGGAATATTCGCTCACCAGCACCGCATAGGGGTTCCACTGGATGATCTGCTCCAAATTCACACTCGGCATGCCCATGCCCTTGCCCTCGGTACCGGGCAAATAGGCAACGTTGTCGATGCCGAGCAACTCGAGCGCATCGGTCACGTGCATGCTGCCGACGGGGTCGGTCGAAAGGCCGCCCACACCCTGCGCGATATACACGCTGCGACGGGCGGTCTCGGGCACGGCGGCGGCGACGGCGCGAATCTGCGCGAGCTTCTCGTCGCAATACGCGGCGAGCTCCTCGGCGCGCTCATCGCGGCCAAGCAGCGCCCCCACATAGCGATACATCTCGGCGCAATTGCGAATATCGTAGTCGATCAGCAACACGGGGCAGCCCGTTTCGTCGCGCACGGCATCGGCCATGTCGCAGCCCACATCGTCGGCCGTCCAGTAGCACAAAATGGCATCGGGGCTCTGCCGCACGATTTCCTCGTCGTTGGGCGTGGCGCCCGATCCCATCCATACGCCAAGCGAAGGCAAGTTCAAATACACTTCGGGAATGTATTTGCGATTATCGCCCGTGGGCTTGAAGTTCCAACCAACCAGCACATCGGGGTCGAGCAAATACAAGTCAACCGTGCCAATGGGGTTGCTGCAGAATACGCGCGAAACCGTTTCCGGCACGGCGACCTCGCGGCCGCCCATATCGGTCACGGTTCGCAAGTTTCCGCGCAAAACATTGCAGCCCGAAAGCGCCGGCGCGAAACAGAAAAGCGCCGCGCCGGCAGAAACCGCCGCAGCCCTGTGCACGAAATCGCGCCTGCTCATCGAAGAAAACAGGCCAGTTTCGCCGTCCACGCAGGCAAGCTTGCCCCATTCGGGCGCATTCGCCTTGTTGCCTTCTTTATCGCGACCGCCCATCGCGAACCCCCTTCTTGTCAAAGCCCACCATGGGCACACACGCCATCGAGCTTACCCCGCGCGAACGCACGCGATCGACCGCAACCGGCACGCCGTAAAGCGATTCCATCAAGTCTTCGGTGAGCACCTCGCACGCACGCCCGCGCGCCGCAACACCCCCCGCCCCCAAGCACAGCACATCGCCGTCGAGCAAAAACGCGTGATTCGGGTCGTGCGTAGTCATGACCACAGCCATGCCGCCGGCCGCGACCTCGAGCACCTGTTCGAGCAGGCGCGCCTGATTGCCGAAATCCAAGCTCGCGCAGGGCTCGTCCATCACCAACACGCGGGGCGCTTGCGCCAGAGCCCGCGCGATAAGCACCATTTGGCGCTCGCCGCCCGAAAGGCTCGCATAATCGCGTTGCGAAAGGCGCGCGATGCCCATGCGCTCGATAGCCGCGTCCGCCGCTTCCTCATCGGCGGCGCCGGGCGATGAAAGCCCCGATAGATGCGGCGTTCTTCCCATAAGCACCACATCGCGCACCGAATAGGAAAACGCCGGCGCATGCAACTGGGGAATGTAGCCCACTTCGCGGGCGAATTCGCGCCGCGATAGCGATTGGGCCGCATGCCCGCCGATAAGCACTTCGCCAGCAAGGGCGGGCAAAAAGCCCAACATGGTCTTGAACAGCGTGGTCTTCCCCACACCATTGGGCCCCAAAAGCGCCAAAACCTGCCCGGGTGCGAGGGAGACGCCCACATCGCGAAGCACCGCATGCCCGCCATAGCCGCACGCGAGGCCACGCGCTTCCAGAGCGAACGTGCGCTCGCCTGCCTCGTTTGCAGCGGCCGGCGCGCTGCTCGTTTTTCGGGCGTTGCCGCAATCGGCGCTTAAGGCCGCCGCCGTTGCCCCTTCGGAAATCGCAGCATTCTTCGTTTCGAGCATCACGACCTCCTCTGACGGCAAATGAGCCACACGAACAGCGGCGCGCCGATGACGGCCGTAAGAATCGACAGCGGGATTTCTGTGGTGTACACGCTGCGGCACACGTCGTCGACCACGAGCAGGAAACTCGCCCCCAAAAGAAAGCTCGCGGGCACAAGCACCCGATGGTCGGGGCCCACCAAAAAGCGCGCAAGATGGGGAATGATAAGCCCCACCCAGCCGACCATCCCGGCAACCGATACCGCCGAAGACGTGACCAGCGTGGCGGCCAGCACCACGGCGAGGCGCGTTCGCCGAACGTCCACGCCAAGCGAAGCGGCCTCTTCGTCGCCGAGTGTCATGACGTTCAATCGCCAGCGCAGCGCCCACAGCGCGGCACCGCCCGCAGCAAGCGGAACGAGCAGCCACGGCAAATCGTCTTCGCGCACATTCGAAAGGCCGCCCATCAGCCAAAACGTGATTTCTGGCAGCTGGGAGTTGGGGTCGGCGACGAATTTCACGGCCGAGGTGAACGCCGTGAAGAGCTGTTGGACCACCATGCCGCACAAGACCAGCACCAAAACCGCGTTCATGCCGCGCGACACCCGCCGCGAAAGCGTATAGGCGCAGCCCACGGCCAAACAGCCGAAGAAAAATGCGCTGGCTTGCACGCCCGCGCCGCCGAGCGAGAGCAAAAGCCCAAGCGCTGCGCCGAAGCCGGCGCCCGCCGAAGCTCCGAGCAAATCGGGCGAAACCATGGGGTTGCGGAAAAGCCCCTGGTACGCGCAGCCCGCGACCGCGAGCATCGCCCCCACGCAAGCGGCGGCCACCACGCGCGGCAAGCGCAGATGGAACAGCACGTTGAAACTCGTCGGGTCGCCTTCCGGGCTGAACAGCGCGGCAATGGCCGCGGCGTCGAACTCGTAGCGCCCTACCGCAAGCGACGCCAAAAACACCGCTGCGAGCGCCGCGATGAGCGCCGCGAACGCCGCCGCTATGCGACCGGCACTCGGCGTGGTGCCCGAAGCGCTTCCCTCGTGCATGCGCATGTCGGCCATGAAACCTCCTTCAGTGGATCGAAAATGGGGCACCTTCCTCAGAGGAGCGTGCCCCACAACGCTGCGGTGCCGGGCACGCCTTGCGCGGGCAGGGCGCCGAAGCCTTCGCACAAACGCGGCTGCAGCTCGGCCGCATCGGCCGACAGCGCGCGCACCGTGACGCTTGAGCTATCGGCCACGGCAACCAGGCTGTCGCCGTAATTCGCGTTCACCGTGTCGGCAAAGCGCTGCGCGGCGGTGCTCGGCAAATCGCGCGCGAACTCGTGGTTGTGCATCATCACGATGGGCAGCCCATCGCCCAGGTAAAACCACGTGCAGCAACGCAGCTGCGCGAATTGGACGAAATCGATGGTCGCCCACGCCCCTTGCGCATCGTCGGCCACGGCAGAAGGCGCAGAATCGGCAGCGCCAGCCGCTGCAACGGAAATCTCCATACCCGAAGGAACAGTGAACTCGCACGGCTCGCCAAGCACGGCGTTGCTCGATGAGCCGGCCGCCTTCACATGCGGCAAGCCGCCGTCGGCCGATTTCGCGGCAATGCGCACATCGCCGTCGTAGAGCGCGAAATACACCGCAGCGTTGCTGCCATCGGCGCCTGTGGCAGGCACAAGCCGTACCACAAGCTCGCCGCCCTCAACCGACGCCTCAATCGCAATCGTCTTGCCGTCGGGAGCCTCGCCGTTAAGCGTCACGTCCACGTCGGCAGCCACATCGCCTTCAGCCTCAAGCGGCGCGTCGAACGCGATGCGCGCCTCAACGTATTGCGACGCTTCGGTCAAATCGCTTCCCGCAGCACAGCTCGCAGAGGTCGCGCGCGGCGAATTCTCATCGACGGTCGCCTTCGCCGAGCAGCCCGCGAGCAAAGCCGATGCCGCAAACGCCGCGGCCAACGCGAAGACAGCCGCAGAAAGGGCCTTCTTCGATATGCGCATATGCATGCGAAATCCTCCTTCGAATGAAGCGTGAGCGCCCCTCGCTCCGCTGCCTCAACAACGAAACGCGGCAGTCGCCCAAACGGACGAAAAACCGCCCCGTCGCCAACCGCCACGCCGCCCAAGCCAAAGAAGCGCTCTCTGTCCCGCTTCCAAAACCGCGCCGCGCTTGCGCTAGCCCGCCACGCGAACCAGCCATTCGGGCGCGGCGTCGGCGGGAATGAACAGATACGCGTACTTGGTTTGGCCAGCAAGCTTGCACGACACCAAATACCCGCCGCCGTCCATGTAGTAGGCGTTGCGGCACAGCGGCGCGAGTTCGGCGATCTGCGACGCGTCGGTCGTCGAGAATTTCGTGCCCCAATCCATCATGGCCACGAACTGCGAGGCAGTATCGGCCGCATAGCCCATGAAATACGCGCTCGTCGGCGTGGTCACCTTGTTCATGGCCTCATACGGAGCGTAGCGCTGAAATGCCATGCTCTCGATCTGGGATGCATCGATGCCGCCCACGTATTCGGAAAGCCCCTTGGAATCGAGCCACGCCAGCGTGTTGGCGAACTCGTCGGTCAAATACACCACCGAATTCTCGATGCCGTAGGCGAACGTGTTCGCGGCGCTCTCGCCCGCACGGGTGAACATCAACACACCACGGCATTCGCCCGCCGGGTGGTAACGGTCTTCCACGCTTTGCGCGGCCACATCCTCGGCGAGCGCCGCCAGAAGCTCGGCGCGCGCCTTGGCATCGCAGTTCACGAGCATCGGCTTGGCATAGAGCCCGTCGCTTATGTAGATGTCGCCCAGCGCGAACGCCTGGCGAGCCGACGACGACCCCAAGCTTTGCGCGTCGTCGTCGCCCACCAAGCTCACATCGCCAGAAACAACCGCGCGCGAAAGCTCGGCCGCATGGCGTGTGCCGTCAAGCGACGCCAACTGGTACAGCTCGTCGTAAGTCGCGCGATCGTAATAGCGCACGAGCTCGCTTCCATCGACCAGCGTATAGCGAATCACCACGTCGTAGGGCACAACGGAATTGCCGAATTCCATGCGATCGGCGGCCAGCTCGGCGCGCCCCGTGTCGATGAGTGCCTGGTGCACATCGCGCACGATAGAGACGGCGTCTTCATCGCTGAAAGAATATTCCGCGCTGAAGTAATACGAGCCATCGCCCGCCTGGGCCGATTCGAACGAAGAGGCAAGATAGCTCGGCGTACCCGCATAGGAGACCTTCACGCTTTGCACGTCGCTTGAGGCAGGAACTGCGCCAGCGTAGCCGAAGCCGCCGAACGCCACCACGGCAAGCGCCGCGGCCACGGCGGCCGTCTGCGCACCCACGATTGAAAGCGTGCGGCCCCAACCGGCGCGCCCGCGCAACGGCCCGCGCAGAAGTGCTATGGCAACCGCCCACAGTGCAACGAATGCTGCCACGCACGCAGCCGCCACGTTCACGCTTGCGAGCACCGTGAACGTGGCCCCGAAGGCCGCCAAGCCCACAACCACGCCCACAACAACCGAAAGCGCGGGCGAAAGCCCAGCGATGCCCGCACGCTCACCGCGACGGCGGCACACCGCCACGCATGCCAGAGCCACCAGCGCAACCAGAACCACAGCCCACGCGGCAATGAGCGCCCAATTGCCGCCCTCGGGCGCATACACCGGATGCTGCACGATGAATTCCATATTCGCGGCCGCCGCATCGGCGAAAAACAGCACCGGGTTCGCCCACGAAAGCGCCTGTAGCAACGCGGGCGCCACCTGCGTGGTGCCGCCATAGAGCGTCGCGCCGAACGCATTTCCCACGAGCAAATACTGCATCACGGCATTAAGGCCCCACGCAGCGACCGACACGCTGCCCAAAAGGGCCGCGCCGAACATGCCCGCCTCGGCCTGGGTTCCGGCCAGCGCGCACGAAAGCGCGCCCACCGCGCATCCCACGAACGCCGTCGCCAGCAACCCGGCAAGCACATACGCCCACGACGAGAACAGCCCCGCCCACACGTCGAGCGCCACGATGTTTACCACGAGCGTTGCCGCCATGGGAATGGCGATGCCGAGCACCACGCACGCCACGCATGCGAGCATGCGGCTCGCAAACAGCACCGAGCGCGGCATAGGCAGCGAAAGCACAGCCGTGGCTTCGCGCTTCACAAGCATGAAGCGGAAACCACGCACGCCAACCACCAGGCCAAATGCTGCAGCACCCACCACTACCGGATAGGTGAGGGCCTCGTCCCAGAAGCGGAATTTCATCTGGTCGTGCGTATAGTCCAAATTGAACACCGAAGTGTCGGGGATGGCCGCCGTCGATACCGGCATGGCGATAAGAAACACTGCGAGCGCCGCCAAAAGCAGCGGCACCAACTGGCGCGCCGCCACCGCGAAGTCGTGCCGTGCGATGGACGGCCTGCCGCCGGTCTGCTTCGGCGCGCGGGCCGAAACCGCATTGCCAGCCCGGCCCTTGCCTGCGCCGCCGCGCTTTTTCTTGCCACCGGCAAGCGCCGAAGACGCCAGCACGTCGTTTGCGCCAGATTGCTGCACATCGCTACCAGATAAAGACTTTTTCGAGGTCAAGGTCGCTCACCTGCCCTTCTTCAAGGAAAATCTCTTCAAGCGACTGGCCGGGGTATTTCGCATGCAGGCCATCGATGCTCTCGTCGAAAATCAAATGCCGCCCCTCGATCATGCCCAGGCGGTCGGCCACGTCTTCCAACTCGCGCAGGTTGTGTGAGCTCAAAATGACGCTCGCATTGCGCACGCGCGCGTACTGGCGCAAAAGGCGCTTCAACAAAATGCGCTTCGAAAGGTCGAGCCCGTCGAAGCTCTCGTCCAAAAGCATGGTGCGCGCACCGGTCGCAAGCCCCAGCAAAATAGCCGTTTGGCGCTGCATGCCCTTGGAAAACCCGCCGATCTTCGCGCGTCCGTCGAGCTTGAACAGTCGTAACAGATTGCGATAGGTGCCATCGGACCATTCGGGATAGTAGCCCGCGTAGTAGTCGCGCATGGAATTCGGCGTGGCCTGCGGCAGAAAGTACGGCTCGTCGGCCACGATGAACGGCGTGCGTTCGGGCACGCGCTGGCCGTGGGCCGAATGCCCGTCGACGAGCACCGCGCCCGCATCGGGCAAATACACCGCGGCCACCGTCTTCAAAAGCGTGGTTTTTCCCGCGCCGTTGTAGCCCACCAGGCCGAACACGCAGCCGTCGGGCACGGTGAACGATATGTCTTCTATGGCCACAAAGCTGCCGTAGCGCTTCGTGACGCGCTGTATCTCGAGCATTTAGGCCTCCTTTTCCTCGGTTAAGCGCCCGCCTTCGAGCCTCAGAACCCGGTCGGCCGCAGCCGCAAGCCGCGCATCGTGCGTGGCAACGAGCACCGCGTGCCCGCTGGCCGCATAGTCGCGCAGAATGGCTGTCACCGCATCGGCGTTGGGCTCGTCCAAATCGTTGGTAGGCTCGTCGGCAATAAGCGCCAAGGGGTCCAGCACCAGCGCGCGGGCCAGCGCCACGCGACGCTTCTGCCCCACCGAAAGCTGGTGGGGAAAGTGGTTCGCCCGGTGCGCGATGCCCAGCCGCTCCACAAGCTCTGCGGCGCGCGCCGCCGCTGTTCCCATGTCTGCCCCGCCGAAGCACGCCGGCACGAGCACGTTGTCGATCGCGCGAAGCGAGCCTATGAGCTGGGTATGTTGGAACACGAACCCAAAGGCGCGGGCGCGTTCAGCCGAAAGCTCGGCATCAGCCGCGCCGGCCATATCAACACCTTCGACAAGCACGCTGCCGGCCGAGGGCGAAAGCAGAAGCCCCGCCACCGACAGCAGTGTGGACTTGCCGCAGCCGCTCTCGCCCACCACGGCCACGAAATCGCCGGGGGCAAGGCGCAAATCGCAGCCCGCCAGAATGGTTTCGCCGTCGTATTCCTTCATCACGCCCGAAAGTTCCAAAACGGGCGCCGTATTGTTCGTATCGGCCATGATGCCCCCTAATCAATATCGCCGGTCTGCATGGCCGAAGACGGGTCGATGCGCCCCGCGCGGGCAAGCGGCCATGCCACCGCCGCAAGCGTCAGCACCGCGAACAGCACCGCCACGCACGCGCCAACGCCGATGCACGCAAGCAGGCTCGGCGCCACATATGGAAACGACCCACCAGCCGCAAGCAACCCCGGCACCAGGGCATACAGCCCTGCGCCGAGCGCCAGGCCAATCACGATGCCGGCAATCACGAGCACGCCGGCCTCGCCCACGATGAGCTTCGACAGATCGCGGCGAGAAGCGCCGAGCGCCCTATAAAGCGCGAGCTCGCTTCGGCGGTCCCACGCAAGGCTGAAAAAGCGAGCGAACAACTGGAACAGCGTGGCCGCCACCAAAAGCACCGCCGCGCCCGCCATAATAGAGAACAGCGAGGTCATCTGCGTATCCATACGTTCCACCACGGCGCTGCCCTGCACCACGGCAATGCCGTCGAGCGTGGAAAGCTCTGCGGCGATCTCGTCTTCGCGGCCATCTTCGACATCGACCAGCACGCAGCTCACGAGCGTGTCGGGGTCGCCGTATTCCTCCCATAAATAGGAAAGCTCGGGCGTTTGCTTCACGTAGTCGCGCACCTGCTGGATGCTCATGAGCACCGATCCGTCGATATCGGTGCCGGTAGGCTCGATGGAAGCCGCAAGCTGCACCGGATGTCCGAGCACCGAACCACCCTCCACGAAATCGGGCGCCATAGTGGCCCCGGCAATAATCTGGCCGTCGGAAAGCCCGTCGAGCTCCACATTGAGCCACGGCTTAATAGCCCAGTCGGTGTCGAAATCGAAGCCAATCAGGCGGCTGGGCTGCTCCGACGAGCAGCAGCTTTTGTCGAGCGTTTGCCCGTAGAACTGCGCGCTGACGCGATCGACGCCGTCGACCGCGCTGATGCGCTTCACCACATCTCCATTCATGTACATATTGGCGGGCACGCCCGTGAACAACAGCGAATTCTCGTCGAGGCCAACCGCAGCATCGGCGGGGATGGCCATGAGGTCGGCGCCCAAACGCTTGGCGCTTTTGTCCAAACCCGCCTGCACGCCCATATAGCTGCACGCGAGCGCGAACACCACCGCGCACGAAATGGCCACCGAGGCAAGCGTAGATATCGATTGCACGCGCCGCATTTGGATGGCGTGCTTGATTAGCGTGAACAATGAAATTCCCTTCCAGAAAACCTACAGGCCGCGCTTGGGCAAGCTGGTCGCATTCGGATCGGCCTTGATAGCCGCCACGATGCACAGCGCCACGGAGACTGCGGCGAGCGCGGTAACGCCCGTAGCCGTTGCGTGGCAGTGCATCTCGGCGTTGCCGCACAGCCCGATGAAGCCGTACATGCACGCCACGGCAAGCACCTGAGCCAACGCGCAGCCAGCCGCAAGCCAACGTCGGCCGATTTTGCATTTCACGAAGGCCAAGCCCAGAAAATCGAACGCGGCGAGCGCCTCGATGAGCGCGGCGGCAGTCATGGCCCAGTGGCATTTCATGGGCGAGCATGCGCCCGATGCCATTTCCACGCAGCTTGAGCACCCGCCCGAAATCGCGGCCACCAGCGCCGCTGCCGCAGCCACCAGCGCACCTGCGATGCCAAGAATCTTGAAAGCCTTCAACGACATGCTATGCATCCCCCTTCGCGGCCGCCCGCCGCGCCGAAATCTTACGAACCAAACTGCGCACGCCGCGCGCCAGGGCGCGCAGGGCGAACACCACGACAGCAACCACCGCCGCTGCGCCCGCAAGCATCCCTACGAGTTTCGCCGCATCGAGCGGCGCGAAGCCATCCACATGCACCGCGGCAGTGGCAACCGCATCGGCATGGTGCGGCAGGTGTGCCACCACCGTGGCGCGCGTATCGCCCGAGCCAAGCGCCACCAAATAGGTAGTGCCGAACAGTTCCACCGCGCAGGCGACGCCGGGCGTGTCGAATTCAACCGTGTAGGTAGGCTTCGCCTCGCGCGTGCCGTTGCAGGCGCACGCGCCGTATTCGTCCACGCGCCCGCACAGGCATGGGTCTTGCCCGCACATCTCCGTCATGCCGCAGGGCACGCCTACCTGGATGCTTTCAGGGTCGCATTGCGCGGGCAATGCCAGCGCGTCTACGCGCGCAAGCGACACATCGGCGACAGCGACCGACATATCTGCATCGGTCACCGGGCCGCGCGACGTCACGCCCCACGCGGGCAGCGCCAACACGGCCGCGAGCACCGCAGCAAGCGCAGCGAATGCCGCGCGCCGCGCCATTACTTCTCGCCTTCCTCGGCGGCATCCGCCACGGGCTTCGTCCCAATAGCTTCGCTTTCGACCTGCGCAGCTTCCTCGGGCGCATCACCCGCAACGGCGGCCTTCTTGCGGCGCACCACTATCGCTGCCGCAACCGCCACAGCAACAACGGCAACGACGGCGATCGCGATCACGTATGGCGTGCCACTTGCCGCATGCACGTTCACCTGCGTGGCATCGGTCTCGCCCGCATCGGCGGCGGTTTCACCAGCAGGCAATTCGAGCTTCGTCAAGTCTTCTTTGGAAAGCGCCCATGTGCTGCAATGCTCTATGGTGAACGTCGCATAGCCGTCGGCCACCGCAACGTCATCTTGCACGCGCTCGAACTTCTTGGTTTCCTCGTTGTAGACGAACAGCGACAATTCGTCACCGTCGGCGAACACGTCAGACGCGCGCACGAACACCTCGGCCGGCGCGGGCAGGTTGCCCGAATGCGCGAAGTCCATGACGATGGTTTTATCTACGTCGGCCAGAAGCTTGGCAACATCGCCCGTGCCACGCTTGCTTACCGACACCGTGGGGTCGATGTTCAAATCGGCGCCCTCGGCGATGTTTTCACCCTTGAACGTCCAGCTGATGGCGGGAGAACCCAGCGTGCCGCCACTCCAGAACGTCACCGTGCCCTTGGTTCCCGCGATTTTGCCGAGCTCTTCGGCGGCGGTGGAAGCGTCTTTCGCCTCCACGACGATGGTCTTCGAGCCGTCTTCGGCCTCCATCTCGACCACGGATTCTTCACTGCCGGAAGCCGCAGCTGCTGCCGCCGCCGCAGCCGTGGCCGACGTGCCGCCCACGGCGGTCACGCTCACCGCACCACCCGTGCCGCCCGAGCCAGAACCCGAGACAGAAGACGAGCCGGAATCCGAAGACGACCCGCTGTTATTGCTGGGGGTCGAAGGGGTGGGCGCATTGTCATACACGGTAACGCTCACCGAAGCAGCCGAAGGCACATGCTTCGAAAGCGACGCGCTAATCGAAATATCCGCCGTACCAGGTTGATATCCCACGATGCTCAAAACGCCGCTCGCATATGATGCGCGAGCAACTGACGGATTGGAAGACGACACCTGTACACTGGTATAAGCTGTGTAATAACCCGTACCCGCACAAGTACACCACCCATTGGCATCCAAGCATCCTCCAGGCTTGCTGTCGCCGGGCTTGACAAGACCATCGCATGCCTGCGGACACTCCGCCATACCGCAACCAGGGAGCTGCAACTCAGATTCGGGAGAAATCGTGCAAACTATTGCCGTCGAACTTCCTGAAGCGACAGAAACACCGCCCGCAACGCTAATGGAAGGCGCCGGCATCGAGAAATATGCCCACGCAACCCCAGGCATGGTACCCGCAAAGAGCACAACCGCCGAGCCAACAGCGAGCATCGTGCTCAAAGCCTTCTTAATTCCGCTACTCTTTCTCATTATCGCCCTCCCCCTCAGATTTCGCACCGATTGCATCACCCTTGCCGAATCGCTTCTTGACAACAAAGACAACGACGACGCCAACGATTGCAACAGCGCAACCTCCAATTGCAACGAGCAGCCAATTCATTCCATTTGCATCATTGGCCGAGATGCCTCCAGCATCTTCGTCGGCAGAATCCGTCGAAGTCCCATCTGCCCCAGACTCGCTTTTGCCAATTTTTTCTAAGCCAGAATCTTCGCTCACAACAAAAGTGCCGCCCTTAGCCACATTGAAGCAGACATACCCTTCGGCGGTTTTCAAGTTCGAATACACCTTTTCGAACGTCGACGAAGCCTCGTCAAACCAATACACATCCACAACGGCGCCGTTATCAATCGAATCGGCAGTACGCCAAAACAGTTGCATAGTGCCTGGCAAATCGCTCTCGTGCGCAATAGAGAATGCGGAATAGGTCACACCTGAAAGCAATTCGCCAATTTTTCCTTCGCCAGATTCCAATTTCGACACGGCCAAATCGATATTCAAATCAGCATCAGCAGAAAGCTTCGAGGCGGGAATCTCCCAAATATACTGAGGCGCCTCTTCGTTATCGCCACCCCACAAGCTTAAGATCTTATCGGTGCCAGCATATTGAGAAAGCAGCTCTGGAACCGAAACGCCCTCGTCCCCAATGTGAAACGTATCCTCGGCCTTAGCGGATTCCGTCTCACTCGAATCGGTTGAACCGTCTTCTTTTGCGATACTCGAAACGACAGAAACCACACTCGTAGCCTTGGGCTGTGCAGCCGGCGCAACGCTCACTTGATTTGATCCGGAATCAGAGGCACCATCCGCAGACGGCGTCACAGAAGGCGTTTCGGCCGGCGTAGCCGGCTGCTGCCCGTACACATTCACAACAATAGAAGCCGGTGCCGACGAGAACAGGCGCAAAGACGGATAAACCGTAATGGTAGCCGTTCCTGGCGCATAGCCCGCAATGCTCAACGTACCGCCCGACCATGAAGCGCGTGCGACAGAAGAGTCTGAGGAAGACACCGTACATGACGGATAATACCTGCTGTATCCATAACCGTAGCAGGTGCACTGCCCCGTCGCCTTGTCTTCACACGATTGGCCCGTATTGCCAAAATCGCACCCACTGGGGCAATAGCTGTTCATACAGTTCGGCAACTGATCGCTATACTCAGGGTTGGCATAGGCCGCAACGGCAACCGAAGAACCGCTCGCAACCGATACGCTTCCCTGCATCGAAATGCTCACCGTTCCCAAATTGACAACGGCAAATGCGGTATTTGGAATTATGAGCGACGAAGCAATCACCACCGAGAGCAATGCCGCTGCAATACGCTTTAATTTCATGGGGAATCCCTTCTTTGTCATCCCGGAATCGCTCGCGCCTCATTTCGCTGCGCGAAAAGACGCGCGAGCGATTCTCTCAACTCGAAAACGGTTAACGCAGAAAAGGGCGCCCAAACTCAAAAAGCTTGGACGCCCAAACAGGCTAGCCCGCAAGGCTGAAGAATCTATTGTTTATCCCTCAGTCGCCGGCGAGCGAACCAGGCACCGACAGCGGCGAGCGCGCCGGCAAACCCAACCGCAGCAACGGGCGCAACATCGGTCGCGTCATTCGTGGTCGCAAAGGTCTGGTTGGTTGCAGGAGCAGTCGTCTGTTGCACGAGTTGCGTAGACTGCACGGGTTGAACCGGTTGAGTCGGCTGCACGGGTTGCACAACAGCGTCGCCAACCTGGAACGAAACCGCACGCTGGCCGAAAACACTCTTGTTATCGCCCGAGATGAAAGCCGTATAGGTACCCGCCTTGTCAAAGGAGGTAACCACATTACCTTCGGAGTCCACGTAATAAATCGAGCACCCATCGCCGTTGCTCAAGGTACGCGGCGTACCGTAATCGCCAAAGACGACATTCACGCTCGGCGTGCCGCCAACAGGAATATTGGCGATTTCCACATGATTGTAATCGTAGGCACCCGTACCATACGACACCGTGTAGTCACCAAACACCGAATTGTTGTCCTGTAAAACGGCAATAGGAATGAAATTCTGCCCATGCTCGGCGCAATACGAAATCACATCGTTTTGCGAATACGCGGCGCCGTAGAAATTAATGCCCGTAAGGTCGGCATATTTGGCCGATGTAAACGGAGCAGGCGTAAGCGTATCATCCCACGTCGAGAACGAACCAGGGTTTGAAACCTTGTACGATTCGTCAGCGTTTCCGCTGCCCGAATTGCCATCGCTCATGCCGCCCGTCTCAATTTTCATACCCGTCGGTGCATACACATACACATCTTTCAGGTTCAGGCAAAAATAGAATGCGCCATAACCAATGCTCGTAACGCTTGAGGGAATCGACACCTCGGTAAGGCCGAGCAAGCCCGCAAAGGCATACGCCGGTATGAAAGACGGCCTATAGAGGCCAAGATCGAGCGAAGTAACCGATTTGTTAAGCAAATCGGTATTCCAATTGATAGCGCTCCAATTCATTCCATAGAAGAGCGTGCTAATCGACGGCACGGCGCCATCCTGAACGAAATCATCCTTCGTGGAATTCGACCACAAGCCCTCAGACATCGTAAGCTTTTCAATGGCAGTTCCCTCAAGGATGCCCACGCCGACAGTCGTCAGTGACTTCGGGAATTTGATAGACACCAGGCTCGAACAACCCCAGAAAGCTTCAGAGCGAATCTCAGTCAAAGTTTCAGGAAGCGTTACGGAAACGAGCTTATCGCAACGGCAGAAAGCGTTTTGGTCAATCATCGTTACGCCGTCGGGAACAACGAAAGATATGGTATCCGCTGGAACCTTGATAAGCCTTTTCATGTCCGCCGTATACAGGGCGCCCTGAGAGTCCAAGACAAACGAGGTGTTCCCTTCCTCAATGGAAATAGACGTGAGTCTCGGATGGGTGTTGAAGGAACCGCTTAAGATATATTTAATATCTTTGCCAACCGTCCATTCGGTCGTGCTGGCAGGAACAGCCCGAACGGTATCGACTACTTGCTCTATCTGTTGATAGGGATATACCTGGTCATCACCGTTGTCGCTACGAACAAAAAGGTTCTCCCGGTTGGTGGAATAGCAGGTTGTGTTTGCGGGATCGATATACAGCCTATAGATAACGGCACCATAGAACGCAGAGTGATTGATACCAGATGCATTAGGGCCCAATCGAAGCTCATTAAGAACATCGGAGCTAAAAGCGCTTCTATCAAGTGCGCTTCCGTCATAATAGACCGTAAGCGGAGATTCGATCGAATCGAAAGCTTTATCCGAAACCGTACAATTCGTCGGGATCGAGATATCAGACAAACCCGTTTTTTTGAACGAGCATGAACCGATTGATACGATATTAGATAGATCAATCGAACTAAGCTCCGAGCAATTTTCAAAAGCATTATTCGGGATTACCGTTACGGCATCGCTCAATTCAACCGTTTTAAGTTTCGTGCACCCGGAAAACATCTGGGTCGTAAGAGCATGGACTTTTGCTTCTTCCAAAGCAGTGCAATCTTTGAAAAGACCGTTAGCGGAAATCTTCGCACCGCTGTCGATGTTGATGTTCTTAAGCGTTGTGGATCCCGCCAAGGAAGGGACGTTTGCGCCGCTTTCTACATTAAGCGTCTCCACGCCGGTCAACTTTGTTAAATTCGTAACGCCCGTAACGCCAGATTTGATTGTAACCGTTTCACATGTCGCAGTGAGTGGCTGCATGTACTGAACCGTGCTAGGGAATACTATTTCCTTCGCGTGAATTCCCGTGACCTTATTAAGCTTGTTGTACTTCGCAATGGGGGTTCCTTTGGAAATCGTCCGCCCGTCAGCCATCTGCACATCACACGGCACCACGGTAGGGAATTCAAAAACGTCGAATACGACATCGGATGAAATAGTCGCCTGCGAAACCCAAATCGCCCCCGTGCTTGTAATCATGAGCGTCCACGTGCCGTATTCATCCGTGAACGTGCCCGGTGCTGCGCTTACAGCATCACACGTTGCAATAAACTCGCTATTCGATGAGTCCGCGGAATACACCAATCCAGAAGGCTCAACGGCCGATGAAGCTTCCAATTCAGCATCGGGCATCTCATTTGAATTTAGAGCTTCAGCTGATGCGCCATTCTCCTCAAGGGCTTCGTCGATGACGGCGTCCACTGAACTCGAGGCTTCAAGCGCCCCCTCCACAACGCTATCAATGTTGCCCGAAGCCGAATCGTCGAACGAAGCTTCCTCTGCTTTAGAATCGATTTCATCGTCAGAAGATACCGCAATCGCCGGAACAACAGGAATAAGCGAAGTTGCTAAAATGAAGGAAATCGCCACGGAAGACGACCTGCGAAACACGTTTTTTCTTGAAATGTCGATTTTAAACACCTCCCAGAGCGAAAGATAATCGCCCCACTCGAGTAGTGAACTGAGCGGAGCCAATGAAAGCCGGAGGGGTACGAGGAGCCCGTGCCCCTCCGGCTAGTTAACAGGCCAACAGAAATGCCCAGCGAATTAGTCGTTATTCATCTCGCCCTCGGTGATGTCGCCAACGGCACCGTGAATCGAATTGAGGTAAGAACCGTCATAGATATAGACAGCCAGGTCGGATGCATCTTCGCACGAGATAGTAAATAAGCCATTGGATCCCGCGGCAAACGTGTAATCGAAGCCGTCGCCACCGGTCGAGGTTGCAGTCGAGCAAATCACGCTTGCGAAATTGGCTGCAGTCTGAGACATAAAGCTATGGGCATGCACCGTAATGCCGCCGTTGCTGAACGTGCCTGTGCCGTTGAAAATAGCCGAATCACCGTCCATGATGAGCACATGGACCATACCGCGATTGTAGGCGGTATCGGTAATGGCAAAAGTCTTGCTCTGGCCGTCGGCGCTCAAAGTGCCAGCCGGGTTGGCGATTGCTACGCCCGTGCCAATCAGGGTTTCGACGCCGTTGCCCATAGCAGCAGCAATCGTCGCATTGCTGCTTTCGTTGGCAGCAATGAAGAGCTTGCCATTGTAGTTCGCAGTCATGCCGGCGGTATTCGGACCAATCTTAAACGTGATGACGTTTCCACTCACCGTGACATCATAGACGTCACGAGCGTAGCTCGCGGAGTTCAGCGCGCGGCCAGCGATGGTCATGTTCGCCTCGAGATACGCCTCAGCCTGCTCGGCAGTCACGCCGCCAAGGTCAGACGCGAATGTCATCGTGCCGTTGATGTACTGTCCGTCCTCCGTCTTCGTATCGCCGTTAGCGCCAACGGCGAGCACGGTGACGTTGTCGTTCCACGGCACCGTCGCCGCGAATGCAGGCATCGCGCCGCACGCGAGTGCCATTGCGAAAGCGACAGCCGTCGCGAACGCGAACGTCGTCACTTTCCTTTGGGTTTTCTGGAGCAAATCCATAATCCCCTCCTTTTCTGGCCTTTCGGCCATCGTTGAATACTCGCCTTCGCGTGTTCCATGTTCGCGACCGCAGCTTCAAGGTGTCGCCCCTGCAACACACACGGGCATCAAACTTAAGCTGCTGCGAGCACGGCCCGGGTTGCAAAGGCGAGGCTCCCGGGTCAATGAATTAATAAGAGGCAGCGTGCGTGCCGCGTTTTAAGCGCGTGCATTATTCTTGCGACTTATTATTTCTAAACGAGGATATTCTGACCTAAACCCAGAGTAAAAAACAACCTGTACCTTAAGGTGCAGGTATAACCGACCTGGGGTTTTAACGAAAACTTTTTTCTGGCGATGCTGACAAGGATTATTTTCGGTTCAATTTTACAGTAAACGGACTCGCTCGAATTACGACGAACCCCGACTAATCCCTCCTAAACTCACCCATTTTTTTGCTTGAGTATGATGCGCGCATGATGCCAAAATGCGTGTTTTTGAGGATTACCCCCTGACAATAAAAGAAGTTGGTTTGAACTGCTCCGCACCAAGGGACATTGCGATTTTCATCTTTGGACATACCCGGGCATCCAACAAGAACGATTCGTTTTCGACATTTGCAAAAAGAGGCGATCGGCCGGGGCTCGCAAGTCTAACGCGCCCCGGCCGATCGCCTCTCTCGTTGGCTCTCAATTGGCCTTATTTAGATTCCGAATATCGCCCCTATGCCATCCAAGACCCTCGTCATGGTCGAATCTCCCATTTTGATGCCCGTTTCCTGGACTTTCCGATTCGATACATCAATGGCCCTGATTTGTTCAAGGCAAACGCAACCATGCACGCCGCATGTATCGTTTATCTCGACATGCAAAGGATGCCCGTTGACCGTAGACGTTATGGGGCAAACTACCGTAAGGCTGGAGAGTACATTATTGAAGTAATCAGTCGACACAACGAGTGCCGGGCGAGACTTGCGCGGCTCGTGGCCAATCGTCGGGTCGAAATCGACGATAATCACGTCGCCCTGGTCGAGAAGCATCACTCAACGACCTCCGCCCCAACATCGGACCCGCCCCACTCTTCGCCAACTTTCGGGCCGATATAGCCTTGCGCAAACTCTTCCATTGTCATTTTCTTCGAACGAGAGTAGCCGGTCTTCATTTTCTCGAAACGATAAGTTACGCAGTAATTTCCCAAGTCATACTCGACCTCGGCCTTTGCCCCGATTGATAAGCCCATGATGCTGCATATTTCGCTTGGAACGGTCAAGGCCTGGCTGTTGCCCCATTTACCCAATGTTGCGCTAGGCATGGTCTCTCCTTTGTATGTATAGACACGTATAGACATTATAGCAGGCGATCATCCAAGAGGACAGCCTGCTAGAGCCTTTCTTATGCCCCGAACACCGCTTACGCACCCCACTCCTTTTCGGAAAACACCAGAACCAGCACCTCACGTCTCTCTTTCATTTCGAGATGCAAACCGCATTGGAGAGCTTCCGCAGGGCCCTTTCCGCCCGCAAGACGGCGGCGTAAACCGGCTACTCTTCCACAGTGAAATCCTCGGCAGCGATGGCGGCTTTCGCTGCAGCAAGGGTTTCGGCGGCGCCACTGCAGACAATGGTCACGGCATCGGTTTCGTGGTCGGCTTTAACCGATGCAATTCCGGCAATGGCGCCAAGGGCCTTCTCGACGCGAGCATCGCATTTCGGGCAGTGCATGCCGGTGACCTTGATTGTGATTTCTTCCATGGCGAATCCTTTCGAATGAGGCTTGCGCGCGATTGCCGCTTGCGACACGTCGCGCTATTCTGAAACAAGAATAACCGTTCTTGCGAAAAGGGGCGAGCATGCTGCGCATTCCTGAATCCCGAATCGACCATTTCATCGCTGAAGACGTGCCCTACGTCGATCTGACGTGCGCGGTGCTCGGCATTGGAGACGCACCCGGCGAAATGGAGTATTACACGCGCGAAGATTGCGTGGTGGCCGGCACGGGAGTGGTTCGCCGCATCGCCGAACGCCTGGGATGCCAGGTAGCGAGCGGGTGCATCGATGGAGCGCGCGTGGCTGCCGGCGAAACGTTTTTCACGCTGCGCGGTTCGGCGGCCGATTTGCACGCCGCCTGGAAGGTGTGCTTAAACACTTTCGACCACCTGTCGGCCGTCGCAACGAAAACGCGCACGATGGTCGATGCGGCGCATTCCGCCAACCCGCGCTGCGAGGTGCTCACCACCCGCAAGAGCATGCCCGGCGCAAAAGACCTGCTCACTTGCGCCGTCATGGCGGGCGGAGCGTTTCCGCATCGCTTGGGGCTTTCCGAGACCGTGCTCGTATTCGACCACCATCTCACGTTTTTCGGCGGATTCGACGCCTTCGTCGATCAGCTGCCAGAAATCAAGGCCCGCTGCGTAGAGAAGAAGCTCTTTGTGGAGGCGAACGCCGAACAGGCGCGCGTTTTGGCGCGGGCGAGCGCGAATGGCCACGGCATCGACGGCGTGCAATTCGATAAAATCCCCGCCGAAGAGCTGGCGCCGCTCGTGGCGGAGCTGCGCGCGATCGACCCGCATTTGGCGCTCATCGCAGCTGGCGGCATCAACCCCGGCAATGCGGCCGCCTATGCGGCAACCGGCGTGGACGGTCTGGCGACAACGGCGCCGTTTTCGGCCAAGCCGCTCGACATGAGCGTGCGCATGCGAAAGCTGTAGAAGGCGGCGGGGCCGGTTCGGCGCCAACATGGCGACGGCGCCGGAGCCCGGCCGCAGCACTGGAGCCGACAGAGATGCCGGCAGATGACACGGGAGCCAGAAGCGAGGCCAGCATGGCGGCAGCACTGAGGCTGGCGAGCCAATGGAACAACGACGCCCAACCGCAATGCGGCCCTGACGCGATTCACGCATAGGCAAAGGTTTCCCCATGCGAACCAGTTGCGCAACGGCAACGCGCAACCCGGCACTTCCACGCGATTCGCTTCCGATAACGGGACATTAACGGAAGTGAAAGCGTATTCACTTCCGTTAATGCTATAGTATCGGAAGCGAATACGACCCCAAGGAGATGCCATGCCCAAAGAATCCGCCCAGTGGCCATGCCTTCAATTCGAAACCCTACCGTGGCATCACGACCCCGATTCCTTGGCAGGCATATCGAAAACCGCGCGACGACGCATCGCTTCGACATATCAGGCCGCAATTCCCTTAGATATCGCAAATCGACCTCTAACCATCGGCAACGGGCTTTCGCGGCGACTCGTCGATTTGTCGAATGCAATGGTGCGCTTCGATGAGAAGCAGCGCCAACGAGGCTTCGACCTTCCCGCGCTGCTTTTGCGCAGCGAATCGGCAGCGAGCTCGCAGATAGAAAACCTCACCTCAAGCGCGCGCAACATCGCCATGGCCGAGATAACGACGAACGCGCCCCACAACGCGCAGCTTATCGTGGGCAACATTCAAGCAATGCGCGAGGCCCTCTCGTCGAACGGCGACCTTACGGTCCCCGAGATTCTCCGCATCCACGCAACGCTCATGAACAGGGGCGGCTTCACATCGGGGGGAACGATTCGGCGGGAACAGGTTTGGGTAGGCGGATACCCCTATAGCCCCCATGGTGCGCTTTTCGTGCCACCTAGCGAACGCCGGGTCGCGGCGTGCCTCGACGACCTTCTGGCATTTCTCCGACGAAGCGATATAGACGGCATTGCAAAAGCAGCCATTATGCATGCGCAATTCGAGACCATCCATCCCTTCACCGACGGCAATGGCCGCACGGGGCGCACGCTTTTGCATATCGTTTTGCGCAACAACGACCTCTTAAGAACATCAACCCTACCTGTATCCGCTGGGCTGCTGCACAACATCGATGCATATATGGAAGCGATCACGGCCTACCAGCAAGGCGAGCCGCTTGCCGTCGTCGAACAGGTCGCAAGCGCGCTCGAGCTTGCAATTGCCATAGGCGACGCCGTCGCGGAAAGAATCGACGCGCTGTGTGCAACTTGGAAAAGCGTCATTCAAGAGCGAACCAATTCGAAAATCCACGCCCTGCCGAGTGTTCTTGTGGCCCAGCCTGTCGTCAACTCAAAATATATTGCCGACACCCTTGGCATAACGCAGCGAGCCGCGAAAACCCTCATCGATCGCGCTTGCGAATATGGGATGATTCGCCCCATCGGCAACAAGCAACGTGGAGAGCTCTACCAGGCAGACGATGTAATCGATTTGCTTGACGAGATATCGAGTATCGAAGGCATTCGGCGCCTTTTTGCGATGCAATAAGAGCGTTTCCCTTCCGATAACGGAACATTAACGGAAGTGAATATACTTTCACTTCCGTTAAGAGATTATTATCGGAAGGGAAACGCTATCTAAATCGGGTGCAGGCGATCGCAAGCGATGCTACGAGCGCCCAGAACGCCTCAGTTTGCCAGCATGCGTCACGGCATGGACCAGCACGAGTGCAAGCAACGCTTTCGCCGAAGTCGCATGCAATGGGTCCCATATAAAATATCCGGGCGCGAACAGCCCCATAGCCGGCAACACGGTGGCGCTAATGAGCGCACCCGACACCACGCACACAACGAGCGCCGCGAATAGAGCAACATCCAAAGCAATTCGAGCAACCGCCAACATTGATCCCTTGCGCGCAGCTCTCGCCAAACCGCTGAGAGAATCAAGGCTCGCCGCCAGATGAGCAAGGAGCGCCCCAAGAGCAACCAACCCCGCCCACTCGTGCGTCGAAATCCCCGTAATCTGGGGAAGCACGGCAACCGCAAACGTCACGGCCGCCAGTATGCATAAGGCCATTCTTGGTTTCTTCGACATGCCCTACCCCATCTTCTTCAGCAACAGCACGAGCCCGCCGAAAAACACGACCGGACCAAGCACCCAGAGGTTCAAGCTCGCATCCGATGCGCTGCGGTAGCCGCCGCCCGTGAGCGTCTCCCATGCATGACATTCGGTCGACGCGCAACTAGACTCGGGGCAGCTCATCTCGTGAACGCCATCGGGCTGCGGCACGTGCTCATAATCGTGGCATTCGCCGCTCGCGCAACCCGTTGCCGGGCACGGCGAACTTGCATCGATGGCCTGCGGCGCGCCGACGCTTTGCAACGAAACGCTCGCCGCAGCGAAAACGCATGCTGCCGCAAGCAGGAATGCAACGACGACGCATATCAGCCTTTTCACCATGACGAACCTCTCGAAAAGCAGTCGGGCGTAATGAAACCCAACGATACACCACGCCCGACCAGACAAGAAGGGGTTATTTATCTTCTCCTGCCGGTCTCAGGGGCAAACACTTCAGCCCCAGCAGCAGGAACAGCACGCACATGACCAGCACGCCAGCGGCCACGCCGAGCTCGATCGGCTGTGGAGCGTAGACCATGCCCTGGTAGGCTTCCGTAAAGCCAGCCTGCCAGTTGGTGATAGTGTAGCGCGTGGTGACGCCCGGCATATCGAGGTTCGGAATCTGGAAGCCGCCGACGAGGATCCGCCAGCGCTATGTCGATCGTTCGGCCAGGTCGCGGAGCAATTCGATTTCGGCTGCGTAACCGGAAAGCTCGTTCGGGGTTTCAAGGATGAACGGTAAATCGCGCAATTGCGGGTGGCGCACGATGCGCTCAAACGCATCCAGCCCTATGGACCCTTCCCCAATGCGTTCGTGGCGATCTTTATGCGAGCCCAACGAGTTTTTAGAATCGTTGATGTGAACGGCACGCAGGCGTTCTATTCCCAGCACGCGGTCGAATTCCTCCAACACGCCATCGAGGTCGTTCACGATATCGTAGCCCGCATCGTGCACGTGGCACGTGTCCAAGCACACGCCCACGTGGCCGGAAAGCTCCACGCGATCGATGATTTCGGCGAGCTCGTCAAACGTTCGGCCCACCTCGGTACCTTTGCCGGCCATGGTTTCCAACAACACCGTGGTGGTTTGTTCAGGCCTCAGCACCTCGTTGAGCAAGCTCGATATAAGCTCGATTCCCACATCGGCACCTTGTTTCACGTGGCTGCCCGGATGGAAGTTATAAAAGCTGTGCGGCACGGCCTCCATGCGAACCAAATCGTCGGCCATGCATTCGCGCGCAAACTCCCGCGCGTGCGGCTTATCGGAGCACGGGTTCAGCGTGTAGGGCGCATGCGCCACCAACGTGCCGAAATCGTTCGCTTCCAGCAGATCGCGCAGCGCCTTCGCATCTGCCGGATCAATCGCCTTGGCTGCACCACCGCGGGGGTTGCGCGTGAAAAACGCGAACGTGTTCGCCCCGATAGACAGCGCGGTTTCGCCCATGGCGGCAAAACCCTTCGACGTGGACAGGTGGCATCCGATGGTAAGCATAGCGGCCCTCTCTTCGAAAACGGCAATCGCCAGCTTAGCGCAATGGGGCGCCTTCGCGAGTTATTCGCGCGCCGCCTTTTCCGTTTTCACGATGAAACCGAAATAGACGATGTGGCATACCCACACGATGGCGACCACCGCGCGCCCCACCGGCACACCGGGCATAAGCAGAAACCCGATGCCCAAAAGCAGCGTAACGGGAATGAGAATCGTAAGCTTCGCCTTAAGCGTCATCTCGCGTTTCTTCACGTAGCTCTCGAAAACCATCTTGTATAACTTGGTCGATTGGAACCAATCGTCAAGGCGTTTCGAGCTGCGCGCGAAGCAAAGGGCGGCCAGCAAAACGAACGGCGTCGTTGGGATGAGGGGAAGCACCACGCCGACCATGCCAAGACCGAAGCAGACAAACCCTGCGGCGGCCCATGCGTACGAAAATGCGCGAGACCGCTTCGTTTTGGCGGGTGCGCTTTTCCGACCTGCGACTTCGCTGGGCATTTCGAACTGGTTGAGAGTTTGGCTTTCGGGAATCTCGGGCATGCGGACCTCGGGCGTCTCAATCGGCAAACATGTATAAACCCAGGGTAACATACTTGCGTTCAGTAGTGTTTGCCTCAGCAAACATAGCACCGAGCGGCCTAAAAATTCCTCAATTTGCGATGCGCTGTTGGCGTGTTGGCGCGCCCAGGCAAAGCAAACCACCCAAACGACGAACGCCCGTCCCGAGCCCGCCGGCACCGCATGGCGTCGAAGGTTCGGGGCGGCATGAACAGCAAAAAGCCTACGGTGGGCAATTCGGATTTGAAGGCCCGCAAAGCAGCGACGGAGCCGCAATCGGACGTCGCTCGCCGCTAACCTAGCTTTGCAGGACCGATTCAACCGCCTCAAGAACGCCGTCGATTGCAACCGATTGCTTCTCGCCGGTCGCACGCGGTTTCACCTCAACTTCACCCGAAGCCAAACCGCGCTTGCCAACGACGACCTGCACGGGCCAGCCAATAAGGTCGGCGTCAGCGAATTTCACGCCCGCGCGCTCGTTGCGATCGTCAAGCACCACTTCCCAACCGGCGGCGGCCAGCTCGTCGGCGATTTTGGCGGCGGCCTCGGTCACTTCGTCGGGCTTGGCCGAAAGCGGAATGACGCACACATGCGCCGGAGCAATTCCAACAGGCCAAATAATGCCGTTTTCGTCGTGGCACTGCTCAACCGCGGCGGCTACCGTACGAGTGACTCCCACGCCGTAGCAGCCCATGATGAACGGCTTTTCGCTGCCGTCCTCATCCATGAACGTGGCACCCATGGCCTCGGAATACTTCGTGCCGAGCTTGAAGATTTGCCCCGCTTCAATACCGCGCGCATGCTCGAGGGGCAAGCTGCACTTCGGGCAGGCATCGCCCGGCTTCACCAGGCACAGGCTCGCCCATGCATCCACCGAAAAATCCTCGCCTTGCTTGGCGCCCGCGTAATGGAAACCGTCGACGTTCGCGCCAACGAGCCAACGCTCGACGCCGCGCAGGCTTTCATCGGCGGCGACCTTCACGCCCACAGGCAGGCCAACCGGCCCCATGGAGCCTTTCACCAGGCCCGCATCCTTCATCTCCTCGTCGGTAAGCGGCTGGAATTGGCCGAGCAGGTGCTCGACGGCGACCTCGTTGACCTCGTAATCGCCCGGCACGAACAGCACCCAGATGGAGTCGTCCTCGGCTTTGCACGAGAACGCCTTCACGCACGCATTCGACGTGGTGCCGAGAAACGCCGCGAGTTCATCGATCGTATGCACGCCCGGAGTTTCAATCTTCGTGAGCGCGTCAGCCGCATACTCCGCGGGATGCGGCGTAGCGGGCGCAGCCTCCACGTCGGCCGCGTAGCCGCAGGAGCATTGCACAAGCTCGGCCTCGCCCGTATCGGCGAGCACCATGAATTCCTCGGACGCGTTGCCGCCGATCTGCCCCGAATCGGCAACGACGATGCGGTAATCGAAGCCCATGCGATCGAACATGTTCGTGTAGGCCTCGCGCATGAGGTTGTAGTTCTTATCGAGCCCCGCTTCGTCGGCATCGAAGCTGTAGGCGTCTTTCATGATGAATTCGCGACCGCGCATGAGCGCAAAGCGCGGGCGACGCTCATCGCGGAACTTCAGCTGAATCTGATAGAGGTTCTTCGGCAGGTCTTTGTAGCTGCGCAGCTCGTTGGTCACCAGATCGGTGACGACCTCCTCGTGCGTGGGGCCCAGGCAGAATTCGTTATCGTGGCGATCGACCACGCGCAGCAACTCTTTGCCGTAGACTGGCCAGCGGCCCGAGCGCTTCCACAGTTCGGCAGGCTGCACGAACGGCATGAGAATTTCTTGGCCGCCATGCGAATCCATCTCTTCACGAATGATGGCCTCGACCTTGTTCAGCACGCGCATACCGAGCGGCAAAAACGTATACAAACCGGCGGCTTCCTTGCGAATCATGCCGGCACGCGTGAGCAGCTTCGCCGAAGCGATGTCGGCGTCGGAAGGATCTTCCTTCAACGTGGGGGCATATATGTCGCTCATATGCAATACGGGCTGCTTACGGATATTCGCCATGGGGTTTCCTTCCCTCTTTATGTTCCAGCATGAAAATCAAACGTTTCGCACGCGACGAAGTCGCAGGAAACGGAGCTAGGCCAGCTTTTCGAGCTCTTCCATCAAGGCGTCCACGATATCGGCCTCTGGCACTTTGCGCAAGACCTGGCCGTGTTTGAACACCACGCCCGAGCCTGCGCCACACGCCACGCCAAGGTCGGCGTCGGCCGCCTCGCCCGGGCCGTTCACAACGCAGCCCATAACCGCCACTTTCACCGGCTCGACGCGGGTTGCCAAACGATCGTCGACCTTCTTCGCGAGCTCGATGAGGTTCACCTGGCAGCGGCCGCATGTGGGGCAGCTGATAATCTCGGGGCCACGGCGGCGCAGGTCGAGCGCCGAAAGGAGCATCCAGCAAGCGCGAACTTCTTCGGTGGGCTCATCGGTCAGCGAGATTCGCATCGTGTCGCCGATGCCTTCGGCGAGCAGAAT
>CAVGRL010000026.1:0-12568 GCA_963631715.1 Bacteroidaceae bacterium
AACGCAACGGACTTAGCCTGATCACCGCACCCGAGCTTAACGCTGTTCGACGATTTCGCTCGGACGAACTCCAAAGGCCTTGAATATTTCTTCCGCAGACATCTCGCTTGAGCCATCCGACACGCGGGAGGGCTCATCGTCGATCTGCGAGGGGTGGCTATCTGCGCCCTTGGGCATAGCTCGATTCGCGAACGGGTTCGGACGTTCAAACGCCGAAGAATCCGGCTTGGGCGAAGCCGATTCGGAATCGACGGCAAACACGGGCTCGGGCTGCGCGGCGGGCTCTTGCGAGACGGTACGATCCCGAGGCTCAGTGGCACCGTCCGAATGCGACGCCACAGCATCGCCGGGTTCGCCTGCCGCGGAAACCTTCGAGGCTTCGCCCGACTCAAGCAGGCGGGCGTCGGCCGGCATAGGCCACCCTTTTGGCTTCGCCAAATTCTTCGCCTTCAGTTTCGGGTCGAACGCCGAATCGAAGCCCATTTCGACGGCCACAGGGTAAGGGTCGACTGGCGTTGCGCCAACCACGAGCATCGCATCACCGAATTGGGCCACGGCTGCGGCCAGTTCATCGACCTTAGGCATTTTTCCCTTTGCGGCGCTCTTTGCCTTCGGCTTCGCCAGTTCAGGCGCCGAAACAGCCACACCGCTCGTCGAGGAGGCAGACGCCACATTGGGATGCTTGCCGATGCCTTCAGGCATCTTGCGATTCGCGAACGGGTTGCTCTTTTCGGCCGAAGACTCCCCTCCCTTAGCTAACGCGGACCCTTCCTTGGCGGTCTCTTCGCGGATCAGGCTCGGGACGCCGGCAACAGGCGCGTCGGACGCTTGGGACGCTTGCTCCCGATGCGACGGCGCCCCAGCGCTTTGGCTCGCATCGGGATCAGGAAAAGGGCGCGACTCGTCTTGCGAGACATACGCCGCGATATCGGCATCGGTATACGGAACCACTTCGTCTTCCCAAGGCGGTGCGGCCTGGGGCTGCTCGTTAGCCGCGGCCTGCGGCGCCGGACGCCGCACTTGGTCGTTCGGTTCGGCGACACGAGAAGGGGCCGGAGCCACTCGAGCGTAAGCGGCGGGAGCAGCAGAGGCAGCAGCGGATACAGGCGCCGCTCCGGCAGAATTGCCCTGCGTGATGCGAAAAGGCACGAAGCCACCAAAGGCCGAGGAAAGAGCTTGTTCGAGAGCGGCCGAGATATCGGGTTTTTGCGCCGCGGAATACGCGAACGAGTTTTCAGGGGAAAACTCAATGAACACCCCCGAAGCATCGGGCGCAGCCACGAATCGGGCGGAAAGAAGCAAGGCCCCGTATGCCGCACGTTGGCGCTTCAAATCGGCAAGCGCCGTTTGCCAGCCTCGCTGCAAAGCTGCGGGATTTGAGATTTTCGCTTTCACGTCATCGGAAACTGGCTGCAATCCCTGCGCGGTAGGCGCGGCCGCGCAAGCCGGCGAACCCTGGAGGGCCGCAGCGGTCGTCGTTCGCGGTGCGGCCTGCGGCGCGGGTGCGGGTTGCGGCGTTTGGGCGGAAGCGCGGCGAGCTTGGCGTTGCTCGAGCTGGGCACGAAATTCCGCAGCCTTATCGCTCGCGCGGGGAGCATCATGGGCAGGCGCGGCAGAACTGGCGGTCGGCTTTGGCTGAACCGCAGCCGGCTGACCCTGCGAAACTTGCCCTTGCAATGCACGATAGCCCGAATTGGCCGAAGCGGGAATCGCCGCGGCGGCGTTCGCACGCGGTTCCGGCGATGCCGCTTGCGGCGCCGAAGAATTGGCTTTCGAAACGAAATCGCCCTGAGCCAAAGCCCGCTCGAGCACCTCTACGCGGGCAGCAAGAGACTCAAGCGTAAGGTCGCTTTGTGGGCGTACCATGCGCGTAAGCCCAATTTCGAAAGACAAACGCGGGTTGGTCGATGTGCGAAGCTCGGTGTTCAGATCACCCAAAACGCGCAGGATATACGCCAGGCGATCGACCCCGAACATGCGCGCCTCGCCCGTCATTCGAGCAAGCGCATTCTGCGGAGCATTCACCGCCACGGCGCCATCGGTAAGCGTGAGCACATACAAGTCGCGCACATAGGTCGCCAAATCACGCACGAAATGCGCCAAATCGGCACCCGTTTCGACATATTCGGAAACCCAGGTAAAACACGCCGCCGCATCGCGCTGCGCTATATGGCGAACGATATCGGACATGTCGTCCACATCGAGCGAACCGAGTACATCGTTTGCGACCTCGACAGTCACCTCCCCGTCGCCGAACGCAATAAGCTGTTCGAGCATGGTGAGCGCATCGCGCATTCCGCCCTGCGCTCGATGGGCCACCAAATCGAGCGCATCGCCTTCGAAATTCACGCCTTCGGCCGTGCACACCGCACCCAAACGGGAGATGATCTCTTCTTTGCTCAGGCGATGAAAGTCGAAACGCTGGCAGCGCGACTGGATGGTTTCCGGAACCTTCTGAGGGTCGGTCGTGCACATGATGAAGACGACGTGGCTCGGCGGCTCTTCGAGCGTCTTAAGCAGCGCGTTGAAGGCCGCGATGGAAAGCATGTGCACTTCGTCGATGATATAGACTTTGTAACGCCCGCGCGTGGGCGCATATTGAACGCGACCGATGATTTCCTCGCGCACGTTATCGACGCCCGTGCGGCTTGCCGCGTCGAGCTCATAAACGTCGGGATGGATGCCGGCCGCGATGGCCTCGCACTGCTCGCACGACCCGTCGGGTGCTGGCGTTGGGCCCTTCTCGCACAAAAGCGCTTTGGCCAACAGGCGAGCCGTCGTGGTTTTGCCCGTTCCACGCGGGCCGCAGAACAGATAAGCATGGCCCACTTTGTCTTGCTCGATGGCGTTTTTGAGCGTGCGCTCGATGTGGGTTTGCCCCACGACGTCTTCGAATGTTTGCGGGCGATATTTGCGGTATAAGGCTTCCGACATTGCGCAGGTCCTTCGCATCGTATGCGGCGCGCACGGCGCCGATTTCACTCGCGACTATTATAGAAGAAGCGCCCGGGCATGCCGGACGCTTCAAGAAGAGTTCTTCGGATTGGCAGAAGGGAAACCCAAACGAGCGGGCGGGCGGGACAAGCCGGCCTGCCTCGCTATTTCGCATGCTTGGCGTTTTTGGTTTTGTCGCCTTTCCTTGACGACAGCGCGGCCTTCACCGCGCCAATGAACGCCGGCGCAACAGACACGGCAACAATGCCCAAAACGATAATCTCGAAGTGGTCTTGGACGAAAGGAATACCGCCGAAGAAGTAGCCCACGAGCACAAACAGGCTTACCCAAGAAATGCCACCGACGGCATTGAACAAGGTGAACTTGCCGAAATTCATATGGCCCGTGCCCGCAATGAACGGCGCAAACGTGCGGAAAAACGGCATGAAGCGCGTGATAACGATGGTAAGGCCACCGTATTTCGCGAAAAAATGGTCGAGCTTCGCCATGCGTTCAGGCGTGAGCGCCTTGATTTTGCCGGAATCGATGATGCGCTTGCCGAAAAAGCGCGCAATCCAATAATTCGACGTGTTGCCCAGAATGGCCGCGACATAAAACACGATGAGCGTTGCCCAGATATTCAGGCCGCCACCGTCGGCGGAAAAAACGCCCGCCGCAAACAGGAGCGAATCGCCCGGCAGAAACGGGAAAAACACCAGGCCTGTTTCCACAAATACGATGAGGAACAGCGGCGTATACACCCATACCGCGCCAAGCGTGATAATCCAGCCCGCGATGGCGCCGCGAGGATCGGAAAGAAGGTTCAGGAAGAATTCGATGACGTTCATAGCTGCCTTTCACCGGCCACAATTCGTTGCAAACTATACAAGGCCGCCGCGAAATCTTGTTCAGGCGTTACTTCGATTTTGCAAAAAAAGGAGCCTTTCGGCCCCTCTACGCACCAATGCCTTGGATAGGCGTGGGCGCTCGTCAGAGGCCCCTTATGGCTGCTTCGTCCCCGACCTGACCAGGTTCGGAACATGACGCCGCCCAAGCCCATCCAAGGCATTAGGAACTCGCACAGTATACCCGAGCTCATGCGAGAAAAGACGCACGCGACCAAATGCACACGGTTGCAAGAGCGAAGGGCAGGTGGGGTTGATTCGCAAGTTCACCCGAACACTTAGCTTTTGCTCTCGAACTCAGCCGGACATGCACGGATGGCTTCGAAGAGGCCAACTGGCCGAATAAGGGCGGCCGCCCGAAAACGACGAAGAGGCCGTCAATGAGATTGAGGCGGATTCAGATTCGGGTTTCGGCAAAGCGGGACTTTCGATTACGCCGCGGTTGAGAAAAAGTAACGAAACGGCGGCATTTAGCACTCTCACTTGAAGAGTGCTAAAAAGCTCCTATACTGCATGGTGTCAACAGAAAAAGGCAAGGTCAAAGGGCCTTGCGAGAGAAAGGCAGTGACCCATGATGCTGGTACCCACACGCAGAAACGACTTCTTCAGCGACTTTTTGAGCGACCCGTTCGACATGAATTTCTTCGGAAGCCGCCCGCAAGGGCAAAAGCCCGCTCCGGCCATGATGAAGACCGATATCAAAGAAACCGAGAAGGCCTACGAGCTCGACATCGACCTCCCAGGCTTTCACAAGGAAAACGTGCACGCGGAACTGCAGGACGGTTATCTCACCGTAAGCGCGAACACCGTCTCTGAGACCGAAGATAAAAACGAATCTGGCACCTACCTGCGCAAAGAGCGCTTCACTGGCAGCTGCAGCCGCAGCTTCTACGTTGGCGACGACATTTCGGAAGACGATATCTCGGCCAAATTCGAAGACGGCATCCTGCAAATCACCGTCCCAAAAAAGCAGCTCCCCGCTCCCGAAGAGACAAAGAAAGTCATCGGAATCGAGTAGCCGCACCACACAAGGCGGGGTTCGCCAAGAGGAGGAACGCGAATCGGGGCGCACCTGAAAGGGTGCCAAAACCGAAGAGCAACCCCGAGGGGGCGACGAAGCAATTCGTCGCCCCCTCTCCTTTTTCTAGCGCCAATGCGTCTTTGCCCCGAATCCGCAGTTGCATAACGCTTCTTCATGCAGCAGGGATTCGGTATTTGGCGGCGTCACTCCCCATCTTTGGCGTTGCCTGCCATGGCAGAACCGCCATGTTTCGCCATAGTCGTATCCCCCGCCATGGCGAAACGCCCAAAGCAAAAACGCGTCGACCGGCAGGCAGCGCTTCCAAGCCTGTTAAACGCTCTGAGCGTTTAACAGGTTGAGCGTTCAACATGCGAAAGCAGCACGGGCTATTTTTCTTTAAAATCGACGAGGCCGAGCATGCGCTCGATAAGATAGCCCTCGCGCACGCCTCGATCGCATACGCGCAAGCGCTCGCCTCCAAGATCGTTGAAGATTTCGACCAAAATAGCCAAGCCGCACGAAATGGTATGGATGCGCTCGGGCGAAACATGCAGCACGGCATCGATGAATTCGCGGCGGCGGCTTTCGATATCGCAGAGCAGTCGCTCAACTTCGGAAAGCGAAATCTCATCGCTTGATGCCTCGGGCGAAAGCCACGCATTCACTTCAGAGAGAGCCCGTATGCTGCCACCCACGCCATAAAGCTCAGAAGCGCCGCACGAGCATGCCCCACTTTCGTCGGAAGCAATAAGGCCGCGGACGTTTTCTCGAATTGAAGCGATTTCAGCAGGCGTAGGCAAAATGTCGGCAACAAAATGCCCATAGGACGAAAGCGAGCCAACCGGCAGGCTGGTTCGTGCAACATCGACGCCTCCGTTAATCACCGTAATCTCCGTTGAACCGCCACCGATATCGATAAGCGCGCCCTGGGGGATTCCACCGCGCGAAGATGCGCCTATGAACCCAAGATGTGCTTCATCGGCGCTCGAAAGCAGCGAGATTTTACAATCGGCGGCCTTTTCGATAGCCGCGATCGCCTCGCCGCTGTTCGAGATATTGCGCAGCACCGCCGTGGCAAACACGTCGATGCGCGCGGGCGATAAATAGCTCGCACGTTTCAGGCATTTCTTCACCGACAAAATGGCCTCGGCAATGCCTTCATCGGTAAGCGCGCCGTCTTCGATATACGACGCCAAGCCCGCCATGATCTTGCGGTTCATAATCGTTTTGAATTTGCGTTTCTCGATCGACACGTCGTAGACGCACAAACGCACCGTGTTCGACCCGACATCGATAACCCCGAGGTTCACTGGCAACTCCGTTTTACTAGTTTATTTCCTCAAGTATACCGATGGCAAAACGCGGAGTGTAAAGCCCACGTCAAATTAGGAGTTCGGCTATTCCTTCACCGTAGCAGACGCCGCGAGTTCGGCGGCTTCCACTACATGTTTCATAAGCATGCTTGTCGTCACGCCGCCGATACCGCCAGGAACAGGAGTTATGGCATCAACGATAGGCTCGATGGCATCGAAGTCGGCGTCACCGCACAGGTTGCCCTCTTCGTCAACATTGATTCCCACGTCGAGCACGGTCTGACCGGGGTGAAAGAAATCACGGCCATAGGCCTTCGCGCGGCCGGTAGCCAAAATGACCACATTTCCCTTGCGGACAATCGTCGGCAAGTTCGCGGTGCGCGAATGGCAGGTAGTAACCGTGGCGTGGCGATCGAGCAAAAGCACACTAACGGGCTTGCCGACAACCAGGCTTCTGCCCACAACCACAACCCGCTTGCCAACGACGGGAATATCGTAGGCATCGAGCATCTCGATGCATGCGGCGGCCGTGCACGGGGCAAAGCCCGGCCCGCGCCCCGTAAACACCGCAGCCATAGAACCGCGCCCTATGCCATCGACGTCTTTCGCCGGGTCGAGGGCATCGCAAATGGCCTCTTCGTCAAAATGCTTGGGCAGTGGGCGGAACAAAAGGCAACCATGAATGGACGGGTCATTGTTCACCTGGGAAATCATGTTCATGAGCTCTTCTTGCGAGGCGCTTTCCGGCAACGTTATGGAGCGTGTGCAAATTCCCAAATTGCTGGCGCGCTTAAGGGCAGTGCGCTCGTAGGCGAGGTCATCTGGGCGCTCTCCCACGCGAACGATAGCCAAACCAGGTTCCACACCCCGCTCGGCAAGCACGGAAATGCGCGCTTTCAATTCCTCGCGCAAGTTGTCGATAACGGGCTTTCCCAAAAGCAATTTCGCCATAATGGTTCTTTCTTCGCGAGGCACAAATTCAAGGCCCGGTGAGAAGAGCCGGCCACCTCTCAATCGTTCATCTTTGGTTTCAAAACGATACTAGCAGAAGAAACGAGACCGACTCTTGTTTGATTCCTACTTAATTGCGTAAGCCACTTTATCGTAAAGAGCTTGCGCAGTAGCGCATGGCTCACCCAAAAGCTGCTCACATTCACCATTGAGCTTTGCCGCGAGACCCGCATCGTCCATGAGGTTCGTATTAATACGCACGTTGAGAGCCGCCGCCTCAAGCGCCGCCTTCGCAAGGATCGCCGAAGCGCCAACATCGGAAAGCACCAGCTTGCTGGCGTTGTTTGCGAGGAATTCATCGACGCGAATAATCTCGGCGCAAACGCCCATGATGCCCAGGGGCACTTCGCAGGCCCCAATAAGCGCCGATTGCTCGGCACGATGGCGCGCCTTTTGCTCCTCTTCGGTTTCGCGCGGAAGCTTCCACGTTGCCGCAAGCTCGGAAAATGCCTTGGCATCTGCCTCGATCAGCTCGAACAGGTGCGCCCGCGCCGCGTCGAGCTCGGCAATTGATCCGCGCATCTCGTCGGCCACTTCGGCGAACTTCGGCTTGCCGACCGTGATATTTCCAACCATGGCGCCAAGCGCCGCGGCCAAAGCACCCGCATACGCCGCGGCACCGCCACCGCCCGGCACGGGCGCCGACGAAGCCAAGGCATCGGTAAATTCGGCATCTATCATATTAGAACAGCCCCGTGATTCGGCCATTCTCGTCCACGTCGATGTTTTCTGCCGCCGGACGTTTCGGCAAACCGGGCATTGTCATAATGCTTCCCGTAAGGGCCACCACAAAACCAGCGCCGGCCGACACCTTCACCTCACGCACCGTAATGCGGAAACCGCGCGGAGCCCCAAGCTTCGTCTGGTCGTCGCTGAAGCTGTACTGCGTTTTCGCCATGCATACAGGGAAAGCGCCGAATCCCATGGATTCAAGGTGCGCGATTTGCTTTTTCGCGGCAGGCGTGAAATCGACCCCGTCGGCACGATAGACCTTGCCGGCGATGGCTTCAATCTTGCCGGCGATTCCCTCTTCATCGCCATACGCGAACTCAAACGTTTCGGCGCTGCGTCCTTCGGCGTCGCCCTCTTCGCATAGGCGAACGACCTCGCGAGCGAGCGCTTCTCCGCCTTCGCCGCCTTTCGCCCATACCTCAGACAGCGCGACATTCACGCCCAGCTCCTTGCACTTGGCCTCCACCAAATCAAGCTCGGCGGGCGTGTCGGTCGGGAATGCGTTGATGGCAACCACACACGGTAGCTTGAATACCTTCGTGATGTTTTCAACATGCTGCAACAAGTTGGGCAAGCCCGCCTCGAGCGCTTCGAGATTCTCGTTGTTGAGGTCGGCCTTCGGTACCCCGCCGTGGTTTTTCAGCGCGCGCACGGTAGCGACAACGACAACCGCATCGGGCTTGAGGTCGGCAAGCCTGCATTTGATATCGAGGAATTTCTCGGCGCCCAAATCGGCCCCGAATCCAGCCTCGGTAATGGCGTAATCGCCCAGCGCGAGCGCCATGCGGGTGGCGATAATCGAATTGCAGCCGTGAGCTATATTCGCAAACGGCCCCCCATGAATAAAAGCGGGCGTTCCTTCCAGCGTTTGCACAAGATTCGGCTTCAGGGCGTCCTTCAAAAGGGCGCACATGGCACCTTGCGCATTCAACTGTCCGGCCGTAATGGGCTCGTCGGCACGCGTATAGCCAACCACGATGCGAGCCAAGCGTTCTTTCAAATCGGAGATGCTCGTAGCCAAGCAGAAGATGGCCATGATTTCTGAGGCCACGGTAATATCGAAGCCGTCTTCGCGAGGGACGCCCGACGCCTTGCCGCCCATGCCGCATACGATGTGGCGCAGCTGGCGATCGTTCATGTCGACGACGCGCTTCCATGTGATGCGACGATTGTCAAAGCCGAGTGCGTTGCCCTGATGGATATGATTGTCAATCATAGCCGCGAGCAGATTGTTCGCGGCCCCAATGGCATGGAAATCGCCCGTGAAGTGCAGATTGATGTCTTCCATGGGAACCACCTGGGCATAACCGCCGCCGGCAGCGCCGCCCTTGATGCCAAACACCGGGCCAAGAGAAGGCTCGCGCAATGCCACAAGCGCATTTTTTCCAATGCGGCGCATAGCGTCGGCCAAGCCCACCGTCGTGGTGGTTTTGCCCTCGCCCGCCGGCGTCGGATTAATCGCCGTGACCAACACCAACTTGCCCGGGGAAGTCTGCTCGTCTTTCAGCAGGTTGTAATCGACTTTCGCCTTATAGTTGCCATATTGCTCGAGATACTTCTCGGGAACGCCAGCACGATTGGCGATGGCGGTGATGTTTTCAGGAGTTGCAGCCTGGGCAATTTCAATGTCGGTAAGCATGTCGGGCCCTTTCTTTCTGCGAGTCGCTCTTCTATGCATTGCAGCCATTCTAATGGCCACGCGCTAAGGGGGACGCAGCGGAGGAGGTCTATTTTACGAATGCGACATAATGGAAGGGCAGCGGTCGCATTTATGGAGGAAGAGTGGCGGCGACGGAATACCGAAAACAGCTCCGCAACGCGAATCTAACGCTCCGTCAACCAAATCGGCGAAACTGGGCCGCGCACGCTCACCGTGCTATGATTCCCTTTAAGAAAACGCCGCCGAAACCCCATCTCGCATGCGCGACGCGGTCAAAGAATGGCAGATGTTTTCCCCTGCGGAAAACAGGCCCAAGCCTTTCATGCATCGCCGCACGCACGCGTGCCGGCGGGCCAATCAGCGTTTTTCATGCCAATGGGCTTTCGCCGCAAACACTGCAACACCGAAAGGAATGGCGCCATGAGCGAAGAGGCCGCCTCGATTCTCGTCGTCGATGACGAGCAGTCCATCACCGATTTCGTTTCGTATTCCCTCATGAAAGAGGGGTTCAAAGTCGATGTCGCAAACAACGGCGAAGAGGCGCTCGAGATTGCCATGCGCAAACGCTACGATTTGTTCGTGCTCGACATCATGCTCCCTGGCATGGATGGCTACGAGCTTTGCCGTCGCCTTCGCAGCCGCACCACGGCACCCGTGCTGTTCCTCTCCGCCCGCGACACCGAGCTCGATAAGGTTGTGGGGCTCGAGATTGGCGGCGACGACTACCTGGCCAAGCCCTTCGGCGTGCGTGAGCTCATTGCCCGCGTTCGCGCCCTTCTGCGCCGCGGCACCATAGAGCCCCCCGACACCAACACGCTGAACGCGGCGGGTATCACCCTCGACGAAGACCGGCACACGGCCGTAGGTCCAAGCGGCCCGATTGACCTCACACCGCGCGAATTCGAGCTGCTTGCGGCCCTCATGAAAAACGCGGGCAAAGTTGTCACCCGAGAAGATTTGCTGCGCGAGGCCTGGGGCTGGGAATACATCACCGAGACGAAAACCGTCGATACGCACATCAAACGCCTGCGCGACAAAATTTCCGCCGCCGGCTTCGATCCAAGCATTATCGAAACCGTTCGCGGCTATGGCTATCGCTTGAGGCCCTAACATTACTGAATATGCTTCCGGTTTTTCATCACACGCCAATGGCCGACGAAGGCGTTCGCTTATGAAGCGCCTTCAGTCGTTTTATGCCCTTTTGGCCACCATATTCGCAGTGGCAGCTTCTGTGGTCACGTTTTTCTTGGTGTGCATCTTCGGCATTCCCGATGTGGGCATGCTTATATGGCTGCTTTTTGCTGGGTCGGCGTTCACGTTCACTCTTAGCCTGATTATTGGGCATTATCTATCCGAGCCCCTAACCGACCTGCATAAACGCTGCCAAGCGTTCTTGCAAGGCGACACTCGCATAGAAATCGCGCCCGATGGCAGAATACACGAGGCCGACGAGCTCGCGAAAGACTTTGCGGCGCTGTGTGGCAAAACGAAATCGAAGATGAGCGATTTGTCCGTCCAGCAAAATCGGCAAACGCGCTTCATCAGCGACGTTGCCCATGAGCTGCGCACGCCGCTCACCGCCATCCGCGGCAACGCCGAAACCCTGATGGACCCCGATATGCCGCCAGAGCTTCGGACGCGTTTTTGCCAGACGATCATCAATGAATCGGAGCGCCTTACGCGCCTTTCCAACGACTTGCTCACGCTGCAGCACATTGAAGAAGGCACCGACCAGGTCGTCATGAAGCGCGTGAATTTGCATGATGTTGCCGAGCGCGTTGTGGATGCGCTCGGCCCCATTATCGAAGAAAACGGAGCCGAGGTTCGCATCGAAGGCGAAGCGCCCGATGTTTTGGGAAACCCCGACCGCTTGCAGCAGGTGGTTTACAACCTCGTCGCAAACGCCAGCCGTTTCGTCGGCGAGGGCGGGCATGTAATCATTCGCCTTGAGGGATTAGGCGACCGCTCTGTCGTGAGCGTTATCGACGACGGCCCGGGGTTCGGCGACATCGACCCGAAGCTCTTGTTCACCCGATTCTATCGCGGCGACAATTCCCGCGCTCGCAACACCGGGGGCACGGGCCTTGGCCTTTCCATCGTGAAAGGCATCGTAGAGGGCCACGACGGAACTATCGAGGCGTTCAATGCCGCCGGCGGCGGCGCATGTTTCGCCGTCTCGCTGCCAAGCGTGCACGAGCATATTCGATAAAGCAAGATTCGATAGGACGAAGGCACCTGGTCGATTCCAAGTCCGCCTCAGCAAAACTTCCGCGCGCCCGCACCACAAGAAGCCTCGTTTTGCGCGCGTCATACGCCGTGCCACGTAATCGCATACCCCGAAACCCGCCAACCGCAAAATACTGTCGTTCTTGCGATGCCGAATAACCGGCAATGTGCCTACAATTTCGCGCACCATCACGCGAATCGGAGGTTCCATGGCAAGCCACGATGAAAAGTTCAGTTACCGAGCGCTCTTCAAAACGCGCTACGTTCCCTCTATCGCGGCGTCGATGGCGTTCGCGCGCCTACCAACCGGCGTCACCACCATTGTGTTGGTGCTGTTCGTAAGCCAACACTTCGGCGCTGCCGTTTCGGGCGTGGCCACAGCGGCGTTCACTGCGGGTATGGCCGTATTCGGCCCCCTGTTCGGGCGAATCGTCGATAAAGGCCACGGCCCGGCAATCTTGCGCATCCTGGCCATTTGTCAAATGGCCGCCATGGTTACCCTCGTTGGCGGCGTTTCCGCAGGTCTTCCCGCAACTCCCGCCATACTGTCGTCATTTCTATGCGGTGCGCTTATGCCACCCATCGCCGGCGTCACTCGTTCGCTGTGGCCATCGATGCTCGACGTGCAGCTCGTTTCCACCGCATACAATTTCGAAGTGCTTATCGTCGACGCGCTCTATGTAACCGGCCCTTTGCTGGCAAGCGTCTTCGTTGCGCTCGGCATTCCCGAATGGGGCTTGCTGCTCACGACGGCAGGCTCTATGGC
>CAVGRL010000026.1:13425-22190 GCA_963631715.1 Bacteroidaceae bacterium
AAAATCCCAGCTACCCAAGGAATTGCTCATTTGCTGTTCGCATCGCGCATGAAGCGTTTCGGCTCACGCACGAATAGCCGCAAAAGGCTCGAAGAACATCGTTTACACGCGGCGCCAACGCGTAAGGCGCCGTTCGGCGATATCGAACAGCTCGTACAAAATGACTCCCAATACCGCCATCGCAATTATTCCGGCGAACATCTTTGGATACGCGAGCAGGGCCCATGCGTTCACGATGAAATAGCCCAAGCCCGTTGAGCCAGCAATACCTTCCGCGAAAAAGAGAATCGCCACCGCCGTTCCGCTGGAAATGCGCAGCGCCGTGAACAAATCGGGCAACGTGGCTGGAATAATCGCATGCCGATAGATATCGATTTTGCTTGCCCCAAGGGATCGCATAGACAAAATGCTTTCCTCGGGAACGTTTTTCGCCGCATCGCGAACAGTAACGAGCACTTGGAAAAAGACCGTAATTGCGATGAGTACGATCTTCGGTGCATCGGCCAGGCCCAGCAAGACAATGAGCACCGGGAGCAAAACGACTTTCGGCAGCGGGTAGAGGAAATACAGAATGGGGGCAAGCACGGCATCGGCTCGGGGCGAGCGCCCATGGGCAAACCCAAGCGGAATGGCGAGCAGCGTTCCTATGAGCATCGCCGCAACCACGCGATATAAGCTCACCAGAAAGGCCGGCCAAATTTCGTCAAAGTATTGGACGACCATAGCGAATGCCGCAAGGGGCTCTGGCAATACGGGATTCCCTATCGCCATCGAGGTGAGCTGCCACCCGACCAAAATGACAACGATGGCGAACACGTAGCCCAAAGCGCGCGTAACGACGAACTTCTTAGACATGGCACGCCTCGCTTTCCGAATGCAGCGGCCCGTGCAGTATTTCGCGCAAAGTTCGGCATCGCTCGAAAAACAAGGAATCGTCGCGCCAAGATTCGCGAGTCATCTCTTCGTTTTCGAGCGTATAGACAACCCTGCCGGGCCGAGACGACATCACCACGATGCGCTGTCCCAGAAACACCGCCTCTTCAATCGAGTGGGTAACGAGTACCTGGGCGTAGCCTTGTTCGCGCCAGCAGCGTTTAAGCATGTCTTGCATCTCTTCGCGCAAAAGCGCATCGAGGGCTGAAAGCGGTTCGTCCATAAGCAGCAAGTCGGTATCGCACGCAAGCGCTCGAGCCATGGCCAAGCGCTGACGCATGCCGCCCGAAAGCTCGGCCGGAAATGCGTCCGCAAATTCGCTGAGCCCAACCCGCTTTAGCACGTCGGCAACGCGGCGCTGGCGTTCCCGCTTCGGCACTTTGCGAACCTGCAAACCAAGGCCGGCATTTTCCGACACCGTTTTCCAAGGAAGCAGGCCGAAATCTTGAAGAATGAGCGCCGTATTCAATCGCGGACCCGTTACAGCTTGTCCATCAACGGTCACGACGCCCGACGTTGGCATACGCAAGCCGGCCGCGATAAGCAAGCTCGTCGACTTCCCGCAGCCCGACGGCCCCAGAATAGCCACGGCCTCGCCCGGGGCAACCTCTATATTCATCTCCTGAAGCGCGCAAGTTTCCCCGCGCGCGCCAGCATAGACCTGCGAGACGCCCCGCAGGCAAAGCTTCGGTTCCCCCATCGCTTCGCCCCTTCTTATTTCGCGTCAGCGGCACGAGATTCGGCTATGCGCCGATTCAGTTTGCGCAGCTCAACAAGGACGAATGCACCAACTGTGAAAATCGCCAGGAAGTCCGCGCACGGGACTGCCATATACACGGCATCGAGGCCATCGACGCTCGAAACGATACCGGGAAGCACTTCGGGCAAAATAAGAGTGAGCGGCACCAAAAAGAGAATTTGGCGCGTCATCGACAACGCGATGCTCTTCGTGGGTTGGCCGGTCGCCTGGAAGTAATTCGATCCAACAATTTGGAACCCAATGATGGGCAAGAAGATCAAATTCACCCGCAAAGCGAATGCCGCCAAATCGACAAGCGCCGCGTCGGTGATGCCGAAAAAGCCGATAATCTGACGCGCGAACAGCATAACCGCAGCCCACAAAACCGTGCCGACAATCGTCGCGCCCAGCATGCCGGTGGCCAACGTCGTTTTCACACGCTTCCACAATTTCGCGCCGTAGTTAAAGCCCAAAAGCGGCTGAACGGCAATCGACATGCCGATGAGCGGCAAGATGGTGAACATCGCAACGCGTCCCACAACACCAACGGCGGCAAGCGCGTTATCGGCACCAATCGGATCCATGGCGCCGTATTTCACCAAGGCGTAATTGGTTACAACCTGGGAAATTGCCGCACCAACCTGCAAGACGAACGAGGCCGTGCCCAAAGCCAAGATGTTTCTTGCCAACGCGCTGCTCAAACGCAAGTATTTCCCGCGCAAGCGCAAAGGCACACCCGGAGTTTTCGTGAAATACCAAACCACCGTAATGCAGCTGACGAGCTGACCACATACCGTGGCCCACGCGCTGCCGGCAACACCCAAGCCCAAGCCCATAACGAAGATGGCATTAAAAATAGTGCAGCCAACCGCGCCGATGAGCATCGTGAGAAACGCTCGGTTCGGCGCCCCGCACGTGCGAATGAAGTTATTGATGCCCATGCCAACAATCTGGAAGACGCAGCCCAGGCTGATAATCTGGATGAACTCGCGAGCATACGGGCGAACGGTGTCGGTCGCAGATGACAACGACAGCAACGGTTCGATGAATGCGGGAATATGCGCAAGCACCGCGAGCGTAAGCGATACCAGCACGCCCAACGTGAACGTATTGCCAAGCACGTGTTCGGCCTCGTCGTGCTCGCCTTCACCCAAACGAAGCGCACACAAGGCATTGCCGCCCGCTCCAATGAGCATCGAAAGAGCCATGAAAACCGTCATGATGGGCGTAGCGACGCTCACTGCCGACAAGCCGATCTCGCCTGCGCCATGGCCCAAGAAAACCGAGTCGATGATGTTGTAGGCGCCATTGACGACCATGCCCAAAATCGCGGGAATGGCAAATTCCAATACAAGCTTCGGGATATTGCCCGAGCCCATGCGCGTGACGCGCTCGCTTTCTTTTTTGCCCTCCTGAGGTTTTTGGGATTCCTCTTTAAGGGCCGTTTCTTCTTTCGTCATGCGAATCCTTCTTACATATGCTCGCACTCGATGGCGGAAAGTTCCAAGTCGATAGCGCCAAGCAAACCCTGCATCACGGCATCAAGATACTGAACGCGCAGCAGATCATTTGAAAGCGCATGCGAGAAAGGCAGCGAGCGAGTGTCGTCGGTTCCAAGGTCGCACGCATACGCCGCAACATTGCGGCCATCGGTCACGATGGGTTCGGCTGGGTGAAACACATTCAGGCCCACGCCGAGGACGACCTTGCCGCCTTTCGCATCGAGCGACATGCCGCAAAGCTTGCCAGCTTCGCAGACGATATCGTTGGGAGCCTTCACCCATACCTCGTCAACGCCGACCCCGGCCATCTGGCGGACGATACGAGCAACCGCCTCGGCCAAACGGGGGCTTATGGACGGCAGCTCATCTTCGGGAATGCGGGGAATGAGCAAAACCGAGAAATACAATCCACCTTCGGGAGAGACCCATGCGCGCGTTTTCCACTGACCGTAGCCCGATTCCTGGCGCAAAGCGCGCACGACGATGCCGGGGTTCGCGCCGTGTTCCGCAAACTCCCATACGTCATCGTTGGTCGACCCGGTCACATCTTTATAAACGATATCGAAATCCATTGCTTCCCTTGAAATACCCAGTGCCAATAAAACCAAACAAGGGCTTGATGGCGCGATGACAAGCCCGCCAAGCCCGTACGCCGATTACAGCGCAAAAAATACCGCGCGAACGCGCAATCTCGTGAATGAATTCATCTCTCGCAGTGTTGGCCTCTTTTGCGAATTGAGGCCTTCAACAGCATTTCTTCGATGCAGCGCACTATTCGCCGTAAACGCAATCATAGGCTAGCAAACGCCCATGGGCATACCGTGAAGCACCGGCCACCATTTGTGCACGTTTTGCAAAGCAGAGAAAAGCCGATGGGTGTGCTCGCCTATAAAAAGCTCGGCCTATAGCTTTTGCGCCTTGCCATACACAGCGCCTTCTTCAACGACGGGCACGTCGTTGGCAAGCACATGGCGAGGCAAAAGCTCGAGCAGCGGCTTAACCACAAAATCTCGCTCGCAAAGTCGCGGATGCGGCAACGTGAGCTCCTCGGCATCGACCACATACATCTGATAGTCCAGAATATCCAGGTCAAGCGTTCGAGGGCCATTTTCGATTTCGCGCGTGCGGCCAAGGCTGTTTTCGATGGCATGCAGATATTTCAGCAGTTCTTTCGGCGGCACGCCCGTACGAGCAAGCACAACGGCGTTGACAAACGTATCCTGGTCTTCGTAATACGCAGGTTCGCTTTCGTAGTAGCTCGAAATGTCGATGATCTGAGTATCGGGAATGGAGCACAATCCGGTGATCGCTTGCTGAAGATTGGCGATTTTCCCTTCAGTCTCTTCACCCGGATTGGCAACGAGCGCGACATTCGACCCCAGCCCAAGCAAGACATAGGGCCGAAGATCTTTGAGCGCCTTCATGGTTTCCGAAACGTTGTGGGCGCGAACCACGCAAGCCCCCAGCTCGCAAGCCATAAGGGCTTCCTGGGCCGAGGCAACGTCCCTCTCGGATGCGACCGGTATGCCATACGCTTCGCCGATGTAGCTCTTGCGCGAAACGGCGACCATCGTGGGGTAGCCCAACCGATTGAACTCGTGGAAGTTGCGCATGAGCTCCATGGTTTGGCTAGCCGTTTTCCCAAAGCCCGGCCCCGGATCCAAACAGATGCGCTCGCGCGCAATGCCGGCCTTTTCAAGCTCAGCAGCCCTTTTGCCCAAATATTCAGCGACCTCGGCCACCACATCCACATACTGCGGGTTTTCCTGCATCGTGGACGGCTCGCCTTGCATATGCATAACCACCAAGCCAGCATCGCATTTCGCAGCAAGCTCGACCATAGCCGGATCTCGAAAGCCCGTCACGTCGTTGATGATAGACGCACCCGCCGCGACGCATGCCTGGGCAACTTCAGCGTGGCGAGTATCGATGCTGACGCAAAAGCCAAGCCCAGCAAGCTCGCGCACAACAGCAAGCGTTCGCGAGAGCTCTTCCTCGATGCTCACTTCACTCGACCCGGGACGAGTCGACTCGCCTCCAACATCGATAATTTGGGCCCCGTCTTCAACCATCTTTTTCGCGAAAGCGACAGCTTCGTCAAATCCATCATGTTGCCCCCCGTCACTGAAAGAATCGGGGGTAACGTTTAAGATGCCCATCACAACAGGGCGTCTGCTATCGAATTCGAAATTCGCGCACTTCCACATCATGGCCGAACACTTCCCTTTCTAAAACGCACAAACGCGTCCCCTTGACTCTTGCAAGGGGACGCGTAACGAAATCCTATTGCTTCGAATGCACCTTAATGCGCTGAAGACTCTGCGCCGTTTCCGGCGTCGGCGGGATTTTGCGCGGCGGCTTCGCCCGCCTCGTACTCTTCCCACGTGCCGTTGAGCAGCGCCTCGCATGCAGGGCCGTCGACCGTTTCGCGCTCAAGCAGCACGCGCGCCATGGTGTGCATTTGGTCGGCGTGCTCGCTGAGAATCTTATAGGCAGTATCGTGCGCCTGCTTCATGAGGCGAGCAACTTCCTCGTCGATGCGCTGCGCCGTCTCGGGCGAATAGTCTTGCGTGTTGCCATAGTCGCGACCCAAGAACACCTCGTGGTTCGGCTGGCCGAAGGTCTGCTGGCCCAGCGCGTCGGACATGCCGTAATTCACGACCATCTTGCGCGCTTGCTTCGTCGCACGTTCAAGATCGTTGCTCGCACCGGTCGTTATATCGCCACAGAAAATCTCTTCGGCAACGCGACCACCCAAGAACACAGCCAAATCGTCATACATTTCGTTACGACTCACCAGGAACTTGTCCTCGTCGGGAATCGACATGGTGTAGCCAAGCGCCATGCCACGGGGCACGATAGTAATCTTGTGTACCGGATCGGCGTTAGGCAGCAAGTGACCCACAAGCGCGTGGCCCGATTCGTGGTAGGCGATGGTACGCTTGGTTTTCTCGTTCATCACGCGGTTCTTGCGCTCGGGGCCCGCCATCAAACGCTCCATGGACTCATTGACCTCGGCCATGGAAATCTGCGTCTTGTTGCGGCGTGCCGTTAGCAGCGCGGCCTCGTTCATGAGATTCATGAGGTCGGCGCCCGTCATCCCGCTCGTCAGCTTCGCGATGCGCGGCAAATCGACATCGGGACCGATGGGCTTGTTCTTCGCGTGCACCTGCAAAATCTTCTCGCGGCCGCGCACATCGGGCGCGTCCACGACAATCTGGCGGTCGAAACGGCCGGGGCGAAGCAGGGCCGGGTCAAGAACATCGACGCGGTTGGTTGCGGCGATAAGCACCACAGCCTCGTTTTTCTCGAAACCGTCCATCTCGACAAGCAGCTGGTTGAGCGTTTGCTCGCGCTCGTCGTGACCGCCGCCCAAGCCAGCGCCGCGTTGGCGGCCGACGGCGTCAATCTCGTCGATGAAGATAATCGCAGGAGCAGCTTCTTTGGCATGCTTGAACAAGTCGCGCACGCGGCTTGCGCCGACGCCTACGAACATTTCAACGAATTCAGAGCCCGAAATGCTGAAAAACGGAACCTGAGCCTCGCCCGCAACAGCGCGCGCAAGCAACGTCTTGCCCGTGCCCGGAGGGCCAACCAGAAGGCAGCCGCGAGGAATCTTCGCGCCAAGGTCTTGGTATTTTTTCGGATTGGTGAGGAAGTCTTTGATTTCCTGAAGCTCCTCAACGGCCTCGTCTTCGCCGGCCACATCATCGAACTTAACGTTGGGATGCTCTTCGACGTATTCTTTCGCCTTCGCCTTGCCAAACGACATCTGCGAATTGTTCGCCTTATTCATCTGCGAGAAGAAGAAGATCATCACAACAGTAATGATGATGACGGGCAAAAGGCTTACGAGGATATCGCTGAAGCCATCGGGCAGCTTGACCTGATATTGCACATCGGGGTGACCCTTCAGCAGCTGCATGAGCGAATCTTGGCCAACATATGTCGACGTGTAGTTGCGTGGGGTTCCCACCGTTTGCTCAGAGAGTTCCGTGGTTTCAACCGTCGGAGCCGAAGAGCCGAGCACCGACTGAACCTGCGCGTTGAGGGCCTCGAACGCAGAATTGTACGAATCCGACGTGGTGGAACCGGCCGTTGCCGCCGGGTAATACGTGCCAGACACGGTATAGCTGCCCGCATCGTAAACGACGTTTTCAACGCGACCTTGCTCGACCGCCTGCACGAACTCCGACGTAATGAGCGTGTCGGTTTCATTCGAGTTCATCATCGACATCATCTGGGAGCCGATGAACAGCGCAACTGCGAAAAACAGGATCGCCGAGATGATGCTCACGCGCTGCGGAGGACGAGACATCATTTGCTTGGCATCTTTTGGATCGATGTTGAACATCGAAGACCCACGCTGGCCCTGGTTCTGTGCAGGCGTGCGATTGGCGCCGCCTGCACCTTGCGAGCCCTGGGCGTCGCCGTAAGGCGAGCGCGGCTGTTCCTGAGGTTGCTGCTGCCCCTGAGGCGCAGGCGAAGAATCCGGAGCCTGGGGCTGACGGGGCTGATCTGCGGGAGCCTGTTGAGGCGCGGACTGAGGAGCCTGATTTTCGTTTTGCTGGGGTGTTTCGCTCATTATTTTCCTTGATACACTTCCGGCTTCAGGATGCCGATATAGGGCAAATTGCGATAGCGTTCGGCGTAATCGAGGCCGTAGCCAACGATAAAGGCATCGGGGCATTCGAAGCCCACGTATTTGCACTCGATATCTGCCTGCTGGGGATTGTTCTTCTTCAGAAGCGCCGCAACGGTAATAGATGCGGGGTTGCGCGATTCGAGCACACGAAGCAAGTATTTCAGCGTGAGGCCCGAATCCAGGATGTCTTCCGCAATGATAATGTGACGTCCTTTGACGTCGGAGGTGAGGTCTTTCAAGATTCGTACGACCCCCGAGCTGCGCGTGCCCGTTCCATACGAAGAAACGGCCATGTAGTCCATCTCGAACGGAAAGTCGACCTGGCGGGCAAGATCGGACATGTAAATCGCGGCTCCGCGCAAGACGCTCACCATGAGTACTTTCGGTACGCCGTCGGGCGTTTTCTCGAATGCGACATCGCGGTAATCTTCCGTGATTTGCCGGCCGATTTCCGCAACGCGGGCATGAATGGCCTCTTCGGTATACAGGATTTCTTCGACCTCAGAGTTGCCGAATGTGACGCTTGAATATGAAGCGGTTGGAGCCATGCCGGCCACCACACCCTCTCTTTCGATTGAGACTTGGAACCTGCAGTGTAGCATCACGAATGAGAAGAGCAGCAACAATAAGGCAACGACAAAGCGAAAAACACGATATCACGATGCGCTTGCCGAGCGGATGCTAGGCCAACAGGAATACGGGTCTGCTTCCATCTTCCGCGCGCTCTCCTCCGTCTCGTGGCCGCCGAAGCGCTCCCGGCGCTTTCCTAGCTCTCGTAATCTTTGCCGATAATCACCAAGTAGGCTCCGTTGTAGGTATATGTTCCGTTGTTTACGGTAGGAGTTCCCACTCCCAAAATATTCGCGATGCTCTTCGCGACACTTTCATCGGTGCCGCTATCGTAAATGACGAGCGTATTGCTGTAGTTGTAGGAATCTGCATCGCC
>CAVGRL010000026.1:22572-30777 GCA_963631715.1 Bacteroidaceae bacterium
ATATCGGTTACCGACATGTCGGTCGTGATGTAATCGCACAGCGCCGTGACCGTGCTCGCCATGGTGGCCGGGTCGCTCGCAAGCAGCTTTTTGGCAATGGCTCCAAGCACCATACGCTGATTCGCCGCGCGGTAGTAATCGCCGCCGCCGTAGCCCGCATCTTCGTAGGCGTGGCGGCTGCGGCACAAAATGAGCGCCTGGTCGCCATTGATAGTCTGTTCCCCGGCAGCAAGGTAGCCGCCAGCCTCGTCGTCGTCAATTTCGATCGACACATTGACGTCAACGCCGCCCAAAGCGTCGACCACCGCTTTGAACCCATCGAAATTGATTTCGGCATAATGCGAGATGGGAACGCCCGCAAATTCGGAAACGGTTTTCACGGTAAGCGCCGCTCCGCCATACGCATACGCCGCATTGATCTTATTGACGCCATAGCCCTCGATATTGACAAGCGTGTCGCGCTCGATAGAGACGAGCGTCACTTTTTTCTGCTGAGGGTCGATACGCGCGAGCATCATGGAATCGCTTCGGTACGAATCGCCGAACTCCCCGCTCGCATCGCGGTCGTCCGATTTGTCGGTTCCCATGAGCAGCATGTAGAAGGGTTCGGAAAGCGATTGGTCTTCGAGCTCGTTGAGCACTTCGCTATCGATATCGCCCGAAAGCTTGCCGTTGAGGTAATTGACGTATGCGAAAGCGGCACCACCGCCAACGACAAGCACCGCGAGAATCGCGGCCGCAATGCCGCCGATTATCTTGCGGCGCTTCTTTTTGGCTCGAATACGCGCGTATTCGGCCTGGATTGAGCGACGGGAATACGACGAAGATGCCGAGCGCGTGCCCGTGTCGCCATACGCCTGGCGAGAGTAACGCCCAGCAGCAGACTCGCCCCGATTCCCCCTTTGGGCAGAACGGCTCTCTGAACCACGGCGGGAAGAACTGCCGGTAGGAAAAGAATCGAACGAACTGCGTTTTCTGGGGGCCATGAATCGCTCCTTGGCTTCACCGCCGCCCCGAATCGCAGGCGACGTGGATTTACGTTTATGTCGCTACGAGAGCAAACCGCCCGTTTCCTGCGTGCCCGTAACGGTGCCGTCAAGCGTGCCGCCCGTATTCGCGTTGCGATCCTCGTCCTCATATGGCGGCAAGCCGGAATCGACGCGCGTCATCATCTCGCGCCACGCCTCGTTGTCGCTGTACTCGTACCAAATATTGTTCTCGTACGAGGAATACGTCGGGTTCATCGCCGACCAGATATTGTTGTCAACATCGATGCCGCGCATCTCGGTGGCAATAGAGATGATGTCCGAAACTTCCATGTCGGTCGTGATGTAGTCGGCCATCGCCGAAAGCGTATTGGTCATGGTAAGCACGTCGGCAGACATGATTTTTTTCGCAATGGCGCCGAGCACCAAACGCTGGTTTGCCATGCGATAGTAATCGCCCGAACCGTAATCGTCGTACGCGTGGCGGCTGCGGCACAGGATAAGCGCCTGGTCGCCATCGAGGGTCTGCAAACCGGCTTCGACGCGGCCACCCGCCTCATCGTCGTCGATAGTCATGGGAACGTCGACTTCGATACCGCCCAAACCATCGACGGCCGCTTTAAAGCCATCGAAGTCAACCGCCACGTAGTGGGAGATGGGAACGCCCGCGAACTTCGAAATCGTGCTCACGACCAGCGGGGCACCGCCGAATGCGGCCGACGCGTTGAGCTTGTTCGCGCCATAGCCATCGATATAGACGTAGGTATCGCGCTCGATGGACACAAGCGCAACCGTCTTGTTCTGCGGATCTATACGCGCAAGAATCATCGAGTCGCTGCGGAACGTGTCGCCGGCGAACTCTTCACTCGAAGCTCGCTCCTCGGAACCATCGGTTCCCATAATCAAACAATAGAACGGCTCGCCCGGCTGCGTCGATTCCGAAGACAGAGCCGCCCTCAAATCGTCATCGACCTTGTCGTGCAATTTGTCGCCAATGGAATTCATGTACACCATGCCAGCAAAAGCTGCCCCGCCGACAAGCAGTACCAAGGCCATAGCCACAATGAGCACCACGATGGGCCATTTGCGGCGCTTCTTGGGAGGAACGTACATATCGCGAGAATACGCGCCAGCCGGAGCATAGGAGGTGCGGGCTAGGCTGTTCGCATTCGTTTTCGCCTTGCCACGTGCGGAATATGAAGTACGCGCCGGAAGCATGCCGCCCGGCGCGCCATTTTGATAATTGTTGTTGCGTCGTTTCATGGGGAGCATTATCCCTTCTTCGCAGGCATATGATGAAAAATCACACGCAAGTGCTCGAAACCTTAACACAAGCTGAAGGAGGCGGTCCACGAGCGCAGGCCTTTCGCGAAAGAAACCACCCAAACGTTGAAAAAACGACAATCAGAGCCGCATTACCCCAGGTTTTTGAGTCAGCAGAACCGATTTCGCTTTCCAGAAAGCCACCACCCCCGCGAAATGCGGTAAGTCTTGAAGAATTGCAAGAGAGAGCCGCATGGCCCACTGGATAGCGGGTACCATAGAGGCAACAAAACCGCGTAGAACCACCAACGCAACCGAAGGGAACGATCCTCGTGACGAAGGGCGCCGGCAGCCAGCAAAGCCCATACGAACCAGCAAAGAGACCTTCCGTGCGCAATGCCCAAGGCAATCGAGCGACGCACCCACGAAACACATCCCCTGGCCGCTACCCGGTCGAAAGCGAGCGCTTCGAACGCATGCGGCAAGAATCGCATGGCGGATCGCGCCCCAATAACCAACGCACCGCGCCGCATGCATCGCCCCGACCGGCGGCGCATCGCCAGCCAGAACAGGCGCCTTCGCCCAAAAAGAGTTTCTCAAAAGCGCTACCCGCAGGCATCGCTATCGCGGCGATTCTGGCTGTCTGCGTTGGTATATTCGCATGGAAATCGATGCCCCTGACGGTAACGGTCAACGGCCAGCAAATCGAATTTGGCCACGATGCCACCGTGCAAGACGCCTTCGAAGCGGCAGGCTCGCCGGCGCAAGCGGGAGATTTGCTCGACATCGATGGGGAACTGCTCCAAGAATCGGCCGGAAGCCCCTACACGGCAACGCTCGATGGAGAAGCGCTTGCCGAAGCCGATGCGGCCGCAACGCCGCTCGCCGGACACAAAACGCTCGATTTTTCCGACGGGGCCGACACGCAAGAGCCTTCGTCCGTCGCCGAAAATCAGCCCATAGCGCACGGCGTCGTCGACGAGGGAAATGGGACCTTCCATATCGTGAAGCAAGCAGGCCACGATGGCTCGGGTACCATAAAGACCGGTAGCATATCTGGAAAACAGCAGGTCATCGAGGTAACGGAAGAACCTGTCGACACTATCTTCTCGCGCTGCTATGCCGATGTGGGCGACGAAAAAGTCATCGCGCTCACCTTCGACGACGGCCCATGGAACGGCACTGGCGAGCTACTCGATGTTTTAGCCGAATACGACGTGAAGGCAACGTTTTTCGTCGTGGGAAATCGCGTTGAAAACGGCGGTGCCGAAACCGTGCAAAGGGAAATAGCCGAAGGACACCAGGTGGCAACGCACACCTACGACCACGCAGCCGGCAGCGGGCAAAGCGTGAACCTGTCGTACATGACCAAAGAAGAGCAGCGCGAGGAAATCTCGAAAGGTTTTCAGGCGATCGAGGACGCCACGGGACAAACCCCCAGCTTCGTGATGAGGGCGCCGGGGGGCAACTTCCCCACCGAGGTGTGGGCCAACGTCGAAGACCTCATCGTGGCCGATATTCGCTGGGACATCGATACGCACGACTGGGAACAACCAGGGGCCAACGCCATTGAAAAGCAGCTTCTAAGCGCAACTCCGGGCGATGTGGTGCTCATGCACGACGGCGGCGGCGACCGCAGCCAAACCATCGAGGCCCTCAGAAACGGACTGCCCAAGCTCAAAGCGGCAGGCTGGAAATTCGTCACCATCGACGAATTGCTGCAATATCCAACCAAATAACAGAGCACTGCGCGACCAGAGCATACCTGGCGCCAATCGGCGGTTTTCCCAACAAGGGGGCGTTTCCCACCGGGAATTGGCATATTTATTGCTGAAAACGAATACCATTATCAAGAACGAACGCGCACCACGCAAGGAGGACGCGGCGTGAAGCCCCTCATCGGCATTTCCGCAGAAATCAATCCAACGACGAATATGTGCGAAGCCAATCATGAATATGCCCTCGCCGTTGCCGCAGCGGGCGGCATACCCATGATGCTCGCTCCCCTATCCGACGACCCCGCCTACATAGAAGACGTGCTCGCATCGTTGGACGGAGTTTTGCTTTCTGGCGGCGGCGACATTGACCCGCGCGCATACGGCGAGCCAACCGCACACCCATCGGTTCGTTCGGTCAACGAGCAACGCGACCGTTTCGAACTGAGAATCGCCCGCCGAGCCTTCGTCTTAAACCTCCCAACGCTGGGTGTTTGCCGAGGCATGCAAATCATGAATGCGGCGCTTGGCGGAACGCTTTACCAAGACCTTTCGCTTATCGAAGGGATGAGCGACGACGAAGCGCGCACGCACCAACAGGAGCGCCCTTTTGAACGCTCGGTACACGAAGTGCTCATACAGCCGCAATCGGCCCTTCATGCCATCTATGGCGAAAAACACGCCGCAGGCGCAGAAAACCCTTTGTCGCTCTTCGTAAATTCAATGCACCATCAGGCCGTTCGCGATATCTCGCCCTTGCTCGAGGCAGCGGCGAGCCACCACGGCGTAATAGAAGCCGTCGAAGGCAAAAACGCCGGGTTTTACGTGGGGGTTCAATGGCACCCTGAGTATCTCGGCAACGCCGCGCCGTTGTTTTTAGAATTCCTCAAATCCGCTCGAGCCTAAAAGAGCACGTCGGGCGCGAGCGTTCACCGCGTGCGCCGACGAATGCCCACGCCGCACGCGAGGGCGGCTACGCCAGCAACCAATGCTGTCGCGAACAAGCCAAAGGTTGAATCGCCCGTTTGGGCCAGTTCTTTTTTGGAATTCTCCGACGTCTCGGGCGTGGGCGGAATCTCGTTTTTGGTATTGGTGACGACGACCTTCACGATCTTGCCGTCCTTAGCCTCGAATGAACCGTCGGATTTCTCGCCTTCAACCTCATAAGTTGCCGTGAAATCTTCGATGGATTCCTCCACCACGCGGTACAGGCGCCTGACGCCCTGTTTGCCCGTCACATAAGCAGGAAGGTTCTCGAATGTCGCCTTCCAGCCAGAAGCTTCGGTGAGCTCGACAGTCGCACCTTCGATGTCGGTCCAGATGGCACCGCCATCATCTGACACCTGCAGCTTCACCGTCGCAGACTTTGCGGCGGTACCAACCCACTTCTTGGTGACCTCGACCGAGGTGGTCGCGGGCTCGTGCACGTTGGTGATTATGAAGCCATCGGCGGCAGAGCCGGCAACTTTGGAGATATAGCCCTCGACGGCCCGCTCCTCAACCGTATAAACGTATTCGTGGCTGTCCTCGGAGTCGTATTTGGCGAGGTCAGAGAAAGTGTAGCCCCAGTGCCCGTTATCGTCCGCCTCGATTGTGGCAGAGTCGATCTTCTCGCCGTCACGCAGCAGGTCAACCGTCACCGAGGCCGGACGCTTACCGTCGATATTGTCCCCGTCGTCCCACTTTTTACTCACATCGACGGAAGTCACGCGAGTATTGAAGACCGAAAAGCCCTCGGCCGCATCGCCCTCAACGTCGCCGACGTAGCCCTCGACCGCGCGCTCCTTAACGGTGTAGACATACTCATGGCCATCGGCGTCAACCTTGGGAAGATCGGTGAACGTGGTTTCCCAAACGCCATTATCGTTAGGCGAAACCGTCTGATAGCCCACGTACTCGCCGTTGCGGTAGAGCTCGAAGGTCACGCTCCCGGGGCGAATCCCGTCCTTGTCGTCGGCATCAACCCAATTCTTGGAGGCGCTGACCTCGGTAGTCTCCTCGTCGACCTTGCCGATGAAGACGCTGCCATTAGAGCCGATGCCACCGCCGCGCGTAGTGGACGTGTTGCCCGTGATGTGCACCTTCGTCAGGGAGACCGCCCTCTGCACGCCAGCGCTAGAAGCGCCCAAAGCGTTGCTCAGGCACAGCTCCTCCCCGCGCGCGGCACTAAGCGCGCCCGAAAGCTCGCTCAGCGGCACCTCGGCGCCATCGTCATAAACCCATCGATAAGCAGCGCCGCCGAGCATAGACGGGCTTACTTCATAATGCGGATCGCCACTGTGAGAGCCGTAGACAGACGAAGCCAGCACATAAATCTCACGCGCCTTGCCGGTGTCAGTTTTGTTGCCGTAGAACACCGCTCCGTTGGTGAGGTTCACCTCGGTCAACGAGGAGGGACAACCTGCGTAGCCGCCGCCCGCAATGGCCGCGGAGTTGTCCGAGACCTCGACCCTCTCAAGATAGAGTTCTCCGTTATGGAACATGTTGTAGTCGCTCGAAATGCCGTTAACGTAGATGGCACCGCCGCCAAAGGCTTTGTTGCTGTCCCCGTCACCAGTCATTTGGTTATTGGTAATCGAGCCACCACTGATCTTCGCGACGCAGTACGAGCCAGCATAGCCAGCATCTGGGTTAGTGCCGGACGCAACGAAGATGCCGCCACCGGCAGAGCCGGCCTTGTTGTTCGAAATCGTGCCGCCCGTCATCGTGAGCACGGAGCTGGAATCAGGAGCATAGGTCATAACTCCGCCCACAGAAATGCCGCCACCGCGGTTGTAGGCGACGTTCTCGCTAATGGCTCCTCCAGAGAAATTCATCGCCGCGCCGCGCCACACGAGAACTCCACCACCAGTTCCGCTGTAGCCCGCGCCTTCACCAGAATTCCTGGCTTTAACGGCCGAGTTGCCAGTAATGGAGCCGCCGCTCATGGTCAGCAGAGAGTCATCGACGATGCAGACGCCACCGCCATAGACCGCCGAGTTGCCGGTAATGGAGCCGCCCTCTACATTGACATTTGCGTAGATGCCATAGATTGCGCCACCCGATTCTGGCATCGAATGGTTCGTGACCGCTACGACGTTATTCCTAAGAATCGTACCGTCGCAAATGGTGAGCGTGCTCTTCGTGGACTCGCTTCCGCGCACGGTGATAAGGGATCCGCCGCTGCCGTCGCCGCTATCGGCCTTGCCCGTGGCACCGTTCTTGCAGCCGCCGTCGATGACGAGATTCCGCAGCGTGAGGGACCCCTTATTCGTAACCTCGACGAGTGTGCCGCGATAAGCGCCGTCGCGCATGACCATCTTGCCGCCAAGGTCCCAAGTCTCGGTTGTGCCAGAGACTTGAAGGGCGCCGGTAACCCAGATGATGTCGGAATTGAACTTATCCATGAGCTCCTTGGCTCGGGAAAAGGTCTTGACCGGGTACTCTTCGGTGCCGGGGTTGGCGTCGTCGCCCGTGCTGCCGTTCACCCAGACATTGTCGCCGGGCTGGAGCGACACGCCCGCAGGGGCGCTCGCGAGAGCAATCTTGGACGAGGCCAGGGCTTGATCCCCCTCGTCGTCGGAGTCGTTGGAGGCAGGCACGCTAATCGACACCGGCTCGTCACCCGACAATACATAGGCCTGGACGTCGGCCGCCCAGGCAGCAGGAGCCACGACGAAGCATGCCGCAGCCACCAGCAATGTAGATGCAAGTGCTTCTATGGTTCGTTTCATCTGTTTTTGCCCTTACGTCTTTAGCTACAAGAAGTCGTCCCTACATGCCGCGGCGGAATACTCGTTCCGCCGCAAAAAGCAATGTGTTAACCACTTTAACTCATAAAACACACAATCAATAGGAGGCAGTTTAACAAAATCTGCACCCCATGTCATTCAACAGCATCTTTCGCCGAGAAACACCATTTCATTGGCCTGTTCTCGCAACGAAACACGGATTCCATCACGAGGGCAATTCAGCACTATCGAATTGAACCGAGGGTCCCGAACGGGCAAACCGAAGGAATCCATCGGAGGCTTGCGCTCGACGCCCGTTATAGCAGCATGGATATTCGTGCCTGAAGCACCTAGCCTTGTACCTACACTACGTCAAGCAGAGCAAACGGCCGTTTAGCGCCGCACTCGTCACGCGAGCACGGCGCTCATGTTTAAGCCCATCGGCGAGGATAGGTGCACAAGAAAGACCTCGATACCGCGGCCGGAGCCTCCCCTTAACGCGACAAGAGGCCGCAAACGCAAAGAGGCCCG
>CAVGRL010000027.1:0-29141 GCA_963631715.1 Bacteroidaceae bacterium
CGTGATCGTCGCGGCTGTCCGTGAGCACTTCCGCAAGTAACCCGTTTTGGCGCGGTGTCGATCTAAACTGGTAATCTATCCGAAGGTCGTCGAAACTCTTTTGCCTCCATGCTTTTCTTTGCTGCTTATATGCGTCTGACGTGGTGGTTTCGTAACGGTATTCGGGCAATGCTATAATCGCTGGCCGTGTGTCTTTGCGAGATATTGTTGAAAGGGGCTGCGTGAACCGCACCGAGGCGCTCAATATCCTTGGGCTCGATGACGACGCATCGCCTGCCGACATTAAATCGGCTTATCGCGAATGCGTGCAGATTTTGCATCCTGATCGCTTTGCGAACAACAAAAAGCTGCAAGATCGCGCAACGGAGCAATTCAAGCGTTTGCAAGACGCATACGATTACCTAACAAGTTCTCGTGCGGCGAAGTCGTCCTCGGCGTCGTCTTCACACCGGCGTTCGGCCTATTCTTCTCGCGAAGCGAAAATAGCGGGCCTCGATGCCGCGCGCGTTCAGCTCGTTGCGCAGCGCGACGCACTTGCCGACGAACGGCGCAACGCGATCATCATGATTGTGGCCGGTGCGATTGTGGCGCTATTTTTGCGACGCATCGTGTGGGCTGCCGGGCTTGCGGGAACGCTTGTTATTTGGGGTATTGTCACGCTCGCCGGAGCGTGCAGGAATATACAGACGCTTGATGAGCATCTTGGAGAAATCGAGATGCAGAAGCGGCAATTGGAAGAGAACTGGGAAGAAGAGTAATGAAGCAAGAAAACCTTCGCAACGTTGCCATCATCGCGCACGTTGACCACGGTAAAACGACGTTGGTCGACCGTTTGCTTGGCGCGGCGCATGTGTTTCGTGAGAATCAGCAGGTAGAAGAGCGCGTACTCGATTCGAACGATCAGGAGCGCGAGCGCGGCATCACGATTTTGTCGAAGAACATCTCCATCAACTACAAGGGCGTGAAGATCAACGTTATCGACACCCCGGGCCATGCCGACTTCGGTGGCGAGGTTGAGCGCGTGCTCAATATGGCCGATGGTGCGCTGCTCATCGTGGACGCTTACGAGGGCCCCAAGCCGCAGACGCGCTTCGTTTTGTCGCATGCGCTCGAATGCGGCCTGCGCATCGTGGTTGTCGTAAATAAAATCGACCGCCCGAATGCCGACCCCGAAGGCGCTGTTGACAAGGTGTTCGACCTCATGGTTGAACTCGGCGCTTCTGACGAGCAGCTCGACTTCCCCGTTATTTATGCTTCGGCCGTTAACGGCTATGCGCGCTACGATCATGCCGATGACAACATGGACATGATTCCTCTGCTCGATACGATTCTCAAAGAGATTCCTGCGCCCGACGTTGATATTGACGGCCCTATCGCTTTGCAGGTGTGCACGGTCGATCACAGCAGCTACGAAGGCCGCATCGGCATTGGCCGTTTGCATAGCGGCACTGTTCGCGAGAAAGACCTCGTGCTCGTGGTTCCCTCGAAAGGCGAGCCCTACAACGCCCAAATTCGCAAGGTGTACACCTTCGAGAACCTTGGCAAGGTCGAGGTGCCTGAGGCGCACGCGGGCGATATTGTGGCTGTCATCGGCATCGAGGCGGCTGACATCGGAGACGTAATCACCGATCGCGAGAACCCCGTTGAAATGGCGCCCATCGCCGTTGAAGAGCCCACGATGGCCGTCGTGTTCGAGGCTTCCACCAGCCCCATCGTTGGCCGCGAGGGCGATATCGTTGGCGCCCGCCAGCTCAAAGAGCGCCTGATGCGCGAAAAGGAATCCAATATCTCGATGCGCATCGAGGAAACCGAAGACAAAACCGGCGTGCGCGTTGCCGGCCGCGGCGTGCTGCATCTTTCGGTTCTTATGGAGACCATGCGTCGTGAAGGCTTTGAGTTCCAGGTTGGCCGCCCGCAGGTCGTGTACAAGACCGACGAGAACGGACACAAGCTTGAGCCTATCGAGGAAGCAACGCTCGACGTTCCCAACGATTATTCGGGCAAGGCGATCGAGGTCATGGGTATCGCCGGCGGCATCATGGAAGACATGGCTTCCGACGAGAATATGACGCATCTCACGTTCCGTATTCCGTCGCGTGGCACCATGGGCCTGAAAACCCGTATCCTCAATGTGACCCACGGCGAGGGTATTTTGTTCCATCATTTCCGCGAGTACGGCCCGTATTCCGGCGAGATGCAGGGCCGCAAAAACGGCGGCATGATCGCCATGGCAACCGACAAGGCCGTTGCGTATGCGCTTGATACGCTGCAGCAGCGCGGCACTTTGTTCGTCAAGCCGGGCGATGAGTGCTACGAGGGCATGATCGTTGGCGAGTCCGCCAAAGAAGGCGACATGGTAGTGAACGTGTCCAAGACCAAAAACCTTGGCAACCAGCGCTCTTCGACGGCCGACAAAGCCATTCAGCTGACGCCGCCGCGCACCTTCACGCTTGAAGAGGCGCTCGAATACATCGAAGACGACGAGCTCGTCGAGGTTACGCCCCAGTCGATTCGCATGCGCAAGCGCTTGCTTTCGGCGACCGAGCGTCGCAAGGCGAACAAGAACTAGCACTTTCGTGCCCCGCTGCATGTGTCGCGGGGCACACTTGTTTCCTGCGCGTTTAAAAGATGAGCTAGGCAACGTATACGGCGGAAAAGCCGTGATCTTTCGGATGGGTTCGGTGTGGGCGTATTGTGGCGCTTCGTTCGCTTTATTCTGCCTATGCGAGAATACCCATTTGTTACCGAGGAACCTTGGGCGCCGCTCGGCGCTTGTTTGTTTCTCTCCCATAAGAGAAGGCTGGGATTGATGAAGAAGATGAACTTCATAAAGGCAGCTTGCGCCGTTGCTCTTTCGGCTGCATGCTGTTTCGCTCTTGCTAGCTGCAACTCGCAGTCGAGCAGCGATTCGGAAGACGTGTCGGTTTACGATACCTCCGAAGGTGTGGCGGCTACCGTCAACGGCACCGAGATCGGCGAAAAGGTCGTTTCGGCGTACATCGCAAATTACCGCAGCGCTGCAAGCCTTGAAAGCGATGCCGATTGGGCGCAGTGGCTTGTCGACAACGACTACACCGTGTCTGATATTCGCGAAAGCGTCATCAACTACTACGTAAGCCAGGAGCTTGTTCGCCAGGCTGCTCAGGAAAACGACGTAACGGTCGATTCTTCCGAGGTCGATGCCCAGGTTGAACAAATGCGTTCCTATTACGATTCCGATGAAGATTGGCAAAGCGCCTTGAAGCAGATCGGAACCACGGAATCGCAGTACCGTTCTTTGCTCGAGATTTCCCTGCTGCAAAGCGCGCTGAGCGATAAGGTTGCTCAGCCTGAAGACCTTACCGATGAGGAATTGCTGAGCTATGTGAGCATGTATTCGAGCATGTGGGACGGCGCGAAGAAGTCGAGCCACATTCTGTTTAATTCCGATGACGAGGCAACCGCTCAAGAGGTTCTCGACAAGATCAACGCCGGCGAGCTTGATTTCGCCGAGGCGGCCAAAGAGTACTCCCAGGATTCCAGCAGCGCCGAAGATGGCGGCAATGTGGGTTGGGATAAACTCACGTCGTTTGTGACCGAATATCAAACCGGGCTCGACGCGCTTGAAGAAGGCCAGGTTTCCGGCCTGGTGACTTCGAGCTATGGCATCCATATCATCAAGTGCACCCAGGTCTTCAATGTTCCTGAGGAATTGACTTCGGTCGATCAGGTTCCTTCGGAATTCATCGACTACCTTAAGACCCAGCTTGAGTCTTATCGCCAGCAGTCGGCATATTCTGAGTGGTATCAGGATTACAAAGAAAACGCCGACATCCAGATCAACGATATGCCGAGTGGCTTGGCCTATGACGTAAGCCTCGACGGAATTGAGCCTTCGAGCGACAGCAGCACGAGCAGCTCTTCGACGACGACTGAATCGAGCGATACGTCCTCTGACACCACCGCTTCTACCGAAAACACGGAGACTTCCGAGAGCGCCTCTACCGAGTCGTCCTCGACAAGCACTTCGACTTCATCGCAGCCAAGCGAAACGAAGACTGAGTAAAGAAAAGCCCGCAGATGCGGGCTTTTCTTTTTCGGCGATGATACCAACCTGCTAAACGCTCGGAGCGTTTAGCAGGTTTTAACGTCGTTGGGATAAGCAAAGCAAGCACGGGAAACCGTGCTTGCTTTGCTTAAACTGGCAGAGGAGGGGAATTCAGATTCGCGCTCCGCGCGCTTCACCTCGCCAAGCTAAAGCTTGGCTCGCGATTCTCTGAAAACAGCCCACTGGGCTGTTTTCTTGGCGAGAATCGACCTCATCGGTTCGAATCCCCTTAACTTCGTCGGGATAAAACAAAACAAGCACGGTTTCCCGTGCTTGCAGCTCTTAAACTGGCGGAGGAGGGGGGATTCGAACCCCCGTGACCCGGGTTGCGGGCCAAACGGTTTTCGAGACCGCCGCATTCAACCACTCTGCCACCCCTCCGAGGGTGCGGCCATAAAGGCCGTATGAAAAAGCGCCAGGAATAGGCGCTTAGGTTGTCTGGCGGAGAGATGGGGATTCGAACCCCAGATACGCTTTTGGCGCATACACGATTTCCAATCGTGCTCCTTCGGCCAGCTCGGACATCTCTCCGTTGCGTCGATTGCCACGCGTATTGCGCGTAGCGAAAATGCAGTATACCAAAAAAGTCTTAAAGGTAAACAGAATTCTAATTTTATTCCGCGTCCTCTTCGGTATCTTCAATAATTGCCGGGATTTCCTCGTCGCCTGCCAGGAAATTCGGCGCTTCAGCGAGGTATACGACCTCCTCTTCGAACGTGAGCATATCTTCGCCCTCTTCATAAATCAGGCATACGGCAACGCCTTTCCCGCCGCCAGCTGTGCCACCCTCGGCAATGATTGCGTCTTTGCGGCCGTCGTCGGTGTCGATATAGCCGTCGTAGCACAGCGTGTATGCCTGGGCGCCTTTGGCGGCTTCAACCGTTTTTCGGGCCGATTCAAAACACTCTTCGGTGGTGCCGGTGTGGGTGTCTTCGGTTACGGTTTCCCCGTTGAGAAGAGAAGTGAACGGCACGACTTCTGCGCCCGCCTCCATGCGGTCTTGGGCTTCTTCAATGGCTTGCAGAAGCAGAATTTCAAGGGTCTCGTCGATTGGCGGAACGCCAAGCTCGTCGCTTTCGACATCGCGGTCGGCCATAGTTGCTCCCATCTGTCGTGAGCGCCGCGTTCGGGCGCTGATTTTCAGTGCTCGAATCATAGCAAACCGCCGTGCCACTCGTATGAATAGCCTCATCTTGATAGCAAGCGGCAAGAAATGAGCGACCAAATTGAGAGAAAAACGAAGAAAATCGGCGACAAAATGGAAGATTCCGGAATGGTTTTGCGGAATTGCGGGCAATGCCTGAGCAAGGTATCCGCTGTATGGTTGCCGGAAATAAGCGGTTTGTGCAGGAATGTGGTGCGAGCGTGTAATTGGCGTTGCGGCGAAGATAGTGATTGCGCGGATAGTTTTCGGCTGATATCATGGCCAAGTTTCCTGTCCCGGGCAGCGCCTTCATATGCCCCGGGACCGTTAAGTCCAGAGGAGGTGACACAATGAAGGCTTATGAATTGCTGTTCTTCGTCGCGCCCACCATCAGCGACGAAACCCGTCTCGCCGTTATGAAGCGTATCGAGACCACCATCGCCGAGGGCGAAGGCAAGGTCGACAACGTTGAAGATTGGGGCAAGCGCAAGCTCGCCTACGAGATCAACGGCCTGACCGAGGGCGACTACACCCTCATCGATTTCCACGCAGATCCCGCCAATATCGCGGAGCTCGATCGCGTGCTGCGCATCACCGACGCGGTGGTCCGCCACAAGATCGTTCATCGCTTCGACCGCGAGTAGTCGCGGCCCGAACACCAGGCAGGGGGTTTAAGACTCCCAAGTTTTCAGGATCGAGGATTTTGTCATGAGCATCAACAAAGTGACTATCACAGGCAATCTCACGCGTGACCCAGAGCTTCGCGAAACCCCGAGCGGTTTTCAAGTTCTCTCGTTTGGCGTGGCTGTCAACGACCGCCGCAAGAACAACCAGACGGGCCAGTGGGAGGATTACGCGAATTTCGTAGACTGCACGATGTTCGGCGCCCGCGCTGCGAGCGTGTCCCGATTCCTGAGCAAGGGCTCCAAGGTCGCCATCGAAGGAAAGCTTCGTTGGTCGCAGTGGCAAGCGCAAGACGGTTCCAAGCGCAGCAAGCTCGAGGTCGTCGTCGACGAAATCGAGTTCATGTCGAGCCGCGATGGCTCGCAGGCAGCTCCGCGCCCACAGGCACCGGCTCAGTCATATGCCGCCGCACCGGCGTCGCCTTCGATCGATACGTCCGTGTACGACGAAGACATTCCGTTCTAAGTCGCCCCTGTCAATCAATATTGACACAGTTCTGAAAGAGGAAATCAATGGCTGAATACACCAAGCAGCCGCGCCGTAAGTACTGCCAGTTCTGCAAAGAAGACGCGCAGTACGTCGACTACAAAGACACGGCTATGCTGCGTAAATACGTTACCGATCGCGGCAAAATCAAGCCCCGTCGCGTGACTGGCGCCTGCGTCCAGCATCAGCGCGATATCGCTTGCGCTATCAAGAATGCTCGCGAGATGGCTCTCATGCCCTACACGGTTCCGGCCGTGAGCGGCCGCGGCGATCGCCGCAATCGCTAGGAGGCACCAATGAAGGTTATCCTGCTTACCGAGGTCCCGAACAAGGGCGGCGAAGGCGACGTCGTCGAAGTTGCTCGTGGCTTCTTCAATAACTATCTTGGCCCCCAGAAAAAGGCTGTGCTCGCCACTGCTGGCAACTTGAAGCAGCTCGAGCAGCGTCGTGGCAATATCGCCAAGCGCGAGGAAAAGCGCATCGCCGACGCTGAGGCTTTGAAGGCTTCGCTCGAGGGCAAAAAGATTTTCGTCGACGCGAAGGTCGGCGAAGAGGGCGTTTTGTTCGGTTCCGTCACTTCCAACATGATCGTTGATGCGGTCAAGGCTGAGACTGGCATTGAAATCGACCGCAAGCGTCTCGATATCCGCAAGGCTATCAAGACCGCTGGCGCTCACGAGGTTGCTCTGAACATCTATCGCGACATCCATGTTGACCTTCAGCTGATGGTTGGCACGCAGGTCGTCGAAGAGGCAGAAGAAGCCGCCGAGGCCGTTGAGGCTGAAGAGGCTGTGGCCGAGGCTACCGAAGAGGCCGCTGAATAGCGGTTTCGCGAAAGCGAAATATCAAGCTTTCGAAAAGGGGCGCGCAAGCGCCCCTTTTTTCGTCTTGTCATCAAGTTCGAGTGTTTCCCTCCGTTTCTGTTCTGAAGAAGAGCCCTCGGGGCCTTCGCGAAGGGTTTGATGTTCCATAATATGCGGTGCAGAAAATAACGAAAGGGCAATGGGCATGGCTGGCAAATCGGACAACTTTTCAGGCGAACGCAGCACGGGGGCTCCCGTTTTGCAGAGCACGACAGGTCGACCTTTGCCAAACAACATCGAGGCGGAAAAATCGGTTTTGGCAGCACCGATGTTTAATCCCGAAGCGATGGACGAGATTGCAACGAAGCTTGTTCCCGAAGATTTCTTCCGCCCTGCCCATCAGCTTATTTTTGCGGGAATGCTTGAGCTGAACACCAGGCATATTCCCATCGACCAGATTTCTTTAGCCGATCGCTTGGCTGCAGAAGGTCAGCTTGAAGCGGTGGGTGGGCGCCCGTATATCGTGGAGCTCGCGAACAATACCCTTTCGCTCACCAATTGGAAGAGCCATACCGAAATCGTGAAACGTAACAGCGTTTTGCGCGACTTGATATACGCATCGACGAACATCAATGCCCTCGCATACGATGCGCCTGACGACACCAATGAAGTTATCGAAGATGCTGAAAAAATGCTCTTCGATGTAACCCAGAAGAGGGTGTCGTCGTCGTTTCAGAACATTACCGATTTGCTCACTCAGGCTTTCGACGAGATCGATGAGCTTGTGAACAATCGAAATCAGATGGCCGGAACCCCGACGGGTTTCACCGATGTCGATAAGCTTTTTTGGGGCTTGCGCGGCGGCGACTTGCTTATTTTGGCCGCTCGCCCTGGCGTGGGTAAAACATCATTCGCTCTCAACTTGGCCACGAATGCGGCGAAATCCGGTGCGGCAGTCGCCTTCTTCAGCTTGGAAATGGGAGCAAACCAGCTTGTGCAACGCATTTTGTGCTCCGAGGCTCGCGTGAATTTGGGCCAGTTACGCCAAGGCAATCTGCAAGAGGGCGACTGGAACGCCATCATGAATGCGGCCGCAACGCTTTCGGGTCTTGAGCTGTATATCGACGACACGCCGGGATTGTCGCTTTTGGAAATGAGGGCGAAAGCCCGCCGGCAGCTGCGCGATAAGAAGCGCGGCCTTATCGTCGTCGACTACTTGCAGCTCATGCAGCCTCCGTCGAACAGGCGCGATGGCAATCGAGCCGTGGAGGTCGCCGAAATCTCGCGTGGCTTGAAGGTTCTCGCCAAAGAAATGGACATGCCCCTTTTGGCGCTCTCTCAGCTTTCCCGTGCGGTTGAAATGCGCGGCAGCAAGCGCCCTATGCTTTCCGACCTGCGCGAATCTGGCTCAATCGAGCAAGACGCCGACATCGTCATGTTTATCGACCGCTCCATGGATGAGCTTGAGGCGGAAACCGACGGTCGTCCCGAATGGGGAACGGCCGAGCTGATCGTTGCGAAGCACCGCAACGGTGCCACGCGCGACATCACGCTGTCGTTCAATCCTGAATACACCAAATTCGGCAACTATATCGATCCATCGCAGATATAGGCCATTGGCATGGGGAGGCGCGTCACATTCATCCATTCTGGCGACATCCATTTGGGTGCGCCTTTTCGTGGCTTGCGGGCGCTTTCTCCCAAATGGGCAGATAGGCTCGTGCGTGCAATCCCCGAGGCATACGACCGCGTTATCGATGCGGCGCTCGACCGATCGGTCGACTTCGTTTTGCTTGCTGGCGATGTTTTCGACACCGACAAGCCGAGCTATGCCCACTACCGGCATTTCCTTCGTGGGCTTGAGCGTTTGCGCGAGGCGAATATCCCGGTGTATATCATCGCGGGAAACCACGACCCTTATGCCACGTGGGCGGGGCTGCGCGACGAGCTTCCCGGCAACGTGGTCATGTTCGGCTCCGGTGAGCCGGGCTATGCCCTTTTTCGCAAAGATGGGGAGCCGTGCGCGGTTATTGCCGCCCGCGGTTTTTCCAATGCCGCCGCGCTCGTTGACGCTGGGGCGGGAATGACTCGAGTTGCCGCATTGGATGCGTGCGGGGTTGCCGTGCCGTTTGTCGTTGGCATGCTGCACACGGGGCTTTGGATGGATCCGTATAAGGCGCCCGCCAGCGAAGAGGGCCTTTATGCTTCGGGCATGGATTATTGGGCTCTTGGGCACATTCATCGGCATTTCCGCTTCCCCCAGGGTGCTACCGAAACCAAGCTCGCCTTTTGCGGCTGCGCGCAAGGGCGCGATATAAAAGAAACGGGCGATAGGGGATGTTTGGCTGTAACGCTCGAGGAAGGCATGCCGAACACGCTCGAATTCATTGCGTGCGAATCGGTTGAATGGGAGCGTCTCGATGTCGATGTTTCGTCATGCGTTGGCACGGGGGATGTTCTTGATGCGTGCGTAAAGGCGATGTTTTCCGCAAATGCGCAGGCGTCGTGCGAAGAGATGATCGCCCGCATTCGTTTAGTGGGCGAAACGCCCCTCCATGCCATGTTCTCGCGTGCTGGCCTCATGGAAGATTTGCGCGACGAGCTCAATGAACGCTATCCCTCGTTTTATTGCGATGCCATGGTGGACGAGACGACATCGCCGCTCGACAAGCAAGCCATGCGAGATGCGGGCTTGTTCGAGGCGACCTTGCTTCGGGCATCCGATACCCAGCGCTCCCGCGCGGACGAGACGCTCGCCTACCTGCAAAAAGAATTCTCCAGTCGCGGGCTCGCCTTGCCTGCCAATATTGAGCAAGGGCTGCCCGATTTGTGCGAGCGGGCTGAAAACCTTGCGCTTGAATTGCTTGAGGGGCGTGATTTGTGATGGCGGGAAAGCATGCGGCCCGTACCCAGAAACCGAATCGCGCCGATTCGGAATCGAGGAGCGGCGTTTACCTGCAAAGAATGCATATGGGCGCCTTTGGTCGCTTTATCGACAAGTCGGTTGGCCCCTTCGTTCCGGGTTTGAATGTCGTTTACGGCGCAAACGAGGCCGGCAAAACGACGACGCGCGCGTTTGTTGGCGGCGTGTTGTTCGGTTGGCCCGAAGCTCGAGGTGGGCGAAACGCCTACAAGCCAAAATCGGCGGAGCGCGAAGGGACGCTCGTCTTTTCCGAAGGGCCGGAAGGTGAGATAGGCTCTATTTCTCGCGCCCGCAATGCCGATGGTCTTTCGGGCGATGCTGCTTGGATAGACCGGGTTTGCTCGGATATCGACAAAGAGACGTTCCAGACGTTGTTTTCCCTCGATGGCGATGAGTTGCGCTCCCTTGAAGGAGCTTCCGATATTTCTGCAAAGCTGCTCACCGCCGGTTCGGCAACAAAGGTGAGCCCTGCTCAGGTCGCTTCGTCGCTCGACGGGCGAATCTCTGCGTATTCGAGCCGGGCGGCCGCCGAGACCGAATCGTTTCCGAACCTTGCTCGCGAGCTCGATTCGGTGAAGCGGCGCATTGCCGATGCGCGGGCGCATGCGGACGAGCTCAAAGGCGAAGATGTTGAGCTTCGCCAGCTTATTTCGAAGAGGGATAGGCTGGCTGGCGATCTTGCTTCGGTGAATACCCGCATTGAGCGCCTTGCTGCCTGCAAAGGTGGGCTTGCGCGCGTCGAATCGAAGGAAGGCCACCTTGAAGAGGAACTTTCCCAGGCTCGGTTGGGTTTGAGGGAGTGCGAGGCACAATTGAATTCCGCGATGACGTCATGTTCTGGCGATGCAGAGCTCTCGCTTGAAGATGAACGGTCTTTCCGCGCGAGGCTTGAGCCGCTTTTGCGCCGAGAGCTCGATGCACGGCGTCGTGTTGAGGCGGCTCGCGATGCCTATGAGCAGGCTCGGGTTGTTTGGGAGACTCAAAACGAATCCTCGGCAATCGATCCTGGCGACGAAAGCGCGACCTCTTCGCACGCCCTTGCATTTTCGGCTTTTGTGTTCGGTGTTGTGCTTTGCGCCGCGGCGATCGTCCTTGTTCTGCGCGATTCGTCGTTTTCGCTGGTTTGCGCAGCATCGCTTTTGGTTGCGGCCGCAGCGATTGCTTTCGGGTGCTTTTCGTTGCGCCGCGACCAAAAGGCTCGTTCATCGGCGCCTGCAGATTCCGCTCGCACAACGATGGCGGCATGCAGATCGATATACGATGCGCGCGAAGGCGAAGCTATGGTTGTTGCCGACGAGGTGCGCACGTCGCTCGCCGAAATGGGTTTTTTCACGCAGGCCCAAACGGCCGAGCGCGCCCTTGCCGACCTCGATGCGGCCGCGGCTTCGCGCGCGGCCGTGAACCGGGCCCGGGAGTCTTTCGAAATCGCCCGCATTCGCTATGACGAAGCCTCTCGCGAGCTTTCCGCTGCTGCTGTCCGCCGCGCGGAAATGCTTGCAGATGCGGGGCTTTCGGAGGAATCGACGCTCGAAGACATAGAGGTCGCCACTGAATCGCTTTCGGCGCAACGGGTCGAGATCGATTCCGATTTGGCAGAGGCGAATTTGCGCATCGGCCAGCTCAAGCAGCTTCTTTCCGATGGGTTGCGCGAAACGGAATTCGATCTTCTGAAAACGAATCGCGCCCAAATTGCCACGCGCCAGCGAGAGTCGGCCGAAGACCTTGCAAGGCTGCTGCTCGCTCGCCGACTCGTGCTCAAGGCGACCGATTCGTGGGGCGCCGAAAGCCAGCCCGAGGTCTACGCGCGCGCATCGAAGCTCATGGATCTCATGACTTCGGGCGCTTGGGTCGGGGTAAGGCTCGATGGGGCGTGCGTGTACGCCGTCGATTCATTCGGACGCCCCGTTGAATCGCGCATGCTTTCGCTTGGAACATGCCAGCAGCTCTATCTTGCCCTGCGAATCGCTTTGCTTGAATGCGCGCCCGAGGTGGGGTCATGCATACCCGTGCTCTGCGACGATATTTTGGCCAATTTCGACGATGAGCGCCGCGCTGGCGCCGTTTTGGCCCTTGAACAGCTCTCACGCACGCGCCAGGTCATTGTGTTCACATGTCATAAGGAAGTAGTGAGCGCATTTGCCGAACAAACGAAGCACGCCCATATTTTAAGGCTATAATCGCGAAGTTCGCATTATCTGAATTGGCAATCGAAAGGACCATTATGCCGAACGTCGTGTTGGTCGGCGCCCAGTGGGGCGACGAAGGAAAGGGCAAGGTCACCGACCTTATCGCCCGTGACTTCGACTACGTGGTGCGCTATCAGGGCGGAAATAATGCTGGTCACACCGTTATCCATGGCGAGAAAAAGCTCGCTTTGCATCTGATTCCTTCGGGAATTATGTACGAAGGCGCCGTGCCGGTTATCGGCAATGGCGTCGTGGTGAACCCGCAGGTGCTCGTCGAGGAAATGCGCATGCTCGAAGGCGAAGGCCTTTCGTGCGAGCGTTTGAAGATTTCTTGCGACGCGCATGTGATCATGCCCTACCACATCGAGCTCGATAAGGCTTCCGAGTTTCGTCTTGGCAAAAACGAAATCGGCACGACGAATCGCGGAATTGGCCCTTGCTACCAGGACAAAGCCGCCCGCAGCGGCATTCGCATCCAAGACCTGCTCGACGAGCATGTGTTCCGCATGAAAGTCGAAGCGGCGCTCGAGGTGAAAAACGCCATCCTTGAAAAGGTGTATGGGAAGCGCACGTTCACGGTCGAAGAGATTTGCGAAGCATATCTTCCCTATGCCGATGTCATTCGCCCGCATATGGCCGAAACGGCGCAGCTGCTCAACGACGCTTTGCGCGAAGGCAAGCATATTCTTTTCGAGGGAGCGCAAGGCACGCTGCTCGATATCGACCATGGCACCTACCCGTTCGTGACCAGCTCTTCATGCTGCGCGGGCGGCGCCGCGACTGGTTCGGGCGTTGGTCCTACGGCCATCGATCGCGTGCTGGGCATTCAGAAGGCATACGTCACGCGCGTTGGCGCCGGCCCCTTCCCAACGGAGCTTACCTACCCTGAAAACGGCGGCGTTGGTCAAGATGCCATCGATGGCGATCTGCTTTGTTCCGAAGGCCATGAATATGGCGTAACCACGGGTCGCAAGCGTCGCTGCGGATGGTTCGATGCAGTTATCGCGCGCTATGCTGCCGAAGTCAACGGCCTTACCGATATCGCGCTCACCAAGCTCGATGTGCTTTCGGCATTCGACGAGCTCAAGATTTGCGTTGCATATGAGTGCGACGGCAAAACGTATGATTATTTCCCCATGCAGCAAAGCGTCTTGTTCCATGCCAAGCCGGTGTACAAGACTATGCCCGGCTGGAAGGGCGAAGATATCACGAAGGCGAAAAGCTTCGACGAGCTGCCGAAAAATGCGCAGGCTTATATCGAAGAGCTTGAACGCCTTTCGGGCGTGAAGGCCACTATCATCTCGGTTGGTCCCGATCGCGATCAGACGTTTACGCGCGGTTGGTAATGTTTTCGTGCGCCGGCTTGCGGGCCGGCGCACGCGTTTGTCGCTATGGGTGGTTTCGGCGCTCGTTCGCTTTTCGGTCGATGTGCGCGTTTCTCGTACATGCCTCTTCCTTTTCGAGTTGGTTCGACTCGTCGGAATCGTTCATAGCGCGCCATGCCGGCTTGCGATAAGCCGCGCTTGGCGATACGTGCCCGAATGCCCATAGCGGCATTCGGGTTTGTGCATATCTAGGAAAGGAATTATTCGTGAACGTTTTGGTGCTTGGTTCGGGCGGCCGCGAGCATGCCCTTGCATGGGCCATTGCGAAATCGCCGCGCCTCGATTCCCTGTTCGTTGCTCCGGGCAATGGGGGAACGGCGGCGATTGCTAAAAACGTCCCGCTCGATATAAACAACGCTGAGGCCATCATCGGGTTTAGCCGCGACGAGAACATCGACCTTGTCGTCATTGGCCCCGAAGCGCCGCTCGTTGCAGGCGTGGCCGACGAGGTGCGAGCTGCGGGAATCGCCGTGTTCGGACCGAATGCCCAGGGCGCTCGTCTGGAGGGTTCGAAGAGCTTCTCGAAGGAATTCATGCTGGCTCACGGCTTGCCCACCGCTCGCTATAAAAAGTGCACGACCGAAGAAGAGGCGATGGCCTACCTCAAAGAGGTCGGCGCTCCTATCGTGGTGAAGGCCGACGGCTTGGCTGCCGGCAAGGGCGTTGTTGTTGCCGATGATATGGAGGAGGCCGAAGAGGCCGTGCGCGATTGCTTCGCGGGTGACTTTGGCGAGGCCGGCTCTGTCGTGGTTATCGAGGAAATGCTCGAAGGTCCCGAGTGCAGCATGCTCGCGTTTCTTTCCGGCGGTAAGGCTATCGCGATGCCTTGCGCGCAAGACCACAAGCGCGCCTTCGATGGTGATTTGGGCCCGAATACCGGCGGCATGGGCGTTTATTCGCCCGTGCCGTGCGTCACGCCCGAACTTGAGGCGCAGATGCGCGAAATCATGCAGAACGCTGCAGCGGCCACGGCGGCCGATTTCGACGATGCCTATACGGGCGTGCTCTACGGCGGCTTCATGCTGACATCCGAAGGCCCAAAGCTGCTTGAGTTCAATGCGCGCTTTGGCGACCCGGAGACCCAGGTCATCATGCCTCGTTTGGAATCCGACGCGCTCGAGGCGTTTTATATGGTGGCAACTGGCAGCCTTGATTCCCTCGATTTGCGCTGGACGAGCCAAGTTGCCGTGTGTGTGGTGCTGGCTAGCGATGGCTACCCGGGGCATTATGAAAAAGGCAAGGTCATCCTTGGCATTGAAGAGGCCGAGGCCCTCGATGGCGTCACGGTGTTTCATGCGGGAACGTCGTTCAATCAAGACGATGAGCTGGTCACCAACGGCGGTCGCGTGTTGAACGTGGTCGCTTTGGCCGATTCCTTCGAAGACGCGCGCGAACTTGCTTATGAGGCGTGCGACAAAATCAATTTCGAAGGCAAGCAGTATCGCCGCGATATCGCGCTTCGCGCGTTGGGGGCGTAGCGCATGCTGAGCGAACGTCTGCTCACTACCGCCGTGCGCTCGTGCGCAACGCGGTTCATGAATATCAAACCGTGTACCGAACCGCGTATTCCGGGCCCGAACGCTCATCAGCGCTACATGCTTTATGCCCATATTCCGTTTTGCGAGCGCCTGTGCCCGTATTGCAGCTTCAATCGCTTCCCGTTTTCCGAGAAACGTGCGGTTCCGTATTTCAAGAACCTTCGCGCCGAGCTCATGATGGTTAAAGAGCTGGGGTACGATTTCGATTCACTCTACATCGGCGGCGGCACGCCGACCATCATGATCGACGAGCTGTGCGATTTCATCGATATGGCCAAACGCGAGTTTTCCATCAAGGAAGTCTCGTGCGAAACCAACCCGAACCACCTTATCCCGGAATACCTCGATAAATTGCAGGGACGCGTCGATCGCCTGAGCGTTGGCGTGCAAAGCTTCGACAATGGCCTGCTGAAGCAAATGGACCGTTACGACAAGTATGGCTCCGGGGAAAGCATTCTGGAATCCGTCAAGGTTGCGGCGCCGTATTTCAAATCGCTCAATGTCGATATGATTTTCAACTTCCCGGCGCAGACCGAAGAAATTTTGCGTCGCGATTTGGAGATGGTTATTGAAGGCGGCAGTGGTCAAACCACGTTTTATCCGCTTATGGCTTCGCCGTCGGTCGAGCGTTCTCTCGCACGCACTGTTGGCAAGGTCGATTACGAACGCGAGCAGCGGTTCTACGAAATCATTTCCGAAACGCTTGCCGGCGGCAGCGATTCGCCGTACGTGCACGGAAGCGCCTGGACGTTCAATAGGCGTGAAGACGAAGCCCCCGCTGCGAAAACGCCGGGTGATGGCCAGATGATCGACGAATATATCGTCGATTACGAGGAGTACCCGGCCATTGGTTCGGGCGGCATGACGTATTTGGGGCACACGCAATACGTGAACACGTTTAGTGTGCGCGAATACAACCAGGCCATCGAAACCGGTCGCATGTCGCTTATGGGCAAGGCTGAATTCAGCAAGCGTAACCGCATGCGCTACCGCTTCATGATGCAACTGTTCGGTTTGCGCCTCGATAAGAAGCAGTGGGAGCGCGATTTCGGGTGCAGCGTGGCGGCAGGTTTGCCGGCGGAATATGCGTTCATGAAGGCAAGTGGGGCATTCGCTACCGACAACGCCGACGAAATCACGCTTACGCCGAAGGGCCGCTACCTTATGGTTGTCATGATGCGTCAGTTCTTCATTGGCGTGAACAACTTGCGTGACCAGGCACGAAGCGTGCTTCCTAAAGAGGAGCGCGATCTGCTTTTCGGAGCTGGTTGCGCCATGAAAGACGAATAGGGTTTTAAGATTGGCGCCGCCCCCGGCGGAAACCATCGGGGGTTTCGTCGGCGTCATTGCTGCGCAGGAAGCGTTGGCTTGTCGGAATCGTATTCCGAAAGTGGCGCCGTGCCGGACGAACGCGTTTGGCTGGCACGGAGGCAAAGGCCGCGTATTCGAACGAGCTTGAGAATCGCCCTTTCGCGTATGAAGGGCGATTCTAAAATTATCGAAAAAAGTTCTTGCGCTTAACCTCTTCGATGAGTAATATAAATACTCGCGTTTGATGCATCTGGTCAGATAGCTCAGTTGGTAGAGCAGGGGACTGAAAATCCCCGTGTCGGGGGTTCAAGTCCCTCTCTGACCACCATTTAAATTCTTAAGCCGGCTTCAGCCGGCTTTTTGTTTTCCCGACTCCTGAGTTGCCTCTAAGGAAACCGTCCTAGGCATCGAAGAGCGGCTGCGAACCTGCTAAATGCTCTGAGCGTTTAGCAGATTTGGCAGGTTGGGCTCGCTTATTACATCCCCGATACCTCGCTGGAGCGTCGGCGTCAACCTTGCCGTCAGCATCGGAATATGTTCTTAGAATGTTTTCCATAGCTAACGAGTAACCAAGGCTACCTTTTTCTTGAAGTTTCTAGGGGCTTACAATATCCTTACAGAGTTGCATTGGCGGGGAGCATCGCGAAAAGGCTGGCGCAAAACGGCCCTTTCGCGATTTTGCGGCAGGCGAGCAATGCGTCTGTGCTCTCCCGAACACCGAAGAAAGGGCTTGTATGACCGAACGAAATGTGGTTCGGCAGTACATCCAGCGTGCGGGTAGCGGAGTCACCAAGGTTGGCCTCGCCGCAACGCTGGCACTGTCGATGACGCCCGCGCTGGCAATCGCCAAGGAAGCGGGCAACGAAAACGCACAAGAGGCAGCCGCGCTCACTGCTACCAACAACGACGCGACTGCCTCCGAAGCGAGCAAAGATGCGCAAACATCCAGCTCATCTGAGCAATATAGCACGGATGGAGCGCAGGCTCAAAGCGACGATATTCAGGTTCAATCAAACACCTCATACGATCTTGCGAAGATTGCCGACGGAACCTATACGGGTACGGCGGAAGCAATCGAGCCTGACGGCGAGGAGTGGGAAATTTCTTCGTATACCGTTGAGGTCGAAGTGAAGGTGTCTTCCCATAAAATCGAATCGGTCAAAGTCGCGGACAAGACTTATGACTCGCTCGGTAACGGCGATAGTGCCGACTATCTCGATAAAGCCGAAAACGGAAAGCGTAACGTCAAAGGCGTTGCCGCCCAGATCGCCGAGAAAAACACCACGAGCGTTGACGTTGTTTCGAATGCCACGGTTTCGAGCAAAGCCATCATGGAGGCTGCAGACAACGCTTTGCAAGCTGCGTACGATGCTCAGAACCCCGTTGTCGACGAGTACACCTATGGTTTTGCTGCTCTTACGTGGGCAGAATACTGGGCTGCTGAAGGCGTCTATAACGCGTCGGACACCTCTTCTTCCGATGAGGTTGATCGAGATGCGGGCAATGGTGTCTACGAATACGACCGCGGCGGCTATGATGTGGTGACGCGCGCAACGAGCAACCACGGCTTGCATCGCGGCAGCTTCCAATGCTCCGATGTGATAGAGACTGCCGAAGGCGTTGAAATTACGCCTTCTTACTACCCCAATAAGACCTCGTTCGTGGATGCTTCGGGTACAACTTGGAGCATCGGCAGCGGCAAGGTTTCGGACGGCGTCAATTCGTATACGATTACCGGCCATAAAGTAACGGGGATTAAATACGTTCCGGTAAAGGTGAAGACTGCCGACTTGGAAGCCTTTAAGGCCCAGTACTCCTTTGTGGCAAACGGCGAAACCATCCAAGGCGGTTTTACTGAAGGTGTGCTTACCGGATATTCCGGCGTTGTTGCCGATGTGAATGCCAATACCAATGGTCTTAAGGAAGTGAGCCTTTCTGGCGATTCCTTCTCGTTTGGGAAGGCGGCGACGGGAACCGATTCGGGCATCAAGGATCAGAGCCTTAAGTCGGCTACGGACGTGAAGCCTAGCGTGGTGCGGACGAGCGAGGCCGACACCGAGAAAACCGACACCTTCCACACTGGGTCGTTCGGCGAGTTCCTGCGCGTCGACATCAACGGCGATTATGGCGATTTGGGCGCGAACATGCAGTCTGTCACCTGGACCTACTACGGCGACGATTCCACCCGAACCACTGCGCTCGCGACCTACGGAACCAAATTCGCGGCCGACAACTGGATGCATAAATCCATGGGCATTCAACTGGGACTCACGGAGTCGGCTCGCTGCCAGCTGCCTTCCGGCACCGATGGCACGGGGTATTGGAAGCTTACCGTGCACGCGCTTGGGTACGAGGACTACACCTACGAGTTCGAGGCCACGGCCGATAACATCGCGAAGACCGTCGAGCCTGTGACCGAGGAAACCAAACAGAAGTTGCAGGACCTCTACGACGAAGCTGTTGCGTTGAATAAGGATGACTACACCGCTGAATCGTGGGAGAAATCGGCAATCGAAACCGAGACCGCGGAAACCAAAGGCCTTCTAACAAAGGAAGATTTGGGCGAAGCGGAGGCATCTGAGCAGCTCGGTCATTTGCAAGACGCCATTGATGCCCTTGATGCGTATGTGTATGGCTACGCTGGCCTTACCTGGGCTGAGTATTGGGCCTCGGAAGATGTTCAAGCCGCCGGCTCGAGCGAATCGAGCGATATGCTCGATTCGCGCGACGAGTCCGACAAGGGCGCTTTCGACGTGGTGACGCGCGCGACCACCAACCATGGCATGCATCGCGGCAGCTTCCAGTGCCTGGCTACGGTCTATACCGAAGAGGGCCGCACGTTCGAGGTTTCCACGTGGGATTCGACCGGCAATGTGTTCACAACGACCGATGGCGAGCAAGTAACCAAGAGCTCCAATCATGATACCGGTATCACGACTTTGACCTGCGGCGAACAAACCTACACGTTTAAAGACTACGAAGTTTCGGGCCTCAAATACGTGCCGGTGAAAATCGCTTCTTCCCAGCTTGAGGCTTTTGGCGAAACCCACCAATTCGTTGCCAACGACGGCACGCTTGTCGGCGGTTATACCGAGAAGAACTTGAAAGCGTATAGCGTTATCGCCGATGTCGATGCGACGACCAACGGCCTTAAAACCGTAACTGCGGGCGAAAATGGAAGCTTCACCTTCTCGGCTGCAGCAGCGGGCGAGGGGTCTGGAATTAAGGACCAAGCTCAAAAAACCGCCGACCTTTCGGCGATGGGCCCTGTGGTGAAAGACGGAGACGGAGTGGGTTCGTACGGTGAGTTCCTGCGCGTCGACTTCACGGAAAATTACGGCGACCTTGGCTCCAATTTGCAGACTGTCACCTGGACCTACTACGGCGACGATTCCACCCGCACCACTGCGCTCGCGACCTACGGAACCAAATTCGCGGCCGACAACTGGATGCATAAATCCATGGGCATTCAACTGGGACTCACGGAGTCGGCTCGCTGCCAGCTGCCTTCCGGCACCGATGGCACGGGGTATTGGAAGCTTACCGTGCACGCGCTTGGGTACGAGGACTACACCTACGAGTTCGAGGCCACGGCCGATAACATCGCGAAGACCGTCGAGCCTGTGACCGAGGAAACCAAACAGAAGTTGCAGGACCTCTACGACGAAGCTGTTGCGTTGAATAAGGATGACTACACCGCTGAATCGTGGGAGAAATCGGCAATCGAAACCGAGACCGCGGAAACCAAAGGCCTTCTAACAAAGGAAGATTTGGGCGAAGCGGAGGCATCTGAGCAGCTCGGTCATTTGCAAGACGCCATTGATGCCCTTGATGCGTATGTGTATGGCTACGCTGGCCTTACCTGGGCTGAGTATTGGGCCTCGGAAGATGTTCAAGCCGCCGGCTCGAGCGAATCGAGCGATATGCTCGATTCGCGCGACGAGTCCGACAAGGGCGCTTTCGACGTGGTGACGCGCGCGACCACCAACCATGGCATGCATCGCGGCAGCTTCCAGTGCCTGGCTACGGTCTATACCGAAGAGGGCCGCACGTTCGAGGTTTCCACGTGGGATTCGACCGGCAATGTGTTCACAACGACCGATGGCGAGCAAGTAACCAAGAGCTCCAATCATGATACCGGTATCACGACTTTGACCTGCGGCGAACAAACCTACACGTTTAAAGACTACGAAGTTTCGGGCCTCAAATACGTGCCGGTGAAAATCGCTTCTTCCCAGCTTGAGGCTTTTGGCGAAACCCACCAATTCGTTGCCAACGACGGCACGCTTGTCGGCGGTTATACCGAGAAGAACTTGAAAGCGTATAGCGTTATCGCCGATGTCGATGCGACGACCAACGGCCTTAAAACCGTAACTGCGGGCGAAAATGGAAGCTTCACCTTCTCGGCTGCAGCAGCGGGCGAGGGGTCTGGAATTAAGGACCAAGCTCAAAAAACCGCCGACCTTTCGGCGATGGGCCCTGTGGTGAAAGACGGAGACGGAGTGGGTTCGTACGGTGAGTTCCTGCGCGTCGACTTCACGGAAAATTACGGCGACCTTGGCTCCAATTTGCAGACTGTCACCTGGACCTACTACGGCAACGATTCCACCCGCACCACCGCGCTCGCGACCTATGGAACCAAATTCGCGGCCGACAACTGGATGCATAAATCCATGAGCATTCAGCTGGGCCTCACGGAGTCGATTCGCTGCCAGCTGCCCGCCGGCACCGACGGCACTGGTTATTGGACGATCACGGTTCGCGCGCTTGGCTATGCCGATGCGTCTTATGATTTCGAAGCCACGGCCGAAAACATTGCCGACCATACGCTTGTGACCGACGCCACTAAGGCTGAGTTGCAAAAGCTTGTGGATGAGGCCACCGCGACTCTCAATTCTATCGACGAGGCGCTCTATACCGAAAAATCGGTGAGCGACCTCAAGGACGAACTCGAAGAGACAATCGAGATGCTCGCCAAGTCGAACCTCGAAGAGACTGCGGCCGCCGAGCAGAAGACTCACCTGAGCGAAGCGCTTGAGGGTCTTACCCTTGCTCCCGCGACCGAGGCAACCCTTCAAAAGCTCAACGACCTTATTGCCAACGCAGAGGATTTGAACGAAAGCGACTACTCGAGCGTTTCGTGGCAGGTGCTCTCGATGTACCTTGCTGCTGCTAAGCAAGCCGTGGCCGATGCCGATCTTACCGAGCAAGATGCCCGCGAGCAGATCACCGTACTCGAAGCCGCCATCAACGCTCTTGAGGCCAACCCGCGCATTGCGCTTAATGAGGCCATCGATGCCGCTTCCGCATTGCAGCAGGGCGACTACACCAAGGCTTCGTGGGAGCCGTTTGCTTCGGCGCTTGCTGCAGCTCAGGCTGTTGCCGCCGATTCGGACGCAGACGATGACGAGGTGTCTCTTGCTTGCCAGGCGCTCGTCGATGCCCAGGCCGCCTTGGCTAAGGCCGCGACGACCGAGGATCGCAGTAATCTGGATGCCGAAATAAGCAAGGCCGATGGCTTGAAGGAATCCGACTACACGGCCGAAAGCTGGAAGGCGTACCAGGCTGCCCTTGCTGCCGCCAAAAAGGCCGCCGCTGCCGAAGACCCGTCTTCGGCTGAACTTCAGGAAGCAACCGCGAACTTGGCTGCCGCCCGCGCGGCGCTTGCCAAGCCTTCCGCTGAGGCTTCCCAGTCGAGCGCCGACCAAAATAAAGCCGACAAGCTCGCCCAAACGAGCGATAGCGCTGCGACCTTTGCCGTCGCGGCTGGCTTCGCGGCCTTCATCGCCTTTGTCGGCGGTGCTTTTGCCGCCGCGCGCCGTCGTTTGTTCAACAAATAACAAACCCTGTTTTTAACCGAGAGCGGGCCGGGGAATTTCCCCGGCCCGTTTATGCGTTGATTCTTCGCTTCGCGATTGTATGGAAAGGAGCCATGTTCGTCATGGCGAGAAAAGTCGGAAAGCATGCGCGCGCGGCGGCGACCGTCGCACCGGTGAGCTTCCTCTTGCCGTCGCTCGCGGTGGGGGCTTGCATTGCGAGCGTGGTGTCGAGCTATGAGCCGCTCGTGTTCGATGCGTCGCAATTTCCTGTGGTCCAGCAGGCGCAGGCTGCTCCGCTTTCGGTCATCGACACTTCGGAAGTCGAGCGGGCAAGCGCAGAACCTGCAACCGATGTCGAGTACAGCGCTGCCGATTACGGCATCGACGCGGCGAACCTCAAAGACGGCACCTATACAGGTTCTGGACAGGGCTTCAAAAGCACGATTACCGTGCAAGTCGTTATTTCTGGTGGGAAAATCGCGTCGATTACCGTTATTTCCGCAGATGACGACGATGAGTACTTCGCGCGCGCCAGGGGCGTGATCACCTCGGTGCTTTCGCGCCAATCCACGTCGGTCGACACCGTGTCGGGCGCGACGTATTCATCCAAGGGCATCCTCATGGCTATTCGCAACGCGCTCGTGCAGGCTTCGGGGGGCGTGGCGGAAACGACCGACACTTCGAATTCTGGTCAAACGACCAAGCCCGATGCCACGCTTAACCCCGTGATTTCGTTCGGCGACGATTACGCCGACGGCACCTTTATCGGCACGGGCGTTGGATTCAATGGCGATGTGGTGATTGCCGTAACCATGCAAGATGGGAAATTGGTTTCGCTCGCGGTGGTCCAAAGCGATGACGACGAGGAATATTTCAGTCGGGCCGAAGCTTTGCTTGCGACGGTTGTCTCGCGCCAATCCACGGCGGTCGACACCGTGTCGGGCGCCACGTATTCGTCCAAAGGCATTTTGGCTGCGATCGAAGACGCCCTCGCCAAATCGAAGGCTGCCAAGCAGACGGGCGGCTCAGACGACCCGTCGAAGCCCGACGACCCCGATCCCGATCCAACCCCAAACCCCGACCCGAGCGACCCCGATAAACCGTCAGATAAGGTGAACTACCTCGATGGCGAATATACGGCAGCTGTTCGGTGCGAAAACGAGAAGAACGCTTCCGCGTTCGAGCCGTACTATTTCATGCTTACGGTGGTTGTGAAAAACGGCGAAGCCGCTGAAATCAAAGACATTCATGGGGCAAGCACCGGCCTTGAGGGCGACGAGGCTCTTGGCGTCTACGATGAAGAAAACGACGAATATATCGACCGCAGCGTTAATGGCTACACGAGGCGTGGCGTGGTTTACCGGGGCGTTTTGGCGCAGCTGCTCGAAGATAAGCTGGAGCCGGCGAAAATCACCGCGGTGTCGAGCGCCACGTATTCATCGAAGGCGTTCGTGATGGCTTACGAAAAGGCGCTTGCCGCATCGGCTGCCGCCTACGAAAAGGCGCATCCGTCCAGCGGCGAATCGGAATCGGGCCAAGATTCAACGCCTTCGGGTGGCACCGATGAAGCGACGGGCGGCCAAGACTCGTCTTCTTCCCAGAGGGCTGCCAATGAATAGCGTGTGGGGCGCGATGCGCATTTTCGCCTTCAAGGCGGCAAACGTCGCCGTCGTTGTGGGTCTTCTTGTATGGTTTTGTTCGTGGGCTGCGCAAACGCAGCAGGCCGACGCCGCCGTGCAAAAGCAAATCCAAGAAGCCGAACGCGCCGCAAACCGGGGCCCCTATGTAACCGACGGCGCGTTTCTTGGAACGGCCCAAGGCTATGGCGGCGCGATTACGGTGCGGGTGAGCATCGAAAACGGCTATATCGAGCAGTTGGAAATCGTGAGCGCAGAAAATGAGGATGCCCCGTATCTCGACCAAACGCGTCGGCTTCTGACCGACGTGGTGAATGCGAATACCTCGGCAGTCGATGTCGTGTCGGGGGCGACGTTTACCTCGGCCGGCATATTGAACGGCACAACCGAAGCTCTTCAGAAGAGCAATGCGGGCCAAGCTCCCGATGGGGAGGTGTTGTAAATGGCCGAAAACGCCGTTAAAGAAAAGCGGTCTAGCCAAACGGGCGTTTTGGGCTCCGCGAACCCTTCTCCGAGTTTCGCGCGCTCGATAGCCGAACGGCTGAAACCGAAATCGAAGGCGATGGGGCGTCAGCGCGCCATGCGCTGGCATCGTGCGGTTCGATTCGCTATTCAGGCAATGTTCTTTCTTGTCGCTCCTGCAATATTTAGCGCCGCATTTAATGGCGTGAAATATGTATTCACTCAGCTTGGCGCGCACGAAGCGATTGAACCCGGTTCGTTTGTGGTGCTGCTTGCTGCCGTTTTGGCGTTCACGGTGGTGTTTGGCCGTTTTTTCTGCGGCTATGCTTGCGCATTCGGCACGCTGGGCGATGTGGTATATGCGCTGTTCACACCTTTGCGCAAAGTGCTGCGTATGCCCGAGCGTCCTTTGCCTGCGCCGGCGTATCGCGGCGCGCAGGTGGCGAAGTTCGCGGTTCTCGCGGGCATATGCGCGTTGTGCTTTGCGGGCGCATGGGCCCAGGTTTCGGGCTACAGCCCATGGACGGCCTTCGCTTCCATCATTGCTGGGTCTATTGATGGCGTTTCCACGGGCGCTTTATGCGTGCTGGCTGCTATCGTGGTGGGCATGGCATTCGTCGAGCGTTTCTTTTGCCAGTTCCTTTGCCCACTCGGCGCGCTGTTTTCGCTTATGCCCGTGCTGCCGTTTTCGGCCTTTTCTCGCAAGAAAGACCAATGCGCGAAAAATTGCGGCCTGTGCAAGAAAGGCTGCCCGGTTGCGGTTTTCCCCGATTCCGATTCGCTTTCTGCCGGGGAATGCATTGCCTGCGGCCGCTGCGCCGACGGCTGTCCACTGGAAAACGTCGCTCTTGTTCGCATGGGAAAGCTCACCGATGCTCGCGGCCGCGAGAAAACACGCTTCAAGATAAAAGGAACGGGAATCGTGGCAGTGCTGGTGAAAACGGCGCTTTTGCTCGCCGTTTTTTGGATCGTTGGCGCCATTGCTGGAATTCCCGCGTTTTCAGAGGTAACAGGGGTTACTTTGCCTTGGCAGAGTTAGCTGTGGCAAATAAAATAAACGGATGCGCGGCGCAAGGCCGCGTTCGTTTTTTCTATTCGCGTCGTTAAGATTGGTTGATTCATGCCCACTGCTTACACTCGAAGGAACTTCGTGAAAATGGCATGTGCCGCTGCGCTCGCCATGGCTGCTCCCGCGGCGCTCTCGTCGTGCGCGAAAGGCGATTCGGAAGGCGGGCAGGACGCTTCGCAAGAAAACGTATCGCAAACCTACGACGTGCAGTCGCGCACGATTTTCGCATTCGATACGGTGGTGCAGCTTTCTGCTCAATGTGCGCCCGAAACCATGGATGCCCTTGCCGAGCGCTGCACTTATTTCGAGAACAAATTCTCGCGAACTGTCGAGGGAAGCGATATTTGGAACATCAACCACGCTCAAGGCGCCCCTGTCGAGGTGTGCGAAGAAACGGCGCAGGTCATCAAGGCGTCTTTGGAATACTCCAAGGCGTCGGGCGGTTTGTTCGATATCACAATCGGCACGGTTTCGAGCCTGTGGGATTTCGTGGAAGGCGTAAAGCCGTCCGATGAGGCTGTCGCCGCCGCGCTTCCCCATATTGGCTACGAGGCAATTTCAGTTGATGGCACCACGGTCACGCTTTCCGACCCCGAAACGATGCTCGATTTGGGCGGCATCGCGAAAGGCTTCATTACCGACGATTTAGTGCGCATGCTGCGCGATGCCGGATGCTCCAATGCGTCGTTGTCGCTTGGCGGCAATGTGTACGTGATGGGCCTAAGCTACGACGGCGATGCGTGGAATGTTGGCGTGCAAGACCCCAATGGCGCCGCAAACGATGTGATTGCGAGCATTCCCGCGTGTGATGCCTCGCTTGTGACCAGCGGTTTATACGAGCGTAGTTTTGTTGAGGACGGAGTTTTGTACTACCATATCCTCGACCCGAAAACCGGCTATCCCGTGAAAACCGACCTGGCGAGCGCGTCTATAAAATCCGATTCGTCGACCGATGGCGATGCGTATTCCACTATCTTGTTCTTACTCGGCCACGATGCCGCGCTCGACCTCATCAACAGCGATTCGCGCTTCGAGGCGCTGGTCGTTGACGACAGCGACGTGGCCACGAAGTCGAGCGGGTCGCAATTCGAAATCTTGAGCGCATAAGGAGCGCCATGCCGAACGAGAAAACCAACAAGCCGGCGAATGGAAAAGCTGGGGCGATTGTTGTCGCTGTGCTCGTTGTGCTTGTGGTGGCGGGCGTTGTTGCGACGTATGCCATTGGCGAGTTGACCGATGCGCGCGTGGCCCATATCCAAGATGCCGACGGCAAAACCTACGATCTGCCGCTTGGCAAAGATGCGACGCTCACGGTCGAATCGAGCGCCGGCGAAAACACGATTGTGGTCGAAGGCGGAACCGTGCGCGTGAGCGAGGCGAATTGCCCCAACCTTGACTGCGTTCACCAGGGAGAAATCTCCAATGCTGGCCAGCAGATCGTTTGCCTTCCCCATAAGCTCGTGGTGAGCATCACCGACGGTTCGAACGGTTCTGAAAACAGCGCCAGCTATGATGTTGTTGGGTCGTAGGCGCTCGTGAAACAGAGCCCATCGAGAATCGATCGCCTTGCCAAAATTGGCCTGCTCTCGTCGCTCGCCTTAGTGCTGAGCTATCTTGAAACTATGGTTCCCTTGCCGGTGGCGCTTCCGGGAGTGAAGCTTGGGCTTGCGAATGTTGCCGTGGTAGTTGCCCTATTCACGATGGATTGGAAAAGCGCTGCTGCGGTTGCTGCGGCGAAAGTTGTGGCATCGGGGTTGCTGTTCGGTTCGCCGATCATGCTTGCCTACAGCTTGGGCGGCATGGCTCTTGCGTTTGCTGGCATGCTTGCGTTGCGGGCCGTTCCCGGTGTTGGCGCGGTGGCGGTAAGCATGGTTTCAGCGGTGTTGCACAATGCCGGCCAGCTTGCGGTTGCGGCTTTCATGCTGCAAACGCCTGCGGTTGTCATCAATCTGGCGCCGCTCAGTGTTGCCGCTTTGATTACGGGGCTGCTTACGGGTACGGTTGCGGCGCAGGCGATTGCATCGGTTTCGCCAAGGGGCGCTCGTTCGAGCGTATCACCTTTTGTGGAACGCCTAGGATGTGCTAAACGCTCAGAGCGTTTGTCGCATTGCGGCGAAAGCGCAAAGCCGCGAGAAAAAACCGAGGCCCGGCGAGCACGCAAACAAGGGCAGGCGCGCAGCGAAGGTGGAGCTTCGGTCGGTCAAGGATTCTTTTCGTTTGGCGTGTTTCGTCCTGGTTATTCGTTCATGCATAGGCTCGATCCTCGAGCGAAAATCATCTTTTCCCTGCTTTACATCGTTGCGGCGTTTGTCGCTTCGGGCGCGTTCGGGATGGTTGCGATTGCACTTGTGGCCCTAGCTGCGCACATGCTTGCCGGCTTTGGCGTTCGGGAAGCATTTCGCGCACTGAAGCCGTTCGGCTGGCTTATGGGCTTCATTGTGGTATTCGATTGCCTATTCGTGAATTCGGGCGAGGTGTTGTTTGCCTGGGGCTTCGTATGTGTGAGCTTGGGGGGCATCGCGTTTGCGGCGCAATCGGTTGTGCGTTTCGCCTGCATGCTGCTTGCGACATCGACGCTCATGGCAACGACTTCGCCAACGCAGCTTACCGATGCGATTTCGGCGTTGCTCGCTCCTTTGCGTCGCCTGGGCATTCGCGTTGACGATGTTGCTTTGGTGCTGGGCCTCACGCTGCGCTTCATACCGACGTTTTCAAACGAGCTTTCGCGAATAAAGAAGGCCCAAGCATCGCGCTGCGCCGATTTTACGAGCGGTTCATGGGTATGCAGGGTTGTGCGCCTCGCGACCCTTGCGACGCCCCTGCTTGCAAGCGCGTTGCGCAAATCGACGATTCTCGCGTTGTCGATCGCGAGCCGTGCCTATGGGGCCAAATCGGCACGAACGTGCGCGCGCGCATACCGCATGGGCCAAAAAGATTGGGCGCTGCTCGCATCTTCTGCGATCCTGTTGCTCGTGTGCTGCGCGCTCTAGCACCAAATCGCTTTCGACTCTCGGGCCATATCCGCCCCGTTCGTGCTAAACGCTCAGAGCGTTTGACAGGAAGCATCCACAACGGTTGCTTTTGGGCCATTTTTTCTCGCTCTTAAAATTTTTTGAAAAAAGTTGTTGCGTTGTTGGATGGATTCGTTGTAATATAGCCGAGCGCTTTTAGCGCGGGCCTGTAGCTCAGTTGGTCAGAGCGCACGACTGATAATCGTGAGGTCACAAGTTCGAACCTTGTCAGGCCCACCACTTTGTTTAATAAACGCCCCACCGTGAGCCACGAGCCGGTGGAGCGTTTATTAGTTTGGGGAATTAGCTCAGCTGGGAGAGCGCGGGCTTTGCAAGCCTGAGGTCAGGGGTTCGATCCCCCTATTCTCCACCATGGTTACATTAGACGAACCCTTGTTTATCAGGGGGTTCGTCTTTTTTTGTCATAACCTACTAAACGCTCTGAGCGCTTGGCGGACAAAACCGTTTTCATGGCGTTGTTCCTAGCGTAAAATCATTGGTGGCGGGCACCGCCTTCGCGGCGCCCCTAGGACTTAAGACCGGGTTATAGGCAGAAAAGTGTGTCTAATGCCTAGTCGACTCCGTCTCTCCATGGC
>CAVGRL010000028.1:0-28622 GCA_963631715.1 Bacteroidaceae bacterium
ATGGCACGCAGGCGGGCGACGGCGAGGCGACGATTTCCGCAAGCGAGCAGCAATCACAAGCGGCAGACGCCATCGTTTCGGCGATGCGTGGGGTTTAAATCGCAGCGGGTGGCGGCGCGGGATGCCAGTGCGTCTTCCGCTGGGCGATTGCGCGAAATCCAGTTGACCTTCATGCCCGCCGACCTTCGCGCGCATCGCCGCTATTTGCGGATAAGCTTGCGTGAGATTTTCGAAACGATACTCGACACGAACCCTGCTTCTTCCAGATTGAGCTTAAGGGCGATGCCGAAGGTCACGATAAGCGAGCAGATTCCTCCGGCGAATATGCAGATGAGCGCATTGACGATGGAACCGTTCATCGGAGCGAATACCATGCATGCTCGCATGACCGCCCAGCCGGCGAGCGCGCCGAGCGCGCCAAGTGCCAGCGAGCGCGCTCCAGAAACAATCATGCCGCCAAAACCGAACGACCCAAGGCGTCGGCGAAGATACGCGAAAAGCACCACGTCGAGCAGGGCATAGAAAACCGCCTCGCTCAAGCCGACGGCGGCGATGCCCATGCTCGCGGCTCCCGCCACATCGGTTGCGAATACCATGATGAAGGCAATCTGGATAACCGATGCGACGAGCATCATGGCGGAGTACGGCTTCATGAGGCGCAACGCGGAAAACGTTTTCTGCAAATAGGTATTTACGCCGTAAAACGGCAACGAAACGGCCAGCGCGATGAGGTAATTCGAAATCTGAAGAATGTTCTCTTGGGTGAAAGCACCGATATGATAGAGCGTGACGAGCGGTTCGGCGAACACGATGAGGTAGAGCATGAAAGGAAACATGAAGAAGAGTATCTGCTTGCTTCCCGACACGACGCCCCGCTTGAATGAATCCATGTCGTCCCGTGCGATCATGTGGGAAATCTCGGTGAACATGGTCGTGGTGATGGGCACGGTGAGAAACGCGTAGGGGAGGGTGAACCAAAGGCGTGCGTAGGCGATAACGGAGGGGCCGTTATCGAGGCAGGCATAGGCGGCTGAATTCTGCACCGAAACGATGACCATGCCCGCCGCCATGACGACGATCGCCGGGATTCCTATGGAAAGGGTCTCTTTCAGGGCGGGGTCGTGGATGTCGATGCGCGGGCGCAGCTTGATTCCGTTGCGGCGCAGCGCCGGCAGCTGGATCGCCATTTGGATGAACACGCCCAGGGGATTTCCAATCGCGATGATGAGCTTCGCGAGCTCCGCATCGTTGGGGGCGACAAGCGCGTAGGCGACGAATGTCACGGCAACGATGATGTTGTTGAAAATAGGGGCCGCTGACGACCAAAGGTAGTCGCGCGAAGCGTTGAGCAGGCCGCTTACGATGGCCGAGATTCCATAGAACACGATTTGCATCGCGAAAAACCTGAAGAAGAAGATGGCGTCGCCCATGGACGATTGGTCGTTCATGAAGCTTTGCGTATAGATGAGCGCCGGGGCGAACATGGTGCAGATGAGCGCCACGATTCCAAGCACGATGAAAGTAAGCGACAGCAGGTTGCTTGCGTATTCGTTTCCGCCGCGCGCGCCAAGGCGCTCTTTCACGGAAACGTACACGGGCAGAAATGCCGTCACGAGCATGCCGCCGGCTACGAGTTCGTAAAGCATATTCGGCAGGTTGTTCGCCACCTGGTAGGAACTTGCCAGCATGGTCGAGCCCAATGCGAAGGCCATGGCCCATGTGCGCACAAAGCCCGTGATGCGCGAGATGATGACGAGAATGGAGATGAGCGCGGCCGATGCGCCTACATCGCGCATGCCGCTTTCTTGATCGTCGGCGGTGCGCTCGGCGCCGTCCGCGGATATGGAATTGCCCTCAGAAGCCATTGCAACCTTAATCATTGGGTATACTTAACGCTGTATTGTCAAAAATCAACTGCAATCATAGCGCGAGCAGCCCATACCACGAATTGAGGCATCATGAACATCCTGATTATCCGCAACAACTCCAACGCAGAGGCCATCGATGCGTCGATGATGCTTGCGGCGTATTTGGAGTCGCAGGGTATCACCCACCAGGAGCTCGACTCGATGCCGCTTTCCATCGAGTCGGTTATGGACATGTGCGCCGATATCGATATCAAATCCTTCGACATGGTGATTTCTCTCGGCGGCGATGGCACGATGCTTCGCGCCGCGCGTTTGGTGGGCAAGCATCGCGTGCCTATTCTGGGAATCAACTTCGGCCACCTGGGTTTTCTGGTGAACTCCTCGAAAGACGGGGTCATTCCCATCGTTGCCGCGGCGCTTGCCGGCGACGTGGTTCGCGAGGAGCGCTCGAGCCTGCATATCGAGCTGTGGAGCGAAGGTAAGCTCATCGCGAGCCGCTTCGCCCTCAACGAGTTCTCGGTTACCCGCGGCGCGCTTGGCCGCATCATCGATTTCGGAATCGAGGTGGCGGGTGTCCATGTGGTCGATATGCGTGGCGACGGTTTGGTTGTTTCTTCCGCTACGGGCTCTACCGCCTATGCCCTTTCGGCGGGCGGCCCTTTGTGTTCGCCGGAATTCCGCGGGCTTGTGGTGGTTCCCCTTGCCCCGCATACGCTGCTGTCGCGTTCGATCATCACCGGCCCGAGCGATGTGGTCGAAATCGACCTGTCTACCAACCCGGAAAGCCGCGAGGCGAGCTATTTCGTCGATGGCGAAATCATCGCCCCAGATGAGCCTGTCGATCGCGTGCTGGTGCGCAAGAGCAACAACCCCACTATTTTGCTGCGCTACAAAGACAACGGCTTTTATTCGGAGGCCGCGAAGGTATTCTTCCGCGACGATAGGAAATAGACGACTGAAAAAAATGCCCGCGTGATGCGGGCATTTTTTATTCCAGGTTTGCGGCTCGACTCTCGCTGCGGTGTTTTCCTAGTCGTTTTTGGTCGAGCACAAAAGCAAGATGCCGCCGATGGCATTCACGAAAATCAGCGTGCACACGCCGAACGCTACCGTGTTGCGCTTGGTGCCCTTGTAGATGCCCCAGCTGATGACCGTCATGGGAATCATCCAGGCGAGGGGAACGATGAGCCAGCAGCACGCGACGGCGCTCAGCACGCACAGGATGAAGTTGATCAACCGGAGCGTTTTGTCGCTTTCGGTCATGGGGTAGACCGAGGCTACATAACCGGGCTGGTATTGGGCTTGCCTGTAGGGCGATTCCGGCGGCGTCGGTTGCGCTGACTGCGCATAGGGGCCTGCAGGCGGCACGGGTGCGCTTTGGGCTTCGGTGTTTGTCGCGCAAGGGGTCGGGTTCGGGGCGTTGAACGGCGTGGTGGCCGGTTGGTCGCCGGTGAGAAGCGGCGCGCCGCACGATCCGCAGAATTTGGCATTTTCGGCGGCGTCATTTCCGCAGTTGGGGCATTTCATGGCGGTTCCTTTCCGTAAAGGCGTCGCGTCGCACGCCTTTCGTGTAACGTGGTTCCAATTGTATCGCAGCATTCGCCGCCCCGACGTCTACCTGGGGTGCTTTTGCCCAAATGCCGAAAAGCCGTGAGGTTGTCGTAAGGCGAGCGCGAGCGTTTTCCGGGGTGGCGCTTTCCCGGCTCGAGCATCGATTCGCTAGTCGCGCTTGTGGTTGCACGGGGGCCCAATCGCTGTTTGTTTGCTGGTCGACGCCTTGCCCTCGAACCCGCTCGCCATGCTACCTGCGAGAATGCGGTTTCGACCGGCGTTTCCTAGAGGTTTATGGTGGCCGCCGGGGCCCCTTCCTTCACGATGGCGATTTGGGATTTATCGACCTTGCTGCCATTTATGAGGCAAATCGCATACGTGCCTTCGTCGAGCTCGATGGATGCGGTCCCATTTTCGACTTTCGCCTGGGATCGGAGCTCGGGAACATATGCGCTCCCGTCTTCGGAAGTGAATATGGGAGCGCATACGGCAACGCTTTCTGCGTCCGTTTTGACGGTTATCGTGTTTCCGCAAGTGATGGCGTCCTTTGGCTCAGAGACGTCATAGGTTTGCTTTTCTGAATGGCAGCTTTCGCAGGCCTTTCCCGAATCAATCGCCTCGTGCGCCCTGGCGCCGCATCCCGTTGCGGCGATTGCGAAAAGGGCAGCAATTGCGATCGAACACGTCTTGAATGCGATTGGCCTCACGGGGGCTCCTATTCTCGCGCTTCTGAACGAAAAGATGAGTTGCCGGAAATTTCTCTTGGTTCGCGCCGTTCATCCGACTGCGAGCCAAGAGAAGCAAAGCGCCTCCGGCCCTTACTTATGGAAGAACCTGCGCTTTTCGTATTTCGGCTCGCAGCAAACATTGATTCCCAGGGTGCGGTAGAGCTTCTCGTCGGTTTCCGAGATGATGACGCTGAAGAAGGCGTCGCAGCCGCGCAGGTCGCCCGCGTGCTCGATGAGGGCCTTCGCAACTTCATCGGTGGCCGAGCTCACGGAAAGCGCCAGGAGTGTTTCGTCGGAATGCAGGCGCGGGTTGTTTGCGTGCAGCGTTTTCTGCTTCAACTCGCAAATGGGCCTGATCACCTCGTCGGAGATGACGAACAGGTCCTCCTCGACGCCCGCTACGCCTTTAAGCGCGTTCATGAGCAGCGACGATGCTGCGCCGAGCAGATTCGAGGTTTTTCCTGTGACCACGCGTCCGTCGGGCAGCACCATGGCGCCGGCGGGAAGCCCCGTTGCCTCTTCCTTCAACAGCGCGGCCTTGCGCGCCGGCGAGAAATTCGCATCGACGCCCGCCTGGTTCATGAGCAATTCGAGCCGCTGGGCATATTCGGGGTGCGCCCCCGTGCGCCTTTGCTCGACGGCGGCGGCGAAATAGCGGCGCACGATTTCCATCTTGGCCGCTTCGCAGCATGCTTCGTCGTCGCAGATGGCCAAGCCCGCCATGTTCACGCCCATATCGGTGGGCGACTGGTAGGGGCTTTCTCCCAAAATGCCATCAAGCATGTTTTTCAGCACGGGGAAGATCTCGATATCGCGGTTGTAGTTCACGGTCGTTTTGCCGTAGGCCTCCAAATGGAAGGGGTCGATGGCGTTGGCGTCGTCCAAATCGACGGTCGCCGCCTCGTAGGCGATATTGACGGGGTGTTTAAGCGGCAGATTCCAAATGGGGAACGTCTCGTATTTGGCATACCCCGCCGCAACGTTGCGTTTGTGCTCGTGGTAAAGCTGCGAAAGCGCCGTGGCCATCTTGCCCGAGCCTGGGCCCGGGGCCGTTACCACGACAAGCGGGCGCGTGGTTTCGACGAACTCGTTTTTACCGAAGCCCTCGTCGGAATTGATGCGCGCCATGTCGTAGGGATAGCCTTCGATGGGGTAGTGCAGGTAGCTTTTCACTCCGAGCGAGTCGAGCTTGTGGCGAAACGCCGCAGCCGAAGGCTGGTTCGCGTAGCGCGTGATCACCACGCCCGCCGTCGAAAAGCCCATGTTCGCGAAAATGTCGAGCAGGCGCAACACATCTTCGTCGTAGGTGATTCCCAAATCGCCGCGAACCTTGTTCTTCTCGATGTCGTTGGCATTGATTGCGACGATTATCTCTACGTCGTCGGCAAACTGCTTGAGCATGCGGATCTTGCTGTCGGGCTGAAATCCCGGGAGCACGCGGCTTGCATGGTGGTCGTCGAAAAGCTTGCCGCCGAATTCGAGATAGAGCTTGCCGCCGAACTGGCCGATTCTTTCGCGAATGTGCTCGGCTTGCAGGGCGAGGTATTTGTCGTTGTCGAATCCGATGCGCATGGATGCTCCTAGTTCTGCCGACGTGAAACAATTCCGAAACATTATAGGCAAATCGGGGCGCCTGGCGAACGCGATGCGATTCTGGGTTTTGCTGAGGGCGAAACAGGCCCGCTTGAATCGGCGCGAACGCGCATCTTTTGCCGGCAGGCCACTCGATTGCCCCTCTTTTGTTCCATGCCTCATCTCGGGTTTCGTTTCGAACGTGTTAAAAGCCCATAATCGTTGTTTCGACGGCGAGACGCCGGGGCATTTTCGCGTAAAATCGAAAAACGTTTGAGTGGGGCTTTGCGCCGCGCCCGGGCGTGTTTGCTCTGGCCGGCGGCAAAGCCATGTGGAAGGCAGGCAGACGCGCAAAGGAGCATCATGGCCAAGCATATTATCGTGACGGGCGGCGTTGTTTCGTCGTTGGGCAAGGGCATCACGGCGGCTTCGCTCGGGCACCTCTTGAAGGCCCGCGGCTATCACGTCACCATGCAGAAAATCGACCCGTATCTCAACGTCGACCCTGGCACCATGAGCCCGTTTCAGCATGGCGAGGTGTTCGTGACCGATGACGGCCACGAAGGCGACCTCGACCTGGGCCACTACGAGCGCTTCATCGACGAAAGCCTCACGCGTGAGTCGAACTTCACTCAAGGGTCCATCTACCAAAGCCTCATTGCCCGCGAGCGTCGCGGCGACTTTCTGGGCGGCACCGTGCAGGTGATTCCGCACGTGACCAACGCCATCAAGGAGCGTTTGTATCGCATCGCCAGCCAGACCAACGCCGATATCGTGATTTCCGAAATCGGCGGCACGGTGGGCGACATCGAAAGCCAGCCGTTCATCGAGGCCGCGCGCCAATTTCGCAAGGAAAAGGGCGCGGGCGAAGTGATTTTCGTGCACGTGACGCTCGTGCCCTACATTGCGGCCGCGCACGAGGTGAAGACCAAGCCCACGCAGCATTCGGTCAAAGAGCTTCGCAGCGTCGGCGTGCAGCCCGACTTCATCGTGTGCCGCTCCGACCACGAGATTTCCGCCGGCGTGCGCGACAAAATCGCCCTGTTCTGCGACGTTGACCCGGGCAACGTGCTCGCGTGCATCGACGCCCCCAGCATTTATTCGGTGCCCATCGCGCTTCACGAGCAGCATTTCGACGAGAAGGTGCTCGAGCGCTTGGGTCTTCCCGTCGACGACGTCGACCTCACGCCGCTGCGCAAATTCTTGACCGCACAGGCCGATTGCGAAGGCGAGGTCGATATCGCGATCGTCGGCAAGTATGTCAAGCTTCCCGATGCGTATTTGTCCATCATGGAGGCCTTGCACCATTCCGGCGTCGCCAATGCGACGAATGTGAACTTGCACCTAATCGATGCAGAGAAAGTCGATGACGGCACGGCCGAGGAGCTGCTTGGGAACATGGACGGCATCTTGGTGCCGGGCGGTTTCGGCCAGCGCGCCTTCGAGGGCAAAATCGCCGCTGCGCGCTATGCCCGCACGCATGACGTGCCCTATTTCGGCATTTGCTTGGGCCTGCAGGCGGCCGTGTGCGAGTTCGCGCGCGATGTTGTGGGGCTTGCCGGCGCAACGTCTTCCGAATTCGACGAAGACGCCGAATACCAGGTCATATCCATCATGCCCGACCAAAAAGACATCGACGACAAGGGCGGCACGATGCGCCTGGGCGCCTATCCGTGCAAGCTCGCTCGCGACAGCAAGGCCTTCGAGATTTATGGCGAAGAGGTCATTTACGAGCGCCATCGCCATCGCTACGAGGTCAACAACGAGTATCGCGGGCAGCTGCAAGACGCCGGCCTGGTGATTTCCGGCCTGTCGCCCGACGGTCGCCTGACCGAAATGGTCGAGCTCCCCGACCATCCGTGGTTCGTCGCAAGCCAGGCCCATCCGGAATTCAAGAGCCGCCCGACTAAGCCGCATCCGCTGTTCAACGGTTTCGTGGCGGCTGCCTTGAAGCATCGCGACGCCTAAAGCCGCGAAGCTTCCATTCGCGTTTTCGCATGCCAAACGGCCGCATCGCGCTTCGTGCTCGGTGCGGCCGTTTTGCTTGCTGTGGTGTATTGGGGGAGTTTTCCCGCATGCGCCAATGCGCGGCTATAATCATCGAAATGCAAACACGGGTTGTTTGATACATTTTTCGCTATACGGGAGCATTTTTATGCAATGCGAACCGCGTGGCGGGAAGTGCCTTTAATCCGGTACCGAGAGACCGAAAAGGAGAGTCGAACATGGGTATAGCATCCCAAGCCGAAGGTGGAATGCCGCAGGCAACAACGTTGGCGATTGGCCAAGACGAGGTCAAATCCGCAACAATCGCAGATTCGCTCATAGCCGCCACGAGCAAGAAAGCTCGAAGGGCGGCTATTTTATTATTGGCCGATGGAACGTGCTTTCATGGCTGGGCATGCGGCGCCGCTGGGGAAGTGACGGGCGAGATTTGCTTCAACACCTCGCTGGAGGGCTATTTGGAGGTCATTACCGACCCTTCGTATGCGGGCCAAATCGTCACCATGACCTATCCCCAAATCGGAAACTACGGCGTGAACCTCGACGATACCCAATCGGCTTCGCCGGCTCTTCGGGGCTTGGTGGTGCATGACATGTGCCGCACGCCTTCCAATTGGCGCTCGCAGATGAGCCTGCCGGAATTCCTCGAGCGCGAAGGCATCGTCGCCATCGAGGGCATCGATACGCGCGCGCTCGTGCGCCACATTCGCGATTTCGGCGCCCAAACGGCCATTCTTTCCACGGAAGACGCCGATGTGGCCTCGCTTGCGGCGAAGGTTGCCGCGGCGCCGAGCCTTGTGGGGCAGAACCTGGCGAAAACCGTGAGCCGCGCATCTGCCGAAGGCTTCGACAAGGTTCCCGCGAGCCAGGCGTTCGCCGTTGCCGCTCCCGCGGAAAAGCGCTATAAGGTCGTCGCTTACGACTGCGGCGTGAAGGAATCCATCTTGGCCGGGCTTGTGCGCGTGGGCTGCGAGCTTTCCGTGGTTCCCTGGGATACATCTGCGGCCGAAGTGCTTGCCCAAAACCCCGATGGCGTGTTTTTGTCGAATGGCCCGGGCGACCCCGATGCGGTTTCGGAAACCTACGAGCAGGCCCGCGAGCTTATCGGACGCGTGCCCGTTTTCGGCATTTGCCTGGGTCATCAGATGATCAGCCTCGCATGCGGCGCCGAGATGGAAAAACTCAAGTTCGGCCACCGCGGCGGCAACCAGCCCGTCATGAACCTGGTGAGCGGCCAGGTGGAAATCACGGCCCAAAACCACGGGTTCGGATTGGTGTATCCAAGCCTGGGCAGGCTCATCCCGGAGCTTTCGGGCGGAATTTCTGAGCACCCCGAAGACGGCGACCTTCGCTTTTGGGCCTCCCGCCGCATCGCCCCGGTGGTCGAAAACGAGCGCTTCGGCCGCATTCGCCTAACGCATGTCAACCTCAACGATGGCACGTGCGAGGGCATCCAACTGCTCGACCAGCGTGCGTTCAGCGTGCAATACCACCCCGAGGCCAATCCTGGCCCCACCGATGCACACTACCTGTTCACGGCCTTTACGCGCCTGATGGACGGCGACGCCGATTACTTGAACATCGATATCTCCAAAGATCGCCTTGCCGGCTGGGTCTTTGGCTCGAAGGAGAACTAGCATGCCGAAACGCGAAGACATCAAACGTATTCTCGTCATTGGCTCGGGCCCCATCGTGATTGGCCAGGCGTGCGAATTCGACTACTCGGGCGCCCAGGCGTGCAAGGTGCTTAAAGAAGATGGGTACGAGGTCGTGCTGGTGAACTCCAATCCGGCGACCATCATGACCGATCCGAGCCTTGCCGATCGCACCTACGTCGAGCCTATTACATCGGAATTCATCGAGCGCGTCATCGCCAAAGAGCGCCCCGACGCCCTGCTGCCGACGCTCGGCGGGCAAACGGGCCTCAATGCCGCGGTCGAGCTTGCTAAATCGGGCGTGCTCGATAAATACGGCGTCGAAATGATCGGCTGCGACCTTGCCGCCATCGAGCGCGGCGAAGACCGCAAGCTGTTCGCCGAGGCCATGGCGGAAATCGGCCTTGAGTGCGCGCGCAGCGGCTATGCCTATTCCGTCGAGGATGCGGTGGCGCTTGCCGGAAAGGTCGGCTACCCCTGCGTGCTGCGTCCCAGCTTCACGCTCGGCGGCGCGGGCGGCGGCATTGCCTACGACCAGCAGCAATTGCGCGAAATCGTAGCCCAAGGCCTGGAACTTTCCCCGGCTGGCGAAGTGCTTGTGGAAGAAAGCATCATCGGCTGGAAAGAATACGAGATGGAAGTCATGCGCGATCGCGCCGGCAACGGCATCATCGTGTGCTCCATCGAAAACGTCGACGCCATGGGCGTGCATACGGGCGACTCCATCACCGTCGCTCCCGCGCAAACGCTTTCCGATGTGGAATACCAGCGCATGCGCGTGGCGTCGCTTGCCATTCTTGAAAAAATCGGCGTTGAAACCGGCGGCTCGAACGTGCAGTTCGCGCTCAATCCGAAAAACGGGCGCCTTATTGTCATCGAGATGAACCCGCGCGTGAGCCGCTCTTCTGCGCTCGCCTCGAAGGCGACGGGCTTTCCCATCGCGAAGGCGGCGGCCCGCTTGGCGGTCGGTTACACGCTCGACGAGATCACGAACGATATCACGCGTGTCACGCCGGCATGCTTCGAGCCGTCCATCGATTACTGCGTGGTGAAGGTGCCGCGTTTCGCCTTCGAGAAGTTCAAGGGAACCGATACCACGCTGTCTACGCGCATGAAGGCCGTAGGCGAGATTATGAGCATCGGCCGCACCTTTGAAGAGGCGTTCGGCAAGGCCATGCGCTCGCTCGAAAATGGCCGCGCGGGGCTTGGCGCCGATGGCAAGGATAACTTCGACGAGGAGCATTTTGTCGAAAATGTTGCCCGGCCGACTGAGGAGCGCATCTTCTACGTGGCGGAAGCCCTTCGCCGCGGCTGGAGCGTGGAAGAAGTGCACGAGGCATGCGGCATAGACCCGTGGTTCCTCAACCGCATCGCCGATATGGCCGCAATCCAAAACAAGCTTTGCGGCTTGCGCCTGGAAGACCTCGACGCGCCGGCCATGCGCATAGCGAAGCAATACGGGTTTTCCGATGCGCAGATCGCATATCTCACGAATACCAAAGAGCTCATCGTGCGCGCCTACCGCAAGGGCCTCGGCGTGCTTCCGACGTTCAAGACGGTCGACACCTGCGCGGCAGAATTCGCCGGCAAGACCGAATACCACTACAAGACCTACGAGACGCCGCATATCGCAGCGCCCGGCGCCGCTCCAAGCTTTGGTGCAAGCGAGATTCTGCCCGTCAATAAGCCCAAGGCCATGATTTTGGGCGCCGGCCCCAATCGCATTGGACAGGGCATCGAATTCGACTATTGCTGCGTTCACGCGAGCTATGCGCTCGCCGAGGCGGGCTATGAAACCATCATGGTGAACTGCAATCCCGAAACAGTGTCCACCGACTACGACACGAGCGACCGTTTGTATTTCGAGCCGCTCACCTACGAAGACGTGATGGACATTGTCGATATCGAGCAGCCTTGCGGCGTGGTGGTCACGCTCGGCGGCCAAACGCCGCTCAAGCTCGCGCGCGCCCTGCAGGAATCGGGCGTGCCCATCATGGGAACGAGCCCCGAGGCAATCGACTTGGCGGAAGACCGTGAACGATTCAGCGCGGTGCTCGACGACTTGGGCATTATCTATCCGGCTGCCGGCATGGCGACCGATTTCGACGAGGCCATGCGCGTCGCCGACCGCATCGGTTTCCCGCTGCTCGTTCGTCCGAGCTACGTGCTTGGCGGCCGCGGCATGGAAATCGCCTACGACCCGGCCCACCTGCGCACATATATGGTTGCCGCAACTCGCATCTCGCCCGACCATCCGGTTTATCTCGACCGCTTCCTGGAAGGCGCCATCGAATGCGACGTGGACGCGCTGTGCGATGGTAGCCAGGTGTATGTCGGCGGCGTGCTCGAGCACATCGAAGAGGCGGGCATTCATTCGGGCGACTCGGCCACGTGCATCCCGCCGTTCTCGTTCAGCGATCGCCTCGTTGAGCAGCTTCGCGAAACCACGCGCCGCCTTGCGCTGCGCTTGGGCGTTCGCGGCCTGATTAACGTGCAATACGCCATCAAAGGCGAAACGATTTACGTGATCGAGGCCAACCCGCGCGCAAGCCGCACGGTGCCGTTCGTCTCGAAATCGACCGGGGTTCCTTTGGCGAAATGCGCCGCTCTCATCATGAGCGGGCGCACGATTGAAAGTCTGAACCTGCCGCCCGACGACCGTCGCCTGGAGTATTTCTGCGTCAAGGAGGCCGTCATGCCGTGGGGCCGCTTCCCGGGCGCCAATGTGGTGCTCGGCCCCGAGATGAAATCGACCGGCGAAGTCATGGGCATCGCCTCGACCTACCCGGCAGCCTATGCGAAAAGCCAGCTCGCGGTGAGCTACGAATTGCCGAAATCGGGCACGGTGTTCATCTCGGTGTGCGACCGCGACAAGCGCCATATTCTCTCTATCGCGCGAGCCATCCAAAAGCTCGGCTTCAACATTGTTTCGACCGAGGGAACGGCGCGCACGCTGCGCGGCGGCAATGTGAAGTGCGAGGTTGTTCGCAAGATCAGCGAGCCGCATCCCAATATCGGCGACATGATCGCCGCTGGCGAGATCGCGCTCATCATCAACACTCCATATGGTTCCGAAACGCGCGGCGATGGCTACTATATGCGCACGCAGGCCGTCAAGCACGGCATTACAAGCGTGACGGCGCTCTCGGGCGCGAGCGCCTTTACCGCGGCCCTCGAAGTTTTGAACGAGAACCCCTACGGGCTCGAGGTCATCGCGCTGCAGGATTTGGAGCAGTTCGAGGTGAAATAGCGCTCGAACATTCAGTGTGGCAGTTGCTTGAAAGAGCGCGCCGTGTTCGTGCGGCCAACCGTATAGGTTACAAGGCCCGATTTTCCGTCGGGCCTTTTTATGTTCGGCGAGCGACTAAAGAACGGTTGCTCGCATCGCCGTTTTTCTCGCATTCGCATAAACCAATGAATCGTGTAGGAATTAAGGGATTTTCCCTCCTGAGCACTGTTAACAAGGTTGTTACTCTCTTGAGGTAAAGCGCTGGAGTACAATTCGCACGTCGATGACGCTCGAAACGCTCGTTGCGATGTGGTGCGACGATCGTCTTGAACGCCATCGGGAAATAGTATTGGTGCACTACCGAAAAAGAAGGGGGTCGTCCCATGGCGAACGAAAAAGCCGTGGACAACGATTACTCGCTGTCACGCGTTCCCGAGGGAGCGAAGCAACCGCTCTGGCAAATCCTCATGATTCGTATTGGCTCTTTGTGCTGCGTTTCCCAGTTGGTTTTGGGCGCAACGCTTGGCTATGGCATGACGTTTTGGGAAGCATTCTGGGCCACTATGCTCGGCTCGGTTTTGCTGCAGGTGATTTCTTGGGCGCTCGGCACCGCCGCTGCGCGTGAGGGCCTTTCCACGTCGCTTCTGTCGCGCTGGGCTGGCCTTGGCAAAAACGGCTCGGCAATCCTCGGCGGCGTGGCCGCCATCTCGATGGTCGGCTGGTTCGGCGTGCAGAACTGCGTGTTCGCCGACGGCATGGCCACCATCACCGGCGTTTTGAACTATCCCATCTGGGCCATCATCACCGGCCTGGGCGTGACGCTGCTCGTCGTTGCTGGCATCCGTTGGATTGCCCGTTTTGCCACCGTGTTCGTTCCGCTGTTCATCATCGCGGTCATCGCTTCTGCCGTCATCGTGCTGCAGGACAACAGCCTCACCGACTTTTTGACCAGCGCAGCCCCTGGTCCCGCGCTTGGCTTCGGCGCCGCCACCACGATGGTCGCCGGCGGCTTTATCGCGGGCGCCATCTGCACCCCCGACTATGCACGCTACCTGAAAAACGGCACCCAGGTCTTCTGGATGACCCTCATCGGCACCTTCCTGGGCGAGCTCGGCATGAACCTCATCGCTGTTGTTCTGGCGCATGCCACGGGCACCGCGAGCGTTACCGACATCATGATGGCAACCTCTGGCGTGCTCGGCGTGTGCATCGTTGTCGCATCCACGGTTAAGCTCAACGACATCAACCTCTACTCTTCGGGCCTGGGCTTGGCTACCATGATCAACGCCCTGTTCAACAAGAAGGTCAATCGTTCCGTCATGCTGTGGACGCTGGGCATCATCGGCACCGTTCTCTCCGTGCTGCAGGTCATCAACTACTTCACCGCATTCCTTACCTTGCTCGGCGTGGCATTGCCGCCTGTCGCTGGCATCATGGTGATCGACTACTACATCCTCAAGCGCAATCGCGCCGCGCTCGACGAGACGCGCGCCAAAGGCACGCTGCCTTCCAAGGTCGAGAAGTGGAACCCCATCGCCATCGTTGCTTGGGTGCTTGCGTTCTGCGTAGGCGAGTTCTCTTCCCTTTACAACATCGGCATCCCCGGTTTGAATTCGCTCATCTTCGCCGGCATTGTGTATTGGGCCATCATGTCCATCTACAAGTCGGCCAAAAAGGTTGACGTCGTGAAGTTCGAGGAAACCGACCAGATCCTGTAGAGCAATCGTTGCGGCGAAAGCTGCGGCAGGTTCTTTGAAATCTTAGCCATTCCGTAGGGAAATGCGGGGAACCCATTCGCTAGGGAAATGCCGATCGAAACCATCTTGCTGCATGCGTGCGCAGCAAGCGCGGGGGCGATGAACCAAGCGCGTCCATTGATATGGGCGAGCGAGGCTTAAAGCCCCTGCGCGCTGTCGCGCGCGCTTGCGGCAGGCGGAATTGGTCGGCGTTCTCCCGAACGAGTGGGTTCCTTTTTCTTTGCGCTATACTGCTCGCTACGAACACGAGGAAAGGAACGTCCATGGCGAAAAAGGCGCTCGTCGCGGTATCGGGCGGCATTGCGGTCTATAAGGTATGCCAAGTGGTGAGCGACCTTATGAAGTGCGGGGTAGACGTGCAGGTCATCATGACTGAAAATGCCACGAAATTCGTGGCCCCGTTGACCTTCGAGGCCCTTTCGAAGCGCGTGGTGTACACCGACACGTTCGATTACAGCTTCGATGCCTCGATCAAGCATATCTCGCTCGCCCAAGAAGCCGATGTGATGTGCGTCGCGCCCGCCACGGCGAATATCATCGCCAAGATGGCCCATGGCATCGCCGACGACATGGTCTCTTCGACATTTTTGGCGGCGACGTGCCCCGTTCTTGTGTGCCCCGCCATGAACACGCATATGTATGAAAACCCGGCGACCCAGACCAACCTCGCCACGCTTGAATCGCGCGGAATACAGCTTGTGGGCCCGGCAGTCGGCAAGCTTGCCTGCGGCGATGTGGACAAAGGCGTGCTTTCGCCGGTGGAAGAAATCGTGGACGCCATTTGTGCCAAGCTCGGTTTGTAGCATTTCTCGTTTTCGCAGGGAAGGGGTGCCATGCTTGACGAACTTCATGTGCAAAACGTCGCCCTCATTCGCGAGGCCGCATTTTCTCCCTCGCAGGGCTTAACCGTCATCACGGGCGAAACGGGCGCGGGTAAAACAGCGTTGCTCTCGGCCATCAAGCTGCTGGTGGGCGAGCGCGCCGATGCCGCGACCGTTCGCGAAGGCTCGTCGTGCGCGTCGGTCGAAGGCCGCTTCTTTTTTTCGGGAAGCGATGCGGGCGATGGCCGTGTGGCATGCCGCAAGGTGAGTGCCGACGGAAGAAGCCGCGTGAGCATCGATGGCTCTATGGCAACGGTGCGCCAGCTCGCCGAAGAGATTGGCTCCACGGTCGATTTGTGTGGTCAGCACGAGCACCAACATCTGCTGAAGCAATCGAACCATGCTGCAATGCTCGATGCTTGGGCGGCAGGCGGAATCGATCGGGTCAAGAAGGGCTACGAGGACGCTTTCGCCGCAGAGCGAGCCGCCGCCCTTGAGCTCGATCGCGTTTTGGAGGCGTCGCAGGCGTCGGGTGCCCAGCTCGAGGAAGCCCGTTTCACGCTCGCCAGAATCGACGAGGTTGCCCCTTCGATCGATGAATATGACCAGCTTATGGCCGATCTCCCGAAAATCGAGAATGCCGAAGCGCTTGCCCGCGCTGCAGACGGCGCATATCGCGGGCTTGCGGGCGATGCCGGCGCGGTTGGTGCCGTGAACGAAGCTCTTTCGTCGCTTGAGGCCTTGGTGTCTGCCGATGCAACGCTCGAGCCGATTGTCTCGGCCCTTACCGACGCTTCCTATATTCTTGAAGATGCGGCGCGCGATATTCGCGTGTATCGCGACGGCATCGATTGCGACCCGCAGGCGCTCGAACGCTTGCAAGAGCGAGCGAGCGCATTGCAGGGGCTTATGCGCGCATATGGCCCGCGCATGCAAGACGTGCTCGACCGCCGCGCGTCTGCGGCAGAGCTTATCTCGGCGGTTGACGATTCGGAGCGAATCGTCGCAGCGGCACGTTCGGCGCACGATGCGGCCGAATCTGAGCTTGGTGCGGCGGCCGAGGCGTTCGCTGCAGCTAGAAGCCAGGCGGCCCCGCGCTTCGCGGAGCAGGTGAACGCCTGCATGGCACGCCTTGAAATGGGCGGCGCCGAACTCGTGGTGAAAGTCGACCCGCTTGCGCGCGACCAGTGGACCCGACAGGGGCCGTGCAAAGTCGAATTTTTGTACCGCGCGTCGGCGAACATGACGCCGCGCCCCCTTTCGCGCATTGCTTCGGGCGGCGAAGTGAGCCGCGTGATGCTTTCGTGCAAGGTGGCGCTTGGCCAGGCCGATTCGCGCGAGACGCTTATTTTCGACGAAGTTGACGCAGGGGTTGGCGGCTCGGTTGCCGTTTCGCTTGCCGATGTTTTGGCCGATTTGGCCAAAACGCACCAGGTCATCGTCGTCACGCACCTTGCCCAGGTTGCCGTGCGCGGCGATTGCCATTACTTGGTGGCGAAAAACCAGAGCGAGGGGGTTCCCGAAACGAATTTAGTGCCGCTCGATGAGGAGGGCCGCGTACGCGAGCTCGCTCGCATGCTTTCGGGCGATGCGACCGAGGCCTCGCTTGTCCATGCTCGCCATATGCTGGAAAGCGCAGCTTCATAGCAACCGCTTGCGCAGCCTGCTAAACGCTCGGAGCGTTTAGCAGGTTCGAGCCGTTTAAAACGGCGGATTGGGTCGGGATGAGGGAGATGTGGGGCAGTTTCCTCAGGGAAAACTGCCCCAGAATGCCCAGCATCGGGCACGCTTTTTTGCCTATGCCTATAACCCACTACGCCCAACCGATATGGGCGTGATGTCGATCCGTCAAATGCTCGGAGCGTTTAACAGGTTGTGTTTTGCTCGGGAAAAAGAAAAGGCCGCCTCGATGGCGGCCTTGATTTTAAATCGAGGCCTGGAGGGGAGCCAGACCTCACACAAGGAGGGGATGAACGACGCTTCAGATCGCGTCGGTTCAATACTGCTTTGGGGAAGCAGGCAAGGTAAGGAGGGGAGCCTTATCGCTTGCAGTGAGTAGTATACAAAGCAAGCTTCAAGAAATTATGAGAGACCCGTGGACGCTTTGTGGAACGGGACAGTATTGAGCCTGCGTTCCCGATTCATTTATAAGCTCGTCCTATGGAATGGTTTTTACGAGTGAAATCAATAAGAATCGCCGATAGGATTTTCGAGGCAAAACAAATCGCTTCGAAAATTAGGTCAATTAGAAAAAACTGAGTAGGAAATAGTCCGAAAATGCATATATGCATAAAATGCCTTGCCTAATGCAAGGAAGTTTGTTGGACAAGCAGGGATGCATGACGGCAATGAGCGCCGATGCGGGCCGCTTCCATGTGCGACTGGCTTCAGAAAAGAAGAAGGCCCGGAAGGGAGCCGGGCCTCACACAAGGAGGGGACGTACGGCGCCAAAAAGAGGAGGGCGCTCGTACTCTGCTTGGGTTAGCAGGCAATCCGGGGAGGGGAACCCCGCGTTTGCAAGGCAAAGTATAGAAATGGGTTTTCGAGAACTTGTGAGTCGCTTTTGAATGGCTTGTGAAGGTGAAGTTTCCGTTTGTTAAAAACTGAATAACACCAGGTCAAAAGCGTAGAAATTCGCATCATGCCGAAAAGGTGACTCGAACATAATCCAAAAATGCCTAGTTAATTGTGAAGGCCTCTTGAAGCCCCATTCGCCGTGGCGCCGTTTACCGGCGAAATTCGACCGCTGCCCGCTGGCGAGGCCGTGCGTTACAATAGGCGCACGCGGCACCCCGCACATTCCATGCATCCGATTTCGAGAGGAACGCCTTCCATGGCCGATATCGAACTGCGTTTTCATAAAGACATGCTCGTGTTTTCCGCCCCGCTCGCGTTTTCGCTTGCGAAACAGGGCGTCGATGTGGATGTGGAAATCGAGTACATGAACCTTGTAGAGCCCGAAACCATGCGCGACGCCTTGCGTTTGGAATCGTTGGCGGGGGCGCATTGCCTTGTTGCCGAAACCGACATCACCGAAGCCCGTTTGGCTCACAAACGTATGGAGGGGCGCGCGGCAGAACTCGCCCAATCGGCAATCGAGCATGCTCGCGCCCTATCGCCGCAGCACGTGATATGCGAAATCGGCCCTTGCGGTTTGCCGCTCGATGCGAGCTCGCAGGCGTCGCTTAAACAGAATTCGAAGCAATACGAGCAAGCGGCGGAGGCTTTGGTCGCAGGGGGCACGGCCGCTATGGGGTCGCTCGCGAGCAGCGAAGGCGCCGGTTTCGATGCTGTATTCCTCAACGGCCTGAGGTCTGCCGCCGATGTTCGTTGTGGAATCGAAGGAGTTCGCCGCGTTTATGCGGGCCCCGTGTTCGCATCTGTCGATCTTGACGGCCAAGGCGCCTTCGATGGCGAGCCGCTTGCAGGCGCGCTCGACGCGCTCGCCCTCGCCGACGTCGTCGGCGTGCGTTCGGCCGCGGCCCCCGATGCGCTTTGCGAATCCGTTCGGGAGCTCGCGAACGCGCTTGACGCGCCCATCCTCGTGCAGGTCGCTGTTCGCCAGGCCACGGCGGCCGAAAAGCGCCGCGCGTCGCTTGGCGCGCCAATTCCCGAAAACCCCTACGCTATGCCCGATTTCATGGCCGATGCGGCACTTGGGCTGCGTGCGGCGGGCGCGCAGTTCTTGCGCGCGGCCGGCGAGGCGACCCCAGCGTTTACCGGGGCTCTTGCGGCCGGCGTTTTCAGGCTCGATTGCGTTCGGTAGCAGAAAGGCGAACCTGTGGCACTTCTCGAACGAAGCGAATCCTATGGCGAATTGCAGCGCGTGGTCGACTACCTTTATAAAGAAGCGCGCACGGTGGAGCGCCTCGATGTGATTTTGGCAGGCGAGGCCTTCGATATGTGCGCCGACATGCGCGAAATCGTATCGCTTTTGCCCCCGGGCTCCTATACGCGAGTGGCATTGTGCCAACAGCTGAATTCTTCGATAGCGGGGCATGGTTGGGGTTACACCTACGGTACGGTCGAGTGACGGTGCTTGTGAGGGTCCGCTGGTTCGTGCGGGATCGGCAGAAGCCGCGTTTCCTGGCCGTCGTGTCGGAATATGAAGCCCATATGAAGAAATGCGCGTACGCTACGGGGGGGGGTGCAAAATTTGCGGCGAAATTCCGAATGTGCGTTGACAGCCGTATGGGGCGGCTTTAAAGTTTCACTAGCACTAAAGGCGAATGAGCGTTGGGTCCCTGCCCGCGCGACCAAGGGAAGAGGTATCCCAATGAAAAAGAAGTTTGCAGCTTTGTTCTGCGCCGCGGTTTTGGCCGCGGGTCTGCCGTCGATTGCTTTCGCCGGCTACTACAATAGCCCCTCGGGCCAGGGTACGTCGGAGGCGAACGGCGTGAGTGTCGTTGTTACCGGCGGCGGCTTCAGTGGAACGGACGAAGGAATTTACGTTGGCCCTGCCGATGTTGCCGCTTCGAACGTTCCCTCTGGCGTGACCCCGATTGCGTCGTTTGAAATTGGGCTCGCTTGGACCGGCGATGCGTCGCAGGGCAAGGCCACTGTCGATGCCGAGCATCCTCTGACCATCACTTTTAACGTTGGCGCTTCGAACGCCGGCAAGACCGTTACCGTGTATGTCCAGCATGACGATGGCACCTTCGAAACGATGACTTCCACCGTTGCTTCCGATGGTTCCGTTACGATTACGGTCACCAAGCTTTCGATCTACTCCATCGTTTTGGGCGATGCTTCTGCTGCCGTTACCACCACGGCCGACAAGTCGGCTAAGTCGCCTCAGACGGGTGCCGATATGGGCTTCGCCTTCGGCGGTGCTGTTGTGGCCATGGCTGGCGCTAGCTGCGCTGCCTACGCTCTGCGCAAGAAGATTGCCGAATAGGCTCTTCGTGAGAGCGAAACGCGCTTCTTTATAGTGTGTTCGAAGAAGGAACCTCGGTAACGGGGTTCCTTCTTTAACGTCTGAGCCCCGATTGCCGCAAGCTTCGAAAGGAATCCCGTGGCACCGTCTTCCGAAGAACCCCGCATGGGTAAGCATGGCAAAGCGCCCGCTTCTGCGTCGGCGCCGCATCGCCGCTCCGTCGCGATCCTCGTCGCGGTAATCGCGCTGTGTGTTGTTGCGGCGGGCACATGCATAGGCTACATCGCGTGGAATCAGCATCAGATGGAGCTTGCTGCGCAAAAGCAAGAGACCACTCCCGAGCCGCAAACGCAAGAGCCGGCCGTTGAAGATGAAACCGACCCAAGGGTTGAAAATCCCATCGATTTCGCTACGCTGCAGCAGCAAAACGCCGACATCTACGCTTGGCTCTACATTCCGAACACGAGTGTGAATCTTCCCGTTTTGCAAAGCGCGACCGACGACAACTATTACCTCGATCACAACGCCGATGGCGATTATTCGATCGAGGGGGCGGCATTCAGCCAAAGCATGAATGCGAAGGATTTCAGCGACCCGGTCACGCTCATCTATGGGCACCAGACGACGACCAACGCGATTTTCACCACGCTGCACCGCTTCGAGGATGCCGACTTCTTCGCCGCGAACAGCGAGATGTATATCTACACGCCGGGGCATATCCTTACCTACGAAATTGTCGCTGCCTACCAATACGACGATCGCCACATTATGAACTCGTTCGATTTCAACTATCCGGGCGTGATCGAGCAGTATTTCGAAACCGTGCTGAACCCAACATCGATGCTCGCGAACGTGCGGGAAGGCGCAACGCTTTCTGCGAGCGACAAGATTGTGCAGCTGAGCACGTGCATGGATGCCTACAACCGCGACAATACCCGCTATCTTGTGACAGGGGTCTTGATAGATGACCAGCAAACCTACTGACGAAAACGGAAACGAGGTGCGCGGTTCGCATGCGCGAAAAGCGCCGATGAACGCCCCCGTGCAAAACGAACAGGGGCGCAGTTCTGCGTTTGAGGGCAACGCGTCGGCTTCGGCGTCCAGTTCATTCGATTTGGGCGGCGAGGCCCTTATTCGCAAAAAGCGCCGCACGCATGCCAAGCGCAACCGGCGTTTGAAAATCGCCGCGTGCGTAATCGTTGCGCTTGCGATCGTCATCGGCGGTGCCGCTTTCGCCGTGCATTCCATGATGAAAGCTGGCGAAGAATCGCTGCACGAGGCGATGAAGGCTGAAGATATCCAGGCCCAGGAAGAGGCCGAGACGTACGACCAGGGACGTACGGTGAACTACAACGGGCATACCTACAAGCTTAACGAGAACATGGTCTCCGTCGTGATTATTGGCTACGACCGCGAATCGCCCGCCGAAGAGGGCGAGGCGGCAGGCCAGGCCGATGCCGTCATGGTGCTCGCGATGGATACCGAAACAGGCAAGATCACGGGTATCGGCGTGCCGCGCGATTCCATGGTCTCGGTTGAGGAATGGGCCGGCGATGCTTACGCCGGGCAGTCGACGATGCAGCTGTGCCTGGCATTTGCCTACGGTGACGGCGCCGAGCAAAGCTGCCGAAATGTGACGACCGCCGTATCGCGCGCGCTCTACAGCATGCCCATGTCGTATTACTTCGCCATCGACCTTTCGGGCGTCGGTCCGCTCAACGACGCCATCGGCGGCGTGGGGCTTACGCCTTTGCAGACCATTCCCAATACCGATATCGTGGAAGGCCAGCAGACCATTCTGTGGGGCAACGAAGCGTTGAGGTATGTGCGTTGGCGCAATACGGATGTATTTACCTCTGCACTCGACCGCCAGGCTCGTCAAGTGCAATACGTTAAGGCATTTTTTGCGAAGGCCATGGCGCAGGCCCAGGGCAACGCCGGCATGTTCATTGATTTGTACAATACCGCTTCCGAGTACTCCATGACCAATCTTGGACTGAACGAATACAGCTACTTGGCTTCCACCGTGCTTGGCACGGGCGTGAGCGACCTTGAGATAACCACGCTTGCCGGCGAAGACCAAATGGGGACGAGGTACGTGGAATACATTCTCGATACCGAAAGTGTGTACCAAACGGTGCTCGACGTGTATTACACGCAGATCGACTAGGGATTTTCTGCTTATTGCCCGCAAGGGCGAGCTTGTAGATTTCCCTGCTCGGCTCGGTGATATACTCGAAAATCGCGCGCGGACCAACCGCGCCAAGGGACCATCATTTGAAAGGCTTCAACCGATATGACCTTGCTCGAATTGCTTCAGTTGCTTAAAAAGCACCTCAAGCTCGTTATCGCGCTGCCCATCGTGTTCGCGCTGGCCACGGGGGTATACAGCTACCTATTCATGGCGAACACGTACACTGCATCCACCAGTTTGTACGTTTTGGTGAAAAACGAATCCGCATCAACCTCCACGAATCAAGACCTGTCGGCCTCTCAGATGATTGCGAACGACGTCTCCACGCTCATTCAAAGCGACACCGTTAAAAAGCAGACGGCTGACGCTTTGAAGATGAACAGCCTGCGCGATTACAAGATTTCCGTTTCGAGCGAGACGACCTCGCGCGTGATTTCGCTCTCCGTGACGGGCGAAGACCCTGCCAGTACGGCGATCATCGCGAACGAGCTCGCGAAAAACGTTTCCACGATTGCGCAATCGGTCATGAACCTGCAAAGCGTCAACGTGATCGATGAGGCCACAACGCCTACGTCGCCTTCTGGCCCGAACCGTCCTATGTATACAGCTGTGGCGTTTCTCGCCGGGCTGTTCGTTGCCGTCGCCATCGTGGTACTTATGGACATGCTGAACACGCGCGTGCGTGGCGCCGAAGACGTCGAGGAACTGCTCGGCCTTCCCGTTATCGGTCGCATTCCGTCGATCAAGGGGGCGAAATAATCCATGGCTCGCAAGAAGTCTCAAAACGTTCAGGTCGTCCAGAACTCAATCAAGACGCTTCTCGCGAATATCCGGTTCGCGAGCGTTGATGACCCCGTTCGCTCCCTCGTGGTGACGTCCTCTGTTCCCGACGAGGGCAAAACGACCATCGCTGCGCAGTTGGCCGCCGCGATTGCCGCAGGCGGGAAAAGCGTGTTGCTTGTTGAATGCGACATGCGCAGACGTTCGCTTGCGGCGCATTTGAATGCGCATTGCGAGGCGGGTCTGCACGCGGTGTTGGCCGATGAAATTGGTCTTACTCAGGCCATAGCTCCCGTTCCCGGGCAGGAAGGGCTGTATTTCCTGGATGCCGAGCCCCATATTCCCAACCCTGCCGATCTGATCTCTTCGAAGCGTTTCGGTCGTTTCATCGGCACGGCGAGCCGCGAATTCGATTTCGTGCTTTTCGATACGCCGCCGGTAGGAACGTTCGTCGATGCTGCGATTCTTTCCACGCTTGTGGACGCCACGGTGCTCGTGGTGCGCGACAACTTCACCAAACGCGGTCAGGTGAGAGATGCTTACGAGCAGCTCTGCAAGGCTGAGGCCAACGTGATTGGCGTGGTGCTCAACGATTGTGAAGTTGAAAGCAGCGAATACTACTACGCCTATTACAACAAAGAAGGCAAGCGCGTGAAGAAGCAAGAGCTTCAATCGCAAGCCTTTGCTGCCGCCTCTCAAGATTCATTCGATATGGGCTCCGATACTGCCCTGCCGAAGACTCATCGAGGTTCGGGTTTTTAATGTGATGCGCCCGCGTCGAAGACGATGCGGGCTTTTTGCTTTGGGGCTCACGATACGGCGAATTGGCGGCATGCTCGAAAGGAAGGGATGCATCGGTGCGAGACATACATTGCCATATTCTTCCTGGCGTTGACGATGGCGCTCGCGACCTTGACGAGAGCCTGGCCATGCTCGAAGCCGCGAAACGCGCGGGCATTACGAGCATCGTGTGCACGCCGCATTGCCGCGATCCGTATTTCGATTACGATGCCATGTGGGATGCCTACGAGCTGTTGGTTGCGCACGCGGACGGGTTCCCCTTGCAAATGGGGTTTGAAGTGAACCATCGCAAGCTTATGGGCTTGGGTATGCAATGGGCCGAATATCTGCATTTCGACGGCAGCAATGAATTTCTGCTTGAGCTTTCGAGCCGCTGTACGGCGCACGATTTCGAGGAATACGAGCGTACGATATTCCAGCTTCAAGGCAAGGGCTATAAGGTAATCATTGCCCATCCCGAGCGCTATCGCGCGATACAAAAAGACATAAGCATTGCTGAGCGCCTGGTCGATATGGGCTGTGATTTGCAGGCGTCGGCCGACTTCGTCGTGGGCGGGCGTTTGGGGCGCGAAAAACGGCCTGCGAAAAAGATGTTCGACGAGATGCTTTATCGCTATATCGCGAGCGATGCGCATTGCACTGAGCACTACGATCACTTCGCCCGCGCAAAACGAGAGTATCGCTGCAGGGGCGCCCACGCATAAAACCTGCTAACAATCAGAGCATTTAGCAGGTCGCTATCGCGCCGTTGTTGACAGAGCTGCATGAAAGAGTGTCTGCTCTAGGCTTGAAGCCGTAAGTCAAGCTTCTGGCTCAACAAGACGGATGGAGTCGGGATAGGGGAGATGAGGCTCCCATCCTGTGGCGGGCGGATGAAGAAGCGCGTGCGACCGGTGTGGGCACGTGCGCAGGTTTTATGGGGCGATGCATCATATTGCCCAAGATTCTTTTTTTGTCGGGCGTCAAACCGTCCCGATGATGGGTTGCGCTTATTCGGCGAGGTTCGCTTGGGCAGCCTTGAGGCGTTTCGAGCGCTTTCGCGCGTCATAGACGAGCAGGGCGACAATCGGGATGTAGAGAATGATGGTTCCCAGAAGGTTGCTCATGCCGTTTTGGGCCTCGTGGCTCACAAAGAGCGCGCCGCTGTCGAGGGCGGAGCCTGTTTGAGTGAAAAACGTGAACAGCACGAAGTTATTGATCCAGTGAATAACGCAGCCCGGCATGCAGTTGCCGTATACGACGTCGGCCATATACATAGCCATTCCCGAAATGAAATACGACAGAGCCCCCGCAACGATTAGCGCGGTGGTGGTTTGCGACGTCATTTCGGGATTCGCGAAATGACCGAGCATAAACAGCGCTGTGGCGATTGCGCCCGCTGCGATGCACGTGAAGGTCGGACGAATGTTGTTTTTGCAGGTCGCGCGCAAAAATACGCAACGATAGAGGACTTCTTCCCAGGTGGTTTGCGTCCAGACGAGCAGCAGGCAAATAAAGAAGTTCACGATGATGGGCACAGCTCCGATGGGGTTGATGGTCGTCGTGCTTTCCGTCCCAAGCTTGAGGAGCGCATCGATGGACAGCGTCAAGAAGAAACCGACGATCCACGCGGCGGCTATTTTCCCGCATTGCTTCCAGTCGACTTTACCGCCGACGCCCAAGACGAGGTCGTGCAGCGACGTTTTGCAAATCCAACGCAAAAGCAGCGCGGCGAACAGCAGCGAGATTGCAAAGCCCAGCAGGGTGCAGAAGGTGTCCGGCATCCAATACCATACGCCTGGCATGCTCCAGCCCCGCAGGATGAGCGCCGTTGGCGTTTGGGCAACGATGGCGGCAAACATCGCCGCAAAGAAAAACGCAACCCAGCGTTTAATAGGGACTTCGTTCGGCGCAAGCTGCGTTTGCTTGCGCTCTTTGGTTTTTTTCATGGGACTCCTATCCGAAAGCGCAGGGGAGGCCCCTGCAGAAACGACCAACATTATAGGCCTTTGGGTATGAAGTTTTTCGAATCGCTTCAATTCGGGCCCCGTCCGATCTGCGAATGGGTGTCCCATTTTCCGCCTGACCTGCTAAATGCTCAGAGCATTTAGCAGGTCAGGCGGTTAACTGCCGAAGTCCCGCAGGATTTGCAGCGCCATCGCTGCCCGGGGCAGTTTCCTTCGAGGAAACCGTCCCACGTGTCGCCGACAAAGGGAAAGGGGCGATGCATCGCCCCTTTCCCTTTGTCGGTTGTTCTTGTTGGTTACTATTAGTTGCTAGTTATCTACTAAGCTAGCAAGCTATCAAACTAGTCAAGTTTCGCGAACGCCTGCTGCAAGTCCCAAATGATGTCTTCGGCGCTCTCGGTGCCAATCGAGAGGCGAATCGTAGACTGCGTGATGCCCTGGTCGGCGAGCTCTTCGTCGGTGAGCTGGGAATGCGTGGTCGTGGCCGGGTGGATGGCGAGGCTCTTCACGTCAGCGACGTTGGCGAGCAGCGAGAAAATCTGCAGGTTGTCGATGAATTTCCACGCGGCATCTTTTCCGCCCTTGATTTCGAACGTGAAGATCGACGCGCCGCCGTTGGGGAAGTACTTCTCGTAAAGCTCATGGTCGGGGTGCTCGGGCAGGCTGGGGTGGTTGACCTGCGCGACATGCGGGTCGCTTACGAGGAAATCGATGACCTTCTTGGTGTTTTCGGCGTGGCGATCGAGGCGCAGCGAGAGGGTCTCGGTGCCCTGGAGCAGAATCCACGCGTTGAACGGGCTGATGCAGGCGCCTTCGTCGCGCAGCAAGATGGCGCGTACGTAGGTAGCGAAAGCAGCCGGACCTGCGGCATCGACGAAGCTTACGCCGTGGTAGCTCGGGTTCGCATCAGCGATTTCGGCATATTTGCCAGAGGCTTTCCAGTCGAAGTTGCCGCCGTCAACGATCACGCCGCCGAGCGAGGAGCCGTGGCCGCCGATGAACTTGGTGGCGGAGTGGACGACGATGTTCGCGCCGTGCTCAAGCGGGCGGAACAGGTACGGTGTGCCGAAGGTGTTGTCGACCACGACGGGCAGGCCGTGCTTTTTGGCGATTTCGGAAATCGCGTCGATGTTGGGGATATCGGAGTTGGGGTTGCCCAGAGTCTCAAGGTAGATGACGGTAGTATTGTCCTGGATGGCGCCCTCGACTTCCTCAAGGTTGTGGGCGTCGACGAAGGTAGTGGTCACGCCGAACTGGGAAAGCGTGTGGGCAAGCAGGTTGTACGATCCGCCATAGATGGTCTTTTGCGCCACAACGTGGTCGCCTTGCTGCGCGAGCGCCTGAAGCGTGTAGGTGATGGCCGCGGCGCCCGATGCCACGGCGAGGCCGGCCACGCCGCCTTCAAGAGCGGCGATGCGGTCTTCGAAGACCCCCTGGGTGGAGTTGGTCAGGCGACCGTAGATGTTGCCGGCGTCGGCCAAGCCAAAGCGGTCGGCGGCATGTTGGGAGTTGCGGAACACGTAGCTCGTGGTCTGGTAAATCGGCACGGCGCGAGCGTCGCTTGCCGGGTCGGCGCTTTCCTGGCCAACGTGAAGCTGCAGAGTATCGAAGCCGAAGGTGTGCTCGGGATTGTTGACGAACTGGGACATGGTGTTTGCTCCTTTAATAACAGTGACAATGGAATCGTTCAGAGAAAGTGCGAGGGTTTCTCGAGAAATAACTCCCGGCAGCGATACGCGAATCTACCGGGAGCGAAACATTCGTTTTGCGAGTCTCACGGTGGCCTCTTTCGTAATTCCCATTTACCTACGTGTTTTGTCTGTTGAGCATACTAAGGGCGGCTACGACGGGTGTCAATCAGTAAAAACTGGTAGCTAGTTATCTGCAAAGCAGATAACAAAGAAAGAAGGCTCCAGTAATTTTTCCCGAATGAGTATCGCAGCGTGGGCGGGCTTTGACTCTGGGGAACCGTTGGGAAATTGGCAACTCCCGATTTTGCAGGGTCGTTGAAGAGATTCAATGCCGTCGCCAAGCCGCCCTCGACGGCTTCATCGCGTGGCTAATCAGGCGTCTGGCTGTTATTGCGAGAAGCATTTCAGGAAACCGTCGGGATGGTCGGGTTTCAACGAGCGTTGCAGAAGCCTTGGATAAGCCGCTTAGGCGGCTCAAGAAAACGTTAGCACCCTCTACGCGCCAGTTTTTACGAATGCCGTATAAAATTGGCAGACCAGATGAAAATGACTGGAAGCTTTGCGGGGAGGTATACGTTATGGCCCAAGAGCCAACTGCGGTGGAGATAGATTTCAAGAAACTCACCGAACATATCTTAGATTCCTATTTGAATTCCGCCTCTGAAGGAAATCTGGAAGTCCTGGACCTGCTGGATGAGAACATGAGCGTAATAGGAACCGGAAAGCAGGAGTTCTTTAGGAACCTCCAGGAGTTTTCGCAGGTTTTTGCATCCGAGATAGAACAGCGCGAGAAGATCCAATTCAAGTGGACGAATTTCAAACTGGAAGAGCAAAGGATAGACGACGAGCATGTGCTGGTCTATGGGTCGGTGCTGATTCTCGGAGCCTTTCTGAATGGCAATGTCAATATCAGGATGGACAGCAGGTTTTCAATCATCTACGGACTCGTGGATGAAACCTGGAAGGTGCTCCATATCCATCATTCCGTTCCAGACAAGGAGCAGATGCAGGATGAAGAATTTCCGCGGACGTTAGGGCAGCAGGTCGAGGAATCGCAGAATACGATCGCCGCCCTTACGGCGGATTATCTCAATGTCTACGTGGTCGAACCCGAGATAAACCAAGGGTCGATTCTCAAGCTTGACGGGT
>CAVGRL010000029.1:0-28092 GCA_963631715.1 Bacteroidaceae bacterium
GAGGGATTCGAACCCCCGACGTACTGATTCGTAGTCAGTCCCTCTATCCAGCTGAGGTAACGGCGCACTTCAAATGCAGCTCGTTCATATTACTAGGAGATAGTAATAAAGTCAACGGTGTTTTTTCCTGTTTTCAAACAAAAGGCCGGCGGATTCGCAGAACCCGTCGGCCTCGCTATGCCGGTGATGGCGAATCTAGGCGATGCTATTCATCGTCGTCCGTCTCGTCATCGTTTTCAACAACGGGATTTTCGGGGGCATCGAGCGGTTGCTCGGATTCCAGACCCTCCGCATCGTCTGCCTCGGAATCTTTCGACTGCTCGTTTTCGTTATCGGTCGCAATCGCGCAGGCGCATACCTTATCGGAGTCGCCAACGTTCATAACGCGGACACCTTGAGCAGAACGGCCGAGCCTGCTTATGTCGGCAACAGATGTACGAATAACGACGCCCTCTTCGGAGATAATCATCAATTCATCGGTCTCTCTCACAACTTTCATAGCTGTGAGCAGGCCTTTCTTGGTTGTCATGGTGATAGTGAAGACACCTTGGCCGCCGCGGTGATGCAAGGGGTAATCGGCGACAGGGGTGCGTTTTCCGTAGCCTTTCTCGGTGATAACGAAAAGCTCGGTACCTGGCTGCGCCACTTCCATACCAAGCACGCGAACCCCAGCAGGAACCGTCATGCCTCGCACGCCCATCGTGTCGCGACCCATCGAGCGAGCTTCAGCTTCATCCCAGGTGATTGCCTTGCCGGCACTCGACACCATCATGACGCGTTCCCCGCGCTTCACGCGGCGAACGGCAATCAAGGTGTCGTCTTCCTTAAGATTGATAGCAATCAAGCCATCTCGGCGCGAACGATTGTAGAGGCTCATGGAAGTCTTCTTAACCATGCCCTGCTCGGTACCGAACATGAGATATTCGTCTTCGGGGAAATCTTTCGTCGCGATGATTGCCGAAATCGTTTCGCCTTTTTCGAGGGGCAAAAGGTTCACGATAGCCGTGCCGCGCGCATGGCGGCTTGCCTCGGGAATCTCGTAAACCTTCAGGCGATACACTTTTCCTCGCGTAGAGAAGAAGAGTATGAAGCTATGGGTGGAAGCTATGAAAAGATGCTCGACGAAGTCGTTATCTTTCAAGTTCACGCCTTGCATGCCTTTGCCGCCGCGCTTCTGCTGACGATACGTAGCAACGGGCAAACGCTTCACGTAGCCGGCCTTGGTCACCGTGATGACCATATCCTCTTCGGCGATAAGGTCTTCAAGGTCGATATCTTTCGCGGCTGCCGACAGTTGCGTTCGGCGCGGCGTGTTGTATTTGCCTTTAATTTCTTCAAGCTCTTCTTTGATAACCTGACGCATAAGGGACTCGTCGGAAAGAATGCGCTTGTAGTAGGCGATCTTTTCTTGGAGCTCTTTCAATTCGTCTTCGAGCTTGTGACGCTCCAAGCCAGTGAGCCTGCGTAGGCGCATTTCGAGAATGGCCTGAGTTTGTGCATCGGAAAGCCCGAAGCGTTCTGTGAGGCGGGCAGCCGCTTCTTTGTCGGTTTGCGAGCTGCGAATGATAGATATGACTTCATCGATATTATCGAGCGCGACAAGCAAGCCTTCAAGGATATGGGCGCGTTCTTCGGCCTTCCGAAGCTCGAAGCGCGTACGGCGGGTCACTACATCTTCCTGGTGGAGAATGTAGTAATGGAGCATTTCCTTCAAAGAAAGCGTGCGCGGAACGCCGTCGACCAGAGCAAGCATGATAACGCCCCAGCCAACCTGCAGTTGCGTATGCTTGTACAGCTTGTTGAGCACCACTTGAGGAATGGCGTTCTGCTTAAGCTCGATAATGATGTCGACAGGCGAATTCCTATCGGCACCATCGTGAATATTCGAAATCTCGGGCAGTTTCTTATCGCGAATGAGTTCGCCGAGCTTCTGCATGAGGTTCGTACGATTCACCTGATAGGGAATCTCGGTGATAACGATGGATTGCTTGCCGTTTTTGCCTTCGATGATTTCATGCTTCGCGCGAATCGTCAGATTGCCGCGGCCGGTTTCATAGGCATCAAGAATGCCTTTTTTGCCCATAATGATGCCGCCGGTCGGAAAATCGGGACCAGGCAGAACAGTCATGAGCTCTTCGGTCGAAACATCGGGATTGTCGAGCATCATGCATGTGGCATCGATGGTTTCGCCAAGGTTATGGGGCGGGATATTCGTCGCCATGCCAACCGCGATGCCGTTCGACCCATTCACAAGAAGATTGGGGAAGCGAGCGGGGAGCACCGATGGCTCCTGCAAGCTCTCGTCGTAGTTAGGGTTCCAATCGACGGTCTCTTTATCGAGGTCTCGCAGCAATTCCATGGCAGGCTTGGCCAAACGGGCTTCGGTGTAACGCATTGCGGCAGCGGAATCACCGTCGATTGAGCCGAAGTTTCCATGACCGTCGACAAGCGGAACGCGCATGGAAAAATCTTGAGCAAGGCGAACCATGGTGTCGTACACGGCGGAATCGCCATGCGGGTGGTATTTGCCAATAACGTCGCCAACAGTACGGGCGGATTTGCTATGGGGCCTGTTGGGGGTAATGCCGCTGTCATACATCGCATACAAAATACGGCGATGAACGGGCTTCAAGCCGTCGCGAACGTCTGGCAAGGCGCGCGCGACGATGACACTCATAGAATATTCGAGGAACGAAGAGCGCATCTCATGGCCGAGTTCTGCCTTCTTTACGCCCGCCGCACCCGAATCTGAGCTCTCTATAATTTCTTGATCAGCCACTTTGATCCTTTCAAAAAGAATGGCTCGCTGGGAATCGATACGCTAGATATCAAGGAATCGCACGTCGAGCGCGTGCTTCTGGATGAATTCCTTGCGCGGCTCAACTTGATCGCCCATAAGCTCGGAAACAGCGAGCTCCGCAGCAGCAGCGTCCTCGATATTGACCTGGAGCAATGTGCGAGTTTCGGGTTCCATCGTGGTCTCCCAAAGCTGCTCGGGGTCCATCTCGCCAAGGCCTTTGTAGCGTTGGATATCGTATTTATCGGGGTCGTCGAGCTCTGCCATAAGCTTATCTTTGGCTTCGTCGTTGTAGATGTACTTCAGAATCTTGCCCGATTTCGAATTCTTTTTCTTGAGGCCATACAGGGGCGGCTGCGCGATATAGATATAGCCTCGATTGATGAGGTCGGGCATGTATCGATAGAAAAACGTGAGCAGCAAAATGCGAATATGGGCACCGTCAACATCGGCGTCGGTCATGATGATGATTCGATGGTAACGCGCGGCGTCGCCGTTGTAGTCTTCACCGATATTCGTTCCGATGGCGGTAATCAGGCTAGAAATCGTATCGCTGGAAAGCGCTCGATGAAGGCCTGCGCGCTCAACATTGAGGATTTTGCCACGCAAGGGAAGGATCGCCTGGTATTTACGATCGCGAGCCTGTTTGGCCGAACCACCTGCAGAATCGCCCTCGACGATGAAAATTTCAGACATTGAAGCATCTTTGCTTGAGCAATCGGCAAGCTTGCCAGGCATGCTGAACGAATCGAGCACACCTTTTCGCCGCGTCATTTCTCGCGCCTTGCGCGCCGCTTCGCGAGCCTTCAAAGCCTGCGTCGCTTTGCCGATGATTCGTTTTGCAGGGGCGGGGTTTTCTTCCAGGTACTCCGCGAGGCCCTTGGTTACGGCCCCTTGCACCATTCCACGAATCTCGGTGTTTCCGAGCTTGGTTTTCGTCTGTCCTTCGAATTGGGGATCGTGCAGCTTTACGCTCACAATCGCGGAAAGCCCTTCGCGGGTATCGTCGCCCGAAAGGTTGCTGTCCTTCTCCTTCAAGATGCCATGGCTGCGCGCGTAGTCGTTGATCGTTCGCGTGAGAGCATTCTTGAAACCATCAAGGTGAGTACCGCCCTCGTGTGTGTTGATGTTGTTCGCGAATGCGAGAACACCGTTGGCGCTGTAGCTCGAAGACCACTGCATGGCGACTTCGACCGTGCCATCTTCGTTTTCGGCCGCAAAATAAATCGGGTCGTTGAGGGTTTCCCTGCCGCGATTTTGCCATTTCACGAAGTCAACGATACCGCCAAGATACTGGAACGATTCAGTTTTGGACGTACCACCCTCCGCCTTGTCGCGCTCGTCGGTAAGCTGAATATGGAGGCCCTTGTTCAGAAACGCCATTTCGCGGAAACGCTCGGCAAGCGTATCGTAGTCGTAAATAAGGGTATCGGTGAAAATCTCCCCATCGGGCCAGAACGTAACCGTCGTTCCGGTTTCTTCGGCATCGCCGATCCTATGAAGCTTTTCGACCGTCTTGCCGCGCTCAAAAGCTATTTCGTATTTACCGCCATCGCGGCAAACCACGGCCTCAAGGCGGGTTGAAAGAGCATTGACGCAAGAAACACCGACGCCATGAAGACCGCCGGATACTTTATAGCCGTCGCCGCCGAATTTGCCACCCGCATGCAAGATGGTCAAAACAACCTCGACCGTGGGGATTTTCTCTTTCGGGTGCTCGTCAATCGGGATGCCGCGGCCATTGTCCACGACCGTGATCGAATTATCCTCATGGATGGTCACGTCGATTTTCGTGCAATAACCGGCAAGCGCTTCGTCCACCGAGTTGTCGACGACTTCATACACGAGATGATGCAATCCGCGAGGACCGGTCGAGCCGATATACATGCCGGGGCGCATGCGGACGGCTTCAAGACCTTCGAGTACCTTGATGTCGGAGCCGTCGTAGTGCTCAGGTTTCTTCTGTACCACGACCCCCTCCTTTCTTCTTTTCCGCACGAGACGCCGCTGAAAAAGCGCTGCGGCGAAACGAGGGTGTTACGCATCGAGCAAGCTGACGAGGCGCGGGCGCCGAAATTCTCCAGCTTGACTTTAGTTAGAACCGTTGAATTTTATCATAACGACGATTTCATCCGACGAATCAACACGCGTTTAAAGACACTCAACACGCTTTATAAGGCCTTGTTTTCTCCCGGGTCGACTTCTTGGGCATTTTTTATCTCAAAATCGGAAATCATGGCCCGTTTAAGCGCTTCTCGCATCTTTTCATCGTCAATCCTGGACAGCCCCTCGTCCAACTTGCCAACAACATCCTCAGGGAGCTTTCTGCGCTCCATAGAAGAGTTTGGCTTTTTTTCGGCGTCGTTTTTTCTGTACGGGTGGTTGAGTTTATATTTCCCGCGCGAGATGCGAATTCTGAATTCCCCCAACTCCTCGCCAAACAATTCGAGGAATTTCAGCTTGATCATCTCTCGCCGAGCATCAACCTCGGCGGCAATAAGACTGTCTTCGAGGTATACGACGAGCTCGCCCGGAGCATAAGAGGAAGGGGTGCGCTTCCTCGCTTTTCCTGGGCTTAAGGAAGGTGAAACACCGGCGGCGGCATCGGATGTTTCACGTGAAACATCGTCGGAATTCAGCTCTTTGCGAATGATGTAAACGGAATTCGTATGGTCGAGAATAACAGGCGCAACGCGACCGGCGCACGATTCGACGGCGAGCTTCCACATTCGGCGCACCTTTTCGGCTCGTGCCGCTTTCGCCGCAAGCTCACTTCCGGGAGAAGACGAACGAAGGGCCGCCTGAAGCGCGGAGGAAAACGACTTCATGTCATTCATCAAAGACACCTATCCGAGCGAGGTCGAGCACATCAGCCCGCCCAATAACGCCATCCTCGAAACATGATAAATCCGTGGCGGTTATAAACGTCTGGGTATCGGCATGAAGCAGATCGATCAACATCGCGCGCCTTCTTGAGTCGAGTTCGCTCATGACATCGTCGAGCAAAAGAACAGGCTTCACGCCGAGCATTTCCTCGACGAGTTCCACTTCGGCTATCTTCCAAGCTAGGGCAATGGAGCGCTGCTGCCCCTGGGAGGAAAAATACCGGGAATTCTTCCCATCGATGAAGAATTCCATCCTGTCAGCATGGGGCCCCACGACGGCGCGATGACGGTTTCGCTCTGCGAGCCTAAGCGAAAGCATCGCATTAGCGGTCGATTCCAAAACCTCATCCGCAGAGCATTCCTCATCGTAAGGACGCAATTCCGCCATCTGCGCGATATCCTCGGAAACCCAGGAAGGAATATAGGAGTAACCAAGCGCTTCACGCCCGCACGACAGCTCATCATACACGCGGGCCATACGTTTGCATAAATTCCTGAAAAGGGCGATGCGATACATATGGAATCGCGCGGCTACAGGAATGAGGGCGTCATTAACGGCGTCGAGGAGTGCGTCTGCGGAATCATCTTTCAACAGCGCATTCTTGTTTCGAATGAGCTTTTCGTAATCGCGGCGGATTACTCCATGCGCTTTCGAAAGCTGACCGCCAAGCACGTCAATCGCGGCGCGCTTAGGCGTTTGGGACCCCTTCACAAGGTTCAAGTCGTCAGGAGCAAACGCCACAGCCGGAAGAATACCCTGAGTATCCTGAGCCGACTTGCGCTTTCCGTTGACGGCATACGATCGGGAGGAAGGCTCGATTACCATGCTCAATTCCAAATCGCGCGAAGACGAGGCGACATTTCCCGCCACACGCGCAAAGGGCCGCCCCTGCATGATGAGCTCGCGCGACCGAGCCGACCTGAACGACCCATGCGAACAAAGCAACTGGATTCCCTCGAGCGCATTGCTTTTGCCCGTGGCGTTCGGTCCCACGAATATCGTAAGACCGCCAATATCGCCAAGTGCCAAGGAACGGTAATTCCTGAAACAGGAAAACTCCAACGAGCGAATCTGAAGGTTTGAGGACATACCGACCCTACGACACGCGAACGGGCATGATGAGGTACAGGAAGTCTTCGCCTTCAGCGGAGCGGAAGATTCCCGGCTTCATGCCGGAAGTTGTCTCGAAGAAAACGAGATCGGTAGATACCGACGCGAGGCCGTCGAGGATATATTGGTGGTTGAACGCTATCTGAACGTCTTCCCCCGAAATCTCGCACCCAACGACCTCTTCGGCCGAACCGACATCCTGCGTCGCCGCGCTCACCACAGTGTTGCCCATCGAGCTTTGCACATCGAATTTCACGGGTGACGAAAGCGCGCTCATAACCCCGACGCGTTTGACAGCTGTCACGAGCTCCTGCGTCGTAAAGCAGGTTCTCGTGGCACACGACTGCGGAATAATCTGCTGATAATTGGGAAACTTTCCCTCGATGCGGCGATTGATCAGAACCATGTCTTGGTACGTGAAAACGATCTGGTTCTCAGAAAGGCCTATCCGAATACGTTCTGCAATCTTCGGAAGAGACGCGACCTCTTGCAAAAACGAACCGGAGACAATCGCTTCAAAATCCTCAACCTCGTCATCGAGGGGGAGATTGTCCACGGCGAGGCGGTACGAGTCGGTTGCAACCATGCGCAACCCCTCCGACGACGTTGAAATCAAAACCCCCGTGAGCACAGCGCGGCTCTGGTCTTTGGAAACGACTTTCGCAACGCGCTTAACCATAGAGCAGAAGTCGGCGAAAGGAACCTCTATCGAGCTCGATACGTTCACATCGGGAAACGGCGGAAAGTCTTGCGCATCGAGGGTCTTAAGAACGAAGGAAGATTTGCCACACGATACCGTGATAGCCGATTCTTGCGTTTGAAATTCAACTGCAGCTTCAGGAAGGTTTTTCACGATATCGAGAACAATCTTTTCGGGAATGACGGTGATGCCCTCTTCTTCTACCAACGCGGGAACAACATACCGAATGGAGCGCTCAAGGTCGGTAGTCTCCATAGTGAGGGACATGCCTTCTGCCTTAATACAGACTCCCGAAAGAACAGGGATGGTCGATCGAGAAGAAGTTCCTTTCGATACGATGGTCAACGCATTGAGAAGCTCGCTCTTGTTGATGTTGAATCTCACGTTTTTACCTTCCTGCTCTTAAATAAATAATAATTAATTGTAGTAGTAATAAGGGCGGTGGAAAAGCTGAAAAGCTTTTGTATGCCCAGTTCAGCATAGATAAAGTGATGACTCAGGAACTATGGGCAACTTGTTCGGGTTTCCACGGCCTTTATAGCTTTTGTTATCTTTCAACCGCTTTCCCCAACTTTTCGTTTAGTTTTCCCGAATGTTCTTGATGATAATCTCCATCTCTTCCTGAAGCTCCCTTTTCTCTCTCATATCCTCTTCGATTTTCTCGACGGAGTGCATGACGGTTGAATGGTCGCGGTTGAATTTCTTTCCTATGTCTCCATAAGGAATGTCGAGCATTTGCCTGCAGAGGAAGATGGCCACGTGCCTTGCGTACGCGATATTGCGCGTACGCTTGGTTCCGATGAGGTCGGCATGCGAGACCTGGTAGTAATGCTCGACTTCCTTTTGTATGGCCGCCACCGAGAGCTTTTTGAGCATTCCTGCTGAAAAATGGTTCTCGAGCAGCGTTTTTACATCTTGAAGCGTGATATCCGGGTTGCCGAACGACGTCATTTGCGAAATCACTTTTGTCACGGCGCTTTTGAGCTCCCGCACATTCGATCCCGATATCTCCGCTATATACATCTGCACTTCTTCGGGGATATATAAATCCCAGCTCATTTCGGAACGTTTGTATTCCTCTATGAACGATTTTATGATGCCGAGTTTCGTTTCGACTTCCGGCGGTTGGATATCGTAGCTTCCGCCCGAATTAAATCGGCTCTTGTACCTCTCGTCGATGTCGATGTTTTTCGGCGCTCGGTCGGCCGAGAGCACGACCTGTTTTCCGGCGTCCGTAAGCTTGTTGAAGAGCTGGAAAACGATATTGACCGTCGCCGATTTTCCTTGAAAATGCTGGACATCGTCGATGAGAAGTACGTCGGCGTCAAGATATCTGCTTTGAAACGACTGGAAACTCGTCTTGTCTTTTCCGTGTTCGATGGCCGCTATCGAGTATTCGGTGATGAATTCCGATGCGTCGATATATACGACGCGCATGGTCGGTTTTGTTTCAAGAATATAGTTCTGTATTGCCCTGAGCAGGTGCGTTTTTCCGAGCCCCGATTTTCCGTATATGAACAAAGGGTTCAAGGTCGATTTTCCGGGGTTTTCCGCCACTGCGACGGCCATGGAGTAGGCGAGGCGGTTTGAATCGCCTATGACGAAGTTTTCGAATGTGAGCGCGGCCGCGCCGATGTCTTTTCCATTTGCGGCGGCAATCTGGCTGCCGGTTATCTGCGCATGTTCGGATTCTGGCTGTTGGATAACGGGCTTCACTGGCGGAATATCATAGGCGTTTTGGTTTTTCGGCTCGTGTGCGGCCGGGTTGGTGGCGGTTGCGGGCGGCGTTTGCTGCGGCTGCGTTTGCTGGGTCGTCGCTTCTTGCTGTTTTTCCGCAACCTTGCTTGCTGTTTGTTGCGCGAACGCCGATGAGCTCGGGTCGACTTCTATTTCGATTTGGTATTCGGTTTCGAACAAGTCAAGCAAAGCGGATTCTATATGACTTAAGAAACGCTTTTCTATCTGGCCTTTTATAAAGTCGGTATCAACTGTCGCCAAAAGAAAACCTACGCTCGATGCCTGGGGTTGCATGCGCCCGAGAAACGCATCGACTTGAGCCGGGTTTATCGTGCCGTACGATTTGATTTTCTCGATAACCGCTTGCCAGGTTTCATACGGGTTGTTTGGATCCATGTCTGCCTCAGCCGCCCTTATTTGCGTGGTTCGTTGATTATATCTTTCGAGTGGGCCGCATTCGATGCTTGGCGGCCGACGGGCTAGAAGAGGGCATTCGCGACGCGGGCGCCCTCGTCGGTGAGTTGCCTCATTTTCCCTACCGACTCAATAAGCCCCTGCTCTTCAAGCTTCTTGAATACCCGATGGGCGCTGCTTGCCGCCAAGCCGAGATTATCACAGACGTCTGTGACTCTAAGGCTTTGCTCTTGCATGAAAAGGTACAAGACGTCTTGTTCGCGGTCGGTCAAAGAGGGCACCATCTGCTGCCTTTGGCGCGGCGTCGGCGCTCCTTTCGGGCTGAAATCGTCTTCGGGCTTTACGCTGATGGTGACGACGGCCCCGCTTCTTATATTGTCTTCGATGGTGATTCGCCCGTGGGAGAAAGAAAGATATTCCTTTACGAGCGGCAATCCGCTTCCCACCCCGCGGATATAGCGCTTCATATCGCTCGTTGCCGAAGAAAACCCGGGCATTTGAGCCTTTTCTTTTTGAGGAATCCCTGGTCCTTGGTCGGTAAACCTGATGGTGTTTCCCTTGTCGAATATCGAAACGACGATTTCCTTAAACTGGGCGTGGATGAAATTTTCGCTCACTTCTCGGATGGCGGTATAGGGAACGCTTCCGCCCGCCTGCTGGGCTTGCGTGTATATCGTCGATGCGAGGTTCTCTATGAATTCCGCCGTCGTCGTGGGTTGAATTTCTGTTACGCGCGGCGCGCTTCTGAAATCATCGTAGGTCGCGATCCTCGCGCATGCGAGCGCGCGTGAGTAATCTTCGTTGACCCCTGATGGGATTTCGGGCGCGTTTTGTGCTGTGTTTGGTGTCGATTCCAACGCTTTCCCTAAGTTATTCCAGGTTTTCCGATAAATTCCTCTCATCTGGAAAAATGAAAAAAACTTTTCCCGAATAAGGAACCCTATTCTATGAGCGGGAATCAATCTTTTTCAAGGGTGTTTCCACCTAAAGTGGAAATTTCCATACTGAATGACCCGTATGTTTCCAGGTTTTCCACTTTTTATTCAATGAATGTGGAAAACGTTGGAAAGCGAAGAAAATAAATCTGGAAAACCGTGAAAATCGACTTGATTTTTTCGGCGTGTATGGAATTCGTTGAAAAAAGCGATGATCCGTACGCTTTTTCAGGAAACGGTGGCGCATCTGTTTGTTTCACGACACGAAGCAAGGTTTTAATCTATAAAACACCAGGTCAATGGTTATTTATTACGAATACCGCATCGATTGGCGCCTTGCACTTTGAATGGTTTCAAAGGGTGAAAAAAACTTTTCCGCGAAGTTTTCCACAGTGAAAACCGCATGATGCCTGGGTTTTCCTCATTTTCCACTTTTTCAAACGGTTGAAGCATTGCTTTTTCAACGTTTTGCTTGCAAGGAGGCTCTGTTTCTCGTTTGGAAGAGTTTTCGTTTCCGAGTTCTAGTCTTTCTGATGCGGCCGCGAGCGGGTGTTTGGTGGATTCGTCAAACGGCCCTACGGGCTCTATCCCTGTGGCATGTGTCGAGTATTCAATATTTAGTGTGTCTTGCGCCGTTGCAACAAGAGGTAGTATTTAGCGTCGTCGGCCGTGGCTTGGTCTGTGAAAATGCCTCATTAACCTCGAAAAAAAGTCTTTACTTCGCTAATGCCTACGATATACTTGTACGGCTATTCGCTGAGATTCATATATTGAAATAATCTGAAAGGGAGTCGATATGAAGCGCACTTATCAGCCTAATAATCGCAAACGCGCCAAGACCCATGGTTTCCGCGCCCGCATGGCTACCAAAGGCGGCCGCGCCGTTCTTGCCCGTCGTCGCGCTAAAGGCCGCAAGCGCCTTACTGTGTAAAACCAAGGAGGTCGGCGTGAAATCGACAATAAAGTCGAGCGCCGATGTTTCGCGGATTTTTTCACACGGAAAACGTTTCAGCACGCCGTTCGCAACGGTGATTGTTCTGAAAGATGAAAAGCAACACGACCATGGGTTCCATGGTCGTGTTGCTTTTGTAGCAGGGAAAAAACTCGGAAATGCTGTTTGGCGCAATTCCGCGAAACGTCGACTCCGGGCGATTGTTCACGACCTGGGTGGGCCTTGGGAAGGTTACGATGTCGTTATTTCCGCCCGCTCGCCCATTCTTAGAGCTTCTTATAGTAAAGTGAGCGACGCATGTGAAAAAGCCCTTGTAAAAGCTGGTTTACGTGATTCCGCTTCGCGATAATGCTCCGGGCGGTTTCCAGGAAGAAGGCCCCGATGGACTCGTTGATTGCGTTTGCGCGGTCGCTGCCAAAACGGTGCGCCCTATTCGTGATTAAGTTTTACAGAGCGGCGATTTCTCCGATTTTTGGACCATGCTGTCGCTATGTTCCGTCGTGTTCGGAATATGGCATGGAAGCAATTCGTCGCTTTGGGCTGCGCAAAGGCGGTTTGCTCGCAATTAAACGCATTGCAAGGTGCCACCCTTTTCATGAGGGCGGTTACGATCCTGTTCCCGATAAGCTTTAGAAAGGCAGAGCCGTATGTGGGACGCATTTAAAAATTGGATATTCGATTGCATCGCGTTTTTCGCGGGCTTTCTTGGCGACTGGGGTCTTGCCATTTTGATCATCACGATCATCTTCCGTGTCCTTGTTGCCCCTATCATGCATAAGCAGATTAAATCGAGTTTCCAGATGCAAAAGGTACAGCCCCTTATGCAGGAAATTCAAAAGAAATTTGCTGACGACCCCGTTCGTCAGAACGAGGAAATGCAGAAGCTTTACGCAGAGACCAAGTTCAACCCTTTGGCTGGCTGCGTTCCCATGCTTATTCAGATGCCGATCTTCCTCGCCATGTTTCAGACTCTGCGCGAGATTGGCTCTTCTCACCCCGATGCGAGCTACACATTCTATAACCTGGTTGCGGACCTCACCAAGACCCCTTCCGATGTAATATCTCAAGGGTTTGGTGCATTTTTCCCTTACCTCGTGCTCATGCTCGTGTTTGCTCTCGCGACATTCCTTCCGATGGTTCTTCAAAACATCAAGAGCGATTCGGCCCAACGCAATCAGATGCTTATCATGGGCGGCGTTATGACGCTGTTCATGCTCTGGATTTCATGGAGCTCTCCCGCGGGTGTTCTGCTGTTCTGGGGCGCATCGTCTGTATTTGGCATCTTGCAGCAGCAGGTTACGATGCATCATTTGAAAAAACTCGATTCCGCGGCTGAGGCCGAGCGAATTGAGGTTCAGCCCGTGAAGGTTGACGTTGAGCGCAAGGCTAAGAAAAAGCGCCCGACGAAGAAGCATTAATAACGCTGGAATGCTGAGTGTTCGCACTCGTTTTTAAGAGAAAGGATTGATCCATGGAGGAAGAAAACATGGTCGATCAGCTTGAAGATGAGGCTTTTGAGCAAGAGGCCCCATCTGAATCGCAGCCGAAAGGTGATTCTCCCCATACCGAAGAGCATGATTTGACCGATGAAGAGCTTGACAAGATTGCCGATACCGCAATCGATGCACTCCAAGGGATTCTTAAGCATTTCGACGTTGGGGAAGTTACCATCGATGAATACGAGGGTGATGAAGGCGAACTCATCCTTGATATTACCGGTGACAATTTGGCGATTCTCATTGGTCGCCACGGCAAGACCCTCGAAGCGCTTCAATTTATTATTTCGGCGATAACGACTCGCACGATTGGCTTTCGCTATCCCGTTATTGTTGATGTTGAGGGATACAAGAGCCGTCAACGCCAGAAGATCGAGTCACTCGCATTTTCGGCCGCGCGTCGTGCGAAATCTCAGCATCGTAGCGTGAAGCTTCGCCCCATGACTCCCTACGAGCGCCGCATCGTCCATCTTGCTCTTCGCGGTGAAGATGGCGTTGAAACCGCATCTGAAGGAGAAGGGTCCGCCCGTCACGTGGTCGTCATCCCTTGCTAAATACAAGCCATTAAAAAAGCCCTCCTTTGAAAGGAGGGCTTTTTTAATGGCCGCACTCCAGGTCTTGGTACAATCTTCGCCGTGTTTGCTCAACAATACAATGGATGGTGGATTTCGATGGGTTTCCTTCGAAGCGTGATGCTCGATCGTCACGGGATAGAAATTACCGATGAACAAGAACGCCTTCTTGTTGACGATCTGCGTCTGATTTCTGATATCAATAAGACGATGAACCTCACGAGGATTACCAATGAAGATGACGCAATGGTACTGCATCTTGAAGACAGCATTATTGGTCTGCCTTACGTAAACGATGCGCCCGAGGGACTTTATGCCGACCTTGGCACAGGGGGCGGTTTCCCCGGCATACCTCTATGTATTCTGACAAAGAGGGAGACCTTGCTCGTTGATTCGGTAAAGAAGAAGGTGCGAGCCTTGGAGCCCGTTGCTGAACAGCTGGGGATTTCCGAACATCTTTCAACTTATGGTGGCAGAATTGAAGATCTCGCAAACGACAAGCCACAGGCGTTTTCCGTGTTGACGGCGAGAGCCTTGAGCTCTCTTGGCGCTTTGCTTGAACTTTCTTCCCCTCTTCTTAAAAAAGGCGGGTATTTGGTTTGCTATAAAGCCCAACCTGAAAAACAAGAGCTTGACACGGCCTTCGCGATTATGCCCCATTTGGGTTTCGAGTTGCTCAATGACGACGTCCATGAATTGAGCAACGGATCGACTCGTCGCATCTTCGTTTTCAAAAAAGTGAAACCGGCTCGCATCGATTTGCCGCGACGGATAGGATTAGCGCAGCGGGAGCCTTTGACCGCGAAAGATTTCAAACCGAAGAAAAACAATCGTCGTAGGTGATTGTTTGTGCCAAAAGTTTTCGATTAGGGAATTTTTGGCACAAGGAAACATCATCGCCTATAGGACGCTTCTCTCTATATAATACTGTTATCGAATTCTCTCTTTTGTGATACCCGTGCTCTCTGCATGGCTTTTCATGACATTGGGTGTTTCACGTGAAACATCCAATGCTTTTTGTTTTACATTGGCTAAATGCCTCGCGAATATATGCTGCATCAATGAAGGAGGACGCGTGGGATTGTTTGATGGGCTCAAGCGCAAGAGTCAAGAATTCGAATCTGATTCCAATGACAAATTTGCTGGAGATAAAGGACAGCCTTCTTCGGTTGATCCTGAGGCTATTCCCGTCATCGATCGAGTGCCCGATGTTTCACGTGAAACATCGGTTGTTTCCGAAGAAGAAGGTGCCAGCCCTTCAGAATCGGTGTACGTGAGTACGCCGTTGCGTTCTTATGCCGAGAAAAAACCCGTAAGGCACGTTGTCGGTTCAACGAAGGTCATCGCGATTCTGAATCAAAAGGGCGGCGTCGGCAAATCAACAACGAGCATCAATCTTGGCGCTGCTCTCGGTTCTATGGGGAAGCAAGTTCTTCTTATCGACCTTGATCCCCAAGGAAATACTTCGAGCGGTCTTGGAATCGAAAAAAACCGTCTTGATGCTTGCATATACGACGTTCTTATCAGCGATACCAAAATCACCGATATTATTATTCCCGATGTCTGTGAAGGTCTTGATGTCGCTCCCGCAACGATTAATCTCGCCGGCGCGGAGGTTGAGTTGGTTTCCGAGATGGCTCGTGAAAACCGACTGAAGGAAGCCGTGAATCATATACGAGGGAAATACGATTACGTATTCATCGACTGCCCGCCTTCGTTGGGTTTGCTTACCGTGAATGCGCTCGTTGCGGCCGACAAGCTTCTCATTCCAATCCAGTGCGAGTTTTATGCTCTTGAGGGCGTAACGAAGTTGCTCGATTCCATGAAGCGCGTTAAGGGGCTTCTCAACCCCGGCCTCGATATATACGGCGTCTTGCTCACTATGTACGACGGAAGAACGACTCTCTCGAAGCAGGTTGCGGCTGAAGTTCGCAATTTCTTCGGAAGAACCGTTTTCGACACTGTGATTCCTAGAACGGTAAAAATTTCAGAAGCTCCTAGTTTTGGTCAGCCTATTAACGAATATGACCCAACCGGCAAAGGAGCTCAGGCGTATTGTGATCTTGCCCGAGAGGTGATTAGTCGTGGCTAGAAATAATAAAGGAGGCCTCGGCAGGGGATTGAATTCTCTGCTTGGTGGCTACGAGGCCCCTCTTGAACAACCCACTAATTCTTCCAATATTGCGGAGGAGCTGAATAAACCGAAAGACGAGAATCGGAAAGAAGAGCTCCCTGCAAAGCCTCAACGCGAGGTTATCCGTGAAGAGGACCTTGCTCCCGAAGACCGCGAAACTCTCGATGGCGAAAAGTATTCCGTGTCGCATACCGGAACGGTCGCTCAAGTCCCTTCGGCATCACGCATTTCCCTGAAGGATGTCGTGGCTAAGCGGGAACTGATCGAAGAATCTGATGGGGTGACCATCAAAGGTGTTGTTGAGCGTCCCGCATCGCCTGCCATGCGTTACATGGAGGAGCCTATTCGACCAAGCGCGATCGATAATCGCGTTGCTTCGATTGCTGCGCAGCCCGAGGAAAAGGGTGACGAAACGATCGAGGAAACCGAGCCTGAACGTGATTTAGGCGAGGTTCCTATCGAAATGGTCCATCCAAACCCGAAACAGCCCCGAATGCACTTCAATAAAGAAGAGCTTGAGGAACTTGCTTCATCTATCTCGAAAGATGGATTGCTCCAGCCTATTTTGGTTCGGGAGGTTGATGGAGCTTATGAAATCATCGCCGGCGAACGACGCTGGCAGGCTTGTCAGATTGCTGGTCTAACGAAGGTTCCTGTAAGGATCAAAGAGGCCGACGATATGAAGGTCTTGGAACTCGCCCTTATCGAGAATCTTCAACGCAGCGATTTGAACCCTATAGAAGAGGCGTACGGCTACAAACGAATGATGGAGCGTGGCAATCGTACGCAATCTGAGGTTGCCAATGCGGTGTCGAAGGGCCGCTCAACGATTGCAAATGCCTTGCGTTTGCTCGATTTGCCGGAAGATGCTCAGCAACTTCTTTATGAAGAGAAAATCACCGCAGGCCACGCCCGGGCGATTCTGGCTGTTCCTTCAGAAGAAGGCCGTGCGAAGCTGACGGAAAAACTAACGAAGGAAAAACTTTCCGTTAGGGAAACTGAGGCTCTCGCTCGATTGTTTGCTGGTCGTGAGAAAAGGAAGAACAACCCGGTAAAAAAGCCGCCGACGCCGAAGTTCTATCGCAAGGCTGCAAAAAAGCTCACCGAGTCGTTCGATACGAAAGTTCGAATTCGATGCGCAAACGGCAAGAATAAGATCGAAATAGAGTTTAAAGACGAGGATGATCTCCATCGGCTTTATGATCTTATGGAACATAACGGGTAAAAATCCGATTTCAAAAGAAGCCTTCGGAATATGCTCGAAGGCTTCTTTCGTAAGGGGTTGAAATGATTCGCGTATCGGATGGGATAAAAGCCTACTCGCGAGAACAAATAGCTTCGATGATGAAAGAGAATAGATTCCCTTCCTTCCGAGCCCGCCAACTTGAGCAGTGGCTTTATCAGAAAGGAGCGCATTCCTATTCCGAAATGACCAACTTGCCGAAATTGATGAGGGAAACGCTCTCGCAAATCGCTCCTCTCTACAATGCGGTCATTGATGACGAACAGCGTTCGAAAGATGGAACGAGGAAATACATCGTTCGTTATCCGGATGGCGCTCTTGCCGAAATGGTGGCAATGCCGACGGGCAATCGTCTTACCGTATGTGTTTCTTCCCAGGTTGGCTGTCCTATGGAATGCGCTTTCTGCGCAACGGGAAAAGAGGGTTTTACTAGAAACTTATTGCCTGGTGAAATTGTCGAGCAGGTATTTCTAGCGCAAGAAAACTTCGGAACAAGGGTGAGCAATGTGGTCATTATGGGACAAGGTGAACCTTTCCTGAATTATGACAACGTTATCGCCGCCTTGCGGTTTATCAACGGAGAAGACGGGTTGAATATCGGAGCCCGTCATATAACAGTTTCAACATGCGGGATTATCGATGGCATCGAATCCTTCGGTAATGAACCGGAGCAATTCGTCCTTGCAATTTCTCTGCATTCCGCTATCCAAGAAACGCGCGATATACTCATGCCACGCGTCAAGAATCTTGATCTAGCCAAGCTTCACGATGCTATTCGCGCATATCAGCATTCTTGTGGGCGTCGGGTTTCTTTGGAATATTTGCTCATCGATGGGTTCAATGACGACGACGATCATCTTTCGGCGCTTCTTGAATTCTGCTCGGGGATATCGGCGCATGTGAATTTGCTTCCTTTGAATGATGTGGCGGAATCTCCCTACAAGCCTGCATCACCCCGAAGGGTTAAGGCGTTTATTAGCAAACTGACCGCTTCAGGAATTGAAGCCAATATGCGCGATTCTCGCGGTGGCGATATCGATGCGGCTTGCGGTCAATTGAAGAATAAAAAGGCTTTGGAACATTAACCCGCCAAGGCTGCGTTTCTACTTAACAGATTTGGCGAAACGAAGCGGATACAATAGAAACCGAAATTTAAGTTATATTGAAACAGCTTTGTTATCGCGTTTGATTCAATCTACGATCCATGAAGGAACAGGGACGAAATGACTTACTCAGGAAACCCAAAAGATTATTCCGTCGCCGTTATCTATGGCGGAACAAGTGGAGAACGCGAAGTCTCTTTGAATTCTGGAAAATGCTGTGCTGCGGCACTTTCCGAAATTGGTTTTCAAGTCGAATTGGTTGACCCATCCCTTACCGACGACTTGAAAAAACTCATCGACAAAAAATTCGACGTTGCATTCCTTGCTCTTCATGGGAAAGGCGGCGAAGACGGGACCATTCAGGGTTTTCTCGAGATAGTAGGGATTCCTTATACGGGATCCGGTGTTTTAGCGAGCGCCATAGCGGTTAATAAGGGCAAGGCGAAAGAAATCTATGAAGCGGCCGGCTTGAGAGTTGCCCCTTCGACGGTTATCGGAAAAGGCGACGAACTTGATGCCGTTGACTTGCATGAGATTGCCGGAGAGATAGGTATTCCCTGCGTGGTGAAACCCACGACAGAGGGCAGCTCTTTGGGGATGACCATTGTTCGGGATGAAAATGACCTTCAAGAGGCAATAGATTTAGCTTTGAGTGTTGACGATGAAGCGATGGTCGAAGCGTTTATCGAAGGCGAGGAGCTTACGATTGGCGTTATTGGAAACGATGATCCGCGAGCGCTGCCGATAATCAAAGTTGTTCCGACGGAAGACGATTTCTATAACTTCCACGCCAAGTATGCCGAGGGTGGTAGCAAGCATCTCTGCCCCGCTCCCGTAAGCCCCGAAATCACCGAATCGGTCCAGGCGTTGGCGGTCGCTGCCCATTCTGTGCTGGGATGTCGCGGGATTTCGCGCAGCGACATAATGATGGATGCTCAAGGCGATTGTTGGATTCTTGAGACCAATACCCTGCCAGGCATGACGACCACGTCTCTTGTGCCTGATGCGGCGAAGGTCGCTGGGATTGATTTCCCGCACTTGTGCGAGAAGATCATCGCTCTGGCGCTTGAATAGTAAAATCGCTTCTATTGGGTTTGACGGGCGATTTCAGGCGAATCGCCCGTTTTTTGGCATTTAGGGATAACCGTCTTGTTTTTAAAGTCTTAGATTCCCTTAGAAAAGGCCAGAATTATGGAGCGCCCAAACAAGAAGAGCGACAAGGCCAAGGATGAAGATCCAACTAATGAGATAGCAACCGATATTTTTTGACCTTGCGGCGTCAAGAAGGGAATCGTGAGCGCTGCGATGATCTTTCAATATCGCCGTGCGCCCCGAACCGCGGGGAATTTTTATCTTCGATGAGGGTTTCCAGCCTTCTGGGTCGGCGAGTACTTCGATGATTGAGTTGCTGCTCAAGGAGGGATCGGGTCGCAGCCCATTGCCGGCTGCTTTCGAGAATTTTTTAATGAACGTGTCGAATTCGCTTGAATATCGAGGGTTGTAGGCTATGAGCGCGACCTGACCCCAATAAACGCCAGGATCGGGTTGTTCGCTGTAAGCCGTGAAGCTTAAGATGTACCGAAGCTCCCATCCTTTTGCGGCTAATACGGCCGCGTTGTATGAATCGTGATTATTGAGATACCCGACCGTATGCCCATAAGGGTTTTTCAGCCATGCAACCTGACGCTTCTCGTCGTCGAGAATGAATTCTATGGTTCCTATATCGCCGATGGCATTATCGGGGCCAGCCAACGCCGCGCCGGCTTTTTTATCGACCGTTGAAAATCGAACATATTCCCCAAAATATATATCGCCTGGTTTATGAGAGGCCATTTCTTCCCTTTCATGATAGGCTTCAATAGAAAAAATGATGCATGGGCATATTGGAGTGAACCGATGCAAAAAAATGAACAACGACCGAGTGTATACGACTTTGTTACCGACGGCACCCCGATTGATATCGTTAACAGGTATATTGCTCTTCAAGATCAAGCGAAAACAAGCGATTACGGCGACTTCGATCGCAATATCGTCGTTATCGACACGGAGACGACGGGCGTGTCCGAAAGAAAAGACGAACTCACCCAGATTGCCGCTGCCCGCCTTGAATGCGGGGAAATTCGCGAATGGTTCGTGACATTCGTTAATCCTGGAAAACATATCCCTGACGATATATCTCATCTGACCAATATTTTTGACAGCGACGTCGCCGACGCGCCAACGCCCGAAGAAGCGTGTGCGAAGCTCGTTGAATTCGTTGGTGATGCGACGCTCGTGGCGCATAATGCCGCATTCGATCGCCATTTTGTGACGAAATATTCGACAGGGTGTCGTTTGAAGGAAAACCTCTGGATAGACTCCCTCGATCTCGCCCGCATAGCGTTGCCTCGTTTGAAATCCCATAGGCTTATTGATTTGGTGCATGCTTTCAATGCTCCTATATCAACCCATCGAGCCGATGCCGACGTCGAAGCCTTGTGTGCGGTGTATCGGATTCTTCTTGCCGCAGTGAATGATATGCCTGTCGATTTGCTCGAATATATTTCAAAGCTGGCGCCGATTGAACAATGGCAAACGGGTGCTGTGTTTTCGTACGCGGCTGCGAAGAAACGCGACGGGATGCTTTCCGCCGCTGGCGAGCAGCTGCAATCGTTTCCCTTTTCGTTATCCCACTTACGTCGCGCCCGTTTTTCCGAAATGGCATCTTCTATTCCATCTTCCGTTGCCGCCGAGGACAACGATGAGCCCTTGGCATTTCCCGAGGCGGCCGAAATAGAAGCGGCTTTTACTTCAGAAGGGGTCATTGGCACGCTTTATGAGGGGTTTGAGCCTCGTGAAGAGCAAGTCGTTATGGCGAAAGAGGTTTTGAAGGCTTTTTCGACGAATACCAACCTTGTTGTTGAGGCGGGAACGGGAGTCGGCAAATCCATGGCCTACCTATTCCCGAGTGCTTTAGGTGCGTTGCGCAGCGGTTCTCGCATTGGTGTATCGACCAAAACCAACGCCCTGCTCGACCAAATCGTTTATAAAGAGCTTCCTCTTCTGAAGCGTGCATTCGAGAAATCTGGGATTGGGACCCTCTCCTATGTTGCCTTGAAAGGCTTTTCCCATTACCCCTGTATGCGGAAAGTCTCCCATATCGTTTCCGATGGCGCCCATATGGTTAATGTAACTGGAAAAGAAGTAAGCCAGGCTCCATCCATCGCCGCGTTGCTTTCGTATATAGAGCAGACTGAATACGATGACATCGACGGTTTGAAGCTTGATTTCAGGGCCTTGCCCCGCTATTCAATTACGACCAACTCGCGTGAATGCTTGAAAAGAAAATGCCCCTTTTATGGCAATCAATGCTTTGTTCACGGGTTGAGGAAAAAGGCGGAATCGGCAAATGTCGTGGTTACAAACCATGCATTGTTCTTTTGCGATTTGGCGGCGGAGGGGTTTTTGCTCCCTCCAACGAAATACTGGGTGGTCGATGAGGCCCATGGAGCTGAATCTGAAGCCCGTCGCGCACTGTCTACTAAGCTCGATGCCGCGGAAATTGTTCGTTTGGCCAACCGCTTAGGTTCGGGCGAGGCGAAGCGCAATCCATTCGTTCGCCTTGAGCGCCGCGCTCCCATCAATGAGTCTCAGACCCCCGAGGCCGCCTCCCTCTTTTTCGGGTTGACGGAAAAAGCAGCCAAGCAAGGAAGGGCGTTTTCGGCCACGGCGATTGAATTCGCCCATCATATGAAAGATCTTATTGGCTGTGATACAAGCAAGGGCACTCGAAGCTACGAGACGATTGATCTTTGGATAAACGAAAAAGTTAGGGCAACTCCCCAATTCGCCAATGTTCGAGAATATGGAAAGCAATTTCAAGAATCAGCCGAGCGTTTAGTGAGGGCTTCAAGCGAATTGGTCGCGTTTTTGGAAGGCATGGACGGGGTAGCCGATATTCAGCGCGATATCGCGACGGTAGTGATCGATGCGAAATCGATGCTTCAAGCATGCAATCTCATTCTGGATAAACAGGATGAGAGCTATGTTTATTCGGCCAAGTTGTCTCGTAAGCCAGAGCGCGTTTCTGAATGCCTTGAAGCCATGATTATCGACATCGGAGCGACGCTTAATGAAACCCTCTATGAAAAAACCCGTTCCGTGGTGTATACGAGTGCAACGATTGCGATAGAGGACAATTTCAAGAGTTTCCTCGGTGCCTTAGGCCTCGATGAGACCGAAAATTCAAAGACCAACACATGCATATTGGGTTCGAGCTACGATTTTGATTCCCATATGGAAGTGCTTGTTTTGACGGATATTCCTGAACCGAATCAGCCTGGATACCTTGAAACCCTTGAGGATTTTCTTATTCAGGCTCATATCGCGCAAGAAGGAAGCATGCTTACGTTGTTCACGAATCGCCGCGAGATGGAAGAATGCTTCAATGCCGCCGATGCGCCCCTTAAAGAAGCTGGGTTGCGCCTGGTTTGTCAGAAATGGGGTGTCTCTACAAAAGGGCTGCGAGATGATTTCTTGAAAGACGAACATCTCTCCCTTTTCGCATTGAAGAGTTTCTGGGAAGGTTTTGACGCTCCGGGAGCTACGCTGAAAGGCGTTGTTATTCCAAAGCTTCCGTTTGGCAGGCCAACCGATCCCCTCTCTTGCGAACGGGGCCAACGAGATAGCTCAGCGTGGAGCCATTACGTGCTCCCCCAAGCCGTTATTGAAGTGAAGCAGGCGGCCGGTAGGCTCATACGCTCTCAAACTGATACGGGGATATTAGTTTTAGCCGATAAAAGACTTGCTTCCATGTGGTACGGCAGGGTGTTTCTGAACTCGTTGCCTTCAAAAAATATAAGAAAATGCACGAGGGCCGAGGCTATCGAAGCTTTGGGCCGTGGTGTGCATTCCGGTAAAGCGTTCGGTTTGTAGCAGTGGCTATGGATGGCGAAATATTGCGCGATGGTGCACCTGGCTCTGTTTCCCGGATATCTTCAGAGAAGTACTCCGATAGCGGCTTTTCTGCGGGAGGCGTTGTTGATGGCGGGGCGTCGCCGCAACAAGCCTCGCCCGTTTTCACTTTTACCTTTCGAAAGGCTTCTTGCAGAGGAAAGGCTGAAAAGGCAAGCGGCCGCGAAAAATTAATAAGCGGTGCCGATGTCGCACGAATTGCCCTGTCTGTATCGGAGAAGAGAAACCAAGTTTTGCAGGCCCGCCATGTTCTTCCAACTGATTTTGATGAGGAGAGCGTGAATCGAATAAGCGAACTTGAAAAAATACAAGCTCGTTTGGTCCCCATCGCCGCTGCTACGACTGCAATTATCGCGGCGGCCGTCGTCATCGTTCTGCTTCTTTAGCTTCGACGCCAACAAATCGCCGGTAGTGGGTTTTCTTATATGGCCCGTTGCCATTGCGTCGTTCGAGAGCAATGGGCTGACTGTTTTCCGCTCGTTGTCCTCGAATTGCAGTGAACGATGCGTTATTCGCGTTTATCTCGGTATTTAAAATTGTTAGAGTATACTTTTTAGCGAATATGCCCACATCCTGACGATTGCGTCTGCGAAAGGCGTCGACATGAGCACACCAATGGACCATATAGCGTATCTCTCTCAGGAAATCGGACCCCGCCCAGCGGGAACCGAAGAAGAGCAGCAGGCGGCGCTTTATATTACGGAACGTCTGCAGAAAGATGCGCACCTATCAGCGCAAATAGAAGATTTCACTTGCAGCTCAGATGCGCTGATGACGCCGATTATTTGCTACGCTGCGGCGTTCGTGGCTATTCTTTTGGGCGTTTTGCTGCCCGTTGTCGCTATTCCCGCAGCCATTATCGCGCTCGCCGCCGTTGCGCTTATTGCTCTTGAATTATTCGACCACCCGGTGATTTCGCAATTATTCATGAAGGGCGTGAGCCAAAATGTCGTTGCGAAATACGAGCCCACTCGCACCGACGAAGCGGCTGGCTCGCGCCGTCGCAAGGTCATCATCGTCGCCAACTACGATAGCGGCAAAGTGCGCCGAGAAGCTTCCGGCGTTTTCGTTCGGGCATTACGTCCCTTGCGCTATGCCTCCTTCGGTGGCACGGTTGTCGCTGCGTTGTTCGTACTTATCCGTTCTTTCGCCGCGACCGAAGGCGCTGCGTCGATGGTCTTCGCCGTGCTCGCGATTATCTGCGCGATTCCGGCGGCTTTGCAGCTTGCGTTCGCTCTTATGGAAAAGTTCGCTCCGTTTGTCGAAGCCGCGAACAACAACGCCTCCGGCGTTTCCGTGATGCTTGAAGTCGCGCGGCGTTTGGGGAATGGCGAGGTGTCTGCCGATGCCCCAATTTCAACCGGTGAGGAAATTTCTTTTGGCGCAACCCAAAGAACGCCGGCGAGTGTATCGGACAATCTCGTCCAATTGAAAGAGGAACCCATCTCTTCAACCTCCGTATATTCCGCAAACGAAGGTAAGGATCGCTCGGGCGCTGTGGTCGCTGCCGCTGGAACGCTTGCTGAGGCTGCGGCTAAAGCGCAGGCATTAAGCGAAGAACATGCTGAAGCCGCACAGAAAGCAGCCGCTGAAGAAGCTATTCAGGCACAAAAAGCTGCCGAAGAAGCGAGGATTCTTGAAGAAGAGCGCCTTAAAGCGCAGCAAGCTGCCATAGAGGCAGCTTCACAGGCTTCGAAACCCCAAGCTGCTTCCGTTCCCGATTGGTACAGGAAAGCAACGGAGAAAGCTCGCGAAAAGAAGGCCGATACGGGCGAGGAATCTAAAGGGAAAGAGCACTATCGTTCGCGCTTCGCTGATTACCCGACCGGTGAAGCCGAAGAGTCTAATCTTTCGAATGCCGCTGAGGTCTCCGTCTCTTCGACGGAAGCTTCGGAGGAACCTTCCGTCGAAACCCATCCATTGGAGGCCCCCAAGCCTTCTGCGGAAATGTACGCGCTGTATTCTTCTCCCGTTGAAACGCAAACCGATTCCGTGGTTAGCGATGGCGGTGAGCCGGGTATCCCATTCGAGCAAGATATTCCTTCGGATGCCGGCGCTGAAGCGCTGCCCCTCGGTTCCGAGTTGCAAATTGAGCAAAAAGATTCCGTTACGCTGCAGGAACAAGATGCTCCCGCGCAGGCTCCCGCCGCAGAGACGACTCGTTTGCCTCAAATGATGTATTACGTTCCTCCCGTTGATCGCAGTGCCGTTCAGGCGGAGCGCGCGCAAAAGGAACGCGTGGTGGTTCGGGCGAACGATGATTCTTTCGGGTCTTCCGAATCCGCCTCAGGGCTTGTGGGAATGCGGGCCTATGAGGCAGCCGTTTCGCATCAGCAGGTTGACCAAGGGGTTTCCGTTCCCCAAATTAACACCCAAGGGGAGAATTCTACGAAGGTTATTTCGCCCAATATCCCCGTTGTTGATTTGCCGAGCATAGAGCTGCCTTCTATGACGCCGCCTGAGCCTCGGCCGATTTCCTTCAGCGAGTTGCGCCAGCGTGCTCCTTTGGCTGAAGATTCTTCCGCAGTCTCCCAATCTTCCGCCCGTCCATCGTTATCTGCGGCGTTGCCGTCTATCAACGTTTCCGCCTCGCGTGGAGCGTATGAGGTTGAGCCTTCTGCACAAACCCAAAACACGAACGTGAGCCTTACGGGTTCGTTTGCGGCGATTGAATCGATTGGGGCAGATCCGGTTGGCGATGAGCTTCTTGAAGGACTGAACCCCGAAGATATTTATGTCGATGACGCCGATGATTCTGTATTCCAGGAAGACTTTACCGAAATGGGCGCTTATGCCGGGTCCGGTTACGTGGAGATGCCTCAGTCGCGCGTAGGGAAATTCTTCGGGAAATTCCGTCGCAAGAAAAACGACGATGCAGAGGAAAGCGCGCAAGAGTGGCTCGGCGTCGATGAGTCCTTCGATGCGCGCAGCGTCGGGAAAGCGCGCGGCGGCTGGGAGAGCTTCCGAGACGATGACGATTGGGAGGGTGGAGCGTTTTCCAACCTTCGAGCTCGCATCCAGTCTGCCTCCCCGTCGCGGTCGTCGGCCGACGCTCCCCAAACCGACGGAGATGTCACCTCTCGACAAATTGAGCCCGAGCTGGTTTCTTCGGTTTCGTCAGACTCTTTCGCTTCGGCCTACGAGGCGGCGCTGCGCCATGCTGAAGCGGCTTCCGAAAAAATCGAGACCGAAGACGATATCCATCAGATTTACTCGTTCGCCGCTGGCGATATCAACACGGAAGTTTGGTTTGTGGCCTTGGGGTCGGAATTGGCCGGCAATGGCGGCATCAAGGCGTTTCTTGCGGCCCACGCTTCCGAGATGCGTGGCGCTATCGTCCTTAATCTTGAGGCCCTTGGTTCGGGGACGCTTTCGTATCTGGATCATGAAGGCGATCTAAAGCAAGTAAAGTGCTCGCCTCGCATGAAGAGGTTCATCAAGAAGGCTTCGCAGGCTTCGGGCGTGCAATTGTCCTCGTCTGCTATTGATTGGAAAGAAAGCCCGGCGAGCTATGCGGCGAAGCATCGCGTTCAAACGATGACGCTTGTCGGAATGGATGGTTTCACCCCTGCCCATTACGCGCAGCCCGATGACGTTCTTGAGAATATCAATCAAGAATCGTTGGACGCCTCCGCCGATTTCGTCGTCGAGCTTCTGAAGAACATCTAATTCGCAACGCAATGCAAAAGCCGCCTTTTGGCGGCTTTTGTTGTCCGTGTGTCCAATCTAGCGACCATTGAGGGCAATTCCGGCATGAGCAGCGAGAATGTACGGTATGATATTGACTCGTGATAACGAATGCCCATTGGCGTTTGTTTTTTGAAGGGGCGCCGGTTGCGGCGCTTGCCAAGTGTGAACCATTGGAGGTTACTTATGGCTATCGAGGCATATTGCGTTAAGTGCAAGGCTAAGAAAGAAATGCAGGATCCCGTTGAGAGCGTTACTAAAAACGGCAAGCCGATCACTAAAGGAAAATGCCCCGACTGCGGTACGACGATTTGCCGCATTGGCGCTGCTAAGTAAGCAAAAGCCCCGAATCCGGGGCTTTTTTATTTGCGAGCATACCTGCCAAATGCTCGGGGCATTTAGCGAGTATGAGAGGTTTAGGGCATAAAAAAACGACCGGAATGAATTTCGGTCGTTGAGTATTCTGGAGCGGGTGACGGGACTCGAACCCGCGAATGAAAGCTTGGGAAGCTTTTGCCTTACCACTTGGCCACACCCGCTTGAGCTTCCACAGTATATCAAAAGTTTTATGAACTAGGCGGATATAATTAAAGGCAAAGCTAAATCATGCTCTTCGACAATGACGCTTTGCACGCGTTGGGTTTCGTATGCCACGCCGATAACCTTCGTTTCGCTTGAGATAAGGGAAAGATACTCGTCGTAGTTGCCTCCTCCATATCCAAGCCTCCGAAATGCGTTGTCAAACGCAACTAAAGGGACGATTATCGTCGATAGCCTTTCCGGTGGAAGAATGGGAAAACCTTTCAGCTCGGAATCGTTGCTCTTGAAGCGCCTGATGGGGTTTTTAATGAACGGACACGTGCCCTCTTTCCAATCTTTTTCCGGAACGATCCTCATGGACATCTGCGGCGTGCAGCCATGTTCGTTCATGCAGGGAAAGGCAACGCTTAACCCTTCGGCATAGAGACGTTCTATGTATCGCGAAATATTGACTTCGCTTTTCATGGGAGAATAGACGGCTATAGATGAATCGCTTTCAGCGGCGTCTAGTTCCAAGATAAGCGACTCGCAAATTGCAAGAGAGAGACGTTCTCGCATGCTTTTCGGCATAGAATCGCGTTTTTGCAAAATCCGTTGCCTCATGAGAGCTTTTTGCTCTGCCAAAGGCATCCGTTCGCCCCTATCTTGCATCTCTGTATTGGATTTCATCCGCCCACAACTTCCCCTCGATACGATTTTCGAGATATTTGAAAAAGTCTTTGCTAAATAGATGCCAGGCTGCTATTATGGTCGAGCTGCAAAAGCATGCGCCGTTACCTCAGCTGGATAGAGGGACTGACTACGAATCAGTACGTCGGGGGTTCGAATCCCTC
>CAVGRL010000030.1:0-26056 GCA_963631715.1 Bacteroidaceae bacterium
GCACGTGCCGGAAAGCTTGAGGTCGTAGTGGTAGCTCACGAAGACGCCGCCGCCCTCGTAGTTGCCGCCGCACCAGTTGTCGCGGATCTCGCATCCCTCGATGCTGCTGCCGTCGTTGTACACGAACACGCCGCCGCCGTCGCAGCGGGCGGAGTTGCCAAGAATCTTACAGTTCACCAGGCGGGTGTTCTCCTGGTCGAGTTCGACGCCGCCTCCATCGTAGCCGGAGTAGTTGCCCTTGATGGTCACTCCCTCGATTAGGCCGGAATTGTCGCCGACCACGGAGTTGACGTGGATTCCGCCGCCAGACTTGTCTTTATTGAACCCGGCTCCGCTCTCGTTAAGGGATGCGTTGCCCTCGATTGTGCCGGTCTTGTCCTCGGACTTGATGGTGAACCCGTAGGAGCCGCAGTAGAAGCCGCCACCGCCGTCACCGGCCGCGTTGCGGCTCACGGTGGAGCCGTTCTCCAGGTTGATGGTTGAATCGCCCGAGACAAACACGCCGCCGCCGTTGTTCTGAGCACAGTTGTCGTCGACGTGGGAGGCGTCCATATTGAGCGTGACGCCGGTCGAGTCCATGCAGATGCCGGCACCATTGCTGCTGGACGGGCTGGTGCCCGCCGCGTTGTGGCAGACCGTCGCGTTCTTCAAATCGATGGTGCAATTGCTGGCCGTGATGCCGTTCGCCCAGCAGCCCGCGATGGTGACGTTTTCGACCTGCAGCTTGCCACCGCTCACGACGATGCCCCTGCCCAGATTGCCGGTTCTTGTGTTGGTAACCAGGCCGCGCGTATTCACCGTGAGGTCTTGCCACTCCCACTTCTGGTCGGTAAGGCCGCCGCCGGTCTTGGTGTAACCGCGGTACTTGAAATCGGTGGGATTCGCGCTCGAGGTTAGCTTCAGGGACGCGTTTTCCCTCACGGAGATCGTGGCGTAGGCCGAGCTGGTGATCCTATGGCCGTTCAGATCGATGGTGCGCGTCTTGCCAGAGGAAATAGTGAGGCCTTTCTCGCCGAAGTCCCAGTCGGCGTCCATGATGATGGTGTCGGTACCGGCGAGCTCCAAGGCCAAGTCGATGGATGTGTAAGTATGCTCCCGTCCCCAGAAATCGTACGAGTGAGCCACCTGCTGGGTCTCGTCGGCATGTGCCGTGGCCGGGCAGGCAAGCGCGCACAGCGCCAGCATCAGCGCCGCGAATGCGGCAGCCAGCAGGCTTCGCCTGGCCGGCAGGTTCGAGCGGTTCTCCATGGAAACCATCCTTAGAACGCGAAGGAATCAACCGGGCCACATTCTATCGCATCCACTTCCCGTACACAGTGGCGCTTGAAGGCTCTTGGCTTCGACCGTTGGGCTTGAGGCCCTTAGGTTTTGCCAGGGGCCTCGGCGTGATGCTTGGTTGCCAATGTGGCGGCGGCTTCGAAATGCGCCCAATGCTTCCCTGCGGCTTGTTTTGGGAGTATGCAATAGCCTGCGATGCTTTGGCTGCTTCCCTTTGGTGGTAAGCCGGAGTTTCGGCTTTTGGGACGACGCTAGCGTTCTTGGATCTGCTTGCCCGTCAGATGCTCGACGGTGATTTCGTAGAGCAGCATGCCCTTGCCCGATTTCGCCATCTCTTCGTCGATCATCTGGGTATTCGGGTAGTATTTCGCGGCCATGCGTCCGATTTTCGCTGCGGCTTGCTCGTAATCGTCGATGAGCGAGCAGCGGCCGAACGCCACAGCACTCTGCACATAGGGCGCCCATTCCTCGCCAGGCGTTGTATGTTCATTTCCGTACACGGTAAAGCAGACTTTGTCGCATTTCCTCAGCGCATCGGCCTTATGCCCGGCCTTCGCGCCGTGAATGTAGATTTTGCCGGCCTCTTCGTCGAAGAGGTAATTTACGGGCACGGCGAATGGATAGCCGTCGTCGCCGTTGACGGCCAGCACGCCGCGTCGTTCGCAAGCAAGCAGCTCTTTGGCGGCTTCATCGGAAATTGCGCGCGTCTTTCTGCGCAGCGGTCGAAACATGGGCGCCTCCTCTGGTCGCGTGGTTGCGGGTCGCTTCGGCCATTATAGGCCCTACCTTTGAGAGCTAAGCTCGGCGAGAAACGGGGTTCTTTCGCCGGAAAGCATGGACGCAAAAGACCAAGCGCTTCGAGCGGCGCTTGGTCTATAGGTTCAGTTGGTGCGTTATGGGAGGGGTTGCGTTCCGGCGAATCGGGCTGCTAGCGCGCGTGTTGCCGGCTACAGGTTTTCGACGGCGTGCTCTGCGGCCAGGCGTCCCGAAGTCGCGCACCAGCCTTGCTGGCCGCCCGACATCACGTCGACGTCGTAGTTCGCGCCGTACATGCCGTTCGCGTCGCCGCCGATGGCATAGAGGCCTTCGATCGCATCGCCCGTTTCATTCACGACCTGCATTTTCGTGTTGACTTTCAGGCCGCCGACCGTCGTGAACAGCGTCGGCGTGATTTTGCCGCCGTAATACGGGGGCGTCGAAATTGGCAGCAGCATGCCGGCCGCCTTGCCGTATTCCTCATCGACGCCGCTTTCGCAATAGCCGTTGTAGGTCTTCACGGTTTGGGAAAGCGCGTCGGCGTCGAGCCCGAGCTTTTCGGCGAGCTCTTCAATCGTGTTGGCCTTCACGAGGCCTTTCGCGTTCTCGATACCCTCGCGGCATTCAAACGGCTGCCCGGCGAAGGCGCCAAGGTTGGGCATGGGCATCCAGGGGCCTTCTTTTTCGATGTGGTCGATGTAGGCGTCGTCGATGATCACGAAGTTCTTGCTTTGCGACGAAAGGGCGTTTCCGCAGCTCGTGAAGTCGGAAGTGAACGCTTCGTTGAAATAGCGCTGGGCGTTCTCGTTCACATGCAGCGTCGGCTGCATGAGCAGCGTGTAGTTCGGGATGTCGGAAAACGCATCGGTTTCGTCAAGCGCGCCCGTGTGCCACATGATGGCTTCGGGATGATGCGTTGCTGCGCCGGCTTCGTTCACGGCGAAGTTGATGCCATCGCCGTCGCGTCCTTCCATGCCCCAAACGCGTACGCTGTCATACGACTTCGCGGTGAGTTTTTCGAACATCTCGGCATTGTTGGCCCATCCGCCCGTGGCCAAGATGACCGATTTCGCGTTGATTTGGATTTCGTCTTTGCCCGATTGCGCGTACACGCCGCTTACCTTGCCATCTTCCACAACGAGGCCCGTCATGGGCATGTTTGCGCGGAATTCGCAGCCCAGGGCTTCGGCGGCAGGCCTCAAAATGCCAAGCACCGTGGAGACGTGGGTTGCGGCGCCGGTCTCATCGGCGGGCAAATGCCACGTGGGGTATGAGTTGCCCAGCTTGGCGACGGAGGCGTAAGAGATGCCGTTTTCCTGGAGCCAGTCGATGGTTTCGCCCGAGTTGTACACCATCTCGCGAACGACGGGGGCAAGGCATCCGCAGTGGTGGTAGTCCAAGGTGTCGGATACCAAAGCCGTCGCGTCGATCGTAATCCCCTGCTCGGCCTGGTATTTCGAATTCACGCCCGCAAAGCCTTCGGCGAATGAAGACGTTCCCATGAAGCCCGAGTTTTTCTCGATGCACACGACGTTTGCCCCCTGCTCGGCCGCGCGAAGCGCCGCGCAGGTGCCAGCTGTGCCGGAACCAACGACAACGATGTCGAACTCTTCAGTCTTCGTCGGGTTGTGGGTCGTTTTGGTCTCGGTGTCGCTGCTCTCGCTTTTCTTCGCTTGGCCTGAAGAAGAGCATCCGGCCAAGCCTGCCGCCGCGGCGGCCCCGGCCAAAGCGGCCCCGCCCAAGAAATTCCTACGTGTAAGTTCCATGGTTTCCTCCCTGATACGAGGTCGAATCCCGGGCTTTCCAATCCCTCCCCGAAATTCGGCGCGCCTTTCAGTTGGTACGCTGTACCAATTGCTTGCTATGGATGGTACAGCGTACCAATTGCAATGTCAACAGGATTTATGCCGAGATTCTTTTTATGTTGCGAACAGCGCGGCGGCTTTCGAGCAGACGCTTCTATAATGGGTAAAAGACTTTTTTCGAAGGAACGATTCACATAAATGAAGGCTATGGACAACGAAGAAATCGCCCGCGCGACGCTCGAATTCATCGACGAATACGGGCTTGATGCCGTCTCGTTCAGGAAGATCAGCCAATCGACGGGCATGCCAACGATGACGATCTGCAACCGGTTCGGCTCGAAGGAAAACCTCCTGAAGGCCGCGTTGGAAGTGATGTTGGAGGAAAACAAGCCTTCCGTTCACAAAGGCGAGCCGTGGGATGCGAGCCTGCGCCGCGTAGCCCATCACGTGCGCAGCATGGCGCTTACGCACCCCAAGGCATATTGGCTCTTCTTGCAGGTTCCGCCGTTTGAATCCCCTGTTAGGGAATATACCCAGTCGGTATTTCTCACCCATGCCGACCAGGGGCTGCCCGCCGAAGTGCCGTGCGATTTCTTGAGTATCATGCATTCGTTTTTGTCGGGTTTTCAAATTGCCGAGGGGTATACCAACGCGGCGCTGGCGATGCATATCGACAATCGCCCAGATGATTTGGAGGCCTATTCGCGCATGTTCGGCGAAGATGCCTTCGATCGCGATCTTGACATCATCATTTTTGGCCTTGCGAAAAAATACGACCTTCCCATCGGGTAGAGCGCGGCGACGGAAAGGCCGAGTGTTCTCATTAACAAGGGGATGACCTTAGGTCGATCGCGGTCAATCCGTCTCTTTTAGGCGTAGTTGTAAATCTTGCGCATGCCTACGAGGAATGCCGTGGCCACGATGAGCGAAGCGGCTTCGGCTACGACGATGGCCGACCAAATGCCCATCTCGCCGAAAAAGATCGGCAAAATGATAATCGCCGCAACCTCGAAGACGAGCGTTCGAAGAAACGAGATGGCCGCCGATACAAGGCCGTTGTTGAGCGCCGTGAAAAACGCCGATGCGAATACGCTGAAGCCGCACAGCAGAAATACCCAGGAATAAATGGAGAGCGCGTGCGTGACGAGCGTTATGACGCCCTCGTCGTAGCCCACGAACAAAAGCGCGATCGGGCGGGCGAACGCGAGCGCCGCCGCCGTGAGGATAATTCCCAGAACGCCGACGATGGCCAGGCTCTTTTTGAACAGGCTTGAAAGCTCGACGGTGTTTTTCGCTCCGTATTGGTAGGCGATGAGCGGCGACACGCCCACGCTGAACCCCATGAACAGCGAGACGAAAATCCACATGAGATATTCGATCACGCCATAGGCGGCCACGCCGTCGGCCCCAAGGATGACCATGAGCTGGTAGTTGTAGAGCATCGCGACAAGCGACATGGAGATGTTCGACACCAGCTCGGAAGACCCGTTGACGCAGGCCTTCCCAAGTGCTTTGAGGTCGACGATGGGCTTCACGAGTCGAAGGGCGCTGGAATTGCGCCTTATGAAATAGATGACGGGGATCGACCCGCCCAGCACCTCGCTTATCGCCGTGGCTATTGCCGCGCCGGCGAGGCCCCAGCCGAACCCGACGATGAACAGGGCATCGAGGACGATGTTCGCCACGCCGGCAACGACGATGACGGCAAGGCCGATTTTCGGTTTGCCTGCGGCCGAAAAATAGCTCTGAAACGATTGCTGTAGCACGAAAAACGGCATTGAGAGAGCGACGATACTTCCATAGAGAACCGCCTGGTCGGCCAGCGTTCCGCTCGCCCCCATCAGCTCGGCCATCGAACGCGCGCCGGCGATGATCACGACGCTTCCTAAGGCGCCTGCGACAAAGGTCGCGAGCACGAGCATGGAGAACAGCCCGTTTGCGCGTTCGCGTTTCCCCTCGCCAAGCGTTTTGGACACCAGCGCGGTGCCGCCGGTGCCGAACATGAAGCCGAGCGCGCCTAAGACCATGACGAAAGGATAGATGAGGTTAAGCGCGGCAAAGGGCTCTTTCCCGGCGAAATTCGATACGAACAGGCCGTCGATAACGCCGTAGATGGAAGTGAACACCATCATGGTGGCCGTTGGCAGCGTATAGCGAACGAGCTTCGCGCTGGTGAAGTGCTCTGAAATTTTAACGGACATGGTTGGTCTTCCTTGTTGGTTATGGGAGTGCGGAAATGAATGCGGCCGGAACTGGTCGAATCGATTTTGTCTCGAATCGCCGGCTGAGCTGGCGAGAAGTTCGCGGCCGCTGTTTTGGGAGCGATTCGCAGATTGCCCCGACTACTCTTGCGTGCTTGAGACGCCGGCGGGAGCCGACCTTTTGGACCGGCTTTTGCCTCTAGGCCAAGCGGGCGTCTTCCAAAGACTTGTGGGATGCTTTGAGCTTTTCGAATGCCTCGCCGAGACGTCGCATGTATTCGCGCCATGCGGCAATAAACTGCTCCGTGGCTTCAGGGCCGAAAGACGCGAACACTTCCAGGTCGGCCTCGTAAACGGGCCTCACTCGCTCGTCCACGATGAGCTTTCCTTTTTCGGTGAGGAAAACGCGCGTGCCTCTGCCCTTTTCGGCTGGCTCCAGAAAAAGGATGCCTTCTTTTTCGAGCTTGTGTATCGAAGAGCCCACCGTTTGCTTGCTGAGGAATACCGTCGAGCAGATGTCGCGCTGAAGACAGCCCTCGCCGAGTTGCGCTAACGCGAACAAGATTTGGAAGGCGCTGTCGGAAAAGCCCATTGAAGTGGCTATATCGCGGTAAAGGCCATCCCAGATATTGGAAAGCTTGTCGAATTCGAGATAGCGCTCAGCGAGCTTATCCGCCTCTTTTGCCATGATTTATGCTCCTAAGTACGATTTCGTACTTAAATGTTAGTACGAAATCGTACTTAGGAGTGTCGAGGTTTTTCGTGGCTCACAAACTGAACAAATGCGATGCGCGGCTGCTTGCCCGCTCTTCGGCAGTTGCCCAGCCTTCGAGGTGGCATTTGCTGCAGCGGGAACGGTGCTGGCGTTGTTTGCGCCGCCGAATGGCGCGCGCGGGTGAACAAGGGCGCAAGAACGCTATGGAAGTTGGCATGTTCCTGCGCCACCGCGTTCGGCCGGCACTATTTATGCAGGTAGTTATGCTCGAACGTATCGATGAGCTCTTGCTGGCTGTGCGCGTCGCATTTCACGTAGACCTTGCGCACATGGCTACGCACGGTGTTGTACGCGATGAACAATTCCTCGGCAATGCGCTGTTTCGTGTGTCCCTTTAGCAGAAGTTCCATTACGTCGGTCTCGCGCTGGGAAAGCTCTTTGTCGGCGGCCATTTCGATCACAGCCCGCCTCCATTTGCCCGCAGACCGCTTACCCGTCTCGAGGTTCTGGGCGTATTCCGCATTACCTTCCGCGTTGCGCTGTGTTGATGGCTGTTGGGCATTTTCATGCCCATGCTCGCTCAGTGTGGGTTGCGCCTGCAACCCGGTGGTCAGGCAGGCGTTGCATTCGGCGCACGCGGGGCGCCCCTGTTCCCCATCCGTCGCGGCAAGCGTGCGGTCGACCGATTCCTCGTCTGCATCCGAGGGGTCGAACAGGGCGTCGATTACTTGCCAAGTCGTTACGAACATGCACGATAGGAGCATTACCGCGATAAGCGCGACCTCGACGAGGGCTATGCTTTGCGCATTAAGACCGGCGGAATACAGGCACAAACCCGCAAGCCAACCGATGACCGACCCGAGCGACATGAAGCCCCATCCCCAGCCGAAAAGCCTGATAGACGAGCGCCCCGATTTATATGAAATGCCCGCGAATAAAGACCATATCACGATATTGAGCAGGGCATTTATGCACCCGAACAATTCAAGGGTCGTTGAGCTGTTCAGCCCGAGCAAAGGCAGGGGCAGCGTAAGGATGGCCAAAGCGACGAAGCCGTAATAGCAAAGCTTTCCCAGGTTCGTTTTCAAGGGGATAACCAAAACGAACAGGGCGAAGGCCATTTTTGCAAAGAAGAACAGCACCGACGAGTTGCCAAGCGCGTTGGAAAACGCATCCATCTCGACCGACAGCGGGTAGAACCCGCGCACCACATTCAGAGCCACGGAAAATAGCACGATGGCGCAAACGAAGCGCACGAATCCCGGCGTAATCCCTTGGTCGCTTTGGGGGTCGTCGCGATGCATGGATCGGCCGTCGAAAAGCGCGCACGTGCCTGCGATAGCGGGCAGAAGGCACAAGAAAACCCATTGCCATTGGGCGGGGATGGCAAGCACGTAACCGTAGAGAAACGACGCGACGATCTGGGAAAGCACGGCAGAGAGCATTGATGCTTTGGGGTTTACCTGGGAAAGCACGTCGGCGAAACGCACAACTAGCACCGAAGTGAACACACCGGTCAGAAAAGTCGCCACCGCGTTCGGGAAGGCGAGGGTCCACAGCGTTGCTGCTCCGGCGAGCGCGCCCGAAAGAGGCACGACCCATGCGTGTCTCAAAAGCTCTTCGGCCTTGCGCGGTGCGCACCCGAATGCGATGAGCATGCAGGCCATGGCCGTCGTCGACAATGCGTAATTGACGACGATTTCTGTCGATGAGGGCTGGCTCGAGCCCATATAGATAGATCCGCTGTATATAAGTTCGATCCACGCGATCCAGAATGCCGGCGCCATAAGGGCCAGTGCTGGAACGAGCGATTCCATGCCTTTTTGCGCATCATGCAATGCGATTCTCAATCGTCTTCCCCCTTGACGATGCTCGCGTCACCTTCGGATTCTACATAATAGCTCGCATGACCTCTTCCAAAAAGGCGCGATCCTGTTGGGCCTGAATTTTTATGATTCGCATGAGCGCAGGGTATATCGGCAGCTCGGCGAATTCGTCTACCTTCTCGATGAGCTGGTCGATCCAATTCAAGATGTGGCTTTCGATGAAATCGTGCTGAACGCGAATGGCGCAGGCGGCCTTTTCGTAGCTATCGCCGCTTGCATCGGCATCGCGAATGGCTTGGGCTGCGCGCGACGCCATCGTTGATACGAAGTCGAGCTCTAGCCCCAAATGGTCTTCAGGCATGCGCAATTCGGGGTCTACCGCGACGCTTTGGCTGCGATAGATCGATACCACCTCGTCGCGGGCGTCTTGCATCATGAGGTTGTCTTCGCTCGTGAACACCGATTCGTAGGGCTCGGCGGTCAGCCCGTCATAGACGCCGGCCGACAAAAACACGCGCGCGTAATCGACGGCCATATCGGTGCGCGGGTCGGCGCCGCAATGCGCCAAATAACGCTTGATGGTGGCGAACTGCTCGGCGGCCTCGGCGCTCGCGTCTTCGGGCACGCCCATTGCTTTTAATTGGGCGATCTGCCCTTTCGTGAATTCATGCAGAAGCACATTCGACGCGAATCGGTAAAATTCGGCCGTGTGATCCATTGCGCAGGCGAGCTCTTCGCTCGTCATCGTTTCTTCCTGGGTCATTTCCCCTCCCCTTTCGTTGCGCTGCAAGCAGGCGCGATTTGTGATTTCTTGCTTTGGGTAAGCGGCATTGAGATTGCTTTTGCCGGGCACGCTTCGATGCAGGCGCCGCAACGCGAGCATTCGGGAATTGCGTCGCTGTGCGGGTCTACCTGCTCGGGGCAAGCGCGCACGCATGCGGTGCATGCCACGCCCTTGCTGCGCAGGCAGGCGTTTTTATCGACGCGCGGGCGCAAAAGGCGTCCACGCGAGGACAGAAGCGAGAGCAAAGCGCTGATGGGGCAAAACGTCGTGCACCATTTTCTGAAGAAGACGATTTCCAGAAGCAGGAGCACGGGAAAGATGATAAGCCCCCACGATGTTTCGTTGAACTGGAAAAGATTCCATATGCCGATGGCTACCGCGAAGCTCAGGCCTACGGGGCAGATAAGGCAAAACACCGGAAAGCCGAACGCGAACGACGATGCTATAGCGCCTATGAGCGTGGCGTGGCGCGCATCGAGGTGCACGCCGTCTCGTTTGCCGCCGACAGGCTTCAATGCTTCGGAGCACTTCCCGCACGAGGCGCACGAGGCACTTTGGTCGAGCGCAGTTGAATCGTCTTGGTCGCCGCCGGTTGTATCTTCGTGCGCTGTCTGATTCTTTTTCTTCGGCCTGAAAAACGACCGTATATGCGGCACGGGGCATACCCATGCGCAAAAGGCTTTGCCCACAACGGCCCCAACGATGAGCACTGCGCACAGAAGCACAACGGGGTGCACCAAAAATGCCTTCGCTCCTGCAAGCACCTCGAGCGCGCCGACGGGGCAGATGGCGGCGATATCTCGCCAGCCGAGAGCCGACGGGGTGCCCGTTCCCGTGTGGAACACCAGCCCGACGATTACCGAGGCGAATACAACAGCGGCTACGAGGGAGCGCATCTTCGAGAATTTCACGATTGGCCCCTTTCTGCCTTTACGACGTTGATCCCGCGCAGCTTCGACCCGTCGTAGCTGCCAAGCGACGCCGACGGGCAGGCGAATTCGCACCGGCCGCAGCCGTTGCAGAGTTCTTCGTTTACCTGCGGCTTCCCTGTTTCGTCCATCGTTATGGCTTCATAGGGGCAGTTTTCCTTGCACGCCTGGCATCCGACGATTTTGTATGCGATGCATTGGTTGGGGTCGACGCGGGCCACTCCTATCTTGTCGACGTTTTCGTCGAAAGGCGCGAGTGCCCTCGTGGGACATACGTCGATGCATTCGCCGCAAAATGTGCACTGCCCCTTGTGGAAGTCGATGCGCGGCGTGCGGTAATTCAGCCACCCGTCTTCTAAAACGCACAGGGAAATGCAATTTTCTGGGCAAATGCTTCGGCATTTGTCACAGCGCAGGCAGGCAGCCAAAAACGATGCCTCGTCTTGGCCTCCTGGAGGGCGCAAAAGCCCTTCATTTCCCGGAGCCGCTGCGGCTATGCCGCCGACGGCGAACAATCCCGCAATTGAACCTGCACCGCATACGAACGTTCTGCGCGATATGCTCGGCATAGCTGCCCCCTCTCTTCCGTTTTGGTTACTTTTTGGGCTTGGCCCGTCTGTGGGCGTTTTCGCAAAAGCGTCCGCAGACGGGCGAGTCGACGCTAAGGGGATGGGGGGTGCGTCGGCTCGCCCGTCCGCCCGGTAATAATTCGGGCGGTGGGAAGCGTTCCCGCAGCCCGCCCGCGCTAAGCTTTTGCTCGGGCTCGGGCGGGCGTGGCGGGCAGTTGCTTTCCTAGAGGGGACTGAAGTAGTTCGAAACAGCCGAGGTGCAGCTCCACATGAGGCAGCGGTATGCTATCGAGCCAACCAGGGCGCATGCGAGCGAGGCCGCCGCGAGCGCGAGCGCCGATTCGGGCTTCTTCGAGATGAGCGCGCCGATTGCCGCAGGCGCTATGCCCGCCACGACAACCGAGAGCACCCAGCCGAGCAAGAGAGCGTCGGCGCTGTTGAGGCTTGCGACGTATGCGCCGGCCGCAAGTGCGGCCACAATGCCGCCCGCGATAAGCGCTTTTGCATAAATGGCCAGTTCAGAAGTATCTTCTTTGCGCAAAGACGCAGCAAGGATAAACGCCGAGATGCCAAATGGGATGGCCGTGCCCAAATACCCGATGGGCAAAAGCAGGGTATTCCATGCTGCGCGGGCGGGCATCATATACGAAGCGCCTGCGGAAAACGACAGCACTACGCCGAATATCGCAGCAGCGGCGATGGCCGCCTTGCGCGCTCCCTCCGATGCCTCGCGCTTCGCCAAAATCAGGAATGCTATGACGAATACCGAGGTTATGCCAACAAGCACGGCTTCGGTGAAGATGCCCGACGTGGGATGGTTCAGCGCTTCGAGCATGCGCTCGGGGTGCGACAGGTGGGTGACCGATGCCAGGCCGCCAACGATGAGCAGCGCGAGCGCGGCGATAGCGGCGGGAAACGTCGTGTTCTTGCAGAGCTCTTTGAATTCCGCGAGGGCCGTGCAGGCGAGCATCCAGCCGGCGGCGCCTGTGAGCGCCGTGAAAATCACCAGGGACCATTGGATTTCCATGCTAGTCCTCCTCACGCCATGTGGCGATTTTCTTCGAAAGGATATAGGCCGTGCTCGGGGCGTTGCCCACATCGGTAAGGCGATGGATGGAATCGGGGTCGGCTGCGGCCAAAGCCTTGCTCGGCGCGCTTTCCGGATCGTCCAAATCGCCGTAGAAGCGGCATTCGGCGCAGCATTTCGCCACGCATGCGGGCTCTTCGCCCACCGCGGTGCGGTGGCTGCACAGCGTGCACTTCTCGACCACTTTTTCTTCGGCGTTCCACGAGCGCACGCCATAAGGGCAGGCCATCATGCAGTATTTGCAGCCGATGCACTTCGATTTGTCGATAAGCACGGTGCCGTTGTCGTCGCGATAGCTCGCGCCTGTCGGGCATACGTTCGTGCACGGCGCATCGGCGCATTGCTGGCACATTGTGGGCAGCCAGTATTCCTCCAGGTTGGGGAAATCGCCATAGGGGCCCTTCACGACGACTTTGTTCCATTGCTCGCCGAGGGCGATGTTGTTTTCAGTCTTGCAGTTGATCTCGCAGCTGAAGCATCCAATGCAGCGGTCGAGGTCAACCACGATGCAATTACGCGACATAGACAGCGTCGCCTCCTCCGGTGTTGTCAGACGGCGTGGGCATCCAAGGCTCGAAGTCTTCGGGCTTTTCCCATACGCCCTCGGGGCGCTCAGACTTCTCGATGCGCACCTGGAAGCCGCGCAGGGTGTAGGTGCCGTACTCGTCGTTGTACGGGGCGTCGTGCTTGGTCAGCAGGTTGACGTTCATGGCCTTCCATGCCTGGCTCGGGTCGTCGGAATCCAGATACTCGGGATTCCACCAACGCTCCTGGTAGATGACCTTCGGCGGAATGCCCGACGTCACCAGCACTTTGCCGTGCGTTGAGTCGCGGCGGCTCGTCAGTTTCACCCAGTCGCCGCTTTCCACGCCGATTTCCTTTGCCGTTTCCGGGTTGATCCAGGTGAGCGGCACGGGATAGAGCTCGCGAATGTAGGGGTTGTTTCGCAGCGTGCCGTGGTGATACATCGGCAGGCGTCCTTCGGTCAGCGTATAGGGGTACTCGTCGGAGTAGTTCTCATGCCCCTTTACGGGCGATTCAGCGGGCTCGCGGTAATACGGCAACGGCGGGTAATCGACGCTCGCCGGCGGGAACACATAGCCCATCGAGTCTTTGCCGGAAGAATTGCCCGTGCGTCCCAGACGAATCATGCCTTCGGCATAGGGCTCGCAGCGAAGCGACGTGGTGCGGGTGAACCCGTAGGGTTTTCCTGTCGAGGAGTTCGTCTGCTTGTAGTAGTAATACGAGTTTTCCACCCAGGAATCCCACTCGGTGATTTCCATGGGCATGAGCTCTTTGCACTGCTCCCACGTGAGGCCGTCGGGATATTTCTTCGTGAACGAACGGCTAATAATCTTCGCAAGCACTTCTTCGTACTCTTCATAGGTAAGCCAGTTCTTGAACAGCTTTTCTTCGTTGTCGAAGCCGCCTTCGAAGGCCTTTTTGCACTTCGGGTGGCCCTTGTCGGCGAGTTTTTTAGTGAGCCACGACCACATGAGCGATTCGTCGACGCATTCGAACAGTTGGGTGACGCGCTGGCGAATGAGAAACACATTGCAGCGGTCGCATGCATACGAGGTCTCGAGCCATTCAGCTGCAGGCAGCAAGATGTCGGCCGCCTCGACGGACATCGCCGTAGGATACATGTACATGTGCACGACGAGCTCGAATTTCTTCGCGGCATCCATGAAGTGGCGTGCGCCGCCGAGCATCGCGGGCTTGTTTCCCGAGCGGTCGATCCATACGCGAGGAAGATACGGCTTGCCGGTCTCTAGGGCCTCGCGGATGGTGCCGATGTGGCTCGCCTTCCAAAAGCCCAGGCCCTTGTGCTCGATGAAGCCCAAGCGGCGCTCGATGGTCTCGTACGTGGGGCCCATCTCGCTGTAACCGTATTTGTCGTAGGCAGGAATCAGGTACGTGCCCGGGTTTTGCGCGGGGCGCTGCTGGGTGAGGTTGCCCGGATTATCGATGTTGCCCATGATGATGTCGATGATGGTGGCACCCATGGCGGCCTGCGCCGATTGCTCATATTGGTCGGTCGCCACGCCGAGGCACACGCCGGCGTTCGGGCTGCCGTCCACATAAAGCTTGATGGCCTCTTCGATTTTGTCGGCGTCCAGCCAGCAGGTTTCGGCGGCCTTTTCGAGCGTCCAGCCCTCGCACGCCTCGGAAAGCGCACGGTAGCCGGTCTTGATGCCCGAAGTTCCGTTCCATTCGAATTCGCCATCCATCTGGCAATCGATGGAATCGTCCCAGGGAAACGGCGCCGGTACCGGCTCGTTTTTCGTCTTGTCCCACACGACGAAGGTGTACTTGTCGTAGCTTTCGTCGCCGAAGAATTCACTCGCCTTGTAGGTGTATTTCGTTTCAGGATTGATGAGGAACGGAAGATTTGTCCATTTCACGCAGAATTCTTCGTCGTAGAGCTTGTTTTCCAAGATGTAGTTAATCCAGGCAAGCTGTAGCGCCACGTCGGTGCCGGGGCGAACGGGCAGCCATACGTCGGCCTTGCTGGCATCTGGCGTGAAGCGCGGGTCGATGACCACGGTCTTCGTGCCGCGTGCGCGCATGTTTGCCACGGCACGCCCGCCCGAAGCCGGGCACGATTGCGAGGGGTCGGTGCCCCATAGCACGAGCGTCTTGCATTTCGTGTCTTCGACGTAGACCTCATAGGCGTTGGAGTCGGCGATGGAATTGTCGGTTTGGCCGTTCATTACCGGCTGTGCGTGGTTTCGCGGAAGGTAGCACTGCGCGCAGCCCGGTTCGAAGAAGTTGCCGCCGTCGAAGGACTGCAGAAAGCGCATCTGCGAATAGAACTGCGGGTTTCCGCCGCCGCCGCCCGAGACGATGAGCGTCATGGGGTCTTGCTCGTAGAGTTCCATCAATTTATCGGCGATGGTGTCGAGCGCTTCGTCCCAGCTGATGCGCTCCCACTTGTTCTCGCCGCGCTCGCCGACGCGTTTCATCGGGTATTTCAGGCGATTCGGGTGATAAAGCGCCTGAATGCCGACGCCGCCTTTCGCGCAGATGCGGCCCTTGCTCATCGGGTCGATTGGGTCGCCCTCGATATGCACGACGCGCCCGTCGCGCACGGTGACCTTCACTGCGCAGTTCGAGATGCATGCGCGGCATGCCGTGTGGATGACCTTCTCTTCGGAAGAGGCCGATTCTTCGGCATGTGCCTCAATGAAGTTGCCGCTTGCCGCCGACGTGACGGCCGCAACAGCACTCGCCGCCGCAGCGGATTTGATGAAGCTGCGGCGCGACAGATTCAAATGCCCCATGTAAACCCCCTTTTCGGTTTCCCTTTGCTTGTCGTTTGCTTCTATTCTTCGACGGGCTCAAGCCCGACGGAAGCGAAATGGTCCAGGGCTTCGTGCCCTGCATCGGTGGTGATCCATGCATGGTTCCATTCGATGCATCCAGCGTCTTTGAGCATGTTCGCGTACATGCTGGGATACATCGTGGGGACGTTCGTTCGCTCGTCGCGGTGCATCAGGCCGCGGGCGTCGAGCGCGCTTTCGAGCTGTTTGGTGGACTTCCCTTCCGGCACGTCGCATTCGGCGAGCACGACGAGGAAGCCTTCCATCAAATCGGGCTCTGATTCGAAGAGCGCCGCCGCGCGAGATTTCGACGAGAGTGCTCTGGCTACGATGCGGCCAATGTCGGTCGCGGATTCGTATAGGAGAGAAACGGACTCATCGGAAATGTTTTCGTCTTCAAAGGCGTCTTCGATGGTCCCCCCGTAAGCAACGCCGTCGATTTCGATGGTTTCATCGAGCGCATCCGCGTGCACGAGCATCGCGATGATGGACGAAAGAGGCTGGATGGGCATCTTGTTTGCCGCGCTCAGGGCCTCTTCGGCTTCGTCGATAAGGGCAGTTTCTTCGACGCGGCTACCGTCGCATGCGAGCAGTATGTGCTCTACCGCCGCCTTGCAGCTCGGATCGCCTTCGATTTTCTTCAGCAGCGCACTCGCCGCGAGCCCTGTTTGGGCTTCGGGGCTCAGCTCGCTTTGGTCGCCTTGAGTCATATCTCCCCCTTGGTTTTTGCGCTTTCCCCTGTGAAATTGCAAGGCAAACCATAGGCGGCAAGGGGCAAAGGGCGCGACTGCCGAAGCGGGTGAAATTGTATTTTTCCTGGTAAATCACTAGTCCGCAGCGGACTAGAGGGGTGATAAACCGGCATCGGCTCAAAGTGTTGAGAAAGAAAACGCGTGCTGTCAGGGAGGAAGGACAGGCGGCTTTGGCGGGCGCGATTGGGCCCTTTCAAACTTTGAGCAAGCGGAACCCGGCGTGCCTTGGCGAACAGAAAAGCGGATGTCGGAAAAAAGGCCCGAGCGTTTGGGCGCTTCGCAAATGACGCGTAGGGCCTACCCGAGCTTTTCGCCGCTTTACCGCATTAGAGTGTTGACGCGAACGATTTCGACGCTATACTGATGCCATTCGGCAGCCGGGATCGACGAATTTCCCGCTGCAGCATTTTACGAAGGAGCATGCGTGAACAACGCCGCCGCACATATTTGCGCCGCCGCTGCAGGCTCCGTTTCCTATGCCCACAAGGGCCTCTATCTGGAATATTCCTATCGATACCTCTAGCGCACGAGGGTAGTTCGGGCCGCTCTTTTCGCGACTTCGAATGCGCTGCCGTCGTGTGCGCCTCCATGTCCGCGTGATATTGCGCATTTGGACATGGCTCGGTTTCTCGGCAAGAGGGCGAATAGGAAGCAAACGGGTGCCTTCTGTCGAGAAATCGATTCGGGTCCAAGTGCGCTCGTTTGATAGGAATTCTCATGATTGCAAAACTCATCATGGTGGCCGCTTTCGCGGCGATTGCCATCGGCATTGGCATTGCGTGCCGCAGGCATGCGGGCAATGTTTCCGGCTTCATTTTGGGCGGGAGAAACGTTGGGCCGTGGCTTTCCGCGTTCGCTTTCGGCACGTCGTATTTCTCAGCCGTCATTTTCGTGGGCTACGCAGGCCAGTTCGGCTGGAAATACGGCCTGTCGGCCACATGGGTTGGCATCGGCAACGCCATTTTGGGCAGCCTGCTCGCTTGGTGGGTGTTGGGGCCCCGCACGCGCGAGATGACCCAGCGCTTGGGCGCGGCGACCATGCCCGAATTTTTCGGCAAACGCTACAAAAGCCGCGCTTTGCGCATCGCCGCCGCGGCCATCATCTTCGTGTTTTTGATTCCCTACACCGCAAGCGTCTACAATGGCCTGTCGCGTTTGTTCGGCATGGCGTTTGGCCTGCCGTATGAGGCATGCGTTATCGGCATGGCGCTTATTACCTGCATTTATGTGGTGCTGGGTGGTTACATGGCCACCGTTGTGAACGATTTTCTGCAGGGCATTGTGATGCTTTTCGGCATCACTGCGGTGATTTGCGCGGTGCTGGCCGGCAACGGCGGCTTTTCGCAGGCGGTCGTCGATTTGTCGAAAATCCAGGCGCCCAATACCGAGATGCAAGGCGCGTTCGTCAGCATGTTCGGCCCCGATCTGTTCAACCTGCTCGGCGTTGTGGTGCTCACGAGCCTTGGCACGTGGGGCCTGCCGCAGATGGTGCAGAAGTTCTACGCCATTAAAAGCGGCCCGGCTATCAAGCAGGGCGCGATCATTTCCACGCTGTTCGCGATGATCGTGGCCGGTGGCAGCTACTTTTTGGGCGGATTCGGCCGACTGTATGAGGGGCAAGTCGAGATGTCGGCGGCGGGTGTGCCTGTTTACGACTCGATTATTCCCACCATGCTTTCGAGTTTGCCAGATTTGCTGGTTGGCCTGGTGATTGTGCTCGTGCTCTCGGCCTCGATGAGCACGTTGAGCTCGCTTGTGCTCACTTCGTCGAGCACGCTGACGCTCGATTTGCTCAAAGACAACGTGGTGAAGCATATGGATGAAAAGCGCCAGCTGCTGTGGATGCGCGGGCTGCTCGTGGTGTTCGTGGCGATTTCGGCGGTCATCGCGCTCGTGCAATACAACAGCTCGATCACGTTCATCGCCCAGCTGATGTCTATCAGCTGGGGCGCGTTGGCCGGCGCATTTCTGGGGCCTTTCTTGTGGGGTTTGTATTCCAAGCGCATCTCGAAAGTTGCCGTGTGGGCAAGCTTCATTATTGGCGTTGGTTTGACCAGCGGAAACATGATTGCTGGGTTCTTCGGTTGCGCGTTTATCGCAAGCCCTATCAACTGCGGCGCGCTTGCTATGCTGCTCTCGTTGGTAATCGTGCCGATTGTGAGTTTGGTTACCAGGCCCGTTGATTTCGACATGGACATCGCGTTGCCCAGCCGTAAAAGCGCGACCGACCGCGAAATCGAGGCTGAAGCGAAAGCTGAAGGCCTGGAAGAAATGGACCCCGTGGCATAAGGCGGAGCGAGGCGGCGATGGCCCGCGGTGTTTTCGGGCCATCGTCTGGCATCCAGGAATGCCGTCGCTGATCGCAGTATTCCCGCCTTCGTTGTCGCCATGCCTACGCTTACCTGCTAAATGCTCATGTTGAACGCTCTGAGCGTTTAACATGAGGGGCTGCCCAACTGGTCTGCCCAAACATGCTAAATGCTCTGAGCGTTTAGCATGTTTGGGCAAGGGAGCTACCCTTGTGACTTGCGGGCGCGATGCAGGATGCACTCGGCGGCGATGCTTACGGCTATCTCCTCGGGGGTTTCGGCTCGGATATCCAGTCCGATGGGCATATGCACGGAATCGATCAGTTCCTCGGAGATTCCCGCTTCTTGCAGGCGCTCGCGCACGCCGGCAATCTTGCGGCGCGACCCGATGCAGCCGGCGTATGCCAGCGGAGTGCGAAGCGCCTGCTCGAGCACGGCTCCATCGAAGCGATGCGTATGCGTCATGATCAGCACGTAGTCGCGCTCATCGAGCGTGATGGCGGCCGCGATGTTTTCGTAATCGCCTACGATAATCTGGCGTGCGGCGGGAACCCTTTGCGCCACGGCGAACTCGGGGCGGCATTCGAACAACGTGCACGAAAAGCCAACGCGAGAGAGGGCCTCGATGGTTGCCACCCCCACATGGCCTCCGCCGAATACGACGGCGCGGGGCGGCACGGCAACGGGCAGCACGAAGAAATCGCCGACGATGGCCCCCTGCCCGGGCTCGTGCATCGAGTCGCTCTTCGGGTGCCGATGCGAACGGCCGGAAATTTCCTGTTCGAAATTGCGTTTTGGCCGCAAGCCCGAACGAGGAAAGGGACGGTCCGTCTGCGCATCCGAATGAGCCGAATCGGCTCGTTCGGAATCACGCCTCCCTATCGAATCGGAACCAGTGGCTTCATCACCGAACCTCGAAACCATGCCCGCGTAAGCCTCGGCCACATCGTTCGCACCGGCTAGCAGCGTTCCTTGCGTATCGACTAGAGCCGCGCCGCATTCGGTCGGAGAAGCTTTATCGGCGCATGTCAACAGCAAGCATGACGGGATGCGCTCATCAATGCAGCGCAGCAGCTCGGCGGCAAGTCGCCCCCAGTGGCCGTTGCGCGCGCTCACGGGCGTGTAGAGCAAAACGGCGGCTCCCCCGCACGCCATGCCGAGGTTCTTTTTGAGCGCCAGGTTCTCTACGAGGCACGCTTGCGAGCCCACCATCGCACGGGCTGTGGCAAGGGCATGCCCCTCGATGGCTCCACCGCCGACGGTTCCGCAAATCAGGCCCGCGGAAGACACCAGCATCTGCGAGCCGACATGGCGCGGCGCAGATCCGGTGTTGCCCACGATGGTGACAAGCACGCCATCGCAGCCCGCTGCCGCGACGTGCAACAAGTTTTCAGCGATGTCGCGCATTACCGCTCCCCTGCTTTCGCCGGCTCAGACAAGACTCCGCTCAAATGCAGAATGGCCTCGAGAACGCCGCCGGCCACGGCCAGGCCCTTATCCGATATCAAATCGCAATAGGAGGCATCGCCGCGAGGGTCGACGTCCCCGCATTTTAAGCCCTGTGTCACGTAGACTCCGTCGGCCACAAGCCCGCGCAGCACGCCGGAGAGCATGGCGACGACTTCCCCATCGCCCGAATAAGCAACCACCTGGCCGGCCTCCACGCAATCGCCGATTGCCGCGACGCCGCGGAAGACTCCGTCGGCCGACGCGCGCAGCACGCGCTCGCCCGCAAAGCCTCCCACAAGCCCTGGCACTGCGGTATTCGGAAGCGCCGATCCCTCGTAGTAGGCGCGGCCGAGCGTATGTCCACGCATGGTTTCCACGACGGCATGGCAGTCGACGCCCGCCGTGAAACCCGGACCCACTCCAATGACGGTGGGCGCCATGTCCAAGGTCGTTCCCAGGTTGCGTTTCGCCAGGATGGCGTCGATTACCGCATCGGGATGCGCCTCGATGCAGCGGCATTCGGGGTCCACGAGCACGGGAATGGCATCGGTGTGCGCAAGCGTCTCAAGCGCTTCACGCGTATTGCGCACCAGGCGCGCTTCGACGCCCTCCACCGTCGCGCTCCCAAGGCGCACCGCTTCGCTGAACGCCACGGTGCGGCGAACCGTCAAAGGGTGTGCGATTTCGGTCATAATTACTTGAATATCGCTTCTTACCAGGCGCAATGCAATAGCGCTCGCAATATCTCCCGCTCCGCGTATTACCGCAAGCATCGAAATTCTTCCTTCCAAAGGCTACCCGCAACAACCGGCGCGCCCAGCAGCGCGGCAATGCGCTCGGCCGCTTGCCAATCTGCGGCGGTATGAACCTTGTTGATCAGTACCACATCATGAAGCGCCTCGGCTTCAAGCACGGCGGCAATCGCTTCGGGCGTCACCGCCGCATTGGGTGAAGTTCCGGCCAGGCGTGCGAACGCATCCGTGCGATGGCACACCTGCGAAACAGGCTTGCCCACCCCGTCGATTCCAGCCACGCACACGACGCGGCGGGCGCCATCGGGAATGGCCGGTTCGTGTTCGGCGTGGGCCTTCAATGGCAGCATTTTCGCACCATCGGCTTCAACCAGCACGTAATCGGCGAGCTGCGCCAAATCGGGAAACGCGAGCGTCGGCGCCGCGAGCTTGCCCGTCGGCTCGTGGATGGACCCAACGCATACGACGGGGCTTTCGGACAGCGCGGCGCGCACTTCGTCAAGCGACGCGTCCAGCAGTACGGGACACCAATCGGGCGCGAACATCTTCGTACTGGTGGCAACGATGGCGCGAATGGGCCGTGCCAAAGCGGCCCCAAACGGCTCGGGCGTGTGCGGGCTGGCAGCAGGTTTGGCATGAGCCAAGGCAATGCCATTTGCTTTCGGGCGTGCAGGTGAAGTGCTCGCCTCGCCCTTCGGCTCGTTGCAGGCCGCGGGCATCGAAGAGGCATCGTTCGCCCGCTGCTCGCAGCCCGTCAGCTCTTCGGCCAGCGCGCGCACGAGCGTGGTTTTCCCACCGGCCCCAATAACGGCCGTTATGCCAGGTTGAATATCCAAAAGCTCGCGAAGAATGGCTATGCCTCCGGCTTCGCGAGCAGAATATGCTCCGGCAGAATAGGCAGTTCGCGATGCCACACGCCCGTCGCGCGATAAATCGCGTGCGCGATGGCGGGAGCCGGCGTGTTGATAACGATCTCGCCGATGGATTTCGCGCCGAATGGGCCGGTTGGCTCATAGGATTGCTCGAATTCCACGTTGATGCGCCCGGTGTCCAAGCGTGTGGGCAAACGGTACGTGAACAGGTTCGATTCGCGGATGCGCCCCTTCTCTGTGCGCGTGACGTCTTCGAACAGCGTATGTCCGATGCCCTGCACGATGCCGCCCTCGGTCTGGATGCGCGCGAGCGCCGGATTAATGGGAATGCCGCAATCGACCACGGCGGCGTAATCGAGCACTTCGACTACGCCAGTTTCGCGATCGAGTTCGATTTCGACCATGCCCACCATGTACGGCGGCGGCGAGACGGGTGAGGAATGCGTTGCCGTGGCCTCGGCCGATTGGCAGCTGCTTCGCTGACTTTTCCCGGCGATATCGGCGAGCGATACCGCTTCGCCCGTACTTTCGCGCAGCACTCGTCCGTCTTCGAAGCACAACTCGCTTTCCTCGCATTCGAGCAGGTCGGCGGCAATGGAGCACAGGCGTTCCTTCAACTGCGCGCACGCTTTTTCCACCGCCATGCCGGTGACGTACGTGGTCGAGGAGGCGTAGGAGCCCGAATCGTAGGGCGATGCGTCGGTATCGGCGCCGAACACCGAAATATCGTCCACCGAACATTCCATATGTTCGGCGACCATCTGCGCCAGAATGGTGTCGCAACCCGTGCCCATGTCGGCCGCGCCGATGAGCAGCATGTAGGTCCCGTCATCGGTCACCTTGATGGTGACCGACCCAACATCGACGCCCGAGATGCCGCTGCCCTGCATGGACATGGCCACGCCTGCTGCGCGCACGCGTCCGTTGCCCATATCGCGCACGGGATACTTCGCTTCCCAATCGAACATGCTACGACAGTGTTCCATGCAGCGGTCGAGCGCGCACGAATTGGCCGTTTCGCCGTAATACGCCAGCATCGGCATGCCTTCGCGTACCATGTTGCGCTCACGCAGCGCAACCGGGTCGATCCCTAAGGTTTCGGCCAGCTCGTTGACGGTGGTTTCGACGGCAAACTGTCCCTGCGTGGCGCCAAAGCCGCGATAAGCGCCCGAAGGTTGCATGTTTGTGTACACCACGTTCGCGGTGAAGCGGAATGCCTCGAGCGAGCCGGAGTACAGCGGAATGGATTTGTGTCCGGAAAGCCCCACCGTTGCCCAGCCATGTTCGCCGTATGCGCCGGAATTCGACAGCGTGGTCACCTCGAGGGCGCGGATGATGCCCTCGTTCGTGGCGCCAAGGCGGATTGCCACCTGCATCTCGTGGCGCGGGGACCCGCAAGTCTGCGCTTCTTCGCGCGAGAAAACAATCATCGCCGGGCGGCCCGTCTTCATGGTGACGAATGCCGGGTACACCTCGCTAATGGACGTCTGCTTCGCGCCGAAGCCGCCGCCGATGCGCGGTTTTTCCACGCGGATGCGGCTTTTGGGAATGCCGAGCGCGTGCGAGAGGATGCGGCGCACGTGGAAGACGATCTGCGTGGACGAGATTACGTGCAGTCGCCCGTAGGTGTCCAGGTGGGTGAACGTGCGAAACGTCTCCATCATGGCCTGGTTGAATGCCTTCGTGTGGTACGTGCGTTCAAGCACGATGTCGCAATCGGCGAGCACCTCGTCAACGTCGCCTTCGGCATCGGCGGTGGTTCCCACGAGGTTGCGTGTGTTGTCGCCGCCCAAATCGCACAGCATTTTCCAGTCGTCTTCGGGGTGCACCAGCACCGGATTGTCTTTGGCCGCGCGGAAATCGAGCACCGGATCGAGCACCTCGTAGGTCACCTTGATGCGCGAAAGCGCCGTGGCGGCGGCCTTCTCGTTTTCGGCGGCTACGATGGCGACCACATCGCCCACGTAGCGCACATGCCGATCGATAATCAGGCGATCGTAGGGGCTTGTTTCGGGATAGGTTTGCCCTGCATTGCTGAAGCGCGAATTCGGGACATCTTCCCAGGTATAGACATCGACCACGCCTGCGACCTTCTTGGCTTTGGTCGTGTCGATGGTCGAGACAATGGCGTTGGCGTGCGGGCTGCGCAGAAGCTTCACTACAAGCGCGTCGCCCACGATGTCTTGCGTGTATACGGGCTTGCCGAGCAACAACTGCAGCGAATCTTTCTTGCGGACCGTCTTGCCCACGGATTTGTAATCGGGCCTATCCACGCGCGCCTCCTTCCGCTTTCGCCGCCGCTGTGTTTTCGTTTTTGACCGGCATGTCCCCGGCCGCCGCCATATCTGCATTTCTGCTGTTCAGGAAATTTCGGATGCCGCGCAGCTGGCCGACGTAGCCCGAGCATCGGCATAGGTTGCCGCTTAGGTACGCCAAAATCTCCTCGTCGGTGGGGTCGGGGTTTTCGCGCAACAGCGCGATGGTGTTCATGACGAAGCCCGGGTTGCAAAAGCCGCACTGTTCGGCGCCCTGGTCGGCGATGAAGCCAACGAATGCGGATGCTTCTTCCTGCAGGCCTTCGAGGGTCTGCACGCTATGGCCATCGGCGCGGGCCGCAAGCACCGAACACGATAGCACCGGGGTGTCGTCGAGCAGCACCGTGCACAAACCGCAGCTCGAAGTTTCGCAGCCGCGTTTCACGCTCGCGCAGCCGTGGGCGCGCACGAAATCGATGAGGAGCGTGTCGGCTGCGACATCGTCGGAAATCGCCTTGCCGTTCAATTTGATTTTAATTTCCATTATTGCGCCTCCCCCAAAGCGAGCAGGGCGCGGCGTACCAGCACGGGCGCGAGCGCTTGGCGGTATTCGGCGCTGCCCCACATGTTGCCCGACAGCGTAAGTTGCTCCATCGCCCAGCTGGCGAAGGCGCGAGCCGATTGCTCGGTGACGCCGTTCGATAATATTCCCTGTTCATCGCGCAGTACTATTGCGCGCCCCGGGCGGGCGCCCATGCATACGCGATATTCGCCGGCAACGCGGGCTGCGCAGCAGCTCAGCGACGGCAAATCGGTGCGCTGCTTGCGAACCACCTGGTAGGCGAACGCGCCCGGCGTCTTTTTCACGATGAGGCGCACCAGGATGTCGCGGTCGTATTTCATGCGCGCGAATTCCTCCAGAGGCACGATGCCGCCCTCGAACAGCTCAACGTAGCTGTCCATGGCCGAAAACACCGTGAGCACGTCGGAAAATCCCATGCGCCGCCACAGGCTTCCGCCCACCGTGGCACCGTTGCGGAACTGCACACCGACGATATCTTTGAAAGCGGCCTCGATTGCGCCGCATGAATATGCCGCGAGCCCTGCATGCTTTTCCAGCTGGCGCAGGGTGACCATGGCCCCGATGCGGAATTCTTCGCTGGTTTCTTCGATTTCACCAAGCTCCAAATCGCACAAGTCGATGGCAGTGCCGATGCTATGGTTGCCCATCTTCAGCCATAGCATGCCCGCCACGATGCGGCTGCGTTTTTTCTGATTGAGCTCCCAGGCCTCTTCCAGGCTTTGCGGGCGCACGTATTTTTGAATAGTAATAATGATGCTCGCCTCTTACGTGAGGTTGTACGTAACCTGCGTCAGTATACTGTCATCGAAACGAAGAACGGAGGCGTTCTTTCGAATCGCCCCCGTTCAATCATCGAATCCGCAAAGAGAATCGAACCTTTCGTCGCTAATCCTCGCCAGATTCCTTGGCTGCCTTCACGGCAACGCCGGCCGCGCTCACGGCCACTGCGGCAGCCGCGGCGGTCACTGCGGCCGTGTTGTCGCCCGTTTTGGCGTAGGACCTCTTGCCGTCGTTCTTGCCTCCGTCCGATTTCCCGTCGCCGTCGTCTTTGCCGCTCGGCGTGACGCCTTCGACAACGTAATTGGCCGGCAGTGCCGAAAAACCGCTGGCCACGCCCGAAGCGTCTTCGACCCCGACTGTGAGCGGGCGGCGGCGCGGGTCGACGATCTGCTGCACGTTTGAACCGAAGAGCGCTTCGGAGAACTCGTCGGCTTCAAGCCATGACAGGTGATCGGCCTGCGCGTACAGCACTGGCTCTTCGCCATCGCTGGCGAGCGCGGTAAGTGCCGCCTTCGAGGCGTTGACGCTTGCGAGAACGGCATCTGCCGAAGAGTCATCGGCGTATGGGTTCGACCTCGGGTTGCTCAGATGCACTTCGAACTCGGTCGAGCCCTCGTAGCCCTCGGGCATGATGAAGCTGAAGCGGTAGGTCCTCCTGAAGCTCGGCCACAGGATGCCGGACGCATCGCGAATGTCGTCGACGACCTCGAAGGTGACGGACCCGTTCTCGTCCTCCACGGGCATCTCGTCATCGCCGCGCACGGTGCGGCAGTTCTCAGCGGACGGCTGGTAGTATTCTCGCAGGTCAGAGTACTCCCGCTCGTGAACAATGGTGCCATCCTGGTCGGTCACGGTGACGGTGAAGCCGGTAATCAGCGCGTTGCCGACATTGACCACGTCCACGTAGAAGCCCACGATACCGCCCGCTGCGGCGAACGGGGACTCGGTTTTCACGCCCTCGCACTGCACGGCCAGAACGTCGGGCACCGACACCTGGTAGATGTCGCACTTCGCCTCTTCCGCGTCGGTGA
>CAVGRL010000031.1:0-15343 GCA_963631715.1 Bacteroidaceae bacterium
GGTTTTGAATTATATGGGTTTCATCTGCGGCGATATAGAATTAGATTTTGGTAATTATAGTCACCTTGAGCATCGGGGCAGACCCGCGACCAAAGCGACGAATCGCGGTGCGCGCCCTGCACCACGGGCTGCACGCCGCCAGGCGCTTGAGGCCGACACGGCCGAAAAGCGCGGCTGGCTTTATTCGGATGCGACGAACCCCCTTCATATCTTGCGACGCATCGATTCGTTGCCGGAAAATCGCATCGCGGCCCAAGCAGGCCAAACCGCATGGCGATTAAAACGATTCTGGCGAAGATTTGCGCGAACAGATAAGCCGGCCAAAGCCGATTGCGCTTCCCCAGAGCCGTCAACGAGCGTTATTATATTCATGCGGGCGATGCCACCGAGGGAGGGGTGTGGCATCGCCTTCTTGCAAACAGGCCAACGCCAAAATCACCGAAGGGCAGCAAACCCTTAGAACAAGCCCATCTGCTTCGGCTCGTATTCGTATTCGCACAGCATTTCCCCGACGGTTATTTCAAGCTCGTAACTCTCCCATTCCTTCACGGGGGCGGCGAACACCACACCATGCTGTTCGAGCATCAACGTTCCGCCAACCATGCCAACGCAGCGCCCGGCCACCATGTCGCTCGGGCAACCCTCGGGAAGCTGAACAATCTCGGGGCACGACGGAACATCCCCGAAATAGTATTTCGTAAGGTCCATAACGCCGCATTCGGGCTCAACCCCATGGGCACGGGCGGCCTCGTAAACTTCGGCGATCGCGCGCTTCGCGGAAAAAGGCTCGCTCAGCAGCTTCACCTTCGTTCCCAGCCGCATGGTTTCGTAAATTCCCTCTTGCGCGCAAAGATGCGCTTCGAGCGCGCGAGCCTCATCTGCATTCGAGAAACGCTTCAAAATGCCCGCGACTCGCGCCCCTTGCTCAAGCAGGCGCTCAATGCCGCGCGTCTCAGACGATATGCCCACTTTCATATGCTGCGGCGAAAAATAGGCCATGTATACGAAATGGGGCGTGAGGTTGTACGCGCGTTGCTGGGGCGACACGCTTTCCGCATTGTAAAAAGCGGGATTGAAGCCCGTTTCCTCGCGACACGCCGGACACATATCGTCTTTATATTGGTCGATTGGCATAAGCTCAACGCTGTTCGCGCAGGCGCTCGACTGGTATTCCTTCAAATCGAAAGGGCCTATACAAAAGCGACGCGCCAAGCGGCGCAGCGTGAACGTGCGGCCCAACACGGGCAAGCGCATCTGCTTTTTCTCGTAGACGTCGTTCACCAGCAGGTAAGGACCTTCGGAAGCATAGCCGAGCCCCGAGAAAACAAAGGTTGAATCGGGCATGAAGCGAGGCATGCATGCATCCTTTCTAGGCGGCGGCTTAACGCCGTAAATCTTTCGGCGCCCGATGATAGCCGATTGGACGCATCCAGCACGCGCAAGCCGGAAACCACACGCAAACGACCGGCTCAGCGCCGGCGCGCCAAAAGCGATGGACGGAAGCGAAAAGCCTACTTGCCAGCAAGGGTTTCTTCGGCGGCACGGACCACCGAACGGCATACGTCCTGGTAGCCCGCATGCCCCTTGCGAGCGAGACTTGCCACGTCGTCGTGCTCTGGGTAGGCCCGTCGAGAACCGTCGGACAACGTGACAATCTTCGCGCGGGCCGGACCGTAAGGCGTTTCAACCTGAAGCATTTCACGAGCAAGGGCCGTGCGCCAAACAGGCTCGCGGCGAATGCCGATTGTGGTCGAATGCGCAAACAGAACCGATTCGAGTTCGGCGATGCGCTCTTCGGAGCAAAGCGCCTGGATCTGATAGCCAGGACGGCCCTTCTTCATGAACACGGGAATATAGTGGACTTCGCGGGCGCCAGCCGCGCGCAGCTCTTCAAGCACAAACCCAAGCGCCTCACCCGAGCAATCGTCCATCTCGGTCTCGAGCTTCCACAAGTGGGGAGCTGAAAGAGCCGCGCGAACCGAATCGTCGGAGCACTCCTCGATAACCATGGCGCGCAACAAACTCGGCCGAGAATAGGCCCTTTTCCCGGCTCCAAGCCCTATGGTGCGAACCACGAATTTTTGGGGCAGCGAACAACGCGTACGCACGGCGGCGGCGATAGCCGCTCCCGTCGGCGTCACAAGCTCGCCTTCAACATCGACGATCGAAAGGGAAACGCCCGACTCCGCCGCGATATTGGCCACCGCCGGAACAGGAACCGGCAATACCCCATGCTGGCAACGCACAAAGCCGCGCCCTTCGCTCAAAGATTCCACAACGACTTCCGAAAACCCCAGGTCGTCGAGACATACAGCGGCAGAAATCACATCGACGATGGAATCGACCGCACCAACCTCATGGAAATGGACGTCTTCGAGCGCAACGCCGTGGGCCTTGGCTTCGGCCCTGGCGATAAACCCGAAAATCCTTTTCGCCATAGCGCGCGCAGGTTCTTCCATAGCGGCGGAATCGATGATCGCCTCAATCTGCGCCATGCCCCGATGCTCGTGCTCGTGCTCGTGCTCGTGCTCGTGCTCGTGCTCGTGCTCGTGCTCGAGACGATGCTGGTGGGAATGTTCGCCGCTTTCGGAAATGCCGCATCCATGCAGATATTCCATATCGTGGTCGTGGTTTTCATGCACGGCATCAAGAATGACGTTGAAGTCGCATGCGTCAAGACCGGCCTTGCTCACACGGGAAATCTCGATTTCGAAACCATCAATCGGCAGGCTCGCCAAAACAGAACGGAGCTTTTCCTCACTCGCGCCCAAGTCGAGCATCGCCGCGACAAACATGTCGCCGGAAATCCCCGAAGAGCATTCAAGGTAGAGCATTTCAGACATACGACGCCTTTCGTCGAGAGCTAGTTTTGATTGGGACGCGTTGCGGTTTTAGGATGGTCGATGAGCGCGGCCTGGTAGCCAGCGCCAAAGCCATTGTCGATATTGACGACAGACACGCCAGAAGCGCACGAGTTCAGCATGGCAAGCAACGCCGCAATGCCACCGAAGCTCGCCCCATAGCCAACCGAAGTCGGCACAGCAATAACGGGGCACGACGCCATGCCGGCCACTACGCTTGCAAGCGCGCCTTCCATTCCCGCCACGGCGACAATCGCCGACGCCGAAGCTATTTCGTCAGCATGGGAAAGTAGCCTGTGAATGCCGGCAACACCAACGTCAAAAAGGCGAGTCACACGGCTTCCCAAATATTCAGCCGTCAGAGAGGCCTCTTCGGCGACAGGCAGATCACTCGTCCCTGCGCACGCGACCACAACATTGCCAACACCATCGGGCCTAGGCATGCCGCCAACGAAAGCAACACGCGCCGTTTCGCGGTACTCGAAATCCGCAAGCACGTCGGCTCGCAGACCCGAGCGAAGAGCCAAGGCCTTTTCGGCGCTAACCCGGGTAATAAGAATGCGCTTTTGCCCCGCATCGCGCATCGCGGCCACAATTCCGCATATCTGCTCGGGCGTTTTTCCCTCACCGTAAACGACTTCGCCAGCCCCCTGGCGCACGCCCCGATGCATGTCGAGGGTGGCGTATCCGAGTTCTGCCACGGGTGGGCGAGCCAGCCGAATTACCGCCTCATCGGGCGAAACGTTTCCCAGTGCGACAGATTGCATCAACGATTCGAGTTCTTTTCTATCCATAGAGTTACTTTTTTCCCTAAGCGCATTTTTCGGGTTGGGAACACGGAGCCTCGCCCGAGCGCATCTTTTCTTCTGCGGCAACGATGAGCGTCTCATAATTCGCAATTTTAAAATCAAGCCTGTCGAGCCCAGCTTGCATATCGGCCACGCGCACTGCAATAAGGTCGCGTTGCTCTTCAAGCAGCGCCTTGCGGGAGGAAAGGGTCGCATCGCCCTGGTCGAAAAGGTTCATGTATTCGATAAGGGCTTCAATCGAAACGCCGGCGCTGCGCATGCATTTCACGAAGCGCACCGTTGCGATGTTCGCCTCGTTGTAATCGCGAATGCCCGACGCATTGCGGGGAATATGGCGCAAAAGGCCTGCGCGCTCGTAATAGCGCAGCGTATCGGCCGAAACGCCGCACAACTTGCTCACTTCGGCAATCTTCACAAGGGCCCCTTTCGTCTCTGCTTTCCGAACCATTCAACTACTTAGAGTTTACTCCAAGTCAAATAGAGACGAGAAAACATCAAGAGAGGCTGACAAATCAACCCAGTTCGGCCCATGCCAAATCGACAGGCCTAAAAGAAGCACCTGAAACCCGCCGCGCCGCAAACGAATCGTATGGAGGCAGCCTTTCTGTGCCAATGGCCCAACCGGAGCCAACCGCGCTAAATATCGCTTGTCGCCAGTTAAGAAAAGCAGGGCTGATCGGCGATTACTTAATGGTTTTGACCCAAAACGAGATTCGCCAGCGTATCGATGAAAGCGGCATCTGCCCCAAGCGCGGGAACATACGTGTAGCAAGGGTTGGAAGTTTTCGCCTGCTGAGCCGCAGAAAGAAATTCACGGCGAGCTTCCTGTTCCACATCGAAATGCGTTTCTATGCAGTCGACCGAGAAAATTGGGCACACCACGGCAACGTCGCTGGCGCCACAAGCGCCAAGGCGCTGCAACTCGGAAGTCAAAAACGGCCCGAGCCATTTGCGGGAATCGAAGCGAGATTGATATGCGACAACCAGGTCTTCGTCTTCAATGCCAAGCTTTTCAGCAAGCCCCAAAGCGGTCGCCTTCGTCGATTCGGGGTATGTATCACCTTCCTTTTGATGACATACGGGAATGGAGTGAAATGAAACCACAAGCTTTTTGCCGGGGGCGTATTCCCACGACCGGCGAACCGATGCGGCGAGCGCATCCAAATACCCAGGGGCGTCCCAATAGTGGAACACCTTTCGAACCTCGGGGCGCAAAGCAGCGGGCCGCGAAGCGACGGCCGAAGCGAACGCCCTATCGAATTCCTCAAGGCATGTGCCCGCGCACGCACGTGTGTTCTGGGGATACATAGGCAGAGCAACAATTTGGCTAACCCCGGCATCGAGCAAAGCATCAACCGCCGAAACTATAGAGGGGTTCCCATAACGCATGCCCAGCTCAACCGCGACGGGTTCGCCGGCAAGCTCGGTCAAGCGAGTGCGCAATGCATCGCGCTGAGCGAGCGACGTAAGCAGAAAGGGGCTCCCCTCATCTGTCCAGAACTCTTCGTAATGAGGCGCCGTCTTCTTTGGGCGGTTCGGCAAAATGCAATGGTTCAGAATCGGGTTCCAAATGAAGCGGGGAACATTGATCAAATTCCTGTCCGAAAGGAACTGTTTCAGATATGGACGTATGGCCTCGGGCGTCGGATTATCGGGGGTCCCCGTATTCATAATCAAAACGCCGAGCACAACCTCCGCCTTTCACACGCGGGCGAAACAAGCGCCCAAACCCCTTTTTAGCAAAGCGAACTTTATCATCGGTGGCGCAGTGCGAAGCGAACGCCGCCAGCAACTCACACCAGCCCGACAAAATGACGGTGTACAACGTAACAATTCGAAAACACGCCTGAACGCAGAAGGGAACGCGCAACTGCCGAAAAGCGTTCGTTACCCCTCGAGCGGTTCGTCGCGAAGCGAATTCGAAGAAGGCCTTTCGGGAACGCCAGCCGCGCAAAAACACGTCATGGCAAGCCCCGACACAAGCACGGGAGCTAGCTGCGCAACATCCGGAAAATCGGCGCCCGCCAAGCGAGCCGCCGCCACAACGCCGCACACCAAAACCGCCGTCGCGGCAACCATCCCGCACGCGGAAAGAATACGCGAGCCCCTTTTGCACAGCAGAGACCCGACCAGCGCAGATACGGGCCACGATAGGGCCAAAGCCCATGTGCCAGGGCTCGAAAGCAAAGCGAGTGCCGTTTCGTTCATGCGGGCACCATCGGGCATAATGCCGAAGGCCAGCGCATTCCAGCCAACCAGGTCGCCTGACCCCATGCAGGCGAAGCAAAATGCAACGATTGCCGCAAAAACGCTCGTGGCGATCGCACGCCGAACATCCAGGAAAAAGCCCGAAAGCAAAGCAGAAAGCGGAGCGAAGCCGAATGCGCCGGCAATCACCGACGTTGCCCCCGCATTCGCGCACGCATGAAAGCGCGCCCCGCCGAAAACGAGCCACGCAACGCTCGCGACGCCGAGCAGCGCCGCCAACAAAGGCGCACCGGAAGATGCGAAGGCGAACACCAGGGCGGCAAATGCAAGGGCGGCGCCAGCGCCCGGCCACGCAAGCGCCGCCGCGCACACAACGCCAACAACGCCCCAAAACGCCGGTTCCATGCGACCCGCGACCGTCATGCATGCGGGGATATTCGCGGATGCCACCCATGCCGCAAAACCGCACGCAACAACCGCCCATAGCCTCATGACGAGGGATTTCGCCTTTTTGCCCATGCGATCAAACAAGCTCAGGCCATCAGGGACGCCCCCAGCATGAAACAGCCGGGAAGGCGCGCCGTCTTGGCAATCATCGCCATCGTCACAGGCCTCGCCTACAATCACCGCGAGCTCGCGAGCACCGCGGCGCGCATCGCCCATATGAGGCAGCAAGGCATCGGCGAACAGGGCAACCGTGTCGAAGCGCTCGTCGGCATCGGGCGCCAACGCCCCGAAGATCGCTTCGTCGACTTCTTCGTCCACATCGATCCGAACAGAAGAGGGAATCATGACTTCGGCCTGTTCGATAGCCTGTTCTGCCGATACCAAATCGGAAGCGACGAAAGGGTTTTCGCCCATGAGCATCTGGTAAGTAAGGGCCGCGAGCGCCCATTCGTCGGTGCGGGCATCGCACGCTTGAAGTCGCATCTGCTCAAGCGGCATATACCCAATGGTGCCGCCGGCAGCGCGTCCAAACCCAGCAGCATGCGAAAGCTGCGAGAGTCCGAAATCGGCAACCTTCACCTGGCCTTGGCGATTGATGAGCACGTTGTCGGGCTTAATATCCAAATGCAGCACTTGGTTGTCGTGCGCCGTCCCAAGAGCCGCGGCCACGGCCTCGAACACGCATGTGGCCACATCGAGCGAAAGCGGGCCCTCTTGCCGCATAAGCTCGGTCAGGGTAACCCCGTCGACGTATTCCATAATGAGATACGCCTGCTGATCGCACACATCGAAATCGTAGACCCCAACGATATGGGGGTCGGAAAGCATGGCCGCCGTACGCGCCTCATCAAGACCGGGAACCTCGCGCAAAGTCCCCGGTGCGCCGGCATATCCGTCCAGGTGTAGACACTTTATCGCCACGCGCCGTTGGATACGCGTATCCCATGCGGCCAAAACCGTGGCAAAACCGCCCGAACCAGCCTCTTCGAGCGGTCTATATCTGTTCAAGATAAGATTTTGCACGCCACGTGGCCTTTCTGTCTGATGGTTGGCTATTATATCTGTCTTAAGCTCACGTACCAAAAACGCAGAAAGGCTTGAGTCGTCCATGGGATTCTTCTCTAAATTCGAGGGAAAGATGGAAGACACCTTCGAAGGTGCCGCCGGCAAAATGAACAATGCGCCCATCTCGCCCGTTCAAATCATGAAGAAGGCTGAAAAGCAGATGCGCCGCGAGAAAATGGTGAGCGCCGGACGCGAATTCGCCCCCACGCTTTACACCGTGCTCGTCAATGCCGACGACGACCAGCGCCTTTTCGGGTTCTATCCCACGCTTTCGGGCGAAACCGAAACGCGCCTCGAATCGGCCGCGGCAAGCGAGGGCCTCGCCATGGAATGCAAGCCCCTTGTGCGTTTCATCGTCGACGATAGCCTGAAACATGGGAAATTCGACGTCATCGCCGAAGTGGTGAGCGCGCCGATCATCGCCCAGCTGCGCGATGAAGAGTTGCAGCGCTACGGCATGGCGCCCGCAAGCAACCGAGGTTTTGGCCAGCAGCGTCAAGCGCAGCCCCAGCCCTACCAAGCACCCCAGGCGAACTACGCCCCACAGGCGCAAGCGCCGAATGCCTACGGCAATGCCCAGCCCTTCGGCGCGGCAGCGCAATACGGAAAGCCGCCGTTGCCGCAGGTCGACGAAAACGAAATCGACTACGGCGTGAATTACGGCGAATACACATTCAACAGCGCCAATTTCAGCGACCCCAACGCCCCTTCGGTGCAAGGCCAAGCGCCCGGCATCGAAGCAAAAGAACCTGCCAGCGAACCGCAAAACGCGCAGGCCTTCGCCCAGCCGCAGGCAGCGAGCGAACAGGCGAGCGAGGCAAGCATCCCCGAAAACATCCCCGCTTTCCCGGGCGCGTTTCCCGCAACGTATCCCGCCGGCGGCGCCGGGGCCTTCCCCGATGTGGAACATGTCGCCCAAGTCGCGGGCGGTGCACCCGGCATGCCCGCGAACGCGGCGTATGCAGGCATCCCTTCAACCGTCGCTTTCACGGCCGGCGCAGGGCAAGTAAACGCCACACCAAACGCCAATGCCGTACGGGCGCGCCTGATCGACGTGACCTCGAACCGCTCCTACGACTTGGCAACGAGCCGCGTGATGCTCGGACGCGAAACGGGCAACGATATCGTCGTGAACGACCTGAACACCTCGCGCCAGCATGCGCAAATCGAGTTTGAGCCCCAAGGCGTGTGGGTCATTACCGACCTGGGCTCCACCAACGGAACGCTCGTCAATGGCGCCCCCATTACCAGGCGCGGGCTTTCCGACGGCGATCGCATCACGCTCGGCATCACCGATTTCATTTTCTCGCTACGTTAGGAGCGAACTTCGTGATCGACATCATTCTCCTCGTCGGCCGACTGCTTTTCGTCGCGCTTTTGTACCTTTTCCTCTTCGCTATCATGAGAACGGGAATCGGGCTGGTCAAAGGCCAAAGAAGACGAGAAAAAGGCTGGGAGATAGCCGTCGAGCGCGGGCCAAAGGAACTCCGCGGGGTGAAGATGCCCGTGCGCGGCCCGGTCATCGTTGGCCGCTCGCCCAATTCAGACATCGTGATTGGCGCAAGCTACGTTTCGGCGCGCCATGCGCGATTTTCCATTATGGGATCGAATCTGTTCGTGGAAGACCTTGGCTCCACGAACGGAACGGCCGTCAATGGCAAGCGAATCACCGAACCTGTCGCGCTTAAAAGCGGCGACATGGTCAACGTCGGCGACGTCGCCGTGCGCGTGAGGTACGAATAATGGCTTCCAAAGCGGGCGCGACCCGCGGGCGACATGCAAAAAACTCCATTCCCGAATATGGATCGCGCACCGATGTCGGGCTTGTTCGCGATCATAACGAAGACAGCCTTACCGTAACGCCGCCGATATTCGCCGTGGCAGACGGCATGGGCGGCCATGCAGCAGGCGAGGTCGCGAGCGAAATCGCCATCCAAACGCTTTTGGAAAACGCCCCCCAAACCGCCGACGGCGACGCCCTTGCGCGTGCCGTGATAGAAGCGAACCGGGCCGTCATCCGCGCGGCACTCGACGGGCGCGGCAAACAAGGCATGGGAACGACCATGACCGCAGCCATACTCGACGGGCGCAGCCTCGTCGTGGCGCAAGTGGGCGATTCACGCGCCTATCTGCTGCATCGCGGCACGCTGCAACGAATCACGCGCGACCATTCACTTGTGGCCGACATGATTGAGGCGGGCGAGCTCACGGAGGAACAGGCTCGCGTGCATCCGCAGCGCAGTGTCATCACGCGCGCGCTCGGAAGCGACCCGAATACGCTTCCCGATATCTATGAAATGACGCTTGAGGGCGGCGATCGCCTTCTGCTGTGTTCAGACGGCCTTTCTTCAATGATCGAAGACGAGCTTATCCAGGCCGTCCTCGGCCGGAAGGGCGACCCTCAGCTGTGCGCAAACATGCTTGTCAACGAGGCTATCAAGGCTGGCGGCTTCGACAACGTGACCGCCGTGGTGGTCGATGTGAAAGGCGACGAGGAAATCCGCGCCAAAAAGGCCCGATTCAAAAGCCGAACAGGAGCCATCATCGGAGCGCTCGCACTTGTCGCCGTGCTTGCAGCAACAGCCTTCGGCTCGTATGCATACCTCAACCACGTCGCCTTCCTCACGCTCGATTCGAGCGGGGAAATCGTCATCAACCGCGGCCTTCCCGGGGAATTCCTCGGGTTTCAAACATATACGCTCGACCATACGACCGGCGTGAAGGCCAGCGATTTAGACCTTCCCGCAAATACCATCGCCCGCCTCACAGAAGACGGCGGCATGAGGGTCGATTCCGTGGCCGACGCAGACAACCTCGTTGAAACATGGAAAGCGCAGGCAAGCGAAGACAACGCGAGCAAGAAATCCGGTGACGCGAAATGACGCGCCGCAATACCGAACTTCTGCTTTTGTGTCTTGCGGCGCCATTCGTGGTGCTGCTTTTCGCCATGGTGCTCGTGAACGAGGGCACTTCGCTTTCGCTTGAAACGCTCGCGGTTCCGCTTGGGCTATTCGGCGCCTTTATTGTTGCGCACATAGCCACGCGCTTCCTCGCGAAAAACGCCGACCCGGCAATCCTGCCCATCACGTTCGGACTTTCGGGAATCGGCATCGCTTTCGTCACGCGCCTGGCCCCCACACTGGCCGTAAGCCAGGTCTTGTGGCTTTTCTTGGGCATAGCGCTCATGGTTGTCACGTTGCTCGTCGTTCGAAACATCGACAAGCTCTCGCGCTACAAATATACGTTCATGATCGTTGGCATAGCGCTGCTGCTCTCTCCCATGATTCCTGGCATTGGCCAAGAAATCCTTGGCAGCCGAATCTGGCTCAGCATCGGCCCCTTCAGCTTCCAGCCAGGTGAAATCGCGAAGATTTGCATCGTCATATTCCTCGCATCGTATTTGGCGCAAAACCGCGAGATGCTCTCGATCTTCACCGTGCGCGTTGGTCGCTTCCGCGTGCCCGACCTGGGAACGCTTGCCCCGTTGCTCGTTATGTGGGCCATTTCGTTTCTCATCGTCGTGTTCGAAAAAGACCTCGGAAGCGCGCTTGTCTGTTTCGTTTTGTTCCTGGTCATGCTTTATGTGGCGAGCGGCAAAAAACTCTACCTGGTCGTTGGCTTTGGCCTTGCGGCAGCGGGCTGCGTGCTGCTCTATCAGTTCTTCGGACACGTGCAGGTTCGCGTGAACACGTGGCTCAACCCGTTCGCCGACGCCTCGGGCGATGGCTACCAGTTGTGCCAGACGATTTATTCGCTTGCCGACGGCGGCATGGTGGGCGTGGGCATAGGCAACGGCCTTGCCGAAAACATTCCCGTCGTCGAATCTGACTTCATCTTCGCAGCCATCGCGGAAGAGACCGGCCTTCTTGGCGGCGCAGCGGTTTTGCTGCTCTACCTAAGCCTGAGCATTCGCGGCTTCGCAACCGCCGCGCGCGCCAAAAGCGATGTTTCGGCAATGATGGCCGTCGGCTGCACCGTCATTATCGTCTTGCAGGCCTTCATCATCGTTGGCGGCGTTACGCGCCTTATTCCCCTCACCGGCCTCACGCTGCCCTTCATCAGCCAAGGCGGCTCGTCACTTCTTGCGAGCTTCATCGGCATTGGTTTGCTTTTGCGCTGCGGCGATGAGGGAACGGGCATCAATTCCGAAGTGCGTGATGGAACAAGCCGCATGGCCGCTGTGGGTGCGCACGGGCATGCCGCCGAAACAGGCGTGCTTGGGCGCGTCGCTCTTGGCAAACGCCTTACCCACACCGCGCTCGCCTTCGCGCTTATGTTCGCCGCGCTCGTCGCCAACCTCACCTATATCATGGTGTTCATGGCCGACGAGTACCAAAGCTATCCGGGCAACAACCACACCCTTTATAAGGAAGCCCGCACCGAGCGAGGCTCAATTTCCACCTACGACGGGGTCATTTTGGCCGAAAGCACCGAAAACGAAGACGGAACCTATACGCGCGAATATCCGCAGGGTTCGTTTGCCGCACATGTGGTTGGCTATTATTCGCAAATCTACGGCACTTCCGGAATCGAAGCCTCCCAAAACGATGCCCTGAAGGGCGATTCTTCATTCGCGAGTTGGACCGACGTCATCAATAGCATGGCCGGAATCGAAACTCCGGGCAACGATGTTCGCCTCACCTTGAATTCCGAAATCCAGCAAACAGCCGAATCGGTGCTTGAAGGCTACAAAGGTGCCGTGGTGGTCATGGACCCGCAAACCGGGGCCGTGCTCGCCAGCGCAAGCTCGCCGACATATTCGAACGACCAGGTCGACGATATCTTGGCCGAAGCTGCAAGCGGGACCGACTCAACCGGCGGCGCGCTCATCAACCGTGCCACGAACGCCCTCTATGCGCCCGGGTCGACCTTCAAACTCGTCACGCTCACGGCGCTCATTGAAGGCAACCTTGCAACCGCATCGACCACCGTGGACGCGCCCGCCCAAATGCAGATCGGCAACGCCTCGGTCACCAACGCAGACGATATAGGATACGGGCAAATCACCTTGGCCCAAGCCCTCGCCGTTTCATCCAACACGGCTTTCGGCCAATTTGGCGAGCAGCTCGGCAGCGACCTGCTCGTAAAAACCGCTCAGAAATTCGGCTTCGGCAGCGCGATCGACACCGACATCCCCACAACCGCAAGCCTTATGCCCGACGCCGACGAGATGACCACCTGGGAAACCGCATGGGCCGCCTGCGGACAGCCCGTCGGCGAGCACGAAAGCCCCGCAGGGCCGCAGGCAACCGTGCTCCAAATGTGCATGGTGGCCGCGGCGATTGCCAACGACGGCGTAATTGAGCAGCCGTTTTTCGTCGATGGCATCTACAACGCGAAAGGCGAGCGCTCGTTTAGCGCAACATCGAAATCGCTCGGCAGCGTCATGTCGAAAAGCTCCGCCGACGCCATAACCGACATGATGGTCGGCGTCGTGAACAGCGGAACGGGAACGGGCACCCAAATCCAAGGCGTTCAAGTGGCCGGCAAAACGGGCACCGCGGAAACGAACAAGGAATACAACGACAGCTGGTTTATCGGGTTCGCGCCCGCCGACAACCCCACCGTTGCCGTGGCGGTCCTCATTGAGGAAGGCGTCCATGGAACCGACGAATCGGGGTTGGCAAGCGTGCGTGCGCAAAAGGTATTGACCACGGCTCTTCAGGTACAGGAACAGCTGTGATTGATATATCATTAGGTATTTAACGAGTAAAGAACGCATCGGCACATGAATCAGGAAAACGCGCCCGCCGATCGCGTTTGAGAAAGGTCCTCTGCGGCGGCGGAGGGTGAGGAGAGAATTGTGATAGGCAGAGTGTTCAACGACCGATACCGCATCACCGAGCGCATCGGCATAGGTGGCATGGCCGAGGTCTACAAGGCCCAAGACCAAACGCTTGGTCGCATGGTCGCCGTGAAAATCATGCTGCCGCAATACGCGGCAGACCCCGATTTTGCCGCACGATTCAAACAAGAGGCCGCTTCGGCCGCCAATCTGCAAAGCCCCTTCATCGTGAACGTGTACGACTGGGGCCAAGACGGCGGCACGTACTACATCGTCATGGAATACGTACGCGGCACCGATCTGAAAAGCGCCATCTTGCAGCGCGGCGCCATCAACCAGCGCAAGGTTGCCGAAATCGGCAGCCAGGTATGCCAAGCGCTTTCCGTCGCCCATAACCAAGACATCATCCATCGCGACGTGAAGCCCCAAAACATCATGGTCCAGCCCGACGGAAACGTGAAGGTCATGGACTTCGGCATCGCGCGTGCGAAGAACTCCGTCAAATCGCAGACCTCCAGCGTTCTTGGAACAGCTCACTACATCTCTCCCGAGCAGGCCCAAGGCAAAGAACTCAACGGGGCTTCCGATATGTATTCGCTCGGCTGCGTGCTCTATGAAGCCGCCACGGGCAAGCTCCCCTTCGATGGTCCCGACGCCGTAAGCGTGGCAATGAAGCAGGTTCAAGAAGAGCCCGTTCCGCCAAGCCAGATCAAGCCCGACTTGTCGCCCGACTTGGAAGCCATCATCTTGAAGGCTATGGACAAAAATCCCTATAACCGCTTTTCCACGGCTCGCGACATGAAGCAAGCACTCGACGATTTCCTTATGGGTCGTCCCGTCAATATCGCCAACGGCTTTTCGAGCGCCCCGACCTCGGTCATGAACAACGTCGCGCCCATCGCCAGCGAAGCGGGGGCAACAGCCGTCATTTCGCCTATCGCGGGAAGCGATTCGAACAAGACGAATTCCTATCGCGGCGGCAATGATATCGACATGGGCAAGCAAAACGGCTCCAACGGGAAAAAGGTCGCGCTTATTGCCATCGGCGTTATCGCGGCCATCGCCGTGATCGCAGGCATCGCCTTTGCCGTCACAGGCGGCTTCGGCAGCACGGGCGACACGGTTCCCGACTTGAAAAACGCCACGAAAGACGCCGCCGTCCAGCAAATTGAAAAGGCTGGGTACGAAGTTGGCGAAATAACCGAAGATTACGACTCGAGCGTTGTGGCCGGTCGCGTGTGCAAGCAAGACCCCGAAGCGGGCAAATCTGCCGAAAAGGGCACCAAGATCAATATCGTGATTTCGAAGGGCACCAAGAAGGGCACCATTCCCGATTTGTCGAACATGACCTCTGAGCAGGCAGAAAAAGCGATTACCGACGCAGGCCTGAAGGCGCAATATGCTGGCAACGAATCGAGCAGCGCCACCAAAGACACCGTAAGCAGGCAAGACCCGGCAGCCGGCAAGGAAGTCGACGAGGGCACTACGGTGAAATACTGGATTTCGACCGGCCCCGAATCGGTGAGCGTCCCGAACGTTGTCGGCATGTCGCAATCCGAGGCGAAATCCAAGATCGAAAGCGCCGGATTGAAGATCGACATCCAGCCTGGCGGCTATAGCAGCCAGTACGACGAGGGCGTCGTCATGACGCAAGACGTGACGGGCAAAGCCGACAAGGGCTCCACGGTAACGGTCACCGTCTCGAAGGGCGCCGATCCGGAAGCCAATAAAACGACCGTTCCGTCAGTCGTTGGCATGACCCAATCGGAAGCGATCAACACGCTACTGAACTACGGCCTCAAATATGATGTGCAAACCGCATCGAGCGGCTCCGGTACTGCAGGAAACGTCGTAAAGCAGAGCTACACGGCCGGGGAAAAGGTCGAATCGGGCACCGTCATCACCATCTATGTCGCACCCGACAGCTCGAGCTCGTCGTCGAATAGCAATTCGAGCAGCAGTTCCGACAAGAACACGACCAGCAACTAGTAAGCGTCAGGGCAAGCAGCGAGCTTGCAAGCGATAATACGAACCACCAAGAGGCCGAATTCATTGCGAATTCGGCCTCTTCCATTTTCAAGCCTGTAAACAAACTTGCTAAACGCTCGAATCATTTACCGGCCCCCGCCCACCGCAAAGCAGGCACCCATTTCCTTCACTCCAGCCCC
>CAVGRL010000031.1:15586-21697 GCA_963631715.1 Bacteroidaceae bacterium
ATGCAAAACGAGAAAGCACGCCGAAAAACTCCTCTGTGGGTCTACAAAGGAGCACTCCTGCTCGCCGCCGCTATCTGGGGGTTGGGAACCTGCGTCATCAAAGACACCGTCGACGCCTTTCCCGCAGCGTGGCTTATGGGCCTACGTTTCACATTCGCCGGAATTATCCTCCTGGCCGTATGCTGGCGCCACGTGCGAAAACACCTCACGAAAGACACCATCTTTGCAGGAATCCTTATCGGGTTCGCGCTCGGCCCGGCGTATTTATGCAACACGGTCGGCCTAACCGATACGACCGCATCGAAAAGTTCATTTCTCACCAGCACATACGTAGTCATGGTTCCTTTTATAGCATGGGTCGTGTCGAAGCAACGCCCAACCCGCTGCAATATCGCGGCGGCATTGCTCGCAACAGTCGGAATCGGGTTTGTTTCATTCTCGGGTGACGAAGGCGTATCGCTTTCTTTCGGCTTCGGCGAGGCAATCACCCTTATTTCAGCATTGCTGCTTGGCATGCATCTTTCCATATCGGCCCGTCTCTCGGACGGGCGAGACCCGCTTACACTCACCGCAATCCAATTCATAACCGGCGGAATCGTCGGCATGATTGCCGCATTCTTCATCGACGGACCGCTCCCGCTTGCCTCGCTTATGAAACTCGACGTGCTGGCCAACCTCGCATACCTGACGATATTCGCCTCGTGCATCGCCCTTTCGCTCCAAAACATAGGCGTCGCCCACATTCCTGCGGCCCCAGCCGCGCTTTTCCTTTCGTGCGAAAGCCTTTTCGGGGTTGCGTTCGCCATATTGCTTTTCGGTGATGCAATCACACTCTTCATGGTGATTGGCTTCGCCTGCATAGCGATTGGCATTATCATGAACGAAGTCTATTCATCGGAGAAAAATCCGAGCGAACCAAGCACCATCGAAGAAATGTAACGTTGGATGAAAAAAGAGTTGCCTGTTTTATTCTATAAGCTGCTCATCGTGGTAGCCACCATCATCTGGGGCGCAAGTTTCGTCGTCGTAAAAGACGCCGTCGATGCCGTTTCGCCAACATGGCTCATGGGAATGCGTTTTACCGCCACGGCAATCATCCTTGTCGTGGTTTTCGCTAAAAAGATTGGTCGAAATCTCGACGCCAGCCATCTGTTCGCCGGGGCGATTCTTGGGGTGTTCTCGTTTCTCGGCTTTTGGATCCAAACCATTGGCATTACCGATACCACCCCTGGTCGCAATGCCTTTCTTACGGCAACCTACTGCGTCATGGTGCCTTTTCTTTACTGGGCGGTAGCAAAGCGCAAGCCAACCGTTTTCAATATCGTTGCCGCATTCCTTTGCATCGCGGGCGTCGGCTTCGTATCGCTCGGGGGCGATTTCTCCATCTCCATGCGCTGGGGCGACGCGATGACGCTTCTATCTGCCGTGTTTTTCGCCATCCATATGGTATTGGTCGCGAAATTCTCGGAACGCCGCGATGTTATGACTATCACCATCGTACAAATAGCCACAAGCGGGCTTTGCGGCCTGCTAATCGGCGTAGCGAGCGAGCCCGTCCCAGACATTGGCTCCCTCAGCTTCGATTTCTGGATTCAGTTGGGGTACCTGGTTCTTTTCGCGTCGTGCCTGGCTATGGTTTTCCAAAATGTTGCCCAGGCGAAGATTCCACCAGCCCAAGCAGCTCTTCTGCTGTCGCTTGAAAGCGTTTTCGGCGTCGTGTTTTCGGTAATCTTGTATGGCGAAGAGCTTACCTGGATGCTTCTTGCTGGTTTTACCCTCATTTTCGCCGCAATCGTCATAAGCGAGATTTTCCCGAGGTCTAAAAAAGAATAAGCTGTGCGCCAGAGCCATTAAACACACCCTGGCGCACAGCCGGCAAGACGAACCCAGCCCAACCCGCTATCGCGATCGCGATATTTTTACCGAAGCATAGGCAACGGGCAAACCGATAGGCGCCCAGGGCTTCTTCAATTCGAGGTCAATTTCGGCAACCAAAGGGTAATTCGCAAGCACTACATCGGCCACCTCTTGCGCCGCCCGTTCGATGAGTTTGAACGTCGTTGCCTTGAGCGTTGAATCAATCAAACGGCACACCGATCCGTAATCGATAGAATCATCGAGGTTGTCGCTTTTGCATGCGCGGGAAAAATCCCCTCGCAAAGCAACGCTCACAAGAAATTTTTGCCCTAGCGAATTCTCTTCCGGAAATACGCCATGGCGGGCGAATACCTCTAAATCAACGATACGAATTTCATCCATCGGGGCTCCCCTCGAATGTCACAGCTTTACGCCAAGGTTCATTTTTTCCTCAGGCCAGGCGCATGTGTTGCGTTGTGAGCAGGAAAAGCATGCACGCGATGCCTTGTCTGCCTCGAAAAGCAGCTTTCCTAAAGGCGAGGATTTCTCGTCATATCGCCTATGCTGGGCAACAGCTGCAACGATCGCCGTTTTCTCAAGGGCGGAAAACCCGTCGACATCCATCAAAATCGCCGTTGCGACGCGCGCGCCAGCCACCTCGTGAGCCTCTCCGTGCTCGTATTGCTCGGCCTTGCCCACGTCGTGGAGCAAAGCGGCAGCATAGACCACCTCTTTGCGAAACGGCATTCTTCTCTCTAGCAATCGAATGTAGGCTATTCTCGCGACATCGAGAAGATGCTCGATGCCGTGCTTGCAATACAAACGATCGGTTTCGGCGCGGCCGATACGCTTCATATGGTCGATGAAATCGGGATGATTGCGAATAGCCTCCACGGCGGACATGATTTCATCGTTGCCGCATATCCCACGCATTTCAAGTTGCTGTTCGCGGGCAATCACAGCATCCGTCTTGCAAGACAACTCGCCCTGCTTCATCTCGAAAGAAGATGGGTCTGAAATTTCCACGACCGCGCCAACAATAGAATCGTCACGATTCTCATCTTCGCAGGCAGCAAGACGCGGAAGCCCACACTCGGAACCGCCATTCGACGGAAGTTCTCGCCCGATGCGATCGGCACTCACATCGCGTTCCGTCACTTTGAATCGCTCAGTCTTTTCGGGCCTTGCCACTTCAATTACCTCCCCTTGAAAAACGAAGGCGGCTATTTCCCGGCAAGGCGGAAGAATTCGTCGACAAGTGCCTGGTCGGTTTCGAAAAGCCCGCGCTTTGCAAGCGTTGCCGTAGAGGCATGCGGTTTATTCACGCCTCGCATCGACATGCACATATGCTCGGCTTCAACCATGACGATGGCGCCTTTCGCGCCCAAATCGCTCATAAGCGCATCGGCGATTTGCGAAGTGAGGCGTTCCTGCAACTGAAGGCGGCGAGCAAAGACCTCGACCGTCCGCGCAAGTTTGGAAAGCCCCGTCACGCGCCCATCGGGAATGTAGGCAACATGAACCTTTCCGTAGAAAGGCAGTAAATGGTGCTCACAAAGAGAGTGGAATTGAATGTCGCGCTCCACGACCATATCGTCCGATTCGATAGAAAACGTCGTGGACAAATGCTCGGACGCTTCCTCGTCCATCCCTCGGCAAACCTCGGCATACATGCGGCCCACGCGCTGCGGCGTTTCAAGCAATCCCTCGCGCGTCACATCTTCCCCAATGCCTTCGAGCAAAAGGCGAACGGCTTGTTGGACTTTCTCTTGATCGACCACGCTATATCCCGTCTTCTAGCAATAAAAACGCGCCCGCAGGCGCGCCGGTTTCAATTCGTCCATTATAAAGCCGCTCGCACCGAAGCGCGAACGGCTCTCTGTTTCTTCAAAGGTAAGGAAAATGCCGCTCGCCAATCCGCAATCCGTCGATAAAAGACCTATCGGCTAGAGAGACGAGCGGCGGCGAGGGTCTTTCGGGGGCGTCGGTGTTCAAGTTTGCCCTTCATTTTGAAGTTGAACACCGCCAAGCGAGCGCATAGCGAAGCCGAAGGCGAAGCGATAGCGAGTTGTGCCCCCGAAAGACCCTCGCCGCCGCCCGCCTCCGGGTGAATCGACCCTAACCAGACCGGCCTTAAGCTTCCTCCGCCTTGCGCGGCGCCAAGGCATCCTCATCGCCACCGGCTTCAGCCAAACGTTTGAAGTAGTCCTTCGTTTCACGAACAACGACGCCCGAAAGAACGATGAGGGCAATCATGTTCGGGATAGCCATGCAGGCGTTGAAGATGTCGGCGATGGTCCACACGGCGGCAACCGTCATATACGGGCCTGCGAATACGCAGGCAATATAGGCCCAGCGATACACTTTCACGGCCTTTTTGGAGCCATTGCTGAAATACTCAAGACAACGCTCGCCATAGTAATCCCAGCCAAGAATGGTTGTGAAGCCGAACAAGGCGAGGCAAATCATAACCACGAACGCCACCACTTCGCCAGGAATGAACGGCAAGCCGCTCTGGAAAGCAGCGGTGGTCACCGCGGCGCCCTCAAGCCCAGGAAGCTGATACGCGCCGGTCATCACGAGCGCCAAGCCAGTCATGGAGCATACGATGATGGTATCCAAGAACGTGCCCGTCATAGACACCAAGCCCTGGCGCACCGGTTCTTTCGTTTGAGCAGCCGCAGCCGCAATCGGGGCCGAACCCAAGCCTGCTTCGTTCGAGAAAATGCCGCGTGCGATGCCTTTCTGCATGGCGATAATGATGGCACCCAAAGCGCCGCCAGCAGCCGCGCGCAATCCGAATGCACTCTCGACGATCACGACAAGCGCCTCGGGCAGAGCGGAAATGTTCGCAACAATCAAAACGAGCGAGAACCCAACATAAATCACGACCATAGCGGGAATGACCTTCTCGGCAACCTTAGCGATGCGCTTCAGTCCACCGATAACCACCAGGCCAACAATGATCGCAACAACAAGCGAGCCCACGACCGTTGCCACGGAATAATCCATGCCAAGGATGCTCACCGTCGTCGCCTTATCGGGATCAAAGAAACCGGTGATTGCCGAATTAATTGAATTCACCTGGGTAAACGTACCAATGCCGAACAAACCGACGCACATGCCAAAGAATGCGAAGATCTTCGCAAGCCAGCGCCACGAAATCTGGGGAAGACGCTGCTTCATGCCGCGCTCGATGTAATAGAACGGGCCGCCGAGCACATGCCCATCCTCATCGATGCTGCGATACTTCACAGCAAGCAGGCCCTCGGAATATTTCGTCGCCATTCCGAACAACGCGGCAAGCCACATCCAAAACATTGCGCCTGGACCGCCGGCGACAATAGCCGTGGCAACGCCCACAATGTTGCCCGTTCCGATGGTCGCGGAAAGCGCCGTGCACAGCGCGCCGAAGCTCGAAACTTCGCCTTTCGCGTCTTCGCCCTTCTCGTTTTTCATCATGTAGCGAAGCGCGCGCGGGAGCTTCGTGAATTGCAAACCGCGCAAGCGAACCGTAAGCAAAATGCCGCCCGCCAAAATAAGCACCATGAGCGGCACGCCCCACATGAAATCGTCGATGGCGACGAGCGCAGCATCAATCGTGCTGAAAAAATCCTCCACTTTCAAACCTTTCCTCGCATTGCGGTGCAAACCGCAGCCATTACACGCAATCTCGCAATAGCCTTGAATGCGTCAGAGGCCTCTGGGAATACCCAGATGAAAGAGGAGAAGAAGAGTCAATACGGGTTGCTAAAAAAGCACCTGCAGCCTTGCCTTGCGGCAATCATAAGCGACTCTGTCCTTTTGCCTGAGAGTTTCACGCCGGAAAATTTCGCGGCGCTTGCCCCTTCGGCACCCAATGAATGGGATTCTCCAGAGGCCCCTAACGCGTCCAGTCTCGGCCGAAAGGCTTCGATTCAAGACGTATCGACGGGGTTGCGCTATGCACATATGTAACCTCGGGGTTGGGAAGAGCGACAAGAGAGAGGAAGAAGCTGCTCGCAATCCCGAGGTGCTGCCGCAGACTATAACACTATCGCACGCTGCAGTGGAATAGTTTTTTTCGAAAATGTTTCAAGGATGCATAGAGGGTTGACGAGGAAGACGCCACGACCAACAGCCTCGATTTATAAAAGCTCGCTGCCGCAGGCTCGAAAGGCACAGACAACCAGCCGTGGCTCGAACGGCCTCATCCGGCATGGCCTCGCATTCGCCCAACCCAAACAGTGTCGTATACTCATCTCATTCGATCCC
>CAVGRL010000031.1:22021-26039 GCA_963631715.1 Bacteroidaceae bacterium
CGCATGCTGCGCCTGAACGAAGACCTCACCGAGGCCATCGCCCTGGGGCACGATTTAGGCCACACACCCTTCGGCCACGCGGGCGAGCATATCCTCAATGACCTCTACCGCGCCGATACGGGTCGCTATTTCAATCACAATGTACACAGCGCCCGCGTGCTCGACCACCTATACGCGCGCAACGTAAGCCTGCAAACTCTCGACGGAGTGCTGTGCCACAACGGCGAAAGCAGTCAAAAGACCTTCTATTTGGGAACCACGCGCACATTCGACGATTTCGACCAGGCCACAGAAGCGTGCTACGTTGATGAATCGGCCATCAAACATTTGCGCCCCAGCACGCTCGAAGGGTGCGTCGTGCGCATTTCCGACATGGTCGCCTACGTCGGCAAAGACCGCCAAGATGCCATGGGCGTTGGCGCACTCGAAACCGACCGACATTTCACGGGCGGCAGTATGGGCGTAATGAATGCCGAAATCATCAACAACCTCACGGTCGACATCGTGGAGCACAGCTATCAACGCGACCGCATTGAAATGAGCGATGACGCTTTCGCAGCGCTCAAAACCGCCAAAGCAGAAAACTACGAGCGCATCTATCTGGCCGGCGATCAGGGCGATGTCTACGACGAAGAAATTCGCCCCATGTTCGAGGAACTCTACGAGCAACTGCTACGCGACCTGAAAGCAGACAACGAGAGTTCCCCGCTGTTCAAGCATCACATCGAGAAAATCGAACGCCAACGCCGCCTGTACGATGATGACGCGTCCTACCGAAAAGAAGAGCCGCACCAAATCGTCGTCGATTACCTCGCGGCCATGACCGACGAATATTTCCTCGCTGCCCACAAGTTCATCTGTCCCCAAAGCAAACACCGCGTAGAATTCCGCAGCTATTTCGACGGAATCGACTACAAGCGAGCCTAATCGTCCAAGGCGGATTTATCGAAGCGCATTTCTCGCCTGGTCAAGTCTTAGCTTGCGACGAGCAGCACATTGCGCGCATTCCGCTCATACAAAAAAGAGGCCGGGGATCCCCAGCCTCTTCCGAAAACGAATCCTACGCCGCAGCGTCTTTTCTGTTTAAGACTTTGGCGACCACGACGAACCCGCCGCATGCCAACACCATCGTCAGAATCAACGGAATCCACGGGCTGCCAGTCAAGCCGGCAATAATGTAGCCGATAGCGCCCGACACAAACACGATAGTGGCATACGGCATCTGCGTAGACACATGCGCCATATGGTTGCATTCCGCGCCAGCCGACGAAAGAATCGTTGTGTCGGAGATGGGGGAAACGTGGTCGCCATACACGGCGCCACCAAGCGTCGCGCCTACTGCCACCAAGAAAAGAGGATCGGTCGTATCGAAAACGCCAACCACGATAGGCAAGATCAAAGCAATGGTTCCCCAACTTGTTCCCATGGAGAACCCAATGAACGCAGCCACGAGAAAAATTATCACGGGCAGAAGAGCAAGGCTTACGCCCAAACCGTTCAGAAATCCGCTCACAAACGGACCTGTGCCAATCATGTAGCGGCACACGCCGCCAAGTGACCAAGCAAGCACAAGAATCATAATCGCGCCAACCATAGAGCGAACGCCCTCCGCGACACCTTCCATGTAGCCAGAAAGCGTACAGAGCTTGCGTGGCAAGTACATAGCGGCAGCAACCACCAAGGCAACAAACGAGCCAATGCACAAGCCACCAACAGGGTTTTCTCCAATAGCGGTTGCGAAATCCGCCCCATCGAAGAACCCGCCGGCGTACAGCATGCCCAAAATGGAGAACACGATGAGCACGAGAATGGGAACCACCAGGTCGAAAACCTTACCTTTATCAGAGACATTCATGCCCTTAAAGGCGGCTTCAGCGCTTTGCGCACCAGCGACGGCCTCGGCGAGCTCTGTTTCTTCGGCGATGACGGTATCGGGCATGCCGAGCGCCGCAGGGGCATTATTCTTTTCAGCAATCTTCGATGCGGTACGCTCGGTGGCAACGCTAATTCGCGTATCCCCATCGGCATCGGCGGGGTTGGTGATAACTTGAGTCCCGACACGCGCCCCGGAAGAGCAGTCCTTCGAAGCGGCAGCTTCTTCGGCGCGCTTCATGGGGCCAAAATCGAGCCCAATCCACGAGACGAAGAAGACGAACACGATTGTCGCCAATGCATAGAAGTTATAGGGAATAGACTGGACAAACAGATTAAACCCGTCATCGCCCAGGTAACCACCAACAGCTACCGCCCACGACGAAACCGGCGCAATAATGCAAACGGGAGCCGCGCTCGAATCGATAAGCCATGCGAGCTTTTCATGGCTCACGCGGAAACGATCGGTAATGGGGCGCATCACAGCACCAACGGTGAGGCAATTGAAATAGTCGTCGACGAAAATAAGCACGCCAAGAACAGCCGTCATCATGCGGGCCAAGCGCGCGCTTTTCACATGCTGAGAAACCCACGCGCCATAAGCACGCGAACCGCCCGCGATTGCTATCAATACAACGAGCGCTCCCAAGAGGGCGAGGAATAGAAGCAGCGACCCGTTTCCCGATATCTGCTCACCCATCATTTGAGGAACAAGGCAAAACGCATCGATAAGCTGGCTCACGCCTGGGCCATCGAGGGTAAACGTGTAAATAACCATGCCGGTAAACACACCGATCGTCAACGACGAATACACCTCTTTGGTAAGAAGCGCCAGGCCCAGAGCCAAAAGCGGAGGCACAATAGACCAAATGCCCGTATCGATGAGAGCAAAACCTTCCATGTCTACTCCTTTGTAAGTGAGCAGACTTTCGCCACTTCCCTTGCAAGATTGAATCCCGCTGGCAAAAGCCCGCCCGCTGAAACGACACACGAAGTATACCGTGCGCCGATTAGCCAAAAAATCCCAAACTCAAGCCAACTCGGAATGCGGGCGAAATTCAAGCCTAGTGGCCAAAATTATTCCAGCCCCAAATCGAGCAGCTTCGATGCGTTGCGGTAAAGAATCCCGCGCAATTCATCATCGGTCAGCCCCATATAAGAAAGACGCGTCAAGAAATCGGCGGTGTCTTCCCAAGGAGAATCGGTCCCGAACAAAATGCGGTCAGACCCGAATTCCCTTACTATCGTAAGAAAATCCTCGTTAGAAATATGCCCGATCTGAAATGCCGTATCCATATATCCCGGCCATTCAGGATGCAATTCAGGTGGATGGGCGAAATCGGGAGTATTGCCTCCCAAGTGCGCCAAAACCGTTCGCTCGTAAGGGTAGGCGTTGAAGTATTTCTCTATCTCACGGGCGGAGCAATCCCAATCGGGCCCGCTCGCAGGGTAATCTATCCCCGATCCCGTATGGAAGAGAATAACCATGTTCTCTTCGATAGCAGCTTCGTAAATCGGGAACATTTTAGGGTCACCCATACGAAAATGCTGGTTCACAGGATGAAGCTTCAAACCTTTGAATCCCAGTTCAGCACACCTATGTATTTCAGAAACAGGATCGTCCATATCGCGCACGATACCCATGAAAGGAACGATATCCGGATCATCGATATAGACTTTAAGCCAATCATTGAAAAGAGGAACTTGCCGTGCGTTGGTAGGAACGGGCAGTATTACCGATTTCGTAATACCAAGGCGCGCTTTTCGTTCACGAACGCCATTGAGCGTACCTTCGTCGAATGCCGTACAGCCAAAGCTGTTGCCGAAATAATCCCGCATCCGTGGGGCGAAATTATCAACCCAGGCATGCGTATGAACATCGACTATCGGACATTCGGGAAGAGTCCCAGAACCAGAGCCCTCTTCAGGGCGAGAATAGCGAAAATGCCAAACAGGCCACCCATCGGCAGCCGGATGACCTTCATCATGCTTATGAAGAGCGTCCTCGGCCAACACCTTTTCCGGCGACCATCCTTCGTCAGGATATAAGCGCGGGTGTATTTCCCGAACTTTCCAGACCATCTTATCCTCCCTCTATGCGAGGAAAACAAAAAGGGCCGCCTTCCGGCGGCCCTCCGCGCTGCGG
>CAVGRL010000032.1:0-25420 GCA_963631715.1 Bacteroidaceae bacterium
AACCCGCGTTAGAAGCTTGGAAGGCTTCAGTTCTACCATTGAACCACACCCGCATATTTCACCCACCGAACGAACAGCGCATTCGATGAGGCGCGAGTGAGTATTATGACCATATGCGCGTCTTCTGTCAAAACAATTGCCGTGAAAAATGCAATCGCCACAGAAAACCTACGGTCGGCGACCAACCAACTCGCACGTCAAAAAGTCGTAAGCGTTTTTCTTGAAGCCCGCGGAAGCTTTGCTATAATCGTCGAGCTGTTTCAAGCAACGGGACGTGGCGCAGTTTGGTAGCGCGCCTGCTTTGGGAGCAGGATGTCGCAGGTTCGAATCCTGTCGTCCCGACCATCAAAAAGCAAAAGCCGGGAATTCCCGGCTTTTTTGTTTTGATGGTAACTATTTCACCACGAGCACGGGAACTTGGGTAATGCCCAAAAGCTTATGGCTCACGCTGCCAAGATATTGCTTCATTCCAGAAAGCCCGCGGGAACCAATCACGACCATGTCGTACTCGCCTTTTTCGACAAGCTTCGCCAACTCGCTTGCCGGGTCAACGCCAAGCGCCAGCAGCGTATCGACGGGGTTTTGCTGGCGTTTTTCATTGAATTGGTTCAAAGCGTCGGCAAGAAGGTCTTCGGCGTCCGACTTCATAAGGTCGAGAATTGCCGCAAAGCTTGAAGCCTGGTCGTCTGAGAGCATGGGGATGGAAACCACATTGACGATATCGAGGTGGATGCGCGCATCGGAGGCCACGAGCTCGGCGGCCACGTCTATCGCGCGCTTCGAGGTTTCGGAGCCATCGTAAGCGACAAGAATATTTTTCATAACAACCTCCTATGCGTGAACAGGAAATGCGTCCACGGCGCCGGACAAATGCCCATTGGTAACCGGATTCCGCCGTCGTCGTCGCCGACACACGAAACCAACGGAATCGCAACGCTTCCCTCATTAATAAGCATAGCCTTTGAAAGGATTGCACAGCACGGGGAATGCGAGCGTTACGCGAGCGTTTACCAACGCCGCGCGAGCGGCAAGACTTCCTCGGCAGCACCTCCGCGCACGGGTTTTCAACCAACCGTTTTGGCCCATCACCGGTGCCCACAAGCCCCGAGTCTATCCCGTTTGGTCTGCGCTTTTGCAAGCCTATTTCAGCCGAACCTTTTTACGGCCTCAGCTTTTCCTTTAAAATGCGCAACGCATTGCCGCGGTGGCTTATGGCGTTTTTTTCATCCTGCGACACTTCGGCAAGCGACTTTTCGAAGCCAAAGGCCTCGGGCATGAACATGGGGTCGTAGCCAAAGCCCTCGCTGCCCCGCAGCTCATACCCAATGCGACCTTCTACGGCACCCTCGACCGTGATTTCGTTGCCGTTCTCGTCGATGAACGCAAGCGCACAGACAAAGCGCCCCGTACGCTGTTCTTCGGGCACACCTTCGAGTTCGGAAAGCACTTTGGCGTTATTGGCCGCATCGTCACCATGCATGCCGGCATAACGCGCTGAATACACGCCCGGTCGACCGTCGAGAGCATCTACCACAAGGCCCGAATCGTCGGCCAATGCGGCCATGCCCGTTGCCTCATGCGCCGCGCGCGCCTTGATAAGGGCATTGCCAACGAAGGTATCGGCGTCCTCTTCAGGCTCGGGATAGCTTTTAACCTGTGATAATGTGAGGAATTCCCAACCAGGGAAATCGAGCGCGGTCTCTATCTCTTCAACTTTATGCCTATTGTTCGTAGCGATTACGACATTCATTGCCTTATCTCCGACTATTCGATCCCGAGCGTTTGCTTTTGCGCCGCCAGCAGCTCTTTAATGCCCGCTTCGGCCGCATCGAGGAATTCATTCAGGCGGTCGCGAGAAAAGCTCACCTGCTCGCCCGTGCCTTGCAATTCGACGAATTCGCCTTTGGCATTCATCACCACATTCATGTCGATTTCGGCATGCGAATCTTCCTCGTAATCCAGATCGAGCATCAAACGCCCCTCAACCAAACCGACGCTTACCGCTGCGACCTGGCCGAACAGCGGGTTTGCCTTAATGCGTCCCGCCGTTTTCCACATCTCGAATGCGTCGTAGGCCGCAACCCATGCGCCCGTGATGGCCGCAGTGCGCGTTCCGCCATCGGCCTGCAGCACATCGCAATCGATGGTCATGGTCACTTCCCCACCCATGGCGTTAAGGTCGCACACGTTGCGCAAGCTACGGCCAATAAGGCGCTCGATTTCCATGCTCCGGCCATTGCGACTGCCAGTTTCGCGGCGCGTGCGTTTGTTCCCGGCGGCAGGCAACATGGCATATTCGGCCGTGAGCCATCCCTTGCCCGACCCTTTACGCCAACCCGGCACCCGGTCTTCGATGGTGGCGGTGCAAAGCACGCGCGTATCCCCAAATTCCGCCAGGCAGCTGCCATTGGCATTCTTCATTACGTCGCGCGTGAGCTTCACCGGGCGCATGGCCAGCTCATCGCGATCGTTTGCCCTGTTTGCGAGCATCATTCCTCCTAAAAGTGATCGTTTCGCGCCGAAATGGCCCGAACCGTTTAAACGCGACGCTGCTTATATATGAGAGAGATCGATGTATGTCGGCCTGGCAATTGGCTCGTTGAAAACGCGCGAGCCAAACGATTGGAAGTCGTCGAGGTTGGGCGACGAAGTGAAAAACTCGTGCACAGGTTTATTTCCCGAGTGCGCGAATTCGCCCCGCAAGGCCAAGGTGCTTCGAACGTCTTTCGCCATCTCTTCCGCAGAAGAGACGAGCAGCACGCCATGGCCAATGACGCTTCCAATGAGCGCCTTGAGCATGGGGTAATGCGTGCACCCGAGCACCAGCGTGTCTATTTCACAACGGCGAAGCGGCTCAAGGTAATCGCGTGCGATTTCTTGGAAGGCCGGGCGAATGTAAGCTTTGCTCGCAAGGCTCGTAAGATCTTCTATAGGGCCCTTCGACATGCGAATCCCCTGCTCGACGATATCGACGAATTTCGGAGCTGCCGTAGAGAAAACGGTGATGCCCGCATCGATGTGCCGTATGGCATTCGGATAACAGCCGGAATCTACCGTGCCTTTCGTGGCGATGACCCCAACCCGGCGGTTCTTCGTCGCTCGCGCCGCAGCGCGGGCCCCTGGCTCAACGGCACCAATCACGGGAAGGCTGAAACGTTGCTGGGCATGCGCTAAGCCCGCAGCCGTCGCCGTATTACAGGCGATCACGAGCAGCTTCACCCTGCGGCCCACAAGCCAATCGCAAATCTGTTGCACAAAACCGTCGACCTCGGCTTGCGTTCGCGGGCCGTATGGGCAACGGGCCGTATCGCCGAAATACACGATGGATTCCTCGGGCAATTCTTTGGCGATTTCTCGGGCCACGGTAAGCCCGCCGAAACCCGAATCGAAAACACCGATGGGCGCGTCGTTATAAGGTGCAGCTATATCGGTCAAGATGGCCATCAAACCCCTTCAGACTCGTTGCCAACCCATCGTTCGTTACCAATCAAAGCGTATCGCATCGCTCGATAAAAAAGGCCGGCTGATAAGCCGGCCTTCTCGAAATCTGGTGGAGGCGCGGAGAATCGAACTCCGGTCCATACTACGTTCTTGCTCAGGCTCTACAAGCTTATTTCGCGATCGAGATTCGGTCGAGGTCGGTTCGCGAACCAACGTTGCTCTTCCTAGCCCGTTCAGTCTTTTCCGAAGCCATACAGGCTACGTGCTTCGAAGCAGTCCCCTAAAATGACGTCGCGCCTAGGCCGGGGACAACCCAGGGTTGACGTGCCAGGTGCTATTAAGCAGCCATGGCGAGCGCAGGAGCGCTCTGATAAGATTTTTTGCCAATTAACTTGACTTTACCCCTGTTTAACGTGGCGAGGAGACCACGACCTGCTCCTCAGTTCAAACGTACCATGTCGAAACCAGTCGCCCCCTTGCAATAACGGCCGAAACCCGGCCCGCAAAAAGGTGCTGTCCACCATGCGATATGCTTTTGTCAAGCACCGTGCCAAATTGCTTTGGCGGAATGTTCATTGTATTCGCATGGGCACCGATGTCAACCAAGCGCCGTATCGCTACTTCAAAAGCTCTTTGACATTCAGGCCGCCCGTTATGTCGTCGAGCGCCTCTTTCAGATCGCGCGCAGCCAAAGCGGTCTCGCGGGCGAGTTCGACACCGCCCTTTGCGGCATTTTTAACATCGCCCTGAGTGACTCCCTTGAAAAGGACTTTGTCGTCTTCATCCTCCTCTTCGGCGGGACACCAGTCGTAATGCTCGCAGTTGTCGCAATCGCCATCGCAGCCATCTTCGTAATAGGCTTCGGCAGCCGCCTTCGCCGCAGCGTCTTCCTCGGAAAGCTCCTCTTCGTCGTCGTCTTCCTCGGCATCGTCGTCTTCGTCGCCATCGGCAGAGTCGGCCTTGCACTCCTCCTGCGAAACGGACGCGCCATCGCCCTTATCGGCATCGCTATCGAGGGCATCATTGGCCTTCGCCTGAGGGGCATCTTCTTCTTCGTCGTCATCAAAGGTGCCGTCGAAATCGTCGGGGCACCAGTCGTAATACTCGCAGGTTTCGCAATCGCCCTCGCAGCTCGTTTTGTAATACGCTTTCCATTTCTCGGTCATGAGCGCGTTGTATTTCTCTTGCAGCTCATTGAACTCGGCATCGGAATGCTGGGGCTCGGTGGGAGTATCCTTCCCTTTATCTTCAGCGGCTTTCGCCTTTTCGTCTTCGGGCATGATGATTTGCTTGGCAGCATTTTTTGCCACGCGCCCACCCAATCGAGTCGCCTTTTTGAACAAGCCCATGTAAACCCCCTCTTACGTTTTGGGCACTATCGTTTCGATATGCTATCTCGAACGCATTTTGAGCGCCCGAGCGATTTCCCTCTTCGAATCGCGCTCGGCCATCGCTTGGCGTTTATCGTGCAATTTCTTTCCGCGAGCCAGCGCAATTTCGAGCTTCACCAGACCATTCGCGGAAAAATATATCCCGATGGGAACAATCGCCAAGCCGGCCTCGCGCGTTTTCTGTTCAAGATAGCGAATCTGCTTTCGATGCAACAGAAGCTTGCGCTTGCGGTCAGGGTCAGGATTGTTCAGATTTCCGTGGGAATATGGCGAAATATGCAAGCCGTTGAGCCACGCTTCGCCCTTGCGGATAAGCACGAAGCAATCGGTAAGCTGGCAGTTATTCTCGCGAAGCGAGCACACTTCAGTACCGGTGAGCACAATGCCCGCCTCGAAGGTCTCGATGATCTCGTAATCGTGAAAAGCCTTGCGGTTTTTCGCAATCTGCTTTTTTTCGCGCGCCACGCGTCACCTCTCGTCCATTATTTCCGCATGCCGCAAACCGGCAGCTGCGCCATTATACCGTTCGAGCAAGCGGCAATCCGTCATGCAAATGGATGAATCAGGGCGAATTCAGCGCAAGAACGAAATCTCACGACGGCCCTGCGGGAATATCAAGCGTCAGACGAGCGACGCCCTAAGCTTGGAGCAAATCATAGAGGTCGTCGGCAGAAAGCGAGGAAAGCGAGGTTCCCCCAGCGCCAACCACTTGCTCGGCAAGCTCGCTTTTCGTTTGCTGAAGCCGCACAATTCGCTCTTCGATCGTGTTTTTCGCCACAACCTTTTGCACGCTCACCACGCGCGTTTGCCCGATGCGATGCGCACGGTCGGTCGCCTGACTTTGCGCAGCCGCGTTCCACCATGGGTCTGCATGGATAACGACCGAGGCACCCGTTAGGTTCAACCCCGTTCCGCCCGCCTTCAGCGAAACGAGGAACGCCGGCGTATCGTCTTCGTTGAAGGCGTCCACCAACTGAACGCGCTGCTTTTTCGGAGTTGAGCCCGTAATGGAATAGTAGGCAATCCCAACCTGGCGCAGACGCTCGGCTATCAAATTGAGAAAACTTGTGAACTGCGAGAACACGAGCGTTTTCTCGCCGCCCTCCACGGCAGAGGAAACCAAATCGACAATGGCGTCGAGCTTGGCCTCGGGCCCGTGGTAATTCTCGTAAACCAACCGGGGGTCGCAGCACAACTGCCGCAGGCGGGTGATTTCCGCCAGCACCTCAACGTTGCTCACGGGCTTTCCCGAGGCACGCGCCTCGGCGCGCTCTTTGCGAAGCGCGCGCTGGGCGGTGAGGTCTTCCCGCAATCGCTGCTCGTGGGCGTCGTAGAGTTTTCGCTGCTCGCCGCTAAGATTCGCGAACACCACCGATTCCAGCTTTTCGGGAAGGTCGGTAAGCACATCGGCTTTCAAGCGGCGCAGCATGAACGGCCCCACAAGGGCTTGCAATCGCTTGGCGATTTCGTCATCGCCTCCCACAATGGGCGCCTCGAAATGTTCCCGAAAGCGCGCGTAGCTTCCCAAAAGCCCCGGCATAAGAAAATCGAAGATGCTCCATAGCTCGGAAAGGCGATTTTCCATAGGGGTTCCGGTAAGCGCGAATTTATGCTCGGCCTGCAGGGTTTTCACGGCACGCGTCGTGAGCGCAGCGGGGTTTTTGATGTATTGGGCCTCGTCGAGCGCGCATACGAAAAGCCGCATTCGCGACCAATCGGCCGCATCGATGCGAAGCAAATCATAAGACGTCACAAACACGTCGGGGAGCTCCGACGCGCCACCGGCGGCCCGAAGCATGCGACGCTCCCCCGCACTTCCAGCCACGGCGACAACCGTGAGCCCTGGCGCGAATCGCTCGAATTCGGCCGTCCAGTTGTACACGAGCGAGGCCGGGCATACCACTAAGCTCGGATTCGGCCTCGCATCATCTTTCCTAGAAAGCAGCAAAGAAATAAGTTGGAGCGATTTTCCCAAGCCCATCTCATCGGCAAGCACGCCGCCGAAGCCCGCATCGCAGCGCGCCGAAAGCCAGCGAAAGCCGGACTGCTGATAGGGGCGCATCACACCCGCAAGCGTTTCGGGAACTTCATAATCGGCTTCGTTCACGGCCTTGAAGCGCTCGATGTAGCGCATGAAATTGCGATCGCGCTCTAGGTTCGCTTCCTCATTCAAGTAAAAAGCTCGGTATGCGGGCAGCATCACATGCCCACTGGCGAGTTCTTTGGCCGTAAGACCCAAATCGCCCGCAAGCCTATCGAGCTGCGAGAGGTCGGCATTTTCCAGGTCGATGAAGGCTCCGCTGCGCAAACGATGGTAGCGCTTGCGGGCCCTATAGCTCGCAAGCAGCGAAGAAAGCTCCGAAGCGGGCAAATCGCCCGAATCGACCGTCAGGTTAATGAGGTTGCCGGAAAGCGACACGCCCATAGTCACTCGCGGTTTCACATCGCGAATAAGCCTGTCGAAAGCGGGCGTCGTGTAAACAGTTCCCACTTCGCGAAATTGCAAAAGGCCGCCGAAGAGAAGCGCGGCAACGCTTTCTTCTTCGGCAAGGGCAAGCACGCCGTCGTCGTTGAAATATCTCAAAGACAATGAGCGAGCGGCCGCTTCGAGCTTCACATTGCGAACCGGCTGAACTTCATCATCGCTGCGCCGCGGGCCCTCGCTCGAATCCTCGCCAACCAAAACGTATCGAAGATCGCCATACACCGCCTGGGTTCGCAACGATACGCTCGTTTTGCTCTTGTCGAAGAAAAACTCGATCGAGCATTTCACGGGGCGATATTTCTCGATTTCGGCCGGCAAATCAACATGAAGGCGCTTTTCTATTGCCGGAAGCGCAGTTGCGCAAAACATCGGCATATCGCGAAGGGCAATGAAGGGCCTGCTCTCGTCACTTACATATACGGTACGCAAGAAATCGGAACATTTCGCGAAATCGCGAGAACAGCGATACACCTCGCTTCCGCCAAGCCAAACGAACAGCTCTTCCCCGCAGGCGGCAAGCCAAATATGCTCGTCTCTTTCTATCGTGAATCCGCCCCGTGACGCAGGACTAAACGAAAGCGAGATATCGGGGTCGCCGTCAACGACATGCGCCCGGGCCAAGTTCGGAGCTATTCCATCGGCGCCTTTGATTGAAAACGAAGCATCGCCGAGCATGTCGAAGATCTCGACCAGGTCCCCTTCGGAAAGCGGAAGCGTTCGACCTATCGAAGGGCCCGCATAGCGCCAGGAATAGCTAAACGTCGATGCGCGCCGCGCTTCGATGAGCCCTTGAAGATAGCGGACAAGAGTTCGTCCACGCTCGGTGAATCGCGATGGCACATGGGCGAACGCGAGTTTTTTGCCATAGGAAAAAAACTCGCCGCTTTGCATCCTTTGACAGAATTCGGAGATATTTTTCACCACGTATTCGGCATTTTCGCTGGCCACGCGCAAACCGAGCGACCATTGGTCGTATTCAACGGTAAACTCGCACACGACGTCTATGCTGCCATCGGGCGTTTCGTCTTGCTCGAGGTATTCGGCGCGTTGCATGAAGGCCGTGATGCATTCCGAGGAAACCGCCGCCCTATCGCTGCGATAGCCCGCATACATATCGGGGTGTTCGTCGAAATCAAGCGCAAGCGCAACAGCATGTTTGCAAAGGCCCGAATATTGAAAAGCCGCCGGACACGTGCACGAATAATCGTCGATAAAACCGCCCTCTTCATTGAAGGCGACCATGGTGCGATAGCGCTCGTTCGGATTCGTCTGCGATGCAACCAGGGCATTCGCTATCGTTATTTCGCCATCGTAGCGCACGCGCCGATCATAGACAAACCGCCCTCCGCACGATAGCGCACGCCCACGATGCAAGGTTCTTGGAGCGCACGAGCGTTCAAGCGTTTCCATCATGGACATGGCGGCCTCTTTCGTTACGTTTTTGCGAACCCACAGTATACCGCCGCGCTCATCATAGCCGCGACAACGAATCACGATTAGGCGCAGGAACGAACACCGCCGCACACAAGTTACGCCGTGCCAATAAGCTTTGGCCCAATGCGACATACCAAAGAGAATTCGGCGCGGCGGGCGTAGGGGTACACCGCCAGCACGCGGACGCGCACCTTCATGCCGAGCCTATACATTTCGCCGCTTTCCGATCCGAGAAGAACGCGTCGAGCGCTATCGAGAATGAAATACTCACCCGAATCGCCAAGCGAAACGAACCCCTCGCAGGTATCGCCAAGCCGAACGAAGAACCCCTGGGAAACGACCGAGCAAACCACGCCATCGGCCACATCCCCGATGCGCTGCTCGAGCAATTCGTAGAGCTTGAGCTCTTGAGATTCTCGCGCCGCCTGCTCGGCAGTGCGCTCGGCAGCCGAGGAATGCTCGGCTATGCGCGCCATCGCCGACTCCATGGCAGACGTCTGCGCCGTCCTGCCGAAAAGAGAGACTTTCAACATCCTGTGCGCCATCAAATCGGGATAGCGCCTGATAGGGCTAGTGAAATGCGTGTATGCCCCGCTCGCCAAGCCAAAATGGAACTCGCACGAATCGGAGTAGACAGCACGTTTCATAGATCGAAGCACAAGCGAGGAAACGAGGAATTCCTCAGATGTGCCGCGGGCGCATTCGAGCACCTTCTGTATCGCAAAAGGGTCGCCCGATCGAAAAGCCTGCAGCGAAACGTGCTTTCCGTAACCGAATTCGCGCAATATTTCGACAAGCTCAGCCAAATCCCCCGACGCTGGCGCCTCGTGTACGCGATACAAGGACACCGCTCCCGAATCTCTTAGATGGCGGGCGACCGCCTCGTTTGCGGCGATCATGGCCTCTTCGATGAGCGAGGTCGCGTCGTTTTTCCTGCGGACGAACACATCAACGGGATTCCCGCAGGAATCAAGGCGAACTTTCGCTTCCTCGCTTTCAAAATCAATCCCGCCACGACGCACACGATTAGCATGCAACGCGCGAGCCACCTCATCGAGCGCAACGATGGATTCAGCTATATCTGGGCCATACTCCCCTGCGGCGGCACCGAGGCTCGCCACGGCGGAAGTTTGATCCCCCGCGCGCATCGTTTCGAGGCACGAGTACGCCATGGCGTAGCTCAAGCGAGCTTTCGATTCGATAACGGCCGGAAAAAAGCAAGTATCCCGAACGTCACCGTTGCCGTCCACCAGCATCTCGACACTCATGGCGCGACGCGGCTCGCGCGGACGCAACGAGCAAATATCGTTCGAAAGCTTTTCGGGAAGCATCGGCAATACGCGATCGACAAGATACACGCTTGTTGACCGCTCGCGCGCCTCCATATCGAGCAGAGAGCTCCACGCAACATAGTGGGAAACGTCGGCGATATGCACGCCCAGAATGAAATAGGGCGTAGCGCCTTGTGAGCTTTCGCTTGACAAAAGCGCTTCCCGAGCGCGCGCAAGCGTAGCAGGACCTTCGAGAAATACGCGAGCCACGCTCACGGCATCGTCGAAATCTTTCGCATCATCGGGATCGATGGTAAACAAGAGCGCATTGGTTAAATCGCGATACCCTTCGCTTGTCAACGCCCGCTGCGCATCGACCGCGGCGTTCTCGATTTCCTTCAATGCTCCTTGGGAAAACTCCGTGGCAAGCTTATGGCGCGCAATGATGAGATCGACATCGCAACCGGGCTGCCCCTCGTGTCCCAAAACCTCTTCGATCACGCCCTGAGCCGGTTCGCGCCGCGAAGGATACGAAGTCATGCGAACGCGAACGATGTCGCCCTCGTTGACATGCGGCGCATCGCTTCGCAGGGTAAAGATGTCGTGCTTTATGCAGGGATCCTCAGGAACAACTACCCCAAATGGCTCGGCTATTTCATAACGGCCGACAATCGTTTCATGAGAGCGGCCCACCACACGCACGACCCTGCCACGCAAACGTCCTTCACGCTCTTGGGAGGGGTCGCCGTCGTATGCTCTCGCGACTTCCACGACATCGCCGTCGAAGGCATCGGCGATTTTCGAGGCGGGAATGAAATACTCGCCTTCTGCAGTTTGCACGAATCCGTAACCGGCGCCCGAAACCCTCAATACGCCCTGAGGCAAGATTTTCGCCGTGCGGCGAGCAGAGCTTTTTCTTGTGCGAGAACGGGACAAGGGGAATTCCTTTCGTTGGAAAACGCCAAGCAAATCGGCCAGCAGCGAGACGGTCTCCAACGCGTGAAGACGCTCGTTGGAACGCCTGCATCATTCGGGATATTTAACCTCGGTCTAACCCCTACGAGCACGAGGCAAAAGACCCGCCAAGGTTTGCCTAGCTCGCAACCAAAGATGCCGCTGTGTCTATCGCGATTTCTTTCTGGTTGTCATCAGAAGAGTCTTCCCGCAAAGCAATCGAGACATCGGGAGCAACCCCAACGCCGTCGATCGAATAGCCCGCGGGGCTTTTGTAACGTGCGGCGGTATAGCGAAGAGCGCCGCCGAATGAAAGCGGCTTTGTCACCTGCACCGAGCCCCGCCCCATCGTATTCACGCCCACAAGGGTCGCCCGCTTCGCATCGCGCAATGCAGCCGCAAGCACTTCCGCCGCGCCAGAGGTATTCCCGTTCACGAGAACAACGAGGGGCGCTTCCGTCTCGATATCGCCGGAAACTTGCTTGGTTGTTTTGGCGTCGGCCGTATCGATTTCGACGACCACGCCGCTTTTCACGAAAAGCGACGCGACATCGACGGCCTTGTTCAAATACCCGCCGGGGTTATCGCGCAAATCGAGCACGAAAGAACGAGCGCCTTGCGAAGTCAGCTGGGTAATTGCCTGGCGAACAAGGGAATCGGCGTTCTGCGTGAATTGGCGAAGCTTGATATAGCCAACCTCATCTTGCAACTGAGCAGTCACATTCGGCTCGCTGTATTCGCCGCAGACAAGCGTCGTCGTAAATTCTTCGCCACCGGCTTCGCTTATGGAAGAAGGCCTGCGCCAGGTGACTACGACGGTAGATCCCGTTTCACGCTGAACCGCATTGATCGCCTCGGTCGCAGACCACTGCTGGGAGCGGTCGCCATCGATGGCCACGACGAAATCGCCAGGCATCACACCTGCATCGCTTGCAGAGGAATTCTCGAAAACATCGAGTGCATACGCCTGCCCGTCATATTCGGAAAAGAATACGCCGACTCCCGGATAATCATCGGCAACCGTAACATCTACGTACGAGGAATACCGATCAGCGGAGTAGTAGCGCGTGAAAGAGTCATTGGTGGAAGCCAAAAACGATTCAAGAACCACAGTCGTAGACGCATCGGAATCGTAGGTATCCAAGCTCGCATTCGCAAGAATCCCCTCGACTTCGTTGATGCGTGAAGCAACTTCGCCCGAATAGGAAGAAGCCACCTGAGAAGCTGCCTTCGTTTCAGACTCTTCGATACCGAGCCGTGCCATAAGCTCATGGTTCCCACGCGCCGCAAAACCGGCGCAGAAAAGCGCAACCGCGCACATGCATAAAGCAAGCTGCTTTATGATGCGCGCGTTGCGAGTTGCTGTATCGATATGTCCTTTGCGTTGTCGCGTAGGAGCCGTCATGACGTAAAGCTACACCTTCAGATAACGGCGCATGGCGAAAAGCGATCCGATGGCCGCGATAATAAGGCCGGCTATAACAAGCGCGACATAGATGAGCAAATACGACGAAATCGGAAGTTCGATGGGAAGCCATGCGAGCGTACCCGAAACACGAGGCAGGGCCAATCGGCGCAACAGCTCGATTACCACAATCGCGAGCACCGAGCCGATAACGGCATGCATGGCGCCTTCCATAAGGAAAGGCCCTCGGATAAAGCCGTTGCTGGCGCCAACAAGACGCATGATGGCGATTTCCTTACGACGAGCGAGAATGGCCAGGCGGATCGTGTTATTGATGAACACAAGCGCGATGAAGATAAGCAGGGCGATAAGGGCGATGCCGATATAGCGAATGTAGTTCGTCAAATCGAAAAGTCGCTCAACGCTGCTCTGGCCATACTTGATGCTCTTGGACGGGTCGTCTTCATCGCAAATCTTCGCGAATGTGGAATTCGCTTCGATCTGCGAGGCGATTTGCTCAACCATCTGCGGGTCGGAAAGCTCCACGTCGATGGATGCCGGCAGCGGGTTCATGCCGTCGAGCTGGTCAACGATATCGCTCGAATTCATGGACTTGCTGAAGTTTTCGAGCGCCTGCTCTTTCGTGGTGAAGCTGACGCTTTGCACGCCATTCATCGAGCGAATGGCCGATTCGACGGAATCGATATCCGATTGCGAAGCGTCGTCAGAGATATAGGCCGTAATGGAGACCTTGCTCTCGACAGATTTCACCGTATTGTCGATGATCAGGCCGCCAACCAAAAAGATTCCGATAATCAGCAGCGACAGAAAAATCGTGATAATCGAGCCAAGCGTCGTGGAAAGATTGCGCGTAAAGCCCGTGAGCGATTCTTTGAGAAAGTAAAACAGACTAGACATCGAAGCCGTACACACCCCTATCTTGGTCTCGGGTCAGGTGGCCGTTGTCGAGAGCAATAACTCGACGGCGCATGTTGTCGACCATCTCTCGGTCGTGCGTGGCCACAAGCACCGTGGTACCCGTGCGATTGATGCGCTCGAGCAGATCCATGATTCCTCGCGAAGTTTGCGGATCGAGATTGCCCGTAGGCTCGTCGCACACCAGAAGCGGCGGACGGTTCACGATAGCGCGAGCAATGGAAACTCGCTGCTGTTCGCCGCCGGAGAGCTGGTCGGGGCGCTTATTGAGCTTGTCTTGCAAACCAACGAGGCGCAAAACCTCGGGCACTTGGGTTTTAATCACATGGCGGCTTTTGCCAATAACCTCAAGAGCGAACGAGACGTTCTCGAAAACGGTCTTGTTCGGCAACAGCTTGAAGTCTTGGAAGACGCAGCCGATGTTGCGGCGAAGGTAAGGCACGCGCCAGTTGCGCATCGTGGCCAAATCTTCGTCGGCCACGTAAATATGCCCATCGGTCGGCTTGAGCTCACGCGTGATAAGCCTGATAAACGTAGACTTGCCCGAACCCGAATGGCCTACGAGAAAGACGAACTCGCCCGCATAAATTTGCAGGGAGATATCGTGCAGCGAAGGCTTGTTGGGCTGAGCCGGGTACACTTTCGTCACATGGTCGAATGTGATGACGGGCGCACCCATGGGTTGGGATTGCTGCGCGTCTTCGACAGAAAGAACCGGCAACGTCGCCGACAAATCGGGGCGCTGCGCAGGTGCCTGCGCCGAAGAACGGCGAGGGTCGGTTGATGCTGGGATTTGGCCCGTTGTGGAAAGCGCACCCGTCGATGAAGGTTGCGCTGCGCGACGTGCATGGCCAGCCCCTGCATGCGAGGCGTGGCGACCCGCAGACGGCGCCACCCGCGACGTTGCGCCCGCCAGGCGGGAATTGCTGCGCCGCGCGTCATTGTTGTTCGTCACAGAATGCTCCGTTCAAATCATAGTTACTGGACTCAACCCGTACATTCTACCAATACGCGCAACCCCCGCCCTCTTCGTTACGAAACAAACACTGCCATGAACAGAGGCTGAAAATCGAGGTTGGGAATCGAGGCCGGAAATCTACCGCCGATTACTCCGATGCTGCCACCCCTTCGCAAGCGGCAAAGCAAAAAGGCCGAACCCAACGGATCGGCCTTTCAAGTGGCAGCTGAAGAGGGCGCTATTTACGCGAAATCGCCTTTTTCGCGGCTTCGGCAATAGATTTGGCATCCATATGAAACTCCACGAGCAGTTCCTCGAAGCTGGCCGAGGTGCCAAAGCAATCCTGCATGCCTACGCGCACAAGCGGCGCAGGGTAATTCTCGGCCAAGCATTCAGCCACAGCTCCACCAAGCCCGCCGATGACGGAATGCTCTTCGGCGCTCACGACGCAACCGGTCTTTTTAACAGAGGCCAAAACGGTCTCTTCGTCGAGCGGCTTCACGCAAAACGCGTCGATGACCTCGGCAGAAATACCCTCGGCGGCAAGCAAATCGGCCGCCTTCAAGGCCTCATCGATTTCAACGCCGCACGCAACGATGGAGACATCGCAGCCCTCGCGCAACACGTAGGCTCGACCCATTTCCAACTCTTTGCCGGGCTCATACACGCAGGGAACCGAAGCGCGACCCATGCGAACATATACGGGGCCAGGGGTTTTGGCGGCCAACTTGATGGCCGCTTTCGCGGCGTAATAATCGGCCGGCACAAGCACGCGCATATTCGGCAAAACACGCATAAGGGCGATGTCTTCGACCATCTGATGGCTGCCGCCGTCGGGGCCGACCGAAATTCCCGCATGCGTCGGCGCAATCTTCACATTGAGGTTGGCGTAGCAAACGGTATTGCGGATTTGATCGTACACGCGCCCCGTACCAAACACTGCAAACGAGCCGGTGAACGCAACGTGGTCGGTAAGAGAGAGGCCCGCGGCAACGCCGACCATATCTTGTTCGGCTATGCCAACATTGAACAGCCTATCGGGATAGGCGGCACCAAGCTTATTCGTGGTGGTCGATCCCGAAAGGTCAGCTTCAACAGCAACGATGTCGAGGCCTTCTTCAACGAGTTCGACGAGCGTTTCGCCATAAGCGGCGCGCGTGGCTTTTTTCTCTGCCATGGGTTAGGCCTCCTTCTTGCCGTCGGTGAGCTCCGCCAAAGCCTCGGCCGTTTGCTCGGCGTTCGGAGCCTTGCCATGCCAGCCAGCCTGGTCTTCCATAAACGACACGCCCTTGCCTTTGGTGGTTTCGGCGACGATCACGCACGGCTTGCCGCCCTTCGATTCCTTAGCCGCAAGAAGCGTATCGAGCACAGCTTCCATGTCGTTGCCGTCGCATTGGAACACCTGCCAGCCAAACGAGCGGAATTTATCGCCCAAATCTTCCGGAGAGCAGACCGTTTCAACGCGCCCGTCGATTTGCAAATGGTTGTGATCGACGATAGCAACAAGATTGTCGAGCCCTTTGTGGGCAGCGAACATGGCCGCTTCCCAAACCTGCCCTTCTTGGCATTCGCCATCGCCCAAAAGGGTGAAGACGCTCGAAGCGCAGCCATTCAGCTTCAAACCGCACGCAATGCCGGCAGAAATCGAAAGGCCCTGGCCAAGCGAGCCGGTTGAAGCCTCGACGCCGGGAAGCTTCTTGCAATCGGGATGCCCCTGCAAGCGGCTATGCAGCTTGCGCAGCGTAGAAAGCTCTTCTTTCGGAAAATACCCAGCCTCGGCAAGCGTCGCATAAAGCGCGGGAGCAGCATGGCCCTTCGACAAGATGAAGCGATCGCGATCGTCTTTCTTCGGATTGGCCGGGTCGTGATTGAGCACGTCGCCAAAGTACAGCGCGCACATAATATCGGCAGCAGACAGCGAGCCGCCCGGATGCCCGCTTCCCGCTTCAGAGACCATCTTCACGATATCGACGCGTATATCGCCGGCCTTACCCTTAAGCTCTTCGAGATTCACGACGCCCCTTTCAACGTCTTCAAAAGCACCTCGCAGCAACGAGACGCCCCATCACGCATTCGCGAACACTGTAGCGCAAAATCACGCAGCTATGCTATTGAGAAACACGCCAACGATGATAGCCCACGACGAATTCATCGATATCGCCATCGAGCACGGCATCGACATTGCTCGTTTCTATGCCGCTTCGAAGGTCTTTTACCAACTGGTAGGGATAGAGCACGTAATTTCGAATTTGGCTGCCGAAGCCGTTGTCGAGCTTCTCGCCGCGAATGGCCGCGATTTCCTCGTCGCGCTTCTGGCGTTCAAGCTCGTAAAGCCGCGACCGCAAAACTTTGAATGCCGATTCCTTATTCATGAGTTGGCTTTTTTCGTTTTGGCAGGTAACGACGATGCCCGTAGGGACATGCGTGAGCCGAACTGCCGAATCGGTCGTGTTCACGCACTGGCCGCCAGGACCGCTCGAGCGATACACATCGACTCGCACATCGGAGGGGTTGAGGTTCACCTCTATGTCGTCAGACATCAACGGCATAACCTCGACGCTTGCGAACGTCGTCTGACGGCGGCCTTTGATGTCGGTCGGCGAGATGCGCACAAGGCGATGCACCCCGTGCTCGCTTCGCAGCATACCGTAGGCGTTTTTGCCTTCCACCTGAATCGTTGCGCGATCGAGCCCAATACCCTCGCCAGCGACAACGTCGAGAACTTTAAGCTTCCAGCCTTTTTTCTCGACGTACCTCGAATACATGCGATACAGCATGTCTGTCCAATCTTGCGCCTCGAGGCCTCCCTGGCCAGGGTTGATGGAAACGATGGCGTCCGAGGCATCATGGTCGTCCGAAAACCACGAATCGATTTCGAACTGATCGAGCATCGCGTCGAGCTTGGCGAGGCACGATTGGACCTCACGTGCGAATTCTTCATCTTCTCCGGCAAGCTCGTCGGCGGCGCGGGCATCGTCGAGCAAGGAAGTGGCCTCGGCATAGGCATTCAACGTATCGCGCAGACCACTCGCCTTCTTGGAAACCTCCTGGGCGCGAGCCACGTCGTCCCAAAAACCCGCTTCGGCGATTTTGTGGTCTAGGCCGATAAGCTCGGCAGTCGCATCTTCTATATGCAAATAATCGCGAGCGGCACGCAAGCGCTCAGCAACGTCTTCGATATTCAAGGTTTCTTTTTCAGCCATCGGAAACAAGCCATCTCAATACAGAAAATTGATCAAATAACAGGAGAAACAAAGGACAGCCCGCAGCGGAAAACGCACCGTGAGCCACCGCGTAAGCAACGCACGGCGCGCCCTTGTCCCACACGCTCCTGCGACGCAGAGCAAAGGTCGCGGACTCCATGCCCTTTCAGCAAAGCACCGCCGCCCGCAGCCTTGCGCAAGCGTAACAAGCACAAGGCTGTGGCCACCAGGCGGCGCTTTCTACATTCACCTATTCAAGCCGTGGCATTTCTTGAATTTCTTGCCGCTGCCGCATGGACACGGATCGTTGCGCCCAACGTTCGCATACGGATCGCTATCTTCGTCTTTGCGATACGTCTTGGGCTTTTCTTGGGCAGGTGCGCCCTGGGGGCGGGCCTGCGAGGCCGCGGGGCGAGGACTGCGCGCGGAAATAGTGTGCTCCGAAAGAGCCGCCTCGGGGGAAGAATAGCTCACCTTCTGCCCCTCGATCGGGGAAGATTCCTCTTGCTCGACAGGAGCGGCAATACGCAAGCGCAACAACGTGCGCAAGAAGTCTTCGTACATCGACGTCGTAAGCTCCGAGAAGGCGCGATGGGCTTCCTCTTTGTACTCAACGAGAGGGTCACGCTGCCCGAACGCGCGCAAGCCGATACCGGTCTTAAGATAGTCCATCGCCTGCAGATGATTCATCCAGCGCACATCGATGATGCGCAGCATCACCTGGCTTTCGAGTTGGCGCATGGCGTCGGCGCCGATGGTCTCTTCTTTCGAGCGATAAGTCTTCATGAGGTATTCGCCAAGTGCCTCTTCGATAACCGAAGAGTCGTCGTCTTCGTTGACGTCTTCGGCTTTAAAGCTCGCCTCGCCCGTCATGTTTGCGGCCCACGTATCGACGGCCTTCATATCCCAATCGTCGCTCGGCAGCTTGGCGGGGCAGTTTTCCTCGACAACGGCCCCAACCTCATCGTCGATAATCTCGTCAATGCGACTCGAAAGGTCTTTTCCGTCAAGGATGGCGTTGCGTTCGGCGTAGATGGCATTGCGCTGCAAGTTCATAACGTCGTCGTATTCAAGAACATTTTTACGAGCAGCGAAATGCATGGCCTCAACCTGGCGCTGCGCGCTTTCGATCGCCTTGCTCACCATGCCAGCTTGAATGGGCATGTCGTCTGTGGCGCCCGTCTTCTCCATCATGTTGCTGATGGAATCCATCCTATTGCCGCCGAACAGGCGCATAAGGTCGTCTTCCAGCGAAAGATAGAATTGCGTGAGGCCCGGATCGCCTTGGCGGCCGGCACGGCCGCGCAGCTGGTTGTCGATACGGCGAGATTCATGGCGCTCGGTGCCAATGACGGCAAGGCCGCCGGCACGGCGAACGAGCTCCTGCTCTTCTTTGCACGTATGTTTCGCCTGCGCGAGTGCTGCTTCACGATCGGTGCTCGTTGGCACCTTGAGCTGGTTTTCTTCGTTCAGGCCTTCTTCGGGCAGCTGTCCTTCAACAGCTTCGGGATCAAAACCGCGCTGACGAAGCACGTCGTCGGCAAGCACCTCGGGGTTGCCGCCGAGCAAGATGTCAGTACCACGACCAGCCATGTTCGTGGCGATGGTGACCGCGCCCAAACGACCAGCCTGGGCAACGATATGAGCCTCGCGCTCATGGTTTTTCGCATTCAGCGTTTCATGGGGAATGCCACGTTTGTCAAGCAGGCGGGAAAGCTTTTCAGAGCTTTCAATAGAAACGGTGCCAACCAAGCAAGGCTGGCCCGCTTCGTGGCGCCTCTGCACATCATCGGCAACAGCGCGAAACTTCGCTTCCACCGTGCGATACACCAGGTCATTTTCGTCTTTGCGAACGACTGGCTTGTTCGGCGGGATGGCCACGACGGGCAGTTTGTAAATCTGGCGGAACTCGGCATCTTCGGTCATAGCGGTACCGGTCATGCCAGAAAGCTTGTCATAAAGACGGAAATAGTTCTGCAACGTGATGGTCGCAAGCGTCTGATTCTCTTCGCGAATGCGCACGTTTTCTTTCGCCTCGAGCGCCTGATGGAGGCCTTCAGAATAGCGGCGGCCTTCCATGATTCGTCCCGTGAATTCATCGACAATTTTCACTTCGCCGCCCACCACAACGTAATCGACGTCGCGCTTGAACATGAAGTGAGCTTTCAGGGCCTGCTGCAGATGGTTTGCAAGCTGACCCGAAGGATCGTCGTAGATGTCTTCAATGCCAAGGCGTGCTTCGATTTTCGCAAGGCCGCTTTCGGTGGCCATGATGGTCTTTTTGGCTTCGTCCATCTCGAAATCTTCGTCGCGGACCAAGCCAAACATCGCCTGGGCGAATTTCTTGTAAGTATCGGCGGCCTTCACGCCGGCTCCGGAAATAATGAGCGGCGTGCGCGCCTCGTCGATGAGAATCGAGTCGACCTCGTCGACGATGGCGAAATTATGCCCCCGCTGAACGCGCGACGAAGCGCGCGTCACCATGTTGTCGCGCAGGTAGTCAAAGCCGAACTCCGCATTCGTTCCATACGTGACGTCGGCCTTGTATGCAGGGATGCGGGCGGCCGGGCGCATGCCATTTTGCACGAGCCCGACTTCCATGCCCAAAAACGTGTACAGGCGCCCCATCCATTCGCTGTCGCGGCGGGCAAGGTAATCGTTAACGGTGACGATATGAACGCCCTTGTTCGAAATGGCGTTCAAATATCCAGCGAGCGTTGAGACGAGCGTTTTTCCTTCGCCCGTCTTCATTTCGGCGATTTGCCCCTCATGAAGGGCCATTCCTCCGATGAGCTGCACGTCGAAATGCCTCATGCCCATGGCTCGCTTGCCGGCCTCGCGCACCGTCGCAAACGCCTCGGGCAACAAATCATCAAGGCTCTCGCCCCTATCGGCTCGCTGCTTGTACGCTACGGTAAGCGCGGCGAGTTCCTCGTCGGAGAGAGCCTCCATGGAAGGCTCTAGAGATCCGATCTTATCGACGAGCGATTGGTAGCGCTTGAGCTGTTTGCCTTCGCCAAAGGTGAGAAGCTTCGAAAGAAATCCCATGATCTGCCTAACTTCGCCGAAAGCCTCAGGCCTTCGTGCTATCGATTTCAATGTTTTGCGCGAATGCGCAGACGATTGGGACTTTAGCACAGCGCGGCAACGCTTCGGCAACGGCTTGCGAGCAAACAGAGAACCGCCACGTCACACGGCCCCTTCGAGCAGCTCCGCATATAAATCCGACATCCGCCCGGAAACATCGATTCCCAAATTCTGAGAGAGGTAGCTTCCGCACGAGCGATACGTCTCCATCGCCTGCGTCCTCTGCCCGCTTCCAGACTGCGCCCGCATGAGCGCGAAATACGCATCTTCCCTGCTCGGTTCCGATTCGAGCGCGGCATTGGCAAACCATAAAGCCGCAGCGGGTTCCCCCGCATCGACAAGGCGCATAGCCGCCGCCACATACGCATCGACGCGACGAGAACGATATTTCCTCCGCATGGCCGTGATGTAGGAGTTTTCGGTTTCAGAAGGAAGCAGGTCACACGAGAAGGCTTCCTCCATCCGCTCAAAAATAGCCAGCCACGCCCGAGCATTGGGGTCATCGAACATGAGCGTTCGGCAGAGCGACTCGAACTCCTCGACGTCGCTTTTCACATAATGGGGATTTATCATGACGCTTGCCTTATGGCGAACCAAATAAGGGCATTCATCCTTTTTCGACGCGCCGAGAGCCTGGCGCAGTTTGCACCAGAGGGAATAAAAATTGCTCGTAGCGCGCTGTTCGCTCGCGTTCGGCCACAAAATGCGAAACAGCTCAGCCCGGGGAACTTCCTTTCCTTTAAACAGAACAAGTACGGCAAGCAGAGTTTTCGTGCTCTGCTTCGAAAACCCATTCGGGTCCAAAGCATCGCCGCCGATCGAGACCTCCATTCCGCCGAATATGCTCACCCGCATTTCGGGAACGACAACAGCAGCGAGAGGAGTCGCCTGCGTGGCGACTTGCGCGGCTTTGCCCAACTTCCCCAGGCGCCATCTTTCTCGCTGGGCGGAAAGCGACACAATCATCTCGTCAATCGCCGCCGAACGCTCGCCGCCTTGCGCGGAAGACACCCCACAGCGAGCGAGCGCTGAAGATAGCGCGGCCTCGAAAACGCACGGGGCGCCATGGCGAGACGATAGGGCGGCGTTCATCGAAGCCGCCGTCTTAACCAGCCCGCATGCGTATTCAGGAACCGGTGACTGAGGAAGCGACTCGAGCAAAAGGGCAACATACGCATACGCCGCGCGGGACAGCGAAGGCGCAAGCCCGACCCCTTCGAGCTGCAAACACGCCGCCTGAAGATCGCCTTGCGCGAAAAAGGAAGCCGAGCGAACAAGCTTGCGAGCGCATTGACTCTGCGCGGCATCACCGCAGTCGAGTAGGGGATTCGCCTCTATCGCCTGAACGGCCCTATCCTGCAAGCCTGCATCGCGCGAGACCAATGCCATCAACGCGCATAAAAACGATTCCGAAGCCGATGCCGAAGCCATCCCCAAGACGCGAAGAGCGATCGGACAAGCAGATTCGTAATCGTCGAGCATCGCCAGGCGAAGGCATGCCGCCGTCATCATCGAGGCATCGATTCCCGAATGCCTCGCCCCAAAGCCATCGAATATTTCCTGCGATGCTCCAAGGCACCCCGCGTCAATCAAGTCCCACTGCTGCTGCGCGAGCCAGGCGATTCTCCTCTTTCTTGAGCATGTCTGCTGAATAATCGAGCAAGCCCGTTCGTGTTCCCCACGCGAAACGAGAAGGCACGCGATCTTCGGAGAAAGTTCATCGCGAGAAGGCAGCAAAGCCGCCATGCTCGAATCGGCAGCCTCGCCCATTCCTCTAACGATTTGGGCAATCTCGAATCCGTGCGATTCAAATGTCTCGTCGGCTATATTGACGCCAAGATACGGATAATTCGAAGCTATGAAACGGCATGTATCGTCACGCATGCCGGCCGATATTGCCGAAAGATCGTCGAAGGTGCCCACGCGCAAAGCCGCCATCGAAAAAACAACGCCGCGTATCTCGGCGGGCATCTCGCCAAGGCGCATCCCTTTCAGAAACATCGACATGCCAGTTTCGCCGCCCCATAAAAAGGCGGGGACCCTATCGCATTGCCGAAGCGACCCAAACGCATTGGACTGGCTCGCAGAAACCTCCGAATCGTCAACGAGCAAATCGCACGCATTGACAACGACGCAATCGCGCTGAACGTGGGCGATGGACGCAAAAGCCGGCGTGGTTATCGCCAAAACCTCGCAACCCGCATCCATGAGAGAATCTATCGATTTCGAAAACCGATCGAGCCGCATATCGTCAAGATAGGGAACGTCGTCAAAAACGACAAGATTCGCCCCATCGGGAGAAGCCAAAAGGGTCTCGGCAATTGAAAAGGAATCCAAATCGCGCAGGAAGCACGGACTTTGGCAATCGAGCCAGTGAACCCCAAGAAATGAAAAGATCGAGCCGGCATACTCAAGAGCCAAACTCGTCTTGCCGAACCCCGAAGGAGCAACGATAAAGCGCGCAACCTGCCGCTCACAGACGAGACTTTTCACGAGCCTTGGCCTTGAATAGAGCCTCTGAGGCCCCACCCTCTTTGGACGCCGACCATTGCACGACGCATTCGCGAGATATCCCCTCATCGTCTCCTCCTCACATTGGGCAAGCCCAATTCCCAGCACGCACGCAACAAGCAATGCCGATTCCTTGCGCAACCAACGCCGCGCATACCCGAGAGACGAGCCGAAATCTTATCGGAGGCCCCCTATCGCCAAATATTGCGAAATGCCCAAGGCACATGCCGGCCGAACGATTTCGCCCACCAATCGCGACCACGCATCGCGATGCGTTCGGGAAAAAGCATGGCGACCAAAAAGCGAAGCACGCACATCGAGGTTTTCAACTATGCTCGCTCCATGACGAAAAGACTGGACATAGCACCTCATACCCCCGCAGCAATAGCGCTCAAGACAATCGAAGACGCTGGCTGGCAAGCCTGGATTGTTGGCGGATGGGTTCGGGATTCCCTTATCGGGAACAAGCCGCACGACGCCGACATTGCAACCGGGGCTTCGTGGAGACAAGCGAAAGATGCGTTTATCGCGGCAGGGTTTCCCGCTTATGAGACCGGCATAAAGCACTCGACGATAACCGCTATCGTAGATGGCGAGCCGATCGAAGTGACCACTTATCGCACAGAGGGCCCCTACAGCGACCTGCGGCATCCCGATTACGTCAAGGTGGCCGAAACGATAGAGGCCGACCTCGCACGACGCGATTTCACCATGAACGCCATCGCCTTTCATCCAATACGCGGGCTCGTAGACCCCTACGACGGCGTAGGCGACATCGAGAAAAAGACGATTCGCAGCGTAGGCAAAGCCCACGACCGTTTCGCCGAAGATCCCCTGCGCATCGTAAGGGCGGCCAGGTTTTCTTCGCAGCTCGGCTTTTTAATAGAAGAGAAGACCCGTGCGGCCGCAATCGAAAACGCCTACCTACTTGAACTGGTCGCGCGCGAACGCATAGGGTCTGAGTTCTCGAAATTGCTGATGGGAACACATGCAGGAGAAACGATAGAGCGCGAGATTGAGATTATCGGAGCAATAATCCCCGAGCTTTCCGAACTTCGCGGGTTCGAGTTGAAATCGAAAAGACATTCCTACGATTTGCTCGGTCATCTTGCCCATAGCGTAAACGCCGCGCCCTTCGAAAAAGACCAGCGATGGGCGGCGCTTTTGCATGACGTCGCAAAGCCGCAGGCAAACCACGACCATGCCGAAAAAAGCGCCGTCAAAGCCCGCGAAATCATGCGTCGAGCGAGAATCGACCGGAAAACGATCGAGAAAGCAGCCGAAGCAATAGCGTGGCATACGACAAGCTTTCCGCCGGATGAACAGGCACTGAGGCTGTTCGTTGCTTGTTTCGGCGGCAATATCTCGCGCGCAAGGCGAGCGCTCGTTTTGCAGCGAAGCGACGCCTTAGGGCACGGCCCCGGTGGCTTTGCCCGAGCAAAAGAAGTCAATCGCGAGCTGGAGATGCTCGAAGCAATCGAACTCGAAAATGCGCCCCTCAAGGTTGCAGACCTCGCCATCGACGGATCGACCGCGGCGCTTTTAGGCGATGTTCAGGGAAGGGAAATCTCCCAAACCCTCGAAGCCCTGCTCGCAGCCGTAATCGAAGGTAAGGTTGCAAATGGAGAAGCGTCGCTGACCTCATACCTTCCCCATGCTCGAGAAGAGGCCTGCGAAGACATATTTAAAAAAAGATTGGAAAAGTTCTTGACTGGGCGCTAACAAACACGTAATATACCGACTCGCGCTTGTGGAAAGCAAGCAATCACTGGGGTGTCGTCTAATGGCAGGACAGCGGTTTCTGGTGCCGTATGTGAGGGTTCGACTCCTTCCACCCCAGCCATTTGGCCTGGTCGTCTAGCGGTTTAGGACGCCGCCCTCTCAAGGCGGAGATCGGGGGTTCGAATCCCCTCCAGGCTACCAAATTCTCGCAGGTCAGGAAGTGTTCCTGGCCTGTTTTGTTTTTACGCCAGATTGCAGGGATTCGAACCGATGAGGTCGATTCTCGTCAAGAAAACAGCCCAGTGGGCTGTTTTCAGAGAATCGCGAGCCAAGCTTTAGCTTGGCGAGGTGAAGCGCGCGAAGCGCGATTCGGAATCCCCACTTCTCCGCCAGTTTAAGAGCTGCAAGCACGGGAAACCGTGCTTGTTTTGTTTTATCCCGACGAAGTTAAGGGGATTCGAACCGATGAGGTCGATTCTCGCCAAGAAAACAGCCCAGTGGGCTGTTTTCAGAGAATCGCGAGCCAAGCTTTAGCTTGGCGAGGTGAAGCGCGCGAAGCGCGATTCGGAATCCCCTCCAGGCTACCAAATTTATCAAGGCCGGCTTTCAGCCGGCCTTTTTC
>CAVGRL010000033.1:0-25091 GCA_963631715.1 Bacteroidaceae bacterium
GTACTTTTGGAATTACCTGCGGCTTTCGAATCCGTTGTTTTCCACGCGGGCGGGCAAAAAAGGCCGGATCGGGGCGGGGCGGTTGGCCCTGGGGCAGTTGCCTTCGAGGCGATTGCCCCGCGAGCATTTAACAAGCTTTCCCCGAGCCTTACGAGCCAAACTGGCTCAACCGCATCTTTTATAACCACCAAACCCTTGGCGCTTCTCTATAGATACCCATCAAACAAGCCAGAAGACAAAAATGGCGCACGTAAGACAATACGTGCGCCATCGATGCGCTTGAACGGCATTTGGTCACAGGCTCTCAACCGAGCACGTAACATCACCCGCAGGAAAGCGTAGGCTGAACAATGTGCGCGCGGCGGATAGAACCAGCGCTTTTCCCAACCCCGTTCGCAGTTGGCGGCATTTCGTCAGTGTGAAAAAGGGTCTCTAATAACGACTGTCGAAAATCCTCTTGGTCTTTTTCTCGGACCTGGGCAGCTCACCCATCGGCACACCCTTCGCTTCGGGCGTGCAGCCTATCTTCGCCTTGAAGAGCAAGGAGAGCTCTTCTTCGCATTTTTCCTTTGCCTCCCCTTCGAGTTCGGTCTCGAAAAGAACAGTAAGAACGTCGCGACCGTTCACGGCCTCGATCATCACCTGATATTCCGAACTCGCACCGTCGGTGAATTTGATGACCTCTTCTATTTGCGCGGGGAACATATTGCAGCCTTTGACCTTCACCATGTCGTCGGTGCGGCCTACGAGGATGTCGATGCGCGGATGATGCATGCCGCACGCGCAATCACCGGGAATGATTCTCGTAAGGTCGTGTGTGCGATAGCGAATGAGCGGCGCCCCCTGCTTGCGCAGCGTGGTGAGCACGAGTTCGCCGATTTCCCCATCGGGCAAGGGAGCGCCCGTCTTAGGATCGACGATCTCGCAATAGACGTAATCGTTCCATACATGCATGCCATTGTGCTGCGAGCAGGAAATACCAATGCCGGGACCATAGATTTCGGTGAGTCCGTAGATATCGAATATCTCGACGCCCATCTCTTCAGCGATACGGCGGCGCATTTTGTCGCCCCAACGTTCCGAGCCGATGACGCCTTTCTTCAAATCGAGCTTATCGCGCAAATTACGCTTGGATATCTCTTCGGCAAGCAAGAGCGCATAGCTGCTCGTTCCCGTAATGACTGTGGTGTGCAGATCTTGCATCATCTGCAATTGTTTTTCGGTATTGCCGGGCCCCATGGGAATGGCCATGGCCCCCAAACGCTCGCACCCAAGCTGAAACCCAATGCCAGCGGTCCACAAGCCATAGCCCGGGGTTATCTGGATGCGATCTTTGTTGGTAATGCCAGCCGTTCGATAGCAACGAGCAAACATATTGGCCCAGTCGCGCACATCTTGAGCGGTGTAGGGGATGACGACCGGCGTGCCCGTCGTGCCCGAAGAGCTATGAATGCGCACAACTTCTTCGTCGGGAACAGCCTGGACTCCCAAAGGGTACGCCTCGCGCAGGTCGGCTTTTTCTGAAAAGGGAAGCTTTTCGAAATCGGCTTGCGTTTGAATGTCCGACAAATCGATATCAGCGAATTTTTTGGCATAAAACGAAGAGCGCTCTTTCAGCGTTTTGAATTGCTCTTTGATGAGGGAAAATTGCTCATTGGTAAGCTGCATGCCTATCTCTCTTTCGGTTAAAAAGACGCCAGCCAAAACCGCCTCGCCCGCACAAGCAGGCGACAGATGCGAAAACTAGGCACTATTGTACGCTAAAGCGCTTGAACAGAAACCGCGCTTTTGGCAAGCTGGAACGAAGAAGCACATCGGCTTTTCTCGGACTTTTGTCGGAAACCAGTCAAGGCTTTGCCTATAGCCCCGCAGACAACGACGAGTGTTCGCTCGATTCCATTTCCTGCTCGACCATGTCGAGCAGGTCTTGGTGAGCATGGATATCGAGCTTTGCATATATATGTTTGACGTGAGCCTTCACCGTATTGCGCGATACCGTAAGCCGCTCTTGGATATAAAAGCTATCGCGGCCGCGAGCAAGCATCTCAAACACCTCACGCTCGCGCGGCGTAAGCGAGCAACGGGAAGCAATCGATTCGCACGCCTGCTCAAGCGTTGCGTGCGACGCCTCTTGGACCGATGGGGGCAGCTCGTCAACAACCTTCGTAACACCCTTAATCGTGTCGATAAAACTGAATTCTTTGAGGCCGATGAGCGAATACGCCGCAAATGACACGATGAGCAGGCCTGCAACAACCTGCATGGCAACGGGGTGGGAAGTTGATTCCATGCTCGACCATACGCCCAAGGACGCACCAGCGATGGTTCCAAGGGAAGACAATCCGCGCCCCCAGGCTATCGTGGCGACTGACGAACGAAGGTTGCGAGCACCAGCGGCGGCAAGAACAACCCAGCAGACCACATCGAACAGGACGCTTCCGCAAGAAAGAAGCGAGACGCCGACGACCGAAGCCCATGGGGCAGAAATCGTAAAAGCGAAAAAACCGGCGAGCACAAACAAAACCGACACCTGCGCCAAAAAGTCGCTCTTCATGAGCTTGCCCGCCGACGCAACCGTTGCAAAAGCAAGAATCGCAACAGGAACAATGGAGAAGAAATCGGCTATGGGAACGCCGCCAACCTCGCCGAAACGAAGCGAAAACCCAAACGCGACACGAAACAAAAAGATGCACACGAAAAGCTGGCTACCAAGGGCGAGAAACGAAGATGGCTGGGTAATGGCGATATGAGCGGGGGATTCCGCCGATTTGACTTCAGAAAACACTCCGGAAGAAAGCCTGCAGGAAAAAAGAAGCGCGAGCGCCGGAAATAGAAGGAAGCAGCCCACGCCAACAATGGTCGGAGCGAACCAGGCGAGGTATATGCACGCGCAGTTCCCCAGGCAGGCAATCGTGACTATCTGGGCAATGACAGGCACGCCGAAGCGAGTAAGCGAAACGCCGACGACGGCGATCACCCAGCCCCGCGCGGCAGCAAGCAACCCCGAAGAGACGATGAGCAACACGGGCGACGAAAGTGCCAACGCCGCAATAAGGCCAAGGGAACCCACGGCCATGCAGACAAGGGAAACCAGATTGAACAATTTGAAATCGAGAGCCGATGAGCGAAAAGCCGCCACAAACGCAATAAAGACAAGACAGACAGCATTTATAAGCACAGAAATATCGCGAGCGTAGGTAAAAACCTGATCGAAGAGGGGAAATACGGAAATATTCATGAACCCCGATACCGAAAGCAGCAAACAAAGAGCAACGACCGTGCGCCAAAAAGAAGCATTGTAGGCGGTGCGGTCCATGCGTGCCTTTCGCCGTATTTTCTATCGAGCAGCCGCATTGTAACAAAAAAGCCCGGCATTCAAGATAGCTCGAATGCCGGGCCTGCGCCCAAAGGCGCCAGAGGGGCGACACATTCACACATAAGGGGAGGCGTGACGGTCGAAACGATGTTTACAGCAAGCAGATTGGACGCTTTCTTACGCTTGGCCCGTCGCCGCAAGCATGCCGGCGCGACGCCCGAACGTCATGGTTCGGCCCGCAGCCAAACCGGTCATGAGGTTCGGGTAGCTCACGCTGAAGAATCCACCGGAATCGTTGCCAACCATGTAAAGGCCATCGATTTGCTCGCCAGCTTCATTTACCGGATGCATATCGGTGTTAATGGGGCAGCCGTCGATAGTGGCGAGGAACCATGCGCCCGTTCGCACGCCGTAATACGGCGGGTGCGTAAGCGACGTCAAACGATAAGGCTCCTTGTTGTAATCCTCATCTTTGCCTTGCTCGGCAAATTTGTTGTAGCGTTCCCACGTTGCCACCGTCGCCTCGACAGGCAGGTTGAGCTTCGCGGCGAGCTCTTCCATGGTATCGGCCTTCTGCACATAGCCGGCCTCTTCGAGCTGGTCGAACTTGCTCTGCATGGCCGAGATGTCCATGTTCGACGGAGCGCCGTTGTCGAAGGGGTACAAGCGGCAACAACCAACCTCATTGAGCTGCTTGACTTGATCGACGTAATCCGAATCCCAGATGTCGACATAGGTGTGGTACGGCTGCATGAATGCCGAGTGCAGCATGTAATCGTACGGGCCGCTTTCGTTGCAGAAACGCTTGCCTTGCAGGTTCACCTTGAGGAACGGCTGCTCACCGAACCAGAACCATTTTCCGACGAGGTCGCTTCCGGCAACCTCGTCGGGCTTGCAGCACGCACGATTGAACGTGACCGCGCAACCAAGGGGGTCGATCGTAGCGCCACACCACATAGCCGCCTTGATGCCGTCGCCCGTGCAGCTTCCGCCAACAGGGATATTGATCTTCAGGCGATTGTTCCACGCTTGACGAGCTTCAACCATCTCGGTATTGGCGACATAGCCACCCGTCGCAAGAATGACACCCTTGCTCGCATTCACGCGAATATAGTGCAGGTCGTTTCCATCGCGACAAATCACACCGGTCACGCGACCATTTTCGTCTTGCTCGCATTTCACGAGCATGGTGTCGTAACGAATCTCTGCGCCATTTTCGATCGCGTAATCACGCATGACGCCGCCGAAGGTGATTTCTTTGTCGTCAACAAGCTTCTGGGGGCTATGGCCCGTCGCCCACGCTTTGTCGCGCGCGCCCTGGCCCTCGGTGCCAACAGAACCCTCGAACCACATTTTAAATTTGCCGTCGCGCTCAATGATATCGGCAAGCCAGTTGATCATATCGCCCGACTCATCGGCCCACAGCTTAATGAGGTCGTAATTCACAAAGCCGTTCGCATAGCGAACGATGTCTTCCATGATTTCCATCTTGTCGATCTTGAACTGAGGGAATTCATCGAACGATTCAAGCTGATAACGCGAGTTGATGGAGCCGAGGTCTTCGCGAGGCTCGGCGATTTTGCTCATTTGCTCGATACCAAGCACACGCGCGCCATTCTCGGCCGCGGACATAAGCGCCGGCAAACCGCCCGTGCGCAAGCCCACGACGACAACTTCGTAATCGAGCGTTTCGGTAATGTCGGCCTCGTCGATCTTGGGAGCTTCACCAAGCCAACTCGGAGTCGAGGGGCGCTGAGTGGTTTCGTCTTTGATGACTTCGTTGCTCTCGTAGCCGTTTCCGCAACCAGAAAGCGATCCCGCGGCGGCTGCGGCCAAAGCCGCAACGCCCGCGCCTTTAAAGAAACTGCGGCGAGATACGTTACTCATTCGTGGCCTCCCATCCTTCAGGAACGTTCAGGTCGTGGCACTTGGCGCAATACAGCGTGCTCGTCTCATGAGACTTATGGCAATCGCCGCAGGTAAGCTGGTTATCCTGATGGCTCGAATGGGGATTGTATTTCGCATCGTTGCCTTCGAAGCCCCACGTCGCGTTCACGACATCGGTCATGTTGTGGCAACCGTCATTAGTGCAGAATTCCTCAGTCGCAAGAACCTTGCCCGTATTGAGCATCCCGTCTTCGGTCATGGGATACCCGTCGGAAAGCCATGCGCACACCTCGGTCAGCTGCTCGGTGAGAACGGGGTTATGGCAATCGAGGCAGTTCTTTCCCGCTTCAGCATGCTTGGTGACGAGCATTCCCTCATCGCCCGAAGAATAGCTTTCGACGTAATTGTCCATAGGGCTATGGCACACGGCGTTGCAGAAGCTGGGCTGCTCATGCCATACCCAAAAACCCGCACCTGCAAGCACGAGCACCACAACGACGGTGGCAACGATTATCGCCGGCTTCTTTTTGTCTTTCTGTTTGGGTGCATGCTCCGAAGCCCCAAGCGTCTCGGTTTGGACGCCTTTTTCCTCTTCGGCCATATCTCCCCCTTCCCTTTGCGGTCCGCGCCGCCTTCTGGCGGCTTCCTAGGAAGAGATATTGGCCGATTTTCAATCGCGCGCCCATTACCCCCGCTGGGTAATCTTTATATTTTGCCTGATGAAAAGATCATTCGAGCTACGATGGAAATACGCGAGAAAAGACGCCTATAAATCGAACTGACGACGAACGAGCGAAACGGCCGCAAGGTTCGCATCGACCAATTTAGGCTTTACGCAAAGGCGAATCGCTTCTTCGAACTCATCGAAAGAGATGCCTAGAATTGATTTTCCATCCGAATCGCATTGCGCCACGGCAAGCGAGAGCAACACGACATTGAGCGCCTTGGGGTTGCCCGCAAGCCTGAGCAAGGGGACCTCGTCGACAACGACCGTAGACCCCTGGCGCTGACGAAGGGAATCGATCACCGGCGCTGCTGCATACGTTTTCTTCGAAAGCGACGCCGAAACGGGCTGCTTTACACTCGACGCCGTGACGAGCACGCCTTCCGGCGACAACAGCCCCAACGAACGAGCCGCTTCACCCGGCTCGAATGCGATAAGCATATCGGCCGACCCCAAACTCACGAGAGGAGAAGCAACGCGCTCGCCCTCGTCGCCCATGCGCACGTGGCTCGTCACGCTTCCGCCACGCTGGGCCATGCCTATGGTCTCGGCCGTGCGAACGTGCCATCCGCGCGCCTGGGCCGCCTGAGCCAAAATTTTCGCCGCAAGCACACTGCCTTGTCCGCCAATACCCGTGAGAACAACGTTTTTCATCGGTTCCCACCTTCCGTCTTCAAAATGGCGCCAGAGGGGCATACCTGTATACAGAGCCCGCAACCCGTACATAAAGATTCGTCAACCGTCGCCGTATCGCCATTGAACCCAATTGCCGGGCAACCGATAGAAACGATGCACCTCTTGCAACCGTTGCACGCTTCGCGGCAAATCGAGACGGCAGGCTTGGGCTTGACAAGATTCACGCATGGCGCTCGGAAGATAACGGCCGACGGACCAGAAAACTCCATCGCGCGAATTGCTGCATCTGTGCTCTCGGCGAGATTGTGTGGGTTTGCAAACTCAATGCATTCCACGCCAAGAGCCCCAAGGACACGCTCTATCGAAAGCGGCTTGCTTTCGGTTCCCATGAGCGTTTTGCCCGTGCCGGGATGGGGTTGCCCGCCCGTCATCGCCGTCGTGGAGTTATCGAGCACGCAAATCGTAATATCGTGCTGGTTGTAAACAGCATTGGCAACGCCAGTCATGCCGCTCGCGAAAAACGTCGAGTCTCCGATGAAAGCAAGCTGTTTCACCGAAGGCGAAACCACCCCAAGACCTTGGGCCATCGTAATGCCGGCACCCATGCACAGACAGGTATCGACGGCATCGAGAGGCTTGGCGTTGCCAAGCGTGTAGCAACCGATATCGCCCGAAAATACCGCGAGAACATGCAATTTCCGAACCGCCTGCTTGCATGCGTAGAATGCGCCGCGGTGAGGGCAGCCGGCGCATAGCACAGGCGGGCGCACGGGCAAATCGATGCCGAGCGTTTCGGCAGAATTGTGTTCGGGCGCAGCGTAATCGATGCCAAAAAAGCCTGCGATTCGCTCGGCGATGTCGTCGGCATCGTTTTCCCCCGCATTCCTGCACGCGCCCGATGCTCGCCCGTGAATTTCCGCGACAGAAAGCCCCTTCGACGCACGAACGCCCATAAGCCTTTTGAAATCGTCCTCGATAACATGATCGAGCTCTTCGAAAACAATAACTTTGTTGAGCCCTTCGCAGAACTTATTCGCAAGAGCATCGGGGAACGGGTAAGGCGTTCCTATTTGCATGAAGCGGTACGCGGGAAGAACGCCGCATTTGGAAAGGTTGTAAAGTGCCTCGCGGGCATAAGCGCACGAATCGCCGCCGCACACGATGCCAAATTGAGGTTGCTCGCCGCAATCCTCGACGGGGTTGAAGCGGGAAAGATCGACCGGAGGCAACCCCGATGGCGTGGTGCCGGAAGGATTGCCGGAAAATTCGCTCGCGACCCCAACAAGGCGCTCATTGATCTCGCAATGGCCGCGATAGGCGCGAGACGGGAAAATAACCCATCGGGCATCATTTTTCGTAAAGCCCTTCGCAGTACGCGCCTCACTCGCATCGGCAACGTCCACAAAAGCGGAAGAGTGGCACACGCGCGTGGTAGGCCGCACGATAACGGGCGTGCGATAGCGCTCCGAAAGTTCAAAAGCCGCAGGCATCATTTCCGTGCCCTGCTCAACATCGGCGGGATCGAAAATGGGAATTTTCGCAAATGCCGCAAAACGACGTGTATCTTGCTCGGTCTGAGAAGAAATCGGGCCAGGATCATCGGCCACATATATGACGCAGCCGCCTTCAACACCCACGTAATTCAAGCTCATAAGGGCATCGCTTGCCACATTGAGTCCAACTTGCTTGCACGTAAACAGGGTGCGCGCACCAGCGTACGACGCTCCCGCAAGAAGCTCGAGGGCAGCCTTCTCGTTCGTCGACCATTCAACGTGAACGCCGGCGGCAGCCCCCGATTGAACCTGGCGCGAAACCGTTTCGATAAGTTCGCTTGACGGCGTTCCCGGATAACCCGCCACAACGCGCACGCCCGCCTCAAGGGCGGCGTGGGCAAAAGCCTCGTTGCCCATCAGCAATTTCTTCGTCATTGAGCCCCCTTAAGACGAAAGCAGTTGAAAAATGAGGTCGATTTCGCCGCAACGAAAACAAAGCAGCTCGCCCCCAGGCGGCACCTTTCGGTCGCCGACGAGGGCGAGCAAACTTTACTGCGCAACAAGCGGGCGGTTTTACTCGGCCATCGCCGCTTTAAAGTCCGAAATTTTCTTGCGGCATTCGTCGTTGCCAGTTCCCAGCATTTGCACGGCAAGAATGGCCGCATTCTTGGCGCCATTGATCGCGACGCACGCAACAGGAACGCCGGAAGGCATCTGAACCATAGAAAGCAGGGAGTCAAGACCACCCAAATCGCTCGTCTTCATGGGAACGGCGATAACGGGAAGCGGCGTGTATGCCGCAACGACGCCGCCCAAATGCGCTGCTTTACCAGCGGCAGCCACGATAACGCGCATGCCGCGATCCTCTGCTTTTTGCGCCCATTCATGAACCTCGGCAGGCTTGCGGTGCGCGCTCGCCACCTTCACTTCATAGGAGATGCCGAACTCATCGAGCTGCTTCATGCATGGCTCCATATTCGGCATGTCGCTCTCGCTTCCCATGATGATGCCGACGAGCGGGTTCGTTTCCTGCGCCATAGAATCGCCTCTTCTTTCACACGATCGTTTCGTTGCGTTTGAGTATAGCGTTTCGCTAGCGAGCGCCTCCACCGCCGCCGCCAAAGCCGCCGCCGGAAAAACCGCCGCCGCCAGAGAATCCGCCGCCAAAGCCGCCGCCGTCTGAGGAGTTCCCCGACGCGGCGCTTATTGCATCTTTCGCGGTCTGCATCGTATTGGATTGCATGGTCTGGAACATATCTATCGGGCTTGAACCCACCGAAGAAGGCCCGCCATAGAAGTGGGGAGAAATCCAGTACCCTGTCGATGTCGTAAACGCCTCATCATTGGCAACCTGGGGCAATGCAACCTTAAGGGCCTTCATAGCCTCTTCAGCAACCCCGAAAATATACGCGTACACCATGAATTCGCCCCACACTTTCACATCGGTGGGCAGGCGTTCGTCAAGAGCGCTGAAATCTTTGAGCCAATTGCGCAGGCCCTCGCACTTCGCATGCAGCTCAACAGCCTCGCGGCTGCGACGCATCATGAAGCGAGACAACACGAGCAAAACGACGAAGGCGGGAAGCCAGGCGACAAAGGTGATGAAGTTCTCCAAAATATACGACAGCACCAAAGCGGTCACGAAGCCGAAAACAGCAAGGGTCTGGAACACGAATTTATAGCGATTACCTTTGGCCTCGAAAAAGTCTCGCTTGTTCGTTTCGGCAGAAACGACACCCTGCCATCCTTCCATCAACCCAACGAACGTCTCGGGGTTTTTCACTCCATACTCTTGAATGGTGCCAAACCATAAAGAGTCGGCGCCTCCTCCGATCTTCTCAAAGACCAGACGCATAGTCTGCTTGTCGATAGCATCGGAAAGCTTATCTTCCCAGCCGGGCAAACGCGTAATGTAATAATCGTTCACCGTTTCCTTCGAATTTTTCAGAAGAATCTTGCCTTTTCGCTTCGGCGCTTCATAAGAACCGGCATCTATGCGAATCGCTCCAACATGGGAAAGATGCATAAGGGTTGCCGTAAGGTCGTTGGGGGATTCCGCATCCCAACGCCACAGACGGCCTATCACCGCCGGCGCTATACCTTTTTCGGGAACATCGCGCCAATACTTATCGGTGAATTCCGGCTTGTACTCGCGACCATGACGGAAAAACATCACGACCGCCCACACAATAACGGCCAACGAAACAAGCAGACTCACCACTATCACCGCAAGCGATTGCAAACGGGCCGAATTCGCTTGGCTTGCAAGCTTTTCTTCATCGGCAAGAACGGTATCGAGACGATTCCCCATATATTTGTTGGGCGCCGACCCGGAAACAGACATCCACGAAGAAGGGAACACCGTGTGAATTTCCGCATAGCCGCCAGCAGAAACGGAAGACACCTGGGCGGTTATCGTTCCATCCGAGCCAACGGAAAGGGTTCCATCGAGAGGACCGTGACCCCACGCCCGCACATCCCCATCGGGGTTGGTTCCCGCCGGAACAGGAACGGTAAGCGTCGTGGATACGTGGTCGCTATCGACCGACCAACCATGGCCGATGTATTGCCAATACACCTCGGCAACATCGTCATAGACCTGCACAAAATTCGAAATCGTGTAGCTGAGCGTCATAGACACCTCGGAATCTGAGGCGTCAAAGAAGACATACACGGTGTTTTTGTCTTCGTCGATCGAATACGACAAATGGTCAGCACCGCCAGAATCGCGCCACGAGCGTTGGAAAGCAACTTCGGGAACCGATGCGCTTTCACCCGTCGTCAAATTCTCGAAAGTAACCGAATTAACCGAGAGCAAACTTTCGGTCGTCGGCATATTGTCGAAATTCCACCATACGGCACTGAAGTTACCCGAAAAATCAAAGGTTCTCGTTTCTTTCACCGAAAGAGAGCCATCGGAATTCGCTTGGGCATCGATAGAGACGCTTGGGCATGTGTACGATTTCGCCAAAGCGGGCTGTGGCATGCAAAAGAAAGCCACGGCGAAAAACACGAGCACGACGAAAAGCTTACAAACGAGGAGGCGCTGGCCTTCATGGGTGAAGGCATCATGGCGATTCGGCGATGAAGTCATAGAGTCTCCCTTGCATTCAAATGATTGTCACGGTATCATACACCCCTGCGCGCTTGAAAGCGCGTGTATTGAGCGGAGAAGTGACCGAGAGGCCGAAGGTGCTCGCCTGCTAAGTGAGTATACCCCACAAGGGTATCTGGGGTTCGAATCCCCACTTCTCCGCCAGTTTAAGAGCCGCAAGCACGGGAAACCGTGCTTGTTTTGTTTTATACCGGCGGCGTTAAGGGGATTCGAACCGATGAGGTCGATTCTCGCCAAGAAAACAGCCCAGTGGGCTGTTTTCAGAGAATCGCGAGCCAAGCTTTAGCTTGGCGAGGTGAAGCGCGCGAAGCGCGATTCGGAATCCCCACTTCTCCGCCAGTTTAAGAGTTGCAAGCACGGGAAACCGTGCTTGTTTTGTTTTATCCCGGCGGCGTTCGGTGTGATTCGAGCCTGCTAAATGCCTGAGCGTTTAGCAGGCTACGCATATGGACGCGTCTCGGCTTTTATTTCGCCTTCGCAGGGATATCGAAGGAACCGGCGCAATGGGGGCATCGGGTAGCCCCTTCTTTGATTTCCTCCAAGCAATAGGGGCATACGGGCACAGGTTCGGCATCTTCATCGGCTTTGCCGGCAAACTTCTCCCCGATAGATTTCGCCCTATTCACGGCCCTCACAAGCAGAAATACGATAAACGCAACGATAAGGAAATTGATGCATGCGCTGATAAAGGCGCCGAAATCGATTTCGGTACCCGGAACCACCAAGCCAGAAATCGCATTCGCCCCGCCTCCTGCAAGAACAGAAATAAGCGGATTAATGATATTCGAAGTCAAGGCGGTGACGATGGAGGTAAAAGCGCCGCCGATAATAACCGCGACGGCCAAGTCCATCACATTGCCGCGATCGATAAATTCCCTAAACTCCTTGAGAAACTGCTTCATGGGTGCTCCTATCGCCGTCGTAATCACATAGAGGCATTGTACTAGGCGACAGGGCAAGGTGATTCCATCTTCCCGCCCACGGGCTCCGACAATTGGCCCCATGGGACAGTTCCCCCGAAAAGGCCGCCCCACGCCCTCACCTCGGCCCAATCCGCCGTTTTAAACGACTCGAATCCGTGGCATGGCCTGCGGCGCTAAGTCTAAAGCGGACACATGTTTCACCCTATAGGCTTCCATGCGCCACTATATGTGCCAAATAAAAAGCAGGCCAAGGGAATAAACCCCTGACCTGCTGTTTTAATCTGGCGGAGGAAGTAGGATTTGAACCCACGGAACCTTGCGGCTCAACAGTTTTCAAGACTGCCGCCTTCAACCACTCGGCCATTCCTCCAAAGCTCGCAAAGCATACCACAAACCCATGCCGTGTGACGAAATTGCGCTAGAGCAGCGAAAAACCTGTCTTATTCAGCGTTGCGAGCCAGCTCTTCGCCGCTTTCTTCAAGGTATTTGCGCATGGAGTACTGGGCGACGTCGCTGCGGTTGATTACGCCGACGAGCTGTCCATCCTCGGTCACGGGAACCTTTTTCAAGTGGTTTTCGCCAAGAATTCGGCACACTTCGCGAATGTCGGTATGCACGTCGATCGATATAACGCCGTGCGTCGCAATATCGTAGGCGCGCATCTTCATGACCTTAGCGGCCTTCACGGCGAAATCGTCGCTGCTCGATTCGGTAAGCATAATGAGTGCAACCGGATCGGTATATGTGCTATGACGTTTCGAGAGGAAGCGAGCAACGTCGCCATCGGACACAAACGCAATCGGCTTGCCCGACCCATCGACAATAGGAGCGGCAGAAATATGACGTTCCACCAGCAGTTTTACCGCATCAAAAACCGTAGCGTCTTCCGGCAGGGTATACACGTCGCGCTTCATAATGCTTTCAAGAATAGAACGCTTCGCGTTATCGGGGTCGGCTTCGGCTGCATCGCTCGGCTTGTCCTTCACGAAAATCACCGTGAGCACGAAGCCGGCCAAACACAAAATCGTAGCGCCCGTAAACGCCATATTGACCCCGAAGATACCCGCATGAACGGAATCGATGGAAGTCGAGCTCATATTGGTTGCGATGGTCGAAATAGAAACAAGCAGCGCCGTGCCGAACGAACCGGCCACTTGGCGCATGGTATTGTTTACCGACGTTCCATGGTTCATGACTTCGTTGTCGAGAGAATTCATGGCCCAAGTCGTAATGGGCATATTTACGAGAGACAGCGAGAACATGCGAACGGTATAAAGAATGGTGAGGTAGATCAATCCCGTTGAATCGCCCAAAAACGCAAACGCAAGCGTCGAAACGGTGAGCACGCCGGTACCGATGAGGCTCAGCAACCGAGGACCATGCTTATCAAAGAGGCGCCCGGCGATGGGCCCCATAGCTCCCATAACGATAGCGCCCGGCAAAATCACCAAGCCGGAAATGGTCGCGGAATACCCAAGATAGCTCTGAAGGTAGATCGGCATGAGAATCCCAGCAGCGAGCAAAGCGCCTTGGACAAGCATGCCGATGATAGTTCCCACGAGGAATTTCTTGTTCTTCAGAACCCGAACCTCCAGCATAGGGCGATCCATCCTCAGCTGCCTGCGGAAGAACAAAACGACGACCACCGCACCGAACACGCTCACCACAGCATCGATGGCATTGAGACCATTCGACCCGATTGCTGAAAAACCGTACAGCAAGCAGCCGAATCCGACCGTTGAAAGAACAACGGAAAGCTTATCGAGCGGAAGATTCTTGCTTTCATTGCGGGGGCTGTTTTTCAGAGAGAACCAGGCGCACACAATACCGACGAGCGAAAGAGCGACCACAATCCAGAAAAGAATATGCCAGTTATATACATCGATAACGAAACCGGCCGCAGAAGGACCGATGGCCGGCGCAAACGCGATCACGATGCCGAATAACCCCATTGCCGACCCTCGGCGTTCGGGCGGAAACGTAAGCATGAGAACCGTCATGACCATAGGCATCAGGATGCCCGCGCCCGCCGCCTGCAAAAGACGACCGAGGAGCAACACGGCGAAATTCGGGCCCCACCCGGCCAAAGCAGAGCCGAGCGTGAAGATGGCCATCGATACCGTGAAGAGATTGCGCGTCGCGTATCGGTCGATAAGGTATGCGGTTATGGGAATCATGATGGCATTTACCAAGGTGAATCCTGTAGTAAGCCATTGCGCGGTCGCCGCATCCACCGACATCTCGACCATAATGGAAGGCAGGGCGGGCGTGACGAGCGTCTGATTGAGCACGGTCACGAACGTGCCGAAAATCATAACGACAAGCATAGTTATTTGATGCCGATCAAGTTTCAAAAATAATCATCCTTTCCCTGCACAAGCGTGCAATCTCTAGCGCCCATCAGGCGTAAAGCGCAAAAAGCCGAAGCGCCTTGCACTCAGCTTTTAAGAGATTGTTCCTATGAAAATGCCCTCGACCAAAGGGCGCGATGATTCATTATCGCACCCCCAAGCTTTCGCGTGGCGCACTTGGCGCAGAAAGCAACAAAGCAGGCATCGTTGATTCACCATCCATCCACAGCAACCCCGCACGAAGGCGCCTTGCTTTACAATAGCCGCGATATGGCCGAGACGTTTGTAGGAGGAAACCGTGGCGTTTTGCTACGACGGAATGCCGATGGAACAAGCCTGGGTTTCGGCTGACGAGATTTCCGATGCCGACAATCGGTTCATGCGAGCGGCGCTTGAACAGGCCCGCCTTGCAGCAACCGAAAACGAAGTCCCTATCGGCGCTGTGGTCGTATGCCAAAACGAAATAATCGCGCAAGCCCGAAACCATCGAGAAAAGGACGCCGACCCTTCGGCGCATGCGGAATTTTCAGCTATCGTCCAAGCCTCACGAGAACTTGAACGTTGGAGACTGCCCGATTGCACGGTATACGTGACGCTCGAGCCCTGCATTATGTGCGCGGGCCTTATGCACCAAGCCCGTATCGGTCGATGCGTCTATGGGGCGCCCGACGCCAAAGCCGGCGCCCTCGGGTCGCTGTACACGATCAATTCCGACACTCGGCTTAACCACACATTCGAAGTAACCAGCGGCATCCTTGAAGACGAATGCGCCTCGGTGCTTTCCGAATTCTTCAAAACACGCCGATCGAATAGCGAGAAAGGATGCAAATGAGAAGGACCTACCAGGTACTCTCCCCGGCAAAAGTAAACCTTCACCTTGAAATTGGAGCAAAACGAGACGACGGATTCCATGAGGCGAAAACCGTCATGCAAACGCTCACGTTGCACGATATGGTGAGCGTTTCCGTAGACGACGGAGTCGATGAGTTTATCTCGCCCGAAGGCTATGACGACCTCGTCGTCAGCGTCGATTGCAGCACGCGCGAAAACATCCCGGCGCTTGAAATAGCCCCCGAAGAAAACATCGCATACAAAGCCGCCGAGCGCCTTGCGAAAAAGCTCGGACACGAACGCGAGCATATTTCCATCAAGATAGAAAAGCATATTCCATTTCAAGCCGGGCTCGGTGGGGGTTCGTCAAACGCCGCAGCCGTCATCGCCGGATTATGCCAAGCATGGGGCGAAAACAAGACATGCAAAGAGGCAATCGAAGTCGCTCGCAGCCTTGGAGCCGACGTCGCGTTCTTCCTGCATGGCCCTTGCGCGTATCTCGACGGAAAGGGCGACACCTTCCAACATGCGCTAACGCCGCTTGAGGGGGAGGTCGTTATCGTGAAAATCGACGAGGGCGTTTCCACCAAGGCGGCATACGATGCCTTCGACGCGCTTGAAGAAAGGCAAGCCTCGGCATTTTCCGCCGATATCGAAGAGGCGAGCGGCGTCGAACTATTCAATAACCTTGCGGCGGCCTCTGAGGCAATAGTGCCGAAACTTTCCGATGTGCGGGCTTGGCTTTCTTCTCAACCGAACGTCGCATTGGGCGAAAACGGCGAACCAAAGGTACTTTTATGCGGAAGCGGATCAGCCACATTCGCAGTGATGAAACCCGGAGCGGCCTCGAAGGACTCCGCCGCTATTGTCGCAGATGCAAAACTTCAAGGCTTTTGGGCACGAAGCTGCACGTTTGCCAAAGTAGGAGCCGCTGTTTTACCCGCACGTGGCAGCGCCTCAAACCTGGGAGCCCCTCGCGAAATCTGGTAACCAATAGGCATACGATTTCCTCCGGAAAACCCAAGCAGAAACAGTCTTGCTTATAATGCAAAGCAAGGGCGCAAAAGCGCCTACCCCTCACCGAAAGGCGAAACCATGATTCTCGGCATTATTCTCGCAATCATCGTTGTGTTGGTGATTGCAGCCATTGTTATGTACAACAACCTCGTAAAGCTTCGCAATATGGTCGACAACGCGTGGGCTCAAATCGACGTGCAGCTGCAACGAAGGCTCGACCTCATCCCAAACCTGGTCGAAACCGTCAAAGGGTACGCCAGCCACGAAAGCGGCACTTTGCAAAAAGTGACCGAAGCGCGCGCCGCGGTCGCGCATGCTAGCACCCCTGAAGAGAAAATGGCCGCAGACAACGCTCTTACCGGTACGCTGAAAAGCCTCTTTGCCGTTTCTGAGGCCTACCCCGACTTGAAAGCGAACGCGAACTTCCAGCAATTGCAGTCGCAGCTTTCGGAAACCGAAGACAAAATTAGCTATATGCGCCAAAGCTTCAACGACACTGTCATGAAGTACAACACAGCTATCCAAACATTCCCCGCCGTGCTTTTCGCCAGCATGTTCGGATTCAAAGAACGCCCCAGCTTCGACGCAACGGCCGGGGCTGAAGTTGCACCGACAGTTTCCTTCAAAGATTAAAAGCCTGATAGAAGCTGCTTTAGGAAACGGAAACATGAGAACCATCGAAGCCGGCACCTATCGCCATTTCAAGGGAAACGAATACGAGGTGATCGGCATTGCGAAGCATTCCGAAACCGAAGAGCCTCTCGTAATCTATCGCGCCCTATATGGCGAAGGCGGATTATGGGCTCGGCCACTTTCCATGTTCTCAAGCGAAATCGATCACGAGAAATACCCCGATGCAACGCAGGTCTACCGATTCGAGAAAATCGATTAGGAGCACCAAGCAAAAAACTTGCGGACGGCTCCGAGCGACACTGAAGCATCATTCATCCCAAGACATGCGAATCAAAGCAGGGGCTCCCGCATTGACGCAAAAAGAAAATCCCCAGGCAATCCTGGGGATTTTCTTTTGAATCGAATTCGCGGCGGAAAGGAAGGGAAGGGTCACCGCGAATTCTCGGGGTTGTTCTTTAGGCGATTCGCTAAAAGAACCTTATGCCTGCTTGGCGGCGTTTTCACCGGCGATCTTGCCGTATACCATGCACATGCCGCAAGAAAGGCCCTTCAGCGAGATCGGGTATTGAACGGCGAAGCGACCACCCTGGGGGGCACCGCATGCATACAGGCCCTTGATAATCTGGCGGTTTTCGTCGTAGACATGGCATTCGTCGTCGGAATCAAACCCACCCAGGTTGCCCAGCGTAAGAGCGCAACCGCACTCAGCGGCATAGAACGGGCCATTTTCGAGGGCGAACAAACGCTGGGAGCTCTTGAAGAAGTCGGTGTCTTCCCCAGCCTTGCACAGCTCGTTGTAGCGCTCGATGGATTTCTTCGCCTCGGCGACATCGATACCCTCAATCTTGGAAAGAAGCTCGTCGATCGTATCGGCCTTCAGGCAGCGTCCTTCATCGACCGCGGTCTCGATATCTTTCTTGGTGCGCACGTTGATGCGCAGACCGGAAGCGGTATATTCGGGAAGCTCCTCCTCGCGATAGAAGCACGCGATGCCGTGAGCTGCGGGGAAATACTTCAGCTGCTCAGGCCAGCTCGAATCGAAGAACTGGTAAGCCTTGCGCTCGGGCTGAAGCTCAACTTGGTTCTCGAGCTGCTGACCAGGAACGTCTTCGTTCATGAATCGCTTGCCGTGCAGGTTCAGCCACAAAAAGCCATTGTTTCCGATAACGCCGCGGCCGTCGGCGCCAGCGCCGCCACCCATGTGGTGAATCATGGGAGCATGCCACTGCTCGATATGAGCACCAGCCCATGCGCCCATCTTGTGGCCTTCGCCGATATTGGTGTAAGCGCCAGAGGCATCCATATCGAGGCTCAAGATTTGAATGCCGTTCTCTACGCAAGCCGGCGCGTAGAACTTCATCATATCTTCGTTGGCAAGATAGTCGCCCGTCGCCAAAACGACGCTCTTGGCGTTGATCTTGATATATTTGCTAGACCCGGTCGCCTGAGCGTAAATGCCGGTCACAGAGCCATCGGAATCTTGGATAAGCTCAATGCCTTTGGTCTCGTAGCGAACGTCGGCACCACCATCGATAGCAACCTGCAGGTTGTCCTGCATAACAGTCGCCAGGCTGCTAAAACCAACCGAGGTGGGATAGCAAGGCAGATCTTCTTTGGTGTAATCATAGGTTTCGGGCAAGGGGTACATGTAGGGATACATGTAATTCTTCTGGTTGGCCTCGGGAATCTCGGCATAGCTTTCCGGTGCAATATAGAGACCCTTGGAACCAGCGACGAACCAATCGAGCGCTTCGCCCGACTTGTCGTAGTAGGTGGAAATAATGGACTGGTTCACATGGTGGCTGCACTCTTCCATGTGCATGTTGACGACCATCTTCTTGTCAAGGAAGCCATCGCCGCGGCCCCATTTCGCTTGGGTCTCGCCACCGAAAATCGCCATATCGGAAGCAACCGAATTCAGTTTCGGCGAAGATTCGAGGGCAACGACCTTGGCGCCAGCTTCGACAGCGGCGCGCGTTGCAGGAACGCCAGCAGCGCCCAAGCCCACGACGACGACATCGGCGTCGATCGTCTCTTCGACATCAGATTCGGAAATCTCAGGCTTCTCCCCAAGCCACGGCATAGATCCCGTGCCATCGTATCCCATCGTGGATGCAGATGCAGAACCCTTAGAGGTGTCGGTCGACGAATCGCTTTTCGAGCTCGACTTGCTCGGCGAGCAAGCGCTCAGCCCGGCCATGCCTGCAAGCGCAGCGCCAGCAACAGCTGCCCCCGACAAGAAATTGCGACGGCTCATTCCACTTTCGATGCTCATGGTGAATCCTCCCTCTGGATTTCGCAGCCCCCTCTGGCTGCACTCGTACCATGTGGCCCCACTGGGCCCTAATCGGCAGACTCGATGCTCTTTAGCTCGAATCTGCCGAGCATTATGGCAAGCAAAATAGGCGAAAACACCACCCGCCATGGTTGAAAAACGGGAGTGAAAGCAACCACTATCATATGAACCAATTGTGCTGATATTATCGTTTCACCAGGTCAATTAGGTCAACAGTTATGGAGGATAGGGTAAATAGGTTAGAAATCGGGGAGTTTCAAAAAAATAACCCCTTTCAAAACCGGCTTGGTTCGAAAGGGGCTATTCGGGCCTTAGCGTTCAGGTCTTATCGTCGAGATCCGCTTAGAGCGTACGCAAGGCATCGACCAAAGCAGTCTTGCTTTCGGTTTTTTCGTCTTTCATCTTGATAACCTTTGCAGGAACGCCAGCAACCACGGCGCCGGCGGGCACATCGCTTACCACGACTGCTCCCGCAGCAACAACCGCGCCCTCGCCAACACGGCAGCCTTCCAAGACGACGGCGTTCGCGCCAATCATAACGTTGTCTTCCACCACGACCGGGGTAGCGCTTGCGGGCTCAACCACGCCAGCAAGCACCGTTCCTGCACCGATGTGGCAATGGGCGCCAACGATAGCGCGACCGCCAAGGACAACACCCATATCGATCATGGAGCCTTCGCCAATAACCGCGCCGATATTGATGACGGCGCCCATCATAATGACCGCGTTGTCGCCAATTTCAACCTGGTCGCGAATAATTGCACCGGGCTCGATGCGAGCATTGATTTCTTTCATATCAAGCATGGGAACGGCAGAATTTCGGCAGTCGTTCTCCACTTCGTAATAATCGAAGGCGTCGGCGTTGGCGTCAAGCACAGGCTTGATATCAGACCAGTCGGCGAACACGATTTTGCCCTTGCGGCCACCGAACACCTTCACATCGCTTTTCTTGGCGGCAGCCTTATAGTCGACTTTTTTGCCTGGTTTCTCGCGAATATATACTTTGACCGGCGTTTTCTTTTCGGAAGTCGCGATGAAATTAATGATTTCTTGAGCGTCCATTAGGTTGGATCCTTTCTAAAACATGAGCTCATCGAAGCTATAGAAGCCAGGAGCACGTTCGACGAGTTTTTTAGCTGCGGCAACGGCGCCCGTCGCAAAAATGCGCCGGCTGGTGGCGCGATGCGTGAGAGCCACCTCTTCGTCCTCCCCGAAGAAATGCACCGTATGCGTGCCCGCAACCGTTCCGCCGCGAAGCGCATGCACACCGATTTCTTTCGCGGGGCGCTTGCCGCACATGCCCTCACGACCATACACCACATCGCATTCGTTTTCGAGGTTCGCCGCAGACAGGAGCAGTTTTGCCGTACCGCTCGGTGCGTCGACCTTTTGGTTGTGGTGGGCTTCAACGATTTCTATATCGAAGCCAGGCAACGCTTTTGCAGCTTCGGCGGTCAAATGGCGAAGAACTGCAACGCCGAGCGAATAATTGGCGCTATGGATAACGGGAGCTTTCGCGCCAAGGGCTTTCAAGCGATCCATCTCTGCTTCGCTGTAGCCCGTCGTGCCGCTGACAAGCGCCGCACCCGAACGATTCACATAAGCTTCGACCAAATCGAGCATGCTTTTATGCGAGAAATCGATCACCACATCGGCAATGGGCGCCGATGCGAGCAGGTCGTCTTTGTTATCCACGTCGATAACGCCGGCAAGCTGCAGGTTCTCATCAGCCTCGACAAGCTCGCGAATGATGGTGCCCATGCGCCCCGCGCCAACGAGGAGTACGTTAGCCATTCAAAATCTCCAATCAATCAAGCGGCATGGCGCAAACACCCGTCATGCCGCAATCGAAAACACTCTCGCGAAAACACGAACCGATGCAGTCCGCTCGAGCAATTCAAGCCCGCTTGCCCACCCGAACAAGCGAGCCTTAATTGCCCTCCGCACACCCATCGCTAGCATGCGGTATACGATGCCTTTAATCGATACTTCCTTAAATAATTCCCGCATTACGCATCGCTTCGGCAATTCTTGCCTTCGCCGCATCGCTTGGTTCGCATAAAGGCTGACGATACACGGCCTTCCCAAAGCCCATAAGCTCCAATGCATACTTTACGGGAATAGGATTCACTTCGCAGAACAGCGAGTCGATAAGCTCGATTCCAGAAAGCTGCGCCTTCAAGGCTGCCTCGTGTTCGCCGGCAAGCCACTGACTACACATCTCGTGAACCTCTTTCGGTTGCACGTTGGCCCACACCGAAATGACGCCACGGCTTCCCAAGGCCATCATCGGCAACACGATATCGTCGTTGCCCGAGAACATGCAGAAATCGTCGGAAAGGTAGCGAGCGATTTTTGTGGCGTAGCCGATATTGCCCGACGCCTCCTTGATGCCGAACGCGTTGGGATGCTTCGCCAGACGCGCAACGTTTCGCTCGGAAATTGAGCAGCCCGTACGTCCGGGAACGTTGTAAAGAATGCAGGGAACGTCAACCGCATCGAGCACGGTAGTGAAATGCCTATAGATTCCCTCTTCATTCGACTTGTTGTAATACGGCGTAATGAGCAGCAATCCATCAGCCCCCATCTTTTGGAAGCTCAGGCTTTTTTCAAGCATGGTTTCGGTGCTGTTCGACCCGCTTCCGGCGATAACCGGCACTCGACCCGCCGCGCGCTCTACGACGAACTTGCACACTTCGTCGTCCTCTTCATGAGACATCGTCGAAGATTCGCCCGTCGTTCCGAGCGTGAGTAGCGCATCGGTGCCGTTTTCCAAATGAAAATCAATCAAGCGACCGAGCGTATCGAAATCGACGGCGCCCTTATCGTCAAACGGCGTGACAAGCGCCACAATCGACCCTGAAAGTCCCGTCATATCAGCCATGGTTTTATCCTTTCGAAATTGCATCGTAAACGAAGGTTGACCCTCTTTGTTCTTGCATGCCAGCACCAGCTAGAAGACAAGCCGAAGCACAACAGCCGCTTCAAGCTAAAGGGAAGTGCGTTTGAGCTTTTCGGCGTCAAAGGGCGCGCCTTCGGTAAGCTCATCGCAGCCGTATAACGTCGCAAAATAATCGGCCGGCGTCTCGGCGCGGCGGATAAGTTTCACGCTTCCATCCTCTTTAAGCAGCAATTCAGCGCTTCTGAGTTTGGCGTTGTAGTTGTACCCCATGGAATGCCCATGGGCACCCGTATCGTGAATCACCAGCACATCGCCGTCTTCGATTTCGGGCAAGTGGCGATCGATGGCGAACTTATCGTTGTTCTCACAAAGACCGCCAACCACGTCGTAGACATGATTGCATTGCGCGTCTTCTTTTCCCGCAACGGTTATATGGTGGTACGCGCCATACATTGCCGGCCTCATAAGATTCGCCGCGCATGCATCGCAACCGATATAGTCTTTATAGATATGTTTATGATGAATGGCCGTGGTGACCAAACACCCATAGGGACCCATCATAAAGCGACCCATTTCGGTATAGATGGAAACGTCGCCCATCCCGGCAGGCACCAACACCTCTTCGTAGACACGGCGAACGCCTTGGCCTATGACGCGAATATCGTTCGGCTGTTGGCCGGGCTTATAAGGTATGCCGACGCCGCCCGAAAGATTGATGAACTCAATATGCGCGCCCGTTTTCTCTTGCAGATCTCGTGCAAGCTCGAAAAGCACGCCAGCAAGTTTGGGGTAATAATCGTTGGTGACCGTATTGCTGCAAAGAAACGCATGGATGCCAAAGTGCTTGGCGCCTTTTTCCTTCAAGATGCGAAACGCTTCGTAGAGCTGCTCGGTTGTCATGCCGTATTTCGAATCACCGGGGTTGTCCATGATATCGTTGCTGATTTCAAACAACCCTCCGGGGTTGTAGCGGCAACTGATCGTTTCTGGAATATGGCCTATGGTTTGTTCAAGAAAATCGATGTGCGAGATATCGTCAAGGTTAATGATGGCTCCCAAGCTATCGGCCAGACGATAGTCTTCGGCGGGCGTTTCGTTCGACGAAAACATAATATCGTGCCCCGATATTCCCATTGCATCGCATAAAGCCAACTCGCATGCACTCGAGCAATCGCACCCGCAGCCATAGTCACGCAATATGTCGATAAGAAACGGGTTCGGGGTCGCCTTCACGGCAAAGTATTCCTTAAACCCCGGGTTCCAAGAAAACGCCTCTCGCACGGCTTCCATATTGCGGCGAATACCAGCTTCGTCGTAAAGATGAAACGGCGTCGGATATTTCTCGATGATCCCATCGAGCTTTTCTTTAGTCACAAAGGGCTGTTTGTCCATACGGCCGCCTTTCACTCACCATATAAATAAAGCCAGCAAGGCAGCTGCCTCACTGGCTCATATGCGCACCGCTCGTGCGCAAAACGGATCTCAGCAAGATAGCTCACCTGCATAATCGCAGACAGTCTTACGGGTGTTTCCCGCAAGCCCATTCGAACGCCGCGCCCGGCAAGCGAATTCGGCGGAATCGCCTCCTGCTAGAATCAAAGCCCGCCGGCTCCACTAGCATTCTTCTCATCCGCGCCTCTATCGTTCGAATGAAACTACCATGCCACCTGGGCTCAGTCAATTAGCCGAGGCTATAATGCGCGAGAAACCAAAGAACCTTTGGACGAAGAAGGCATTATGACCAAAATTACCGCCGAACATGCGGCATATGCAGAACCGACAATAGACGACCTCACAAAATTCCGCCGAGACCTGCACCGTATTCCTGAAGTTGATTTCGAACTACCCGAAACCATCGCATACATTCACTCGGTTATCGACAAGCTGCCCTGCGAAGTGTTCGAGCCTTGCCGCTCAACGGTATGCGCGTTCTTCGACAGAAAGAGCGAGCATGCAACCGCCATTCGCACCGATATGGATGCATTACCCGTAACGGAAAAATCGGGCGTCGCGTTCTGCAGCACCCATGAAGGAAAAATGCACGCCTGCGGCCACGATGGACATATGGCGATGGCGCTCGGATTGGCGATGCATATCGCGGTGAATCTCAATTCGCTCGAAAGAAGCGTGCTTATCGTATTCCAACCAGCCGAAGAAACCACAGGCGGAGCTCAGGATATTTGCGAATCGGGCGTATTCGAAAAATATCGCGTCGACCGCATTTTCGGTTTTCATCTTTGGCCCGATTTGCCTGAAGGCTGCATCGCCAGCCGCCCTGGCGCATTGCTGGCCGCCACAAGCGAATCAACATTCACCTTCCACGGTAAAGCGACGCATATCGCCAAAGCGGAAGACGGAGCGGACTCAATGGAAGCTGCTATGCGATTCATCCTCGAATCGTACGACTACATGGCGCAACGCGAAAAAGAAGAGCCCTGCACGTTTAAATGCGGGCTTTTGGAAAGCGGGCAAGCGCGCAACGTTATTTCGTCGCGCACCTACATCGAGGGAACCTTGCGCACATTCAGCGAGGCCATGGGTGCACAAGCAAAGGAGAAGCTCGCTGAAATTGCCCAACGACGCGCAAGCGAAGCCGGATGCACGGTAGAAACCGATTTCAGCGAAGGCTACCCACCGGTCGTGAACAACGAGCAACTCTTTTCTTTGGCGGCGCAGCACATCGAGATAGAAGAACTCCCGAAACCATTGCTTATTGCAGAGGATTTCGCATTTTATCAGCGCCATTTGCCTGGCGTATTCTTGTTGCTCGGAACCGGCACAGGCATCCCGCTTCATGCCGACACTTTCAATTTCAACGAAGAAGTGCTGATGGTGGGGCTTGAGACGTATAAGAGGCTTATTCGAATCCCATAAAGAAAAAGGGCCGTTAATAAACGGCCCGTCAATTCAAGTGGTGCGCCGTGAGGGATTCGAACCCCCGACGTACTGATTCGTAGTCAGTCCCTC